>CALWDW010000024.1 GCA_944376795.1 uncultured Christensenellaceae bacterium
CAGCAGCACCTGGACATCCGCACCATCACCATGGGCATCTCCCTGCTGAGCTGCTGCGATCCGGACCCGGAGCGGGCCTGTGAGAAGATCTACGACAAGATCACCCGGTACGCGGAGAAGCTGGTCAAGACCGGCGAGGACATCGAGCGGGAGTTCGGCATCCCCATCGTCAACAAGCGCATCTCCGTCACCCCCATGGCCCTGGTGGCCGGGGCCAGTGAGACGGAGGACTATGTGCCCTTTGCTCTGGCTCTGGACCGGGCGGCCCAGACCTGCGGCGTCAACTTCATCGGCGGCTACTCCGCCCTGGTGCAGAAGGGCATGACAGAGGCGGATGAGAAGCTGATCCGCTCCATTCCGGAGGCCCTGGCCCGGACGGAGCTGGTGTGTTCCTCCGTCAACGTGGGGGCCACCCGGGCGGGCATCAATATGGACGCGGTGGCGCTCATGGGCCGCATCGTCAAGGACACCGCCGCCGCCACTGCGGACCGGGACGGCCTGGGCTGCGCCAAGCTGGTGGTGTTCTGCAACGCCGTGGAGGACAACCCCTTTATGGCCGGCGCCTTCCACGGCGTGGGAGAGGCGGAGAAGGTCATCAACGTGGGCGTCTCCGGCCCCGGCGTGGTGTGCTCTTCCCTGAAAGCGGTGAAGGGCCAGCCCTTTGACGTGGTGGCGGAGACGGTGAAGAAGACCGCCTTCCGGGTGACCCGCATGGGCCAGCTGGTGGCCCAGGAGGCCAGCCGCCGGCTGGACACCCCCTTCGGCATCGTGGATCTCTCCCTGGCGCCTACCCCGGCCATCGGAGACAGCGTGGCCCGGATCCTGGAGGAGATGGGCCTGGAGGTCTGCGGCACCCACGGCACCACGGCGGCTCTGGCCCTGCTGAACGACGCGGTGAAGAAGGGCGGCGTCATGGCGTCCTCCTCGGTGGGCGGACTTTCCGGCGCGTTTATCCCGGTAAGCGAGGACGCTGGGATGATTGACGCCGTGCAGAAGGGCGCCCTCTGTCTGGAGAAGCTGGAGGCTATGACATGCGTCTGCTCGGTGGGCTTGGACATGATTGCTATCCCCGGGGATACCAGCGCTGCAACCATTTCAGCGATTATCGCCGACGAGGCTGCCATCGGTATGATCAACCAGAAGACCACCGCCGTGCGGGTGATTCCGGTTGTGGGAAAGAAGCCGGGAGACATTGTGGAATTCGGTGGCCTGCTGGGCTATGCACCGGTGATGCCGGTGAACCGCTTCTCGGCCGAGGACTTTGTGGCCCGCGGCGGGAGGATCCCCGCTCCGATTCACAGCCTTCGCAACTAGAACCGTCAACGAAAGCCAGGAGGGAATCATAAGGGTATGGCCAAGAAGAACTTTATGAAGGGCGCGGCCCTTCTGGGTGTTGCCGGGATCATCGTCAAGATCATTGGCGCTATGTACCGGATCCCCATGACCAACATCCTGGGGACGGAGGGCATGGGTATTTACCAGAAGGCCTACCCCATTTATTCAACCCTCCTGGTGCTGTCCACCGCAGGGTTGCCTACCGCCATCTCCAAGATGGTTTCCGAGCATCTCAGCCGGGGAGACCGGGACGGCGCCCAGCGGGTTTTTGACGTATCCTTGAAGCTCCTGGCCGTTGTGGGAGGCGTGACGGCGCTGGCCCTGTTCTTGGGACGTGCGTATTTTGCCGAGCATGTGGTGGGTGATTCCCTGGTGAGTATGTCCCTGGCCGCCATTGCCCCCAGCCTCTTCTTTGTGGCCGTGATGTCGGCCTACCGCGGCTACTTCCAGGGAATGCAGTCCATGATGCCCACCGCTGCCTCTCAGGTGGTGGAGCAGGTGGGCAAGCTGGCCATCGGGATTATCCTGGCGGTGCGGATGCTGCCTATGGGCCTGGAATATGGCGCAGCCGGTGCGCTGATCGGCGTGACGGCCAGCGAATTCTTAGCGCTGCTCTACGTTATGCTGCAGTACGCCCGCAGCCGCCGGCGGTGGCGGAAGGAACTGACCCGGCGGCGCAGAGAACCGGCGAGTTCGGTGCTGCGGCGGCTTCTTCCTGTGGCCATCCCTATTATGCTGGGCGCCTGCATCATGCCGCTGACCACCACCGTTGACTCGATGCTGGTGACCAACCGGCTGGAGTTCATCGGGTATACGACGGAACAGGCCCGTTCTTTGTATGGTAATCTTACTGGCGCGGTGAATACCCTGGTGAATATGCCTGCTGTGCTGTCGATGGCGCTGTGCATGTCGCTGGTGCCGGCCATTGCCGAGGCCAAGTCCAGCGGCAACATGGAACAGCTCCGCAGCCGCGCCATGGGCGGGCTGAAGATTGCCATGCTTATCGGCCTTCCGGCGTCTGCCGGCCTCATGCTGCTGGCGCCGAATATTATCCGGCTGCTCTATGGTTCCATGAGCGCGGAAGAACTGACGGTGGCCTCGGGGCTGCTGGAAACCATGTTCCTGGGGATTCTGGCGCTGGGCGTGGTCCAGACCCTTAACGGCGTGCTGCAGGGCATGGGCCGGGTATACGTCCCTGTCTTCAGCCTGGGCGTGGGTGCGGTGGTGAAGGTGGTGCTCAACTATACCTTGATTGCCATTCCGTCCATCAATATTTACGGTGCAGCCATCAGCACGGTGGCCTGCTACACGGTGGCGGCGCTGATTAACCTGCTGGTGGTGGCCCGGAGCACCGAGACGCGCATGAGCATCATGGACCTGCTGCTGCTGCCGGGATTGGCAACCAGCTTTATGGCGCTGGCGGTGGGGGCTACGGTCTACCTGCTGCTGCCGCGGCTGGGTTCTACGCTGGTGACGGTGATTGCCATTGGCATGGGCGGACTGGTTTATCTGTTGGCGCTCCCCATTACGGGGGCGCTGAACCACCAGGATCTGCTCCTGATCCCCGGTGGGGGACGGATCGAGCGCCTCCTGGTGCGGACCCACCTGATGCGGGGCCGCCGCCCCGGTCGTCGGCGTGGATAGTCTGGCGCTGGGGGGTATATTGGTATCGGGAAGCTCATTGCCCAAAACCGGCTGCGGAGTGGGGCAATGGGCTTCCTGTGATGGGAGAACAGGAGAGAGAAAAACCATGTTGGAAATCTGCGTAATCGGCCTGGGGCCGGGAGACCCTGCCAACCTGACGCTGCAAGCCGCTGAGAAGCTGCTGGGCGGGCAGGCGTTGGTACTGCGTACCGGGCGGCACGGCGTAGCCGCGTGGCTGGACGCCCAGGATGTGGACTATACAACGTTGGACAGCCTCTATGAGGAAGCCCAGGATTTTGACGACCTGGATGCGCGGGTAGCAGGAAGGCTTCTGGAGATGGCGGAGGAGGCCCAACGGCATGGCGTAGCGCCGCTGCTGTATGGCGTGCCGGGCCATGGCCTTCTGGAGGATACCACGGTGGCGGCGCTGCGGCACGGGGCATGCAGCCTGACGGTGATTCCGGGTCTGCCTGCGCCCTTGGCGGAAGCCGCCCAGGCGGCTGGCATGCCGGAATTGCCAGATCTCTCCGGCGGCTTGGTGCTGCTGCCTGCCAATCATACCGAGGGTCTGCGTGCCAGGCCCCGGCTTCCGGTGCTAGTGACCCAACTGGATGATCCCATCCAGGCGGGCGAGGCCAAGCTGGCTCTGGCCGAACACTGGGGAGATGAGGCCCAAGGCATCCTCCTGTCCGGTGAAACGCCGCATCTTACGTCGGTCTATCAGCTGGACTGGGAAGAGAGGCTGGATCACGACAGCTGCCTGCTGCTGATGGATCGGGGCGAGGACGCCCGGTATGACATGACAGACCTTCTGGAAATCATGGAGAGGCTGCGCCGGTTTGACGGATGCCCCTGGGACCGGGAGCAGACCCACGCGTCTTTGGCGCGCTATATGATTGAGGAAGCCTATGAGGTTGCCGACGCCATAGCCGCCGAGGATGAGGAGTCCCTTTGCGCCGAACTGGGGGATGTGCTGCTGCAGGTGGTTTTCCACAGCCTGATTGCCCGGGAGCATGGCGCGTTTACGCTGCGGGACGTAACCGACGCCGTTTGCCGCAAAATGGTGCGCCGGCATCCGCATATTTTCGGCGGCGCTGCGGAGCCCGTATCTTGGGAGGAACTCAAGCAGGCCGAACGGGGGCAGGAGACGGTTTCCGACGCGATGCGGGGCTTGGCGGCGTCTCTGCCGGGGCTGACCTTGGCGGAAAAGGTCCAAGAGAAGGCGGCACGGGTTGGTTTTGACTGGAAAGAGGCCGCCGGTGCGCTGGATAAGGTTCTGGAGGAGGCGGCCGAAGTGGCGGAGGAATTGGGGCAGCCGGAAGAAGTTCCCGGACGGTTGGAGAAGGAAATTGGTGATCTGCTGTTCTCGGTGGTCAATGTGGCGCGGCTGTGCGCCAAGGATCCGGAAGCTGTGCTGCGGGGCGCAGTAGATAAATTTATTGAACGGTTTGCTTATGTGGAGAATCGGGCGCTTGCCGCCGGGCATAGCCTGGCGGATACGCCCATGGAGGAACTGGATGCCTATTGGGAGAAAGCAAAGCGCCAGGGACTGTAGGGGACCATTTGAGATAAAATCATGAACTTTGCGGATTTTTCCTTGCAAAATCCTTATGCATCATGTACAATAAGCAGAGTTTGCGCCATGAATCCGCAGGTGCGCAGAAAGGAGCAAAAAACAGCATGAATAAGGCACAATTGATTGTTCGTATTGCAGAAAAGACCGGGCTGAGCCGCAAGGATGCGGAGCAGGCCGTGGAAACAATGCTGGAAACGATTACCGAGGAGCTCAATAAGGGGGAGAAGGTTCGCCTGGTCGGGTTTGGAACCTTTGAGATGCGCAGCCGCAAGCCCCGTGAGGCGAAGGTGCCGCAGACCGGTGTGGTGGTGCAGGTGCCTTCCTGCCAGGTCCCGGCTTTCAAGCCCAGCAAGCTGCTCAAGGACAGCTTCCGCCAGCAGTAGTTTTCCGGCCCGTCCATGCCGGTTTTACGGTAGAGAGGGGTTTTTTATATGAGATTGGATAAGTTCTTGAAGGTCAGCCGCATTATCAAGCGGCGCACGGTTGCGGCCGAGGCCGCCGACGGCGGGCGCGTCACCATCAACGGACGGCTGGCCAAGCCCTCCGCGGCGGTGAAGGAAGGGGATATCCTGGAGGTGACATTTGGCACCCACACGGCACGCTATGAAGTGCTGCAGGTGCTGGAATCCGCAGGCAAAGCCCAGGCCGCTGATATGGTTCGGGAGCTGCCCGCGGAGGGAAAGGAATGACGGCCGCCATTCTGCTGGCTGCCGGGGCCGGCAGCCGGATGGGGGCGTCCGTGCCCAAGGTGATGCTTCCTCTGGCCGGCAGGCCTGCGTTATTTTGGCCGCTGCGCGCCTTCCAGGAATGTCCAGCCGTAGACGCTGTATGCGTCGTGGCGGCCCCTGCGCTCCGGGAGGAACTGCAGGGGCTTCTCCCGTCCTGGGGAATGGATAAGGTCCGCTACTGGGCGGACGGCGGCATGTCTCGCGGCGGCTCGGTGCGAAACGGGCTGGAGGCCCTGCCGCAGGATACTGAATTTGTGGCGATCCACGACGGGGCCCGGCCGCTGGTAACACCGGAGGATATTGAAAAGACTCTGGAGGCTGCCAAGGTAATGGGGGCTGCCGTACTGGGTTTTCCGGCTGTCGACACCATCCAGGAGACGGATGCCTCCGGAAGGATTGTCCGCACTCCTGACCGTGCCAGGCTCTGGCAGGTGCAGACGCCCCAGTGCTTTGCCTTCGGCCCGCTGCGGGAGGCTTACCGCCGCGCGGCGCTGGAGGGGTTTGACGCCACCGACGATGCCGCTGTCATGCGCCGCGCTGGCTGCCCGGTGACCTTGGTCCAGGGGCGGACGGATAATTTCAAGCTGACCCGCCCGGAGGATGTGCCCCTTTGTGAGGCTGTTCTCCGGCAGAGAGAGGGGGACGCCATGCGCATTGGCATGGGGTATGATGTGCATAAGCTGGTGGAAGGGCGGCCGCTGATCCTGGGCGGCGTGCGGATGGAGTATCCCTTGGGGCTGCTGGGCCACTCGGACGCCGATGTCTTGGCCCATGCCGTCATGGATGCGCTGCTGGGCGCTGCGGCTCTGGGGGATATCGGCATGCATTTCCCAGATACCGACCCGCGTTATGCCGGAGCCGACAGCCTGCATCTGCTGTGCCAGGTTGGAAGGCTCCTGGCGGAGCACGGATGGCGCGTGGGGAATATTGACGCGACGGTGATCTGCCAGCGGCCCAAGATCGCCCCCTTCCGGCAGGAGATGGCCGCACGGATGGCCCGAGCCCTGGGAATTTCTCCCGGCCAAGTATCTGTGAAGGGCACCACCACCGAGGGCCTGGGTTTTCCGGGCCGGGGTGAGGGGATCGCCGCCCAAGCGGTGGCCTCTTTGGTGCAGAACTAGTTTCCAAGGGAACGGACGCCTGCGCTGCGTAGCCTGGGCGTCCTCTTTTTGTGTCGGCAGGTAATTTGTGAGATTCCCGGAATGGAGTATCGGTCCCACAAAAACTGTGCTATAATGGTGACAATCGACACCAACGGGGAGGCGAAGCATGAAACGACCTGAACGTCCTTCGGCCAAGCGCCGTTTTTCCTGGGGAAAGAAGGAGAAACCTCTGCGGGCCAGCCAGGCCAAGCAGCGCAGTATAAAGAAGAAAAAGAAGCTTCCGCCCGCGACAGTCGCCTTGCTGTGCGCGGCAGGGGCCCTGTTGCTGGTGGTGGGCGCGTACCTTTCTACGCGTCTCGTCCAGGGACTGCTGGGCCAAGAAGGGCCCGGCGCATCGCCTGCAGCGGTCAGCTCGTCTGCCCCTGGGACCAGCCTCGGCCCTTGGGCCACGCCAGCCCCCGACCTTCCCGAGGTGGGAGAGAACCGTCTCACCCTGCGGGAGCCCTCCATGACCCCCCAGCCGGAGATTTACCGGAATCTTTCCCACGGCTCCAGCAATCTGCGTCTGTCGGAGCGTCATATTAACCAGCCTTCCATCAGTGGAAACGAAATTTTCTATTCGGCGGGTACGGGGCGTCTGGACAGCGGCCCTGTGCTGACCAAGCTCTGCCTGTATAACCTGGAGACCCAGACTGAGGAGACCATCAAGACCACCGAGCTGTACAACGGCTCCTACTATGAGACGCTGATTAACGAGAAGTGGCTGGTGTGGCTGGAGACCGACCACGGCGTGAAAAACTATATCTGCGTTCGGAATCGGGAAACCGGTGAGGACAGCGTGCTGAAAACCTGCGAGAACGGCAAGCCCAAGCTTCGGCTTTCGGGGGACATTCTGATTTGGATGGAGCAGACCGAGGAGACCTTGGACAGGCTCTACATGATTGACCTGGTGAGCCAGGAGAACGTGGCCCTCTTTTCCTTCCGCGACGTGGCCACCTACGGCGTTTCTGCGCCGGATATCAGCGGGGACTATATTACCTGGTCGGGGCCCGATCCGGAGCAGACCGAAGAGGAGCGCGCCCAGGGAGAGACCAGCGGCATCTTTTGGGTAGACCTGAATACCGACGTGGGGGGCGATGAGATCGAGCCCAATGTGTACCGGCCGGGAACCTATGTCCATGAGCCTCATTTCGACGGAGAGAACTTTATCTGGATCGATTCCAATAAGTCTTTTAACAGCAACCTGTACTTCCGTCCTCTGGACGGGGAAGCCACGGTGATTGCCCAGGGAGTTACCACCTACGCGCTAGGAGACGGCATTGTGGTGTACGGCAAGGATGAGGCCGTTTGGGTGTATGTGATTGAGACGGGTGAGACCTGCCGGCTGACCAGCGCCAACGAGACCGGCATTATGCCCACGGTGCAGGGCCGCACCGTGGTTTGGGATACCACCTCGGTGGATGGAGAGAATCGGGATCTGGTGCGTTACAAGGTGCTCACCGATGAGGACCTATATCCGTTGGGGCGGGAGGAGCCGGGGGTCCCAGTGACGGCGCCCCCGACATCTGCCCCCACCCTGGAGGCCAGCCCCAGCCCTTCCGCAACGCCTGCGGCGGAGACCACGCCCGGTCCTTCCGGGTCGCCTGTGGCGGAAGCCAGTCCCGAAGCTGCGGCCCAGGGAGAGAACGATGGCGGGGAATAAGACGGTTTTTGTATGTAGCGAATGCGGCTATGAGAGCCGTAAGTGGCTGGGGAAGTGCCCCGGCTGCCAGGCGTGGAATACCTTCCATGAGGAGACCATCGTTCCCGTAAGCAAGAGCGCGGCCAAGGCGACGGTGGTTTCGGGAGTTCCGGGCGACGGGGAAAAGCCCATGCCGCTTCCCCAGGTGGCCCGGGAGGATTTTCCCCGGTGCAGCACCGGCATGGGAGAGCTGGACCGGGTGCTGGGCGGCGGCGTGGTGGCGGGGTCCTTGATCCTGATCGGCGGGGATCCCGGCATCGGGAAGTCGACTTTGCTGCTGCAGGCGGCGGAAAACCTGGCGCGTCAGCACCGGAAGGTTCTCTATATTTCAGGGGAAGAATCCACGCGGCAGGTCGCTATGCGGGCGGCGCGGCTGCATGCCCAGTCCCCAGAGCTGCTGATCTATTCCCAGACCCATTTGGATTCCGTTCTCCAGCAAATTGAGCGGACGGACCCGGACTTCGTGGTCATTGACTCCATCCAAACCATGTACCGCAGCGACGTGGGATCGGCGCCGGGCAGCGTGTCCCAGGTGCGGGAGTCGGCGGCCATGCTGATGCAGGTAGCCAAGACCCGAGGCTGCTCCATCTTCGTGGTGGGGCATGTGACCAAGGCCGGCGCCATTGCGGGTCCTCGGGTGCTGGAGCACATCGTGGATACGGTCCTTTACTTCGAGGGGGATGAGTACCACGCCTACCGGCTGCTGCGTTCGGTGAAGAACCGCTTTGGCTCCACCCAGGAGATCGGGCTCTTCGAGATGCGGGAGGAGGGAATGGTGGAGATCACCAACCCGTCGGAAATGTTCCTCTCCCAGCGAGACCGGGAGGCGCCGGGTTCGGTGGTGGCTGCCAGCATGGAGGGAAGCCGTCCCATGTTGGTGGAACTGCAGGCACTGGTGGCTTCCACATCCTTCGGCAACGCCCGCCGTCAGTCCGCAGGGATTGACTACAATCGCATGGTGCTTCTCCTGGCGGTGCTGGAAAAGCGGGCGGGCTACAAGCTCTATGACCAAGACGTGTACCTCAATGTGGCGGGTGGACTGCGTCTGGTGGAGCCTGCGGCAGACCTGGCGGCGATCCTGGCGGTGGCGTCGGGTTTCCGCGGCGCTGTGCTGCCCAGGGGGACGGCTGTCTTTGGCGAGGTCAGCTTAACCGGAGAGATTCGTCCGGTGCGTTTTGCCGAGCAGCGGCTCTGGGAGATGCGCCGCACAG
The DNA here is from genome assembly GCA_944376795.1 of uncultured Christensenellaceae bacterium. Classification (GTDB taxonomy): domain Bacteria; phylum Bacillota; class Clostridia; order Christensenellales; family UMGS416; genus CALWDW01. Next base: position 9,339 of record CALWDW010000024.1, read on the forward strand.
GGTTCACCCGAGCCATTCTTCCCGCGCGAAACGCCGCGGGGATTGCCGTTCCTGAGGGAATGGAGCTGGTTGGCGTGAGTACCGTGGCAGGCGCCCTGACCCAGCTGCAGGAGCTTTCGTAGCATCCGGCACAGAATTTTTACACTTTGGATATGGTTTTTTCGGAATTTCAGGATATATTGATCGGAGGGATAGACGGCCCTATGCGGAATATGGTCTCAACATTTGTACCCGGTTTGGAGGGTTTGGTGGAGCGGGCGTTGCCCCAGCAGGTTCCGGGAGCGACGGTGCTTCGGGTGATGAGCGGTCTTATACAGTACCGGCTGGGGGGGAAGGGCACGCTGCCGGAGATCCCCTTTGTGAATAACACCTTTGCGTGCCTGGCCACCTTTCCCAAGGCGAAGGGCAATCCGGTGGATATGATGGTGCAGCGGGTCTGCCAGTTCGGCGGCAACGAGGAGGCGCTTCGCCTATTGCCCCCGAAGGCGTCCTCTTTCCGTCTGGTGTGCATGGTGCAGGGGGAGCTTGTCTCCGTGCCGTCGCGGCAGATGGAGGCGGCAGAGAATGCCATTACCGCGGCTTTTGGCCTGGTGTCCAACCGCGCCCGTCCCGATGTGGAGTTTTGGATCAATTACCGCAAAGAGGGGATCGGATACTTTCTGCTCCGCGTGACCCGGCATGGGGATTTCCAGAAGACCCTCAAGCGCGGGGAACTGCGTCCCGACTTGGCGGCATTGCTCTGCCTTCTCAGCGGACCCTCCCGCAATGACCGGGTGCTGGATCCCTTCTGCGGGCGGGGGGCGATCCTTCGGGCTCGGACGCACTGGCCCAGCCGCAGCATCATGGGCGGCGACCGCAGCGATGCGGTGCTCCAGGATGCGGCGCGCATTCCGGGGGTGCAGGTACGGCTCTGGGACGCTGCCGACCTGACGGAAGTGGCCGACGGAAGCGTGGATGCGGTGATTACCGACCCTCCGTGGGGCGTTTTTGAGAAAATTGAAGATCTTTACGGCTTTTATTCCAAGATCATGCGTGAAATGCGCCGGGTTGTTACCGGCGAAGGCCGCGGTGTATTCCTGCTTCCCCGGGATAAAGAGGTCGACCGGGCTGTGGCGACACTGTGGCGGGTGGTGGAACGCTATCCTGTGCTGGTATCGGGAAGGAAAGCCCAGGTGGTACTGGCTCTGCCGCAGTAAAAGGGCGGCGCTCTCTATAGGAAAGGGAGGTGTATTATGAAAAAAGCACTTCGGGTGCTCATAGCGCTTCTGGGCGTCAGCCTGGGTATTGGCGCGGCGGCCCTGGCGGTTAACGTGATCACCCGCATGGGTGGTTATGTGCTCTTCGGTGGCGATCCCTGGATGTATGCTTTGTTGCTTTGTGGCGCGGGACTTGTGGGCGGTATCATTTTCTATTTGTATTCAACAAGGCTCCTGCGCTGGATTGAGATGGTAGAGCGGAAACTGCAGGGAATGCCTCCGGGGGATATCTTGGCGGCAACCCTGGGACTGCTGCTGGGGCTCCTGGTGGCTTTCCTGCTCAGCTGGTTAGCCCGAATGATTCCCTGGGCAGGGGTGGATCTGCTGATCTCAATCCTGCTGTACTGCATCCTTGGCATGATCGGCTGCCGGGTGGCTTACAAAAAACGGGAAGAACTGCGGAATTTCCGGTTTGCCGCCTGGCGGGAAATGGTCAGCGACGCCCGGGAAAAGCGCCGCAATCCCAGCCGCGGCACGGCAAAGATTTTGGATACCAGCGTGATTATTGATGGACGCATCTATGACGTGCTGCAGACGGGGTTTCTGGAAGGGCCCTTGGTGGTTTCCCGGGCGGTGCTTACGGAATTGCGTCATATCGCCGATTCTGCGGACGAGCTCCGGCGCGCCCGCGGCCGCCGGGGCCTGGAGATCTTGGCCCGCATCCAGCGGGAGATCGATATCGAGGTGGAGATTACCGATGAGGATAATCCCGAGATCGAGGAGGTTGACGCCAAGCTTTTGTGGCTGGCCCAGCGGCGCGGCGGTAAGGTGGTGACCACCGACTACAATCTCAACAAGGTGGCTCGGGTCCAGCAGGTGCCCGTCCTCAACGTCAACGACCTGGCCAATGCCATCAAGCCAGTGGTCATTGCAGGCGAGCCGCTGGAGGTTCGAATCGTCAAGGAGGGCAAGGAACCCGGACAGGGGGTTGCCTACCTGGATGACGGCACGATGGTGGTGGTGGAGAACGGCACCCGGCTGCTGGGCCAGGAGACTACGGTCATTGTCACCAGCGCGCTGCAGACCTCGGCGGGACGCATGATTTTTGCCAAACCCAAGGCGGAGAGCTGATCCCGCGTGCTGCGGTGGGACACCACTGCCGGCGGAAGGCGTTGGAAGGGATATTGGACGCCCTCCTACGCCCATAAAAGGGCAGAGTTTTGTCCGCTGGATGGGGACTTTGCCCCTCGATCTCGCTGCCATTTGCAAAAGGCACGCGAAAACTTTTGGGGCGGTTTTCCCGCGATATGGCATTCTGATGGGATGCGGAAAGAAGCAACGCTTCTTTCCGTTTTTTTTTCGGGTATCCGGGCATACTCATGGAGAATCCATCTGGGAGGAATTCTGCCATGAAACGTTTGATAGGATTGTTTGTGTGCCTTGGGGCCTGCCTTTCGCTGCTGGCGGGCTGCGGCGCAGCTCCCGCGCCCAGCGCCGCGCCATCACCCAGCCCCAGGCCCACCGTGATGCTGACCAAGACCCCTACCCAAAGTCCTACGGCAACCCCTGATCCGCTGCCCAGCCTGCCTGCGGCCCTGCAGGGCCGGGGAGAGGACCTGCCGCTGCAGGTCTATGTCGTGGACACCCAGCAAATGGAAACACTGCCCGTGGAGGAATACCTTTGCGGCGTACTGGCCGGGGAAATGCGGGACGACTGGCCGGAGGAGGCCCTCCGGGCGCAGGCCATTGTGGCGCGCACCTTCCTGCTGTACTTCCTGGAGGAGAAGGGAGGCTCCGCCTACGAAGGGGCGGATATCTCCACCGATATAGAGGAGAGCCAGGCCTATTATGCTGCTGGCATCACCGATAAGATCCGCCAAGCCGTGCAGGATACCGAGGGGATGGTGCTGGTGCACGAGGGCGCTTTCATTAACGCATGGTTCAGCTCCTGCGCCGGCGGCAGGACCGCCATGGCCACCGAAGGCCTGGGATATAACAAGGGGGATCCTCCCTATATCCAGGTGGTGGACAGCCCGGAGGAGGAGGCGCCCGCCGAATTCCAAACGTGGTCGGGCACCTTTACACTGGAGGAGCTTCGGGCGGCGGCGGAAAAGCTGGGCGTCACCCTGGAAGAGGTGGATGATGTGAGCCAGGCGGCTATGGGACCTTCGGGACGCACCACGCTGCTTAAGGTGGGAGAGGCCGAGCTCCCTGCGCCTGCCCTGCGGGTTGCGCTGGGGTCAGAGCGGTTTCGCTCCACCTATCTGACCAAGGTCCAATGGGATCCACAGAATCAGGTCCTGGAAGTGGAGGGGAAGGGTTTCGGCCATGGGGTCGGAATGTCCCAATGGGGGGCCTATACCATGGCCATGCAGGGAAAGACCGCCGAGGAGATCCTAACCTACTACTTTAAAGACGTAGAACTGGTTCAGGTTTGGGGCGAGGGAGCCGGCCAGCCTTCTCCATCCACAGCTCCGTCAGCGGAGCCTGGAGCCTGAGAAACGGGCAGGTATATTTGATAAAAATAGGGCAGACCGATTGCAGAGGCTGCCCTAGAATGGTATAATAGGGGTAAATCTGAAGAAAGCACGGGGTTACCACATTCATGAGGAATATCTAAGCGGCGAAGAAGCAATGACAGCAAGCATGATGAGCATGCTCTGTTTCGCGCGCTTAGAATGAAGGGGTAACCTGCTTTTTGGGGCTGCCTTGTCATCCCTTCCGCGCGGAACTGGGCGCGGGAGGTTTTTTTATGAAGATCTTATTGGAAGCGAGGGACTTGGCCCAATATATTGGAGCCCGGGAGCTCTTCACATGTCCCAAGCTTGCCATCTACGAGGGGGATCACATCGGCCTGATTGGTCCCAACGGCAGTGGAAAGACGACCTTGATGGAGATTCTTCGCGGCAGCCGAGCAGCGGACGAGGGCATGGTCCGGCGGTATGCTTCTATTGCCTGTGTGGAACAGTTTCAAGCTACACAGGAAGGGGAAGCCGATCCGCGGCTTCTGGCAACTTTTGGCGTACTGGGAAAGCAGGCGGGGGCCCGCAGCGGCGGGGAGGATACCCGGGTGCAGCTGGCGCAGACGCTGGGAGGCGGCGGTGTCCTGCTCATGGCCGACGAACCCACCGCCCACCTGGATGCGCCGGGCATTGAGCGCTTCTGCCAGGAATTGGCCGAGTTTACTACCTATTTGATTATCAGCCATGACCGGGCGCTGTTGGACCGGCTTTGCGATACCATTTGGGCCATGGAGGACGGTACTATCCACATTTACGAGGGGAACTATAGCTTCTATGAAGAGGTCCGTGCCCAACGCCAGGCGCGGGCCTGGCAGGAATACGAGGCCTACCGGACCGAAAAGGCGCGCCTGGAAGCGTCGCTGGCCCGGCAGGCCCAGCGGGCCGACAGCATCAAAAAGGCGCGCAAAGGAATGGGGAACTCCGAGGCGCGGCTGCACCGCCGGGAAGCCACCGAGAAGGCGGAGAAAATCCATAACGCCCAGAATGCCTTGGCATCCCGTCTGGAACGGCTGGAGGCCGTGGAAAAACCTCGGGAGGAGGTCTCAATTGTCATGGATTTCTCCCGGACCCAGCCGCCGGAGAATCGCGTGATCCTCGAGGCGGAAGGGCTGACCTATGGCTACGGAGGGGAACCGGTGCTTCGGGATGTGCGCTTTGCCATCCCGCGGGGAAGCAAAACGGCGCTCTGGGGTCCCAATGGCGCGGGGAAAACCACGCTGCTGCGGGCAATCCGCCAAGGTGTCCCGGGGATTCGCGTGGTGCCCAAAGCCCGGCTGGGATGCCTATACCAGGGATTTGACAACGTGGACATGGAGCGTACCGTGCTGGAAAATACCATGCGGGAGAGTGTGCAAAGCCAAAGTACGGCCCGGACCATCCTGGCGCGCCTACTCTTCCGCGGGGACGATGTCCACAAAAAGGCGGCTGTGCTTAGCGGCGGGGAGCGGATCAAGCTTTCGCTTGCCATGCTCCTGGTTTCGTCTGCCAATGTGCTGCTGCTGGATGAGCCCACGAATTTCCTGGATATGCCCTCCATCCGCGTCATGCAGGAGCTGCTGTGTGAATACCCGGGGACGGTGCTCTTCGTCAGCCATGACCGGTCCTTTGTAGAGGGAGTAGCCAATCATCTGCTGGTATTTGACGGGGGCGCTGTGCGTCCCTATGGCGGGGGGCTGCGGGACTATGAGGCCTCCGCCGGAAAAGCGGAGGAAAGCCAACGGGACCTGGAAGCCGACCGGCTGCGGATGCGCATGGCCCAGGTCTTGGAGCGTATGCGCCAGACATCGCAGAAGGAGGCGCTGGAGGAGGAATACAGCCGGCTGGCCGCGGCGCTTCGGGCACTGATGATGTAATGCGGTGCGCCGCATGGTAGGGAGGCGCCTTTGGGGGAAAGAGGGCCTCCCCTTTTTGTGGGATTTATGATATAATATTCGAAATGTAGGAGGGGAGGGCCGCATGCTCAAGCAAGTTCAAGAATTTTTTGCCGACTTTTCCGCCAATACTCCCGCGCCCATCCTGGTTGCGCTGAAGATTATTCTGGTGATTGTGGCGTATCTGATTCTGCTCAAGGTGGGGAGACGCTGTATCCGTTCCCTGATGGACAAGCTGAACGCTAGCCGCAATGTGCCCATCCCTGCCCGCAAGATAAACACCGTCAAAACCCTGACGACTTCCATCTATAAGATCCTGCTGCTGTTTATCTGCATCGCTACGGTCATCCATCTGGTGGGACTGGACGCCGCGTTTACCTCCCTTCTGGCTACGGCGGGGGTGGGCGGCCTGGCCATTGGATTTGGAGCGCAGAGCCTGATTAAGGACTGTATATCGGGTTTTTTTCTTCTGCTGGAGGATCAAATCACCGTAGGTGATTTTGTGAAGCTCAACGGCGTGGAGGGAACGGTGGAGAGCGTGCAGCTGCGGGTAACCACCATACGCTCCTATACGGGGGAGCTGACGATCATTCCCAATGGGTCGATTACCCAGGTGACCAACCTCTCCCGCGGCCCGTCTCTGGCGGTGGTGGATATGTCCATTGCTTACGAGGCGGATATCCCCCGCGCGACGAAGGCTCTTCTGGCCGAGGCCGAGGCGTGGGCGGTGGAGAATCAGGAGATTGTGGTGGAGCCGCCTTCTGTTGCCGGGGTTGTGGGGCTGGCCGACAGCGCGGTGGTGCTCCGGGTGGTTTGCCGGGTGCAGTCGCTGAAGCATTGGGGGGCGCAGAACCAGCTTCGTTCCCGGCTCAAGCAGCGGCTTGACCGGGAGGGAATTGAGATTCCCTATCCCCATCAGACGGTCATCGTTCGCCGGGATGCCCCCGGCGGAGAAGGAGGAAGTTTATGACGCAGGCATTCTCACTGGGGGATACGGTGCAGATGCGCAAAGCCCACCCCTGCGGGTCGGATACCTGGGTGGTAACCCGTGTGGGCGCGGATATCAAGATTAAGTGCTGCGGCTGCGGCCGTGTGGTGATGCTGGAGCGGGAGGTATTTGAGAAGCGCCTCCGCAAGGTGATCCGGCATGCCGGAGAGGAGGATACGCCATGAACCAGTCCATTCCGGAACGTGCGCCCATGCGCCGGCAGAGGAAGCAGCCCGGAGCCAAGAAGCCGCTTTGGCGGGAGATTGTCGAGTGGGTTGTGCTGTTTGCCGGGGCATACCTCCTGGCCACGCTGATCAGCACCTATATTTTCCAGATCATTCCCGTAATGGGGGAGAGCATGACGCCCACCCTACAGAGCGGGGAGCGGATGTTTGTGACCAAGTTTACCTACTATTTCCGGGAGCCGGAGCGGCATGAGATCGTGATTACCCACTATCCCGAAAGCGGTGATCTCTTTGTCAAGCGGGTCGTCGGCCTTCCCGGAGAGACCATCGGGGTTCATGATGGGCAGGTCTACATTGACGGCGAGCCGCTGGAGGAGCCCTACACCCGGGAGGATACCATCTACTATGAGATGGAGGATACGGTCATCCCCGAGGGATATGTCTTCGTTATGGGGGATAACCGCAACGATTCCAAGGACAGTCACAGCTCCTCGGTGGGACCGCTGCCGCTTTCCGATCTGGTGGGAAAGGCACAGTTCGTCATTTGGCCGCTGAATGCTATACGCAGCCTCCACTATACCCCGCAGGCGGGATGAAACTTTGATGCAAGGGCCTGGTAGAATCCTTGCCGTAGAAACCGGAGGAGTTGAGGAGCATGCCAAAGCGAAAGAAAAAGAAAAGAATAACCCCCGCTCAAATGGCGGGCATTCTGGCGGGGGTGGCGGTGGTTCTCGTAGGAATCATTGCACTGATGCTGCACAGCCGGCCGGCCTCCGGCCCGTATGACTATGAGGGCATGCAGGCCCCCGCGACCTTTGTTCCCTCCCAGCTGGAGGCGCTGTTTGCCGCCGAAAAGACCACGGGGATTCCGTTGGAGGCGCTGGCGGCGCTGGCCCAGGCTCGGGGGCTTTCCTTGGATCAGGGGGAGACGGTGGCGGATGCCTTTACCACGGAGACGGATCCCGACTTGTCTCCCGCGGAGAATGCCCGCCGGTTGGTAGAAGGACTTCCCGAAGGCGAAGAGAAGGAACAGGCTTTGGAATATTTGAATTCCCTAACTTGGCTGGGAGAGATCCGGCGGGGCAAGATCTATCCGCTGCCCATGGATGTCCGCAGCGATTACGAGGACGGCTGGGGGGATGCGCGGCCCGGCGACGATGGGGCCCGGCCCCATGAGGGCGTGGATATTTTCGTGGAGTATGGTACGCCCGTGTACTCGGTCTGCAGCGGAACGGTGGAGAAAAAGGGATGGCTGCAGCTGGGCGGCTGGCGCCTGGGCATCCGAGGGGACGACGGCATCTATTATTACTACGCCCATATGAGCTCCTACGCCGATGTGGAGGTAGGCGACCGGGTGGAGGCGGGTACCGTCATTGGCTACGTGGGGGATACGGGCTACGGACCGGAGGGAACCACGGGCCAATTCCCTGCGCACCTGCACTTCGGCATGTACCAGGGACAGGATGATACGGAGCTGGCCTTCAATCCCTATCCTTTTTTGATCCAATGGGAGGCGGAGACGCCCGCCGCATAGTGAAAGAACGCTCTGGCGCTTTGGCAAAAGCGCCAGTTTTTTGGGAGGGAGCCGGGAATGCCGCTGTTTCATGCGTCCATTGCCAATTGGTCCGATTGGGGCAGGGTCTTTCAGTCTATCGAGGCCTTTGAGGGCCTGATTCTGGAGATCCTGCGTCGGGAGAAGCTTCCCATGGCGAAGATAAGCCACCTGACGCCGGGCAGCAACGCAGTGTTTCGCGCGGGGGAGTGGGTGATCAAAATCCTGGCGCCTGTGGAATCGGGGGCCGATACGGCGGGAGACTTTGCCTGCGAAGCTGCGGGGCTGCGTCACGCTGCGGCCTGTGGCCTGCGGATTCCCCGGCTGCAGGCAGCCGGCGTCCTGGAGGACCGGTATCTGTTCCGCTATCTTGTGATGGCATACGTTCCCGGCCGCGAGGCGGGGCCGGCCCTGCGGGGGATGGATCGCAGCGCGCGGCAGGGCTTTGCCAGGCAGATACGCCGGATGACCGAGGCGATGGAAGCGGCGCCATGCCCCGGCGAACCCTTGTTGGCCGCCCGTTCCGGGATGCCAGAGGGACGGGGCTGGGAGGCCTTTGCGCCCCGGGTGCGGGAGCAGCTGCAGGGGCTGCGTGCCGGGCTGCCGGCATCCCGGACTGTCTATGTTCATGGGGACATGACGGGAGAGAACCTGCTTCTTACCCCGGACGGCGGGGTTTGCCTGCTGGATTTTGCTGACGGCAGGCTGGCTGACCCTGCCTATGAGCTGCCCCCCATCGTTCTGGATCTGATGGATGGGGATCGAAGTATGGCGGATGCCTTCCGGGAGGGAGAGGAGCCGGCTGCCTTTGCTAAGCGCTGCTTTATGGGCGTACTGCTTCATGAATATGGCGGAGACTATGCGCAGCGGATCTGCCGGCGGATGCTGGGCTGCGAACCGCGGGATCTGTCCAGCCTGGAGCAGCTGGAGGAGGCGCTTGGCCGGCATATGGCGCGGTAGGTGCGCAGGGAAGCGGAGCCTTTTCCTGGGGAAGGGGCGGTTTTTCCGGCTTTGGCTTGTGCTGCAGGCAGGCTTGGCATATAATGGAAGCAGAAAGAGACAAAATGGAGGTGCGCTGCTGTGACCTATCCTTTTCGTTTCCGTAAGTTTGCGCCGCGGACCTATGTAATTCAGGGTGCGGGGGCGGATGCCTATCTGCTGGAGGGAGACCGCGAGGCCATTATGATTGACGCCGGATGCTCCACGGAGAATATTCGGGCCTTTGCCCAGTCCATTACCGAACTGCCGGTGCGCCGCGTCATCAATACCCACAGCCACTTTGACCATACGGGGGGCAATGGGTACTTTGATGTCATCTATGGCACCGAGGGGATTGCCCGCAGCGGGAAGAACGTCATGGGCGGGGATCCTGCGTCTTTCCCGCTGGATTATACTTATACGCTGGTCCGGGATGGGGAGGTGCTTCCTTTCGAGGGGAGGCCGCTGGAGATTTTGGTGCTGGACAGCCACAGCCCGGAGAGTATTGCCATACTGGATCGCACGCAGCGCCTGCTTTTTCCGGGGGATGAGATCGAATCCGGACAGGTACTGCTGCTTCCCGGCTACGCCGAGGAGCCTGGGCAGATCCACGCCAAGCCGCCTGCTACGGTGGAGACCTTCCTCCGGGCTATGGATAAGATCAATGGGTACCGGGATGCGTTTGACGCCATTTGTCCCGCCCATAACGGAACGCCCATCGATCCTAGCTATGTGGATTGGTTCATATCCTTGGCCCAGGGGATCCTGGAGGGAAGCATTATCGGAAGCACGGATTGCGCGGGGCCGGGGTACGATGCCAGCGCCGCCCATTTCCCGCTGCCCGATGCGCATTACCGCCGAGCCAGCTACAAGGGCGCGACGCTGGTGTACTGTGACCGCATGGTGGTGGATGCCGACTATGCGTATGCCGGCGATCTGCCCCCCGCCACGCGGCTCCACATCCAAAGCGCCGCCACGGCCCGGCGATAGCCGGAGTTGCGGAGGTGTCCGGTTCTGTGCAGCGTGGATGCCGTCTGGGGCATGCTGCATGATGCCATGAGAAAAGGCTTCCTTCCAATCCGCAGGCAGCGGCTTGGAGGAAGCCTTTGAAATCGGAACGCTGCTCCCATTTTCCGGGCTATCGGAAAACCTCTGGGCAGACAGCGGCATGCGCAGAGGGAAAAATGATGCGGCGAGGAATCCTCGGGTGCGGATTTTTTCTCTGCCCTATCCCATGGGGACGATGCCCTTCCGCGCATTGGGAAGGAGAAAAGATTTCATCCTCTGCGGAGGACGCTGAGGGCTTTGCCCCTTGCTCCACCGCCTTTCGTAAGAGGCGGACAAAAACTCTTGAGGGCGTGGTTTTCTGCCATTTCATTTTCTCAACAGGATGGAGGAGTGCTGCGGAAGATTCCGGCGCCCAAAGAAAGAAAAGTCCCTTCGCCGCTCAGGTTTGCCAAAGCAAGCTCAAAGCAAGCTTAAAACCGAACCACGGCAGGACGATCCTGAAAAGGGCTGTCCTGCCGTGGTTCGGTTTGCGGGCCGTTTTGCAACGGTCCCTTTTTTGTTGCTACCTATTCTTGGATGGGCGTGCGGGCCAGCCCCTGGCTGCGCAGGTAATCCAGCGCCATTTGATGGAGTTCTAGGGAGTCGTCGGTATTGGATAGGTCATAGACCACCTGCTCGACCATTTCGTAGGGGAAGATGGCCTGCACGGCGGCGTTGGGCCGGGTAGAGAGCAGCTCCCTATCGCACTGGCTGTAGCCGGTGATCACCCATTGGTTGGCGCCGGTGCTGGTAAGCGTGAGGCGGACAGGCCGGGTATCGTACACGGTGCGCACGTAGGCTCCGTCCTCCATCACATAGCAGGCGATGCTCCGCAGCAGGTAAATGGAGGCTTCCCCCTCGCTTACACGGGGCTCGTACATCCGGTAGGTGGAGAAATAGCCGTCCATTTGTCCGTAAGCCTGCACGCTCAGGGTATCCAGGATGTGGTTCATCCGGAGCTCCAGAGCGGCGGTGCCGTTGGACGGATCCCAGGTGAGGGGCTCGGACCAGACAGTTTGCGCCTGCCGCCACATTTGGTTCTCCAGCAGGCCGTAAAGATAGGGGTTGATGGCGAAGCGTTCGCCATCCGCCGTAAGGGCGGCTGTGCGGTCGCCGTCTCCCGCCAGCAGGAACTGGCCCAGGAGTTCGTTGCTTTCGCTATAGATTGTAATGGTATTGGTCAGCGGGCAGGAGGCATGGAGCTCTTCCTGTGACACAGGGTTGTCCAGCGCTGCAAGCAGAAGATTGGCCAGGTCCGGATCATGGAAGGAGACCGACCGGTCGTCCGCCTGGTCTACCTGAATCCATTGTCCCGGACCGCTGACCTGGGGAGCGCGGTATTCGGGTTCCTGGGCCAGTACGGGAAAACCGAGGGCATCCGACTCCTGCGAGAGCAGCAGATGGGTCAGGGCCGAGCATCCGCAGGCCAGCGCCGGGAGAACCAGCGCAAGCAGCAGAGCGGCCAGCCGGCAAAGCTTTCGCGCCGTCATGATTACCGGGAGAAGCGGACGCCCGCGATGTAGGTGTCGGCAATGGTCAGATCCTCGTTCCACAGCGCCAGATCCGCCATATATCCGGGAGCGATCTGCCCGCGCCGCGATCCTTCGCCGATTTCCCGGGCAGGGGTGGAGGTGGCCATGGGAAGGACCTCTTCCAAGGGAAGACCCACCTTTTGCACCATATTCCGTACTGCCTTATCCAAGGTCAGCGTAGAGCCTGCCAGGTTGCCGCTGGCCAGGCGGGCGGCGCCGTCGGCGGTGACAATGACGTCCTGCCCGCCCAGGGTATAGTTCCCCTGGCCCAGGCTGGCGGCCATCATTGCGTCGCTGATGAGCACCATTTTTTCCTTGCCCTTGAGTTTTGCGGCCATGCGGAGGATGGCCGGGTGGACGTGGATCAGGTCGGCGATGAATTCACAGGTGAGGGCATCCTCGGTGAGGGCGGCGCCCAAGAGGCCGGGTTCCCGGTGGTGCAGCGGGCGCATGGCATTAAAGCAGTGGGTGACGTGGGTGAGCCCCGCTTCTTTGGCGGCAATGGCGTCGTCATAGCCGGCAGGGCTGTGGCCGGCGGAGATGGTGAACCGCCCCGCCACCGCCCGGATGAAGTCCAGTGCGCCAGGCGCCGAGGGATCCAGGGTGATCAGCTTGACCATATGGCCATAGTCGCCGCAGATGGTTTCCAGGGCTTCCAGCGTGGGGGGCATCATGTACTGGGCTTCCTGGGCGCCTTTGAATTCCACGGCCAGGAAGGGCCCCTCCAGATGGCAGCCCAGGACGGTTGCGCCCTCAAAGGTCTCGGTGGCCACGCGGCGCACCATGGCGGCCATGGTGGCCAGGTCCATGGTCATGGCCGTGGGGAGGAAGCTGGTGACGCCGTAGCGGGGAAGCGTCGCGGCCATGGCGGCGATGGCGGCATGGTTGTCGGCGATGCAGTCATGCCCGGCCATCCCGTGAATGTGGATATCCATCAGGCCGGGGGTCAGCAGGAGCCCCTGGGCGTCTGCGACGGGAAGCTGGGTATGGGTTCCTTCCGGATCGATGGATGCAATCCGGTCGCCGCGGATTACAACCTCCTTATGCGACTGCAGCCGGCCTTCCGCGAAGACGCGGGCGCCGCGAATTACGAATTCAGGCATGGTCAAATCCTCCTATTCTATCTTTGCCTCGCGGAAATCGGGATGGGATTTCCTCAGAATCCCAAGCTGACGGGCGAGTTCTTCCTTGGTATTGTGGCTGGGGTATTCCACAACATGCTGCCATAGCAGTTCCTTCATCCGGCCGATGCGGGGGGAAGGCTTTTCTCCCAGAAGGGCGGCGATCTCCCGCCCGTCCAGCGCCAGGAGCCGGGAGGAATCCGGGGCCCCCTCCGCCATCATTTGGGCCAAGGCCTCCTGCCAGTGCCAGGCCGGATCTCCCGGAAAGAGACGGGCACGGCTGCCCAGCATGTCCGCCCGGCGCAGGGCAACCCAGTTCTCGGCCATGGGGTATCCCATTTGGGCAAAAAACCACCGAAGCTTCCTGGGGCGGGTTTTCCCCGTAAGGTCATACATATGGTTCTCCACCAGAAACGCGGTATCCTGCGCCAGCGCCTTGGGATACCGCAGGCGCAGCAGGGTATCCTGCGCCAGCGGCGCCCCCAGCGCATCGTGGAAGAGCATCCGGCCGTGCTGGGCCAGGGCCAGGGGCTTGCCGATGTCATGGAGCAGCGCGGCCAGGCGGAGGAGCAGCACCGGCGGCGTCCGGCTGCAGCAGCACATCTGATGGCGGCCCACGTCAAAGTCGTGATAGCGCGGGTCCTGCGCTACCTCGAAGCAGGGGGTCAGGGGAGGCAGTATGATTTCCAGGGCGCCCATACGGCGGAGCAGCTCCAGCGCCTGGTAAACCGGGGAAATCTCCTCCGCCCGCGGCGGATAATGCACATCGCACAGGAGAATGGCGGTGAGCTCGGCGCTGATCCGCTCGGGCGCTATGTCCCGAAGCAGCCCCACCCACCGGCAGGCGCCCTTCCAGGTGGCCTTGTCTATGCTGGCGCGCAGGGTGGCGGCAAAGCGAACAAGCCGCATGAGCCGCAGACCGTCGTCGGCAAAAACCGCATCGGGAGCGCGGGTGGTGCGCAGCACCATGCGCTGGGTGTCGCGTAGGCCGCGGAGAGGATCGATGAGCTCTCCCTCAGGCAGCCGCAGGTACATAGCGTTCATGGTGAAGTCCCGCCGCAGCGCGTCCTCCTCCAGCGAGACCGATAGGCGCACCTGGTCGGGCCGGTGGAACCCTCCGGGGGGATAACTCTCCGTCCGAAAGGTTGTATACTCAGCGCTGTACTCTCCGCCTTCCCATGCCCAGCGGAGCTCTACGGTGCCCAGCGCCGTGTCCCGCGGGATGCATTGCAGCCATGGCAAAGTCTGGCAGGCTCTCTCCAACTGCTGGGGCAGAGCCGGGCCGCTCAGGTCAATATCGTGGCAGGGCCAGCCCAGCACCTGATCCCGCACAATCCCCCCCACCGCATAGAGGGGGATGCCGCACTCCCGCAGGGCACGGGCCAGAAATTGGAGATGGTCCGGAATGGAAAAGGTCATGGCTGCCTCCTTTGCAGGTTTAGTATACCACGAAATCCTATAAGGGAAAAGGGCCGTCCTCGTTCGTAAGGGGCGCGGACATCATCCCCAAACGACGCCATGTCCTGTAACCCAGGGCGCCGTACCAATCTTCCAGCCAGGTCCAGCCGAGATAGGAGACATCCAGGCCTTTTTCCCGGAGGAGTAGGGTGCCGCGGGCGGCTAAGGAGCGTCCGATTCCTCGGCCGCGGGAGGCGGGGGCCACGCCCAGACAGGCCAGCCCGCCTACCCGGCCGGGAAAGCAGCGGCTCCAGGTCATGGGGCCGTGCTCCAGTATAACGGCGCCCGCCAGATCTCCGGCGGACAGGGCTAGAAGGACGATGTTCTTCCTCTGTACCGCTTCCTGGTAGAAGCCCTGCCAGTTCTGCAGGTCCGGGGCGGCGAGAAGACGGTTTACCGCCGCCGCATCCTGTGGTTCTGCCATGCGGAAGGATACCCCCGGGGCTGGCGGGAAACAGGGGGTAAAGGCAGACAGATCGCAGACCATGTCCAGACTCATTTCCTCCAAAATAAAGCCGCGGGCCGCAAAGAAGGGGATGACAGGCTCTGGAACGCCCTGCCAAAGATATCCGGGGCCACGCCCGGCTGTCAGCCGAGAGAAGCCCTGCCGGGCGGCCCAGCGCCGGGAGGCAGCCAGAAGCGCAGTACCGATGGCACGGCCTTGGTGCCCGGGATCGACGGCCAGAAGTTGCAAGTGGGCGGAAGTTTCTGCCGGCTTCAGCAGCGCGATGCCCACGGGCGTCGTATCGTGCCACGCCACCAGCGCGGTATGGTCTGCCATAGACTGCAGGCGGACGGGAGACAGCGGCCAGGCGGGGCTAAGAGCCCGGCCGTAAATGCCGGTCAGCGCTTGGTGGCTCTGCAGAGGAGATTCCAAGGTGATATGCATGGGGCGCCTCCTTTTGTATGGGTACGCGGCGAAATGGAGTTTGCAAAACCTGGGATTGGAATTTTCTCCCTTCCATAGGAGGAATTTTGTCACTATTGCCAAAGGGAGATTTTTTCTTGTTTCATTCTTGACATTGGCGGCAATTTCGAGATAATTGTAGAAGAAGTATAAGGGGTTCTTTCGCAGATATAAGCAGACAAAGGAGCTCGAGGACCAGCATGCAAAAGGTGTATGGCGTTGTATTGGTGGGCTGCGGACACATTGGAGAGGAGCATATTCAGGATATCTACTACCGGGATGATATCCGGATTGCCGGCGTAGTGGACTTGCATGAGGAGACGGCGCGATGCTTTGCGCGACGGTTTGGCGCGGCCAGCTATGACGTGGATTACCGGCGGTATTTGGAGGATCCGAGCGTGGATATCTTCATCATTGCCACATATACCGACTCACATCTTCCGATTATGCGGGACTGTGTTGCCCACGGCAAGCATGTCCTGTGCGAAAAGCCCATGGCCAAGAGCCTGGAGGACCTGCTCGCCTTCCGGCGGGAAGCCATTGCCGCTCCCGTTAAGGTGAAGATAGGGCACATCCTGCGGCACAATAAGACCTATATCAAGGCCCAGGAAATGATTGCCGAGGGGCTTCTCGGAAAGCCCCTGGTGATGCGCATGGCCCAGAACCATCATACCATGAATTGGCCCCGATACAAGCGGCTGATTCAGGATACCCCGCCTGTGCTGGACTGCGGCGTTCATTACTTTGACATTATGCAGTGGTTTACCGGCGCCCGGATTGAAAAGGTCATGGGGATTAAGCAAAAGATTGACTTGGACCTGTCGGACGACGAATACAACTATAGTATGTGTACCTGCATCCTGTCCGACGGTTCGGTGGGATTTTACGAGTCCGGGTGGGGAAATGCCATGTCTTCTGGCAACCTGAAGGAGTTTGTCGGCCCGCTGGGGCGCATCCGGATTGTGTACAAGAATAATCGAACCAGTCACCAGGAGGAAGGCGATCTCCTGGAATTCTATGACGCGGTAAAGAAGGAATACCATACCATCAACATTGACGCCGACTACAAGCCCATGTATGACCAGCTGGAGGACCTTGTGCGGATGATCGAGAAGGATATTCCCAACGACGAAGGTATCGAAATGGCCTTCTCCGCTACGCTGGTGGGCATGACCGCCGACGCCGCCCTCCGTGCGGGAGAGATCCGCGAGGTAGAGCGACTGTAAAGCGTCCGCCTTGCCGTATTCTGATGCCCGATGGCCGCCCTCCTCAGGGGTGCGGCCGTCATTTTTTTCCAATCATGCTTTGGGTAAAGAAGCGAGATACCCGATTGGCAGGAATCCAGGCAGTTTTGACCAGATAGCAGCAGCGTGCGACGGCGTAAAAGCGCCGTCGCACGCTCGTTTTTGTGGCCGGTTTACCGCTGCTGATAGAGCAGGAGCTCCGGGGCTTGCCCTCTGCTGCTACAGCGGCATACCAGCAGAAATTCCTCATCACCCACAACGCCATAGCACCACTCGCTGCCAGGAATCTCGATTTGGTTTGCCCAGTAAACCCGATGATCCTTTAAAAACCTGGCTGTATCTCCACCCGGCAGCGGGTAGGCCAAATTGATGTAGCGGCCTATGACCAAATTTAAGGTATCTACATGCAGGCCGGGAAGCCCCAAGCCGTTGATCTCATCCATCTTCGCGCGCTGCAAGCGCAGAAATTCTTCCTGCCCTGCACGTGCCAACACCTCTGCCGCCACACAGCTCCCTCCCAAGGGGTGGCCGTTCGTTTGGCAGCAGCCGCCACATTCTTCCAACAGCGAGCACTTGTCGCAGCAGTCCAACCCACATAGTGTCTGCATAGCGATACCTCCAGGGCTTTTTTTCATTCTATCATGGACAGGACGCCATGGGAAGCTGGCATTTTCTTGCATGCTTATAGGGGGGCCGATTCCTCCGGGGCGGGCAGAAGGGAGGTGCAGTGGGGACAGCGGGTGGCCTCCTTTTCGATGGCCTGCAGGCAGTAGGGGCACTTGCGGGGCGGGGGCGTAGGCTCATGCTTTTTGGGGCGCTGCAGCCGGTTGATAACCTTGACCAGTAGGAATACGCAGACCGCTATGATCAGAAAGTCGATCACTTTGGTGAGGAAGGCGCCGTAATTGATGGAGGCGGCGTTATCTCCGGTTCCTAGTGCAACGGAGAGACCGGAAATGTCCACACCTTGGGTGATGAGGCTCAACACCGGCGTAAGAATGTCGTTGACCAAGGACGTGACGATGCCCGAAAACGCGCTGCCGATGATGACGCCGACAGCCATATCCATGACGTTGCCGCGCACGGCAAAGGTTTTAAATTCCTGAACCAATGTTTTGGCCCGCTTATGAAAACCCATGCGTAAATCCTCCTATTTCCTTGTGATGATATATTGGCGAAAAACAAAGCCCCGGAGCCGGGGCTTTGGATGGACAGACCGTTACTTGGGAGAGAGTGGGGGCTTCGTGGTCGAAAGGACGGCATCCTCCTTGAGTGACTCCTCTTCCCGGCGGGCCTCCAAAAAGTCCTCGATACTGCCTGTCAAAAGAAACCGTTCCCACGGATCGGGTTGTTTGCGCATGCGTGGTACCTCCTTGACTTGCCTGGAGGTATTGTTTCCCGAAGCGGAGATTTGTTTCAAGGGAATCCTTACCACGCGGGACGATCGGCGAGATGGATATCCAGAGCGCGGCGGATATAGTCCAGGCTGGCCGACAAATCCTGGAAGCTGTCCCGTTCATAGGCCAGGTCATGGTCGGCTACCAAGAAGTCCGGCTTACAGGCCAGGACATAGGGAAGCTGTGCTGGGGTATTGACCACACCATATCCACAGGGCCTGAATTCAAAGTGCCGGAGCTCCGGGCCGCCGCGGCGGTCGCCTAGCGACTGAATGGGGCCGGCGGTGGCGGGACCGTTTTTTTTCGTGCTGTCCATGTAATAGTCTTTTAAATGGATAACCGGGCAGCGGCTGCGGTACTTTTGCAGGTAGAAGAGGGGGTCGGCTCCGGCAATGGACATCCATCCCAGGTCCGGCTCCAGGCAAAGGGCCTGGGCGGCAGGGTGGTCCATGATGCGATCCAGAAGGGGCACACCCTCCACGGGCTGCAGCTCAGCTGCGTGGTTGTGGAAAAGCAGGGTCATACCGAAGTCGGGCGCCATCTGCGCCCAGGCGCCTACCGACGCCATCACCGTATCCAAAAGATGCAGATCGGTATAAATCGCCTCCGGCAGGCCGCTAACCGTCAGGTAGCGGCAGCCAGCCGCCTGATGCTGAAGGAAGACTTCCTGGGCATTGGCTGCAAAGTCCGCATAAGGAACGTGATCCCCCAGGGATATAAGCCCTAATTCCCGCATTTTCTGTCCGACGGCAGCGGGTTCCTGACCGAAAAAGCCGAGGAACTCCACTCCGTCAAAGCCGATGGCTTTGAGCCGCTCCAGCACGCGGAGTAGGTCGCTGGAGCACGCTTCCCGCAGAATGAAAAGGGGAGATGCGATGGGTAACGGATTCTGCTGCATAATGATGCCTCCTCTATCTTTTGTCAGAACACGGCCACCAATTCTCCCCCAGTATAGCATAGCTCTGTTTCGGGTGTCCAGGGGAGCGGGCGGCATGAAGCCTGTATTCTGCGCATAGCATGGGACGGGGGGCATGTGGAATGAAGTATAATGAGCAGAGCATTCTGGGCCGGGCCCAGCTTCCGGAAGATGTGCTGCTGCATCTGCCCATGCTGCATGTGCTGGGAACGCGCCGCATGGTGATCGAGAACCACTGCGGGATTCAGGAGTACACCTCCGAACGGATCCGCGTGGATACCCATCATGGACAAATCATCTGCCGGGGACGAGACCTTATGGTTCGCGCCATGGATCGAGAAGACCTTTGGATCACAGGGAGGATTGAGACGGTGGAGCTTTCCGGGCTAGAGGAGGTCTAATGCAGGGATTTTTGTGGTATTTTGCCATGGGATGTGTTAGAATATCCGTATCTGGACTGCGTATGGAGCGGTTTATCAATCGGGCCGTCCGCAGCGGCGTCACGCTGCGCAATATGCAGCGGCGGAGCTATACCCTGCTGGAACTGGAAACTGACCTGCGCGGACGGCGGGTGTTAGCCCGCTTGGCACAGGAATTGGGAATGACCTTACGGGTGCTTTCCGTCCATGGCGTACCCGGTTGGCTGCGGACGGCGCGCCGTCGCTGGAGCCTGGCTGTCAGCATACTGGCGGCCGCGGCTGTGATTCTTGTGGCTAGCCAGTTTGTGTGGTTTGTCCGCATGGAGAGCGACCTGCCGGGGGAGGTGCAGTTCCGGGTGGAGCAGTCTCTGGCAGAGTTGGGCGTGAAGGCCGGCTGCCTGCGGAGCCAGGTGGATACGCAGCGGGTACAGGCGTGCCTCCGGCGGGACTATCCGGAGATTGCCTTTATTGGCCTGCGGCTTCGGGGAATGGTCCTCTCGGTACAGATCGTTGCAGCGGTGCCTGAGGGAGATATTCTGGATACTGATGCCCCCAGTCAATTGGTAGCAGGGAAAACCGGCGTGGTGGAGAAGGTTATTACCACGGAAGGCCGGGCCCTGGTGCAGCCTGGGGATGTGGTGGTTCCCGGAACGGTGCTCATCAGCGGACAGGTTCCAACCCAGGACGCAGACGTGACGGTGGATCGGTACGTCCACGCCCAGGGGCAGGTGCTGGCGCGGGTACACTACCGAGGCGTTGCGAATGCGGCCATTGGGGAGCCGGTCTTTATCCGGACGGCCGACCGTACCGTCCACTGGGTTTTGGAGCGGGAGGGGGAGAGCATCCTCTTGGCTGGAAGGGAGCTGACGTATGATGCCAGCCACTTTGCGGAGGAGAGCTATGCGATTCCCTGGATTACCGAGTGGTGGGGCTGGCGCATCTCCCGGCAGGTATATACCCGGATGGAGCAGTACGCGCCGCTCTCTCTGGAGGCGCTGGAGCAGCTCTTGTGCAGGCAGGCCGCTCACCAGGCTCTGCAAAGCTTGGAAGATGGGGAGATCTTGTCCAGAAGCCATCGCGCCTGGATCCAGAATGGACGCCTCTATGTAGAGGCGGCCTATACCGTTCGGGAGGATATTGCCCAGAGTATTCCCATGACGGGAACCTAGATTATGAACAGAAGCGTCTCCGTAGGGAGGCGTGGGGAGGAAATCTTTCGAGTATGATGCCAGAGACGAGTCACAGTGATGTACGGATTCCTTTGACCGAGGAGGGGATGGCTCCAGCCCTTTTTGGAGCTTTTGACGAGAATATGAAACTTTTGGAAAGCGAGACGGGGACGCGGATCCGCCTGGAGGAGGACACCCTGGTCATTACGGGGGAGGAGGAGCATGTCCAGGTGGCAAGCGGCGTAATCCAGGCCATGATGGGCATGATCCGCCGCAAAGAGCCAGTGGACAGGTCCCGCCTGCGCTATGCCATCACCCTCGCCCGAGAGGGGAACGCCGAGATGATCCGGGAAATCATGTCCGGGGTTATCTTGGTGACCACCCGGGGCAAACAGATCAAATGCCGTACCCTGGGACAGAAGCAATATGTTGAGGCGCTGAAGAAAAACGAAGTCGTTTTTGCCATCGGTCCCGCGGGAACGGGAAAAACCTATTTGGCTATGGCCATGGCCGTGCTGGCGCTAAAAAACAAAGAGGTTACCCGTATCATACTAACCCGGCCGGCGGTGGAGGCAGGCGAAAAACTGGGGTTCCTTCCTGGCGACCTGCAAAATAAGGTGGATCCTTATCTCCGGCCGCTTTACGATGCGCTGTATGAGATGATTGGCGTGGAGAACTACGCCAAACTCCAGGAGAAGGGGATTATTGAGGTGGCGCCTATGGCTTACATGCGCGGCCGCACCCTGAATGATGCCTTCATCATACTGGACGAAGCCCAGAATGCCACCTGTGAGCAGATGAAGATGTTCTTAACCCGTATGGGGCAGGGATCTCGCATGGTAATTACGGGGGACGTGACCCAGATCGACCTGCCGCGGGAGAAGATGAGCGGCCTGGTAGAGGCCGCGGAAGTCCTGCGGGATGTGCCGGGTATTGCCATTACTCGCCTGACCAGCCGGGATGTGGTGCGCCATGAATTGGTACAAGCTATCATCAACGCCTATGAAAAGCACGATGCCAAGAAAAAGAGCCGCGGAGGGCACGGAGCATGAAAAAGCAGCTTCCAAATAGGAGAGGCTCTCGGGAAACCCAGGCTGGTGACGGCAGGGTCACTTTTCGGGAAAGAATGGGACAATGGCAGGGGGTGTTTCTGCGCTCTTTGACGGCGCTGATCACCTTTGGCTGCATTTTCACCATTCTGTGGGTGGCCGCAATGCCGGAGCAGCTGGGCCTGGTGGAGGGAGAGATCTCCGACACCACCGTCTATGCGCCCCGGGACGTGGTGGATACCATCACCACCCAGGCCAATCGGGATGCGGCCTATGAAGAGGCCATGACGACCAACCGCAAGTTCAGCCAGGATGCGACCATTGCCAAGAGCGTCATGCAGAACCTGGAGGATTGCTTCCAGTCTATGGAAGAGGTCCGCGCTCTGGGGGTGCAGGAGCGGCAGCGGATGGAGGCCCAGTTCAGTATGCCGCCCTTCTACCAGACGGCGACCCCGGTTCCGGAGGAGACGCCAGTGGCCGAGGAAGGCGCCGGAACGGAGACCGAGGACACTGAGGATGTTGTCTATACCTCTGCTTTTTTGTCTACCGTGCTGGAGAAGCTGCAAGGCGAATTCACCGAGAACGAGGCAACTATTATACTCAATATGTCGGACGAAAGCTTTGAGACCATGCGGGAGCTGGTCACCGAGCAGTTCCAGACGGAAATGACCAATGGCATCAGTGAGGATAACCTTGCCAGCCGGCAGAACGCCATCAGCCAGAGGATCGGGGACAGCCTGAGCAATGAGGAGAAGCTGGTGGTAGATGCCCTCGCCTACCAGTTCCTGGAGGCTAACCGGTTTTATGATGAAGCGGGCACCATCCAGCAGGCGGAGGAAGTCGCCGAAGCCGTGGAGGATGTGGTAATTCGCAAGGGACAGCGCATTGTGGCCCAGGGCGAGCCGGTAACCGCCGTGCAGATCCAGATCCTGACCGACCTGGGACTGCTGAGCGCGGGCGAAAGCACCACCCGTATGATGGTGGGCTTGATTCTGGTCCTAGTGGTGCTCTTTGGTATGACGGCTATGTATCTGCAGGTCTTTGATAAGGAGTATCTCCTGGATACAGGCAAGCTCTTGCTTCTGTGCCTGACGGTGGTGTTGACGCTGGGACTGTGCACCCTGACCCAGCCGATTAATCTTTATTTATCGCCTTCCCTGCTGGTGGCCATGTGGCTGGCCAGCATGACCAACCGCCGTCTGGCCATTTTTATGAACGTGATGATGGCCATCCTGGTAGGCATTTTGACTTCGGATCCTGCCAGTGTGATTTCCACTTCGGCGTTCCCGGTGGTTTTGAGCAATGTGCTGGGCGGCACGGCCGCCATCGTAATGCTGGGCTATGGCTCCAACCGCGTGACCGTAATTAATGCGGGCCTGGTCAGCGGCTTGGTGGTGGCCCTGACCTTGGGCGCAGTGGAGATGATGGCCAGCCTCAATTGGCAGGGGATTTTCAACAGCGCCTTCATTGGAATGTGCAGCAGTCTACTGGCCTCGGTGGTCTGTCTGGGGACGCTGCCGGTATGGGAATATGTATTCCACCTGGTAACGCCCATGAAGCTCTTGGAGCTGTCCAATCCCAACCAGCCGCTGCTTAAACAGCTGCTGCTGGAGGCGCCGGGTACCTATCACCACTCCATCGTGGTGGGGAACCTTGCCGAGAGTGCTGCCGAGGCCGTGGGCGGCAATCCTATGCTGGCCCGTACCGGCGCCTGCTATCACGATATTGGGAAAATGCGCCGGCCTTACTTCTTCAAGGAGAACCAAATCGGCCCGGAGAATCCCCATGACTCTATCTCTACCGAGCTTTCGGTGAAGATCATCACCAGCCACGTGACCGACGGCCTGGAAATGGCCCGGCGGCACCGCCTACCGCCCCAGATCATGGACATTATCGAGCAGCACCACGGCAATACCTTGGTGAGTTACTTCTATTATAAGGCCCGCAACGAGGCGGAGGACCCCGATTCCGTCCGGCCGGAGGATTACCGCTATCCCGGCCACCGGCCTACCAGCAAGGAGGCTGCTATCATCATGATGGCTGACTCGGTGGAGGCCGCTGTGCGCACTTTGGTCAAGCCCACGCCGAAGTCCATTGAGGAAATGGTACGTAAGATCGTCAAGGGGAAGTTTGACGATGGACAGATGGATGAGTGTAACCTGACCATGGGCGACTTCGAGACGCTGATCCATGTCTTTGTCAACGTACTCAGCGCCATTTATCACGAGCGCATTGTCTATCCCAGCGATGTGCCGAAGCCCAAGATCATTCAGGAGGAGCGGACATGACGCTGATCATCGAGAACGAAGCTGGCTGTCAGGTGGACGAGGAACTGCTGCGGGCGCTGGCACAGGCCAGCCTGGATGCCTGTGGTATTCAGGAGGCAGTGCAAGTGGGGCTGACTTTGGTTACCGATGCGGCCATCCACGAGATGAACCGTACATACCGAGGGGTGGACCGGCCCACCGACGTGCTGTCCTTCCCACTGCTAGATTTTTCCGAGGAATACGAGGAACTGGACGCCGATTCCTGGCAGGAGGAGGCCGATCCGGACATGGATCCGGAGAGTGGGGAACTGCTGCTGGGGGATATTGTAATATCCCTGGAGACGGCCGCCCGTCAGGCCGAGGCCTATGGCCATAGCTTTCAGCGGGAGGTGGGCTATCTGCTGGTACACGGCATGATGCACCTAATGGGCTATGACCACGAGACCGAGGAGGACAAGGCCATCATGCGTGAAATGGAGGAGGAGGCCCTGGAGAGGCTCGGCCTCACCCGGGAGGAATAAGAGGCAATATGGAGACACAGTATCATTCCGGTTTTGTTACTTTGGTGGGGCGTTCCAACGTGGGAAAGTCAACCCTGATCAACGCGCTGGTGGGGGAGAAGGTGTCCATCGTGTCGGATAAACCCCAGACCACGCGGAATCAAATCCGCGGCGTGCTGACCCGGGAGGACTACCAGATCGTCTTTGTGGATACCCCGGGGCAGCACATCCCCCGCACCAAGCTGGGAGAATACATGGTACAGGCCGCCCGCTCGGCCGCCGAAGAGGTGGATTCCATTGTGATGGTATTGGATGGATCGGTCCCCATCGGCGGCGGAGACCGGACCGTGCTGGAGAGCCTGCGGGGCAACCCCAGCCATGTGCTGTGCGTGATCAATAAAATTGATCTGATTCCCCGGCCTAAGCTCCTGGAGATCATCGACCGGCTGCGGGAGTATACGTTCCTGGAGGAAATCCTGCCGGTTTCCGCCCGGACGGGAGACGGATTGGAGGAATTGGAGCGCCTGCTGGCCCAGCGCCTGCCCGAAGGCCCCCAGTATTTCCCCGAGGACATGTACACCGACCAGTCCCAGCGGGCGATTATGGCCGAAATGATCCGGGAAAAGGCCCTTTACCTTCTGCGAGAGGAGGTGCCTCACGGCATCGCTGTGGAAATGGCCCGGATCGAACCGCACAAGGGCGATCCGGACATGATGGATGTCTATGCCGATATTTACGTGGAGAAGGAGTCCCACAAGGGCATCGTCATCGGTAAGCGCGGGGCCACCTTGCAGAAGCTGGGAAGCATGGCCCGGAAAGACATTGAGGAGATGATGGGCTGCGCCATCAATTTGCAGCTCTTTGTCAAGGTGCGGGAGGGTTGGCGGGACCGCCCAACCAATCTGCGGGATCTGGGGTACGACAGCAGGGAACTCTAGCCTTGGCATGGTGCCGCCGCCGGGAAAAATGGTTTTCCAGCCGGCGGCGGACAGGCCGCTTTCGGGGTATTTGTGCCGCGTCCGGGTTGCCGGGCGCGGCATTGCCGTATCTTCGGGCGAAAATTTATCGATATAAAAAGGGATATAGACCTGTCCAGGTGGTGCATGGCGCTCCGGCGCCGCCTATGGTATCATAAAAGAAACATTCGCTTTGATAGCGCTACTTTTTCATAAAGGAGACGATTCTGCATGATTACCCTTCAGGCATCCGGAGACTGGACGCGGGAACCTGTGACCGAATTAATCTTCGGTCACTTTATCGAGGCGGGCTTTGGACGGCAGGTCAACGGCATGTGGAGTGAAATGCTCTATAACCGGGCTTTCCGCCAGGTACCGCCCTACTACTACGCTACGTGGGAATGGCTGGGGCTGACCCAGGAGCATTACAACAGCGCCGCGCCTTTCTGGCACAGCGGGTATGAGGAGCACGACTGGGAACCCATTGGTTCCCCGGAGCTGACCCATACCGTGGGTACCCATACCTTCAAGGGGCGCACGTCCCTGATTGTAGCCAACGGCCAGGCGGGGCAGACCTGCGGCCTGCGGCAGGCGGGGATCCATCTGCAGGAGGGCCGGGAATACCGGCTTTCTCTCTTTGCCGGGCACCGGGGCCATATCAGCGAGGCAGGGCTCAACGGTTTTGGCGATACCATCCACACCGACGCGGTATATCCGCTGCGGGTGTCGGTAGGGGATCAGGTCTTTACGGCAGAGCTGACCACGGTATGCGCCCAATACGATTGGACGTTTACCGCCCGGCGCACCGAGATTGCGACGCTTTCCTTGGAATTTGACTGGGAAGGGGGGTTGGTGCTGGCTTGGTCGTCCATGATGCCGACGGATAACCTGGATGGCTGGCGCCGGGACGTGGTGGAGAATCTCCGCCAGGTAGCGCCGGCGGTGGTGCGCTTCCCCGGCGGGTGCTTTGTAAGCTTCTATGACTGGGAGAGCTCCATCGGCGACCGGAACACCCGGGAGCCCATGCCCAGTTTCTATTGGGGCGGCCTGGAGGACAATGATGTGGGCCTGGATGAGTTCCTGTCGCTGTCCCGCCTGGTGGGGTTTGCTCCCCAGATCTGCTTCAATATGATGTCGTCTACGCCCTTCAAGGCACGGCAGCTGGTGGAGTACCTGAACGCCCCGGCCGATGTAGGCATGGGACGCCTGCGCCGGCTGAACGGCCATACCAAGCCCTATGGCGTGCGCCTGTTTGAGATGGACAACGAGCCGGGACGGAAGTGGACGGCCAAGCAGTATGCGCAGCAGTGCGTGGCCTTTGCCGAGGAGATGCGGCTGGCCGACCCCGGGATTCAGCTAATGTTCGCTGCGTACAACTATGCGCCGGAGACCTTGGGGGCGATGCTGGAGATCGCGGGGGAGCATATCGACTATGTGATCTACCGCCAGGGCGCTCCCGAATTTGTGGAAAAAGTTCTGCCGGTTATTCGGGACTACAACCAGCGGCACGGTACTCGGGTCAAGCTGGTAAATACCGAATGGCTGGCCTCCTGCGCCAGCATCGAGCCCTTTGAAAACCCGGAGATGCCCACGGATTTCCGGTGGCATGCGGAGATTACCAATGACTACAGCAGGATCCTGTCGACCTTCCAGGTGGGCTGGAACTATGCGCTGAATGCCGCCCACCGGCTGATGGATTACATGAGCTACGGCGGGGAGTTTTACCTGGCTAACTTCAACAATATGTGCAACACCTGGGGGCAGAATGTGATCGAGGCTTCCAAGGATGGCTGCTTCCTATCCTGCGCCGGGCAGGTGTTTGCCTTCTTCCGGCGGCACTTTGTGCCGTGCTTTGCCCGCGCCACCGAGACCGGGGACGTCCGGATTCGGGCCCAGCTGACTCGGGGAGAGGACGGACGGGAACGCCTGTACATTGTCAACCATGGCGGGGAGGCGTGTACCGTGCGGCTTCCGGAAGGAAATTGGGCCTTTGTGGAGGGCTTGTGCGCGCCCCAGCGCATTTCCCAGGCCACAGAAACGCAGAATCCGGTGCAGCCCTGCTATGTGGAGGCCCGGAACGGAGAAGTAGTACTGCCGCCTCTCTGCCTGGTGTATGGGGAGAGACAGGACTGACGCGGGGGTGCTCCCATTCCGGGGGAGGCTTCCGGTTCCGATGAGCCGTGGGAAGAATCTCCCAGCCTTTATGCTCCTGGCGATTGGCGCCGCGGGTTTTTCCCGCGGCGCGCTTTTTTAAGCTGGAGGGTAGGGAACGCATTTTGCTCCATGATACGGACATGTTTTCACCGGATACCCCATCTTACCTGTGGACAAGGCCTGGAAGAGTGTGATATGATAAAGTGAATTGTTGAGTGAGGAGCACGAGAGGAGTACCAAATTATGCACAGAGTTTTTGAAACCGTGATCGGCGGCCGGACCGTGACCGTTGAGACCGGTAAGCTCGCCCAGCAGGCCAACGGCTCCTGCCTGGTGCGATGCGGCGATACGGTCGTCCTGGTCTGCGCCACGGCCTCCAAGGCGCCCCGTCCGGGGATGGATTTCTTTCCCCTGACCGTGGACTTTGAGGCCAAGCTCTATGCCGTGGGCAAGATCCCCGGCGGATTTATTAAGCGCGAGGGACGTCCCCCGGAGAAGTATATTTTGACATCTCGTCTGATGGACCGCCCCATCCGCCCCCTTTTCCCCAAAGGCTTCCGCAATGATGTGCAGGTCGTGGCTACCGCTCTGTCGGTGGATCCTGAGATTCCCCCGGAGGTATATGCCATGATCGGCTCCTCCGTGGCCCTGTCGATTTCGGACATTCCTTTTGCCGGTCCCACGGGCTCGGTGGTGGTGGGCCTGGTGGATGGCGAGTATGTGATCAATCCGGATTCCGCCCAGCGGGAGGCCAGCCGTTTGGCGCTCACTGTTTCCGGTACGCGGGATGCCATCATGATGGTGGAAGCCGGCGCCAACATCGTCTCGGAGGAAGAGATGCTGGGAGGCATCCTGTTCGCCCATGAGGAGATCAAGAAGATCGTCTCCTTCATTGACGGCATCGTGGCCGAGGTGGGTGTGCCCAAGGGCGACTACCCCATCCTGCAGACCAATCCCGAGGTGGAGGCCGCCGTGGAGGCCTACGCGAAGGACAAGATCGCCTGGTCTCTGGATACCTTCGACCGTGCCGAGCGGGAGGCCCGCCAGGCCCAGGTGGAGGAGGAGATTAAGGAACACTTTGCCGAGATTTATCCCGACAATATGTCCGATATCAGCGACGCCATCTACTCCATTACCAAGCACCAGCTGCGGGACAAGATCCTCCACAAGGGGATCCGCCCCGATGGGCGCAAGCTGGACGAGGTGCGCCCCATCTGGTGCGAGGTGGGCATGCTGCCCCGCACCCACGGTTCCGCCGTATTTACTCGGGGACAGACCCAGGCCATGAGTATCACCACGCTGGGCCCCATTGCCGAGCAGCAGAAGCTGGACGATATCTCTCTGGAGGAGTTCAAGCGGTACATGCACCAGTATAACATGCCGCCCTACTCCACCGGCGAAGCCAAGCCCCTGCGTTCTCCCGGCCGCCGGGAAATTGGCCACGGCGCTCTGGCTGAGCGCGCCCTGCTCCCTGTGATTCCCGATGAGGAGACCTTCCCCTACGCCATTCGCGTGGTCAGCGAGGTGCTCTCCTCCAACGGTTCCACGTCCCAGGCCAGCGTCTGCGGCTCCACCCTGTCCCTGATGGATGCCGGCGTGCCCCTGAAGGCGCCGGTGGCCGGCGCTGCCATGGGCCTGATCCAGGATCCCTCCACCGGTGAGGTGGCCATCCTTACCGATATCCAGGGCCTGGAGGACTTCATGGGCGATATGGACTTCAAGGTGGCCGGTACCGCCGAGGGTATTACCGCCATCCAGATGGACATGAAGATCAAGGGCATTGATCGGAATATCCTGGAGCGCGCGCTGGAGCAGGCGCGGATTGCCCGCCTGTTCATTCTGGGGAAGATGCTGGACGTCCTGCCCGCGCCGCGGCCGCAGCTTTCGCCCTATGCGCCCAAGATCATCAGCTTCTACATCGATCCGGAGAAGATCCGCGATGTCATTGGCCCAGGAGGCAAGGTGATCAACAAGATCATTGCCGATACCGGCGTCAAGATTGATATTGAGGACGACGGTCGCGTTTTCATCGCCACCTGTGACCAGGAGGCTTCGGACCGCGCCCGCGCCACCATTGAGTCCATCGTAAAGGTGATCCAGGTGGGTGAGGTCTACTTCGGCAAGGTGGTCCGCATCATGAACTTCGGCGCCTTTGTGGAGCTGCTCCCGGGCAAGGATGGCATGGTGCACATCTCCAAGCTGGCCGACCACCGGGTGGAAAAGGTGGAGGACGAGGTCAATATCGGCGACTTCATCCTGGTCAAGGTGGTGGAGATCGACGACAAGGGCCGCGTGAACCTCTCCCGTAAGGGCCTCATTGAGGAGGAGAAGCGCATGAAGGCCGAGCTCTCCGCCCAGGAAGAGTAAATATGGTGTGAAAAAGAAAGGGATTGGCCGCGGCCAATCCCTTTTTTAGGAGGAAAATATGCCCTATATTCGCAAGCTTGCCAATGGCTTAACCGTGGTGGGAGAGACGCTGTCCCACATGCGTTCGGTTTGCCTGGGACTTTGGATCCCCGTGGGTTCCCTGCATGAGTCCCCTCAGGAGAATGGGATCTCCCACCTGATCGAGCACATGGTCTTCAAGGGTACCCAGCGTCGGAGCAGCCGTGATATTGCCGACGAGATGGACGGTGTGGGCGGCGTGCTCAATGCCTTTACCACCAAGGAAGCGACCTGCCTCTATGCTCGGGTGGTGGATGCGCACCTGCCCTTGGCTGTGGACATTCTGATGGATATGGCCCTTGACGCCAAGATGGACGCCCAGGAGCTGGACCGGGAACGGGACGTGGTCCTGGAGGAAATCGCCATGGTGGAGGATACGCCGGAGGACTTGGCCTTTGATATGCTGGGCGAGGCGTACTTTGGCGAGGCGCCCCTGGCCCAAACCATTCTGGGGCCCGCGGAGAATATTACCTCCTTTTCCCAAGCCCAGGTAGCAGCCTATTACCGTCGGCATTACCGGTTGGACGGTATGGTGATGGCCATAGTGGGAGGCTGCGACGTAGAGGAAGTGACCCGGCTTCTGGAAGGCTATCAGGATTCTTCTCAGGGAGAAAAGGCACCCGCCCTGGAGGAGGCGGCCTTTGCCCACGGCGCGCCGCGGCGCCTCGTACGGGTAAAGCCCATTGAACAGGTGCACCTGTGCGTTGCCTTCCCGGGCGTGGCCCACGCGGCGCCGGAGAGCTATCCGCTGCTGGTGCTGCATAACATCCTGGGCGGAGGCATGAGTTCGCGCCTCTTTCAGGAGGTACGGGAGAAGGCAGGGTTGGCCTATTCGGTGTACAGCTATCCCTATTCCTATGCGGGCTGCGGGGTTTTCTCCCTCTATGCGGGGCTGAACCCTTCTAACCTTTCCCAGACGCTGGCGCTGCTTCGCCGGGAGACCGACGCCATGGCGGCAGGGGAGTTCTCCCAAGAGGAGCTGCACCGGGCCAAGGAGCAGATCAAGGGGAACTTTATCCTGGGCCGGGAATCCACCACCAGCCGGATGAACGGCCTGGGCCGCAACGTCCTGCTGGGCGTGCCGCTGCGGGAAGAGAGCGAGGTCCTGGAGCGTGTGGATGCCGTGACCCATGAGGATGTGCGGCGTCTGGCGGCTTCGCTGCTCCAGCCCCGGAGCGCAGCCATTTCCCTGGTGGGACCGGGCAATGAGGAAGCCTACCAGAGCCAGCTGGCGGCCTTCTGCCAATAGAGCGACGACGGAGTTGAATTTCGAATGGCAAGCCCGGCGTTCCAATGTGTGGAATGCCGGGCTTGCTTTGCTTGCCGTGCGGAGAAAAAATGCGTTGTTTCCCGGAGCGCACGGCGTTCTCCCTGGGATGGATTACTCCATCAAATCAGCGCCGCTGTCCTCGTCCTCCACGTATGTGAGAAGGTCGCCGGGCTGGCAGTGCAGGGCTTGGCAAATTTTGCTGAGGGTATCGAAGCGGATGGCCCGCCCCTTGCCGTTTTTGAGGATGGAGATATTGGCCATGGTGATGCCGATGTGCTCGGAGAGCTGCAGGACGCTCATCTTCCTCTTGGCCAGCATAAGATCCAGGTTGACTTGTATGGACATGGCACACCTCATATGGTTAGGTCGTTCTCATCCTTGATCTGGGCGGCCTTCTCCACCAGCCGGGAGAGGGCGGCGCATACCACCGTTATGACAATGCCAACCATTACGATGAATACTTCCAGAATCAGGAAACTGATATGCATGGGGGTAAGCAGAGCCAGGAGAATGGTGGCCGCCAGGGAGAGTGCGGTATCCAGCAGGGCCAGCGATCCAATCCGGTCCAGGGCTTTGGCATTCTCATGGCAGAAGGACTGATCCCGTCCGATGCGGGTGCAGATACCCCAGAAATAGCCCAACGCCAGGAGAATGGGGATGCTGCAGGCCCAGATGGGCCCCAGGTACCACCAGAACAGGTGGGCATAGTCGGGCGTGTTCCAGGCCAACTCCCGTCCAAACTCCGGGATCAGCAGGTAGAAGAACGCGATGACAAGCAGAAGCACCAGGATGGCCGCTCCCTTCAGGGCACGGGCCAGTTTTTTTTGCGTCATGAGGATTTCCTCCTTTCTCTAAGGGCATTTTATCAGGTTACATATCGAATGTCAACAAATATTTATCGTTTTTCAATAAATATTTGTTGAAAAACGGTTTTGGTTCTGCGGAAAAACCCAGCGCTTGTCAGGAAGGAAAAACTGATGTAAAGTCGAAATATTGCAAAATACAGATGGATTTTGCTGGCAAACTTCAGCGTTTTTCGGCCATGAAACTCATGGGAGCGAAGCGGGGGATCCTTGCTTCGGGAGGAAGAGATGGGTTTGTCCGCTTTAGGACAGGACGGCTACGGCCGCGCTTTGCAATGCGGGCATCCAGGGCAAAGAGCTGGCACGGCGTGACGGCTGACGTTGAGCGCGTCCCACAAGCTTTTGCGTACTCTGGGCAGGTCTTCCAGGCCTTGGGTGCTGGGCATCTGTAGGAAGTGAAATACCGCTGCGGCGGCTAAGGGAGGGACAGAGCATGGTATCGTATGGGTGGCTTTTACTCTTTTTGATTCCGGCGGCGTGCGGCTATATGGCCATACGCACCGGCGGCTACGGCTGGAAGGTGGGCGTAACGGGCAGCTGTATTGTGCTTTTGCTGCTGCTTACGCAGGGCGATATTTTTGCCGCGGGCTGGGCGCTTCTGGTCGCCCTGTTTGCATCGCTGGCCGGGGACTACTTCCTTTCCCACAAGGAAAACGGCGGGGATTTCTATCTCTATGGAATCGCGGCCTTTTTTGTGGCGCATCTCTTTTACATCGTGTATGCCTGCGGCCGCTTTGCGTGGAATGCCTGGGTGGTGGTGCTGGGGCTGCTGCTCTTGGCGGGCTACGGCTACTATTTTTTCCGAATGGCGGTGGGGCATATTCCGGGAAAACTTCGGCTTGCAGCGCTGGCCTACTGCTTGATTTCGGTGGTCTCCATGGCGCTGTCCTTTGGCGTCCAGCTGCCAGGCTTTGCCAAGGTCCTGTACATTCTTGGTATTTTGAGCATTGTGTTCTCCGATACCATGATTTGCGAAACCGACTTTGTGGGAAATGCCAAGTGGAGCTTCCTCATTCTTCCCACCTACTACGCCTGTCATATTGCCGTCAGCATGGCTGCCGTGTGGGGATTCCTGGGCTAGGAGACGCTGAAGAGGGAGGAGTTTTCTAGAGACGCCCATCAAGAGGCTGCCGGGAGGTACGTTGTAAAGCGGAACTTAGGGAAAGAGGGTGCTGCATCCTTGATGGGAATATCCAAAGGCTGCGTCTCGGTACCGAGACGCAGCCTTTGGATATTCGTTTGTCCTCAGGAAGCAGACTCCACTTCATCCATAATGCGGCGGAAATAAGGAATGATCCGCAGGAGCCGGGCGATTAGCCAGGTGGCAGGAAGGCTGGCCAGCCCCAGCAGAAGAAAGACGTGCAGGGAAGTACCGGTCAGCGTGCCCAGGCTGAGCAGCGGCTTGAAGCAAAGGATGCATACCGCAAAGGCTCCGGCCATCAGGAGCCACAGCGCCGCCCGCAGAGGATTGAGAGGGCAGCAGATCCACAGAAGCTGCAGCAGCCAGGCAACGCCGGAAAGATATACGCAAAGGGTATTGATTTCTACTTCACTCCAGCCGTACTGGTTTCCCAAGAGATTGGCGGCGATGGTGGCGATGACGATGACCAGCGCCGTAGGTGCGGCGCGGTAAAGCACCTGGGGGAGGAAATCTCCGCGGATCCGGTTCCGGTTGGGCTCCAAGGCCAGGATAAAGGCGGGGATTCCTTCACACAGCACGCCCAGCAGGGTGAGCTGAATAGGAATGAAGGGGTAGGGCATTCCAATGAGCAGCGTGAGGAAGGACAGCAGAAAGGAGAAAATGGTCTTCACTAAAAAGAGGGAGGCGGTGCGGGTGATGTTATTGACCACCCGGCGTCCCTCCATGACCACCTGGGGCAGGCTGGAGAAGGAAGAATTGAGCAGCACCAGCTGGGAAACCTGGCGGGCCGCATCGCTGCCCGAAGCCATGGCAATGGAGCAGTCGGCATCCTTGAGGGCCAGGACGTCGTTGACGCCGTCCCCGGTCATGGCTACGGTGTGGCCCTCCTTCTGCAGGGCGCGCACCAAGAGTCGTTTCTGTTTGGGGGTTACCCGGCCAAAGATGTGGTGGCTTTCGGCCGCTTGGGCCAGCGCCGCATCGTCCAGAGCAGAGGCATCCACAAAGCTTTCATATCCCGTAAAGCCTACTTTTTCGGCAATGCGGGAGAGGGTAAGGGGATTGTCGCCGGAGATGATCTTCAGCTGGACGCCCTGCTCCCGGAAGAAAGCCAGGGTTTCGGCTGCGTCCGAGCGGATCGGATCGGCCAGGATCAGCACGGCACAAGGGACCAGATCCTGGGGAAGTCCCCCTTCAATGGGGCGAGGGCTGTGCGCCGCGAGGATCACCCGGGCGCCATCCTCCATGGCCGCGTGCGCTTCCTGAGGCAGACGCGGTACGCAGCCGGGGCAGAGAATCTCCGGCGCACCCACTGCCAGCGTGCCCAAGCCAACGATGGTGGCAGCGGAATACTTCCGCTCAGAGGAGAAGGGGATCCGGGCTGTAAAGGCATGCTCGGTCCGGGCGGGGAAGTGTTCCCGAATCGCCAGGAAGGTGGCGTTGTTGTCCTCCATAGCCTGCACAAAGCAGCCTATCATTTCCTCCAGGGGGGCAGGAAGCTCGGCCTCCTCCAGGGGAATGCACGCGGAGACCATCATCTTTCCCTCGGTGATGGTGCCGGTTTTATCCAGACACAAGGTATCGACCCGGGAAAGGGTTTCGATACAGAAGAGCTCCTGAACCAGGGTCTTCTTTTGGGCGAGCTTGAGTACGCCCACTACCAGCGATATGCTGGTCAGAAGCACCAGGCCCTTGGGGAGCATCCCCAGAAGGGCTGCCGAGGTGGAGACCACGGCACTGGATACGGTGTCATGAAGCATATACCGGGCGTGGAGGAAGAGGAAGACTCCCAGGGGGACAATGAAATAGCTGGTGAAGCGCACCACCTTGTTGAGGGATTCCATCAGGGTGGAATGGAGTTTTTTGTGCTTTTGGGCCTCCAGCGCGATCTGGGTAGCGTAATTGTCCGCGCCTACGTGCTCAACCTGGGCGTAGGCCCGGCCGCTGATGACGTAGCTTCCCGACAGGAGATGGTCCCCGGGGCGCTTGATAATGGGATCGGATTCGCCGGTGAGCAGGGACTCGTTGACCTCCAGTTCTCCCTGCGAAACTACGCTGTCGGCGCATACCTGGCGGCCGGAGACAAGCAGGGTCATATCGTCCAACACCAGCGCCTCCACTGGGATTTCTGCCTGTTTGCCGTCCCGAACCACCATAGCCCGGGGCATGGAGATCACCGAGAGCTTCTCAACGGCACGTTTGGAGCGAATCTCCTGGATGATGCCGATGAGCACGTTGGCAATGATCACCACCATGAAGGTCAGGTTCTTATACGCGCCCACCCAGAGGATGAGCAGGGCGATCACAAGATTAAAGAGGTTAAAGAGTGTTAGGACATTGTCTTTGATAATATCTTTGGTGGATTTGGTATTCCGCAGTGGAAGATCATTGACCTTTCCCTGACGGATACGCTCCTCCACTTGGGCTTGGGTGAGTCCCTTGGGGGAAGATGAAGCTGGTGTGGTGAGCATGGGCGGTTTGACCCTTTCTGTATTGTCCGCGGTGGCGGCTGGGAGTAGGACGATGAAGAGAATATCGTAGGTTCCGTATGCAAACCTACAAACATATCTTGCTAAGTATATCATGTTTGCAGACGCGGCGCCAGGGCGGGTCGTTTTCCTGGTGGGAAAAATTGTAAACAATTTGTAAGAAGCGCAGGCCTGCCCGGATGGAAGGATGGGAATGCGGCGGCACGGCGGTTCGTCTTGTAGACGCAAATCCATTTTTGGGGTATAATACCGGAAAAGACGGATGCGACAGCATCCACCGTGAGGAGAGAGCGATTGAATATACAGTGGTATCCCGGCCACATGACCAAGGCCCGGCGCATGATCGAGGAAAAGCTTCCTGTGGTAGATATTGTGATGGAGGTGGTGGACGCCAGAGCGCCCCAGGCTTCCCGCAATCCTGCCTTCGATGATCTGTTTGCGGGCAAGGAGCGGGTCGTGATTTTGAATAAGGCAGACCTGGCGGAAAAGGAAGCCACCCGCGCCTGGATGGCTTGGTATCGGGAGCACGGCTGGTATGCCATGGAGGCCGTCGCCACCCAGAGCCGGACCCGGAAGGAGGTCATGGCCTTTGTGGAGCGCGCCATGCGTCCGCGGCTGCAGGCCGTCCTGGAGAAGAAGGGCGTCCGCAAGGTCACCCGCGCCATGATGGTGGGCATACCCAATGTGGGCAAGTCGGCGTTGATCAACTGCCTGGCTGGGGGCGGGTCGGCCAAGGTGGGCAACCAGCCAGGCGTTACCCGGGGAGCTCAGCTGATCCGCATTACCCCGTACCTGGAGCTTCTGGATACGCCGGGCATTCTCTGGCCGCGTTTTGACGACCAGGGCTTGGCCCGCCATCTTGCCTATACCGGCGCGGTGAAGGATCAGGTGATGGACACAGAGGAACTGGCCTGCCTCTTCCTAGAAGAGGTGGAGGCCCGCTGGCCAGAGGCTGTCTCCCGGCGCTATGGTGTCCCGGCTTCCGCTCCCGGCCCGCAGCGGGGTTACCGGATGCTGGAGGCCATCGCCCGGAAGCGGGGGATTCTGGCCGGGGGGGGCCTCCCTGACTGCGAACGGGCCGCCGCTATGGTGCTTACCGAGTACCGCGCGGGGAAGCTGGGGCCCATGACATGGGAGTGTGCGGGAGAGTATGATGGACGATAGGCTGAAACTGGAAAGGGAACTGACCAAGGAAGGTTTCCGTCGGATTGCAGGAATCGATGAAGCGGGCCGCGGGCCCCTGGCAGGGCCGGTGGTGGCGGCGTGCGTCATGATGGATATCCAGAACCCCATTCCGGGGGTGCGCGATTCCAAAAAGATCGCCTCGGCCAAAAGGGCTGCCTTGGCCCAGAGGATCCGAGAGGAAGCGATTGCCTGGGGAATCGGTATCGTGTCACCGGAGATCATTGACCGGATCAACATCCGCCAAGCCACCCTCCTGGCGATGACCCGCGCCCTGGAGGAGATGGGAGAAAAGCCGGATTATATTCTGATTGACGGCGTGGACGTGCTGCCGGCGGATGCCGGCATCCCCCGGGACCGCATGGGCAGCATTGTGGGCGGCGACGATATCAGCTACCTGGTGGCTGCCGCGTCAATCCTGGCCAAGGAAACCCGGGACGGTATTATGCGGGAGCTGGACGCCGCCTATCCCCAGTACGGCTTTGCCAAGCACAAGGGATACGGTACTGCGGCCCACCGGGAGGCTATCCTGCGCCTGGGCCCCAGCCCTGTGCACCGGGTAAGCTTTCTGCGCAAGCTGACCGGCCGGCATGGATAGCCGCCGCGATCTGGGCTTCCGCGGCGAAGAGGCTGCGGCACGGTTCCTGGAGGCCGGCGGCTACGAGATCCTGGCGCGCAATGTGCGGCTGGGACGCTGCGAGCTGGATATTGTGGCACGGGATGGCGCCCGCTTGGTTTTTGTGGAGGTAAAGACCCGATCGGGGGAGGGCTATGGGCGGCCCGCCGAGGCGGTGACGCCGGCCAAGCAGCGCCGCATTGTGCAGGCGGCTTTGCTTTTTCTGCAGCAGGAAGGCCTTCAGCCTGCGGAGCTCCGTTTTGACGTAGTGGAGGTGCGCTGGCGCCGGGACGGCGCCGCCCTTCTGACCCATATTCCCCATGCCTTTGACGGTGCGGGAAGCAATTTATTCTACTGAGGTATCATGATGAAAAAAGCGCGAAACGCAGTGATTCTGCTGCTGGTATTGCTGGTTGGAATGCTGGCAGGCTGCCAGAAGCAGACGGAGGCGAAGCTGGAAACCGGCGTGAACCTCCTGGCCAACAGCAGCCTGTCGCAGCTGACTGACGGCCTGCCCGATGGCTGGCAGACCAGCGCGTATGTTCCTGATGATTGGTGTACCCTTTACTCCGTTGAGGAGGAAGGAGGGGAGAGAATTCTCCGCATCGAGAACATAGGCAGCAATGACGCACGCTTTACCCAGACGTTGTTGGTGGATCCCGACAGCTTTTACCGCTTCAGTGGGCGGATCCGTGCCGCGGGCATTGAGAGCGGCGCGGGAGCTAACCTGTCCTTTGAAGATACCTTCGTCAATACGGAGCCCCTGTACGATACCGGCGGAGAGTGGGTGGATGTGGAGATCTACGCCCAGACCGGGGCCGACCAGACCGAACTGACCTTGTACGTCCGGCTGGGCGGATATGGCGGCGAGTCCACGGGCGTGGCGGAGTTTACCGGCCTCTCCTTTGAAAAGCTGGACGCCCTGCCTGAAGGGGTTGAGGCGTATTCGGTGGTGCCCCAATCCAGCCAGGCGGATGATTCCCAGGATAATAGCCGAACCCAATACCTGGGGCTGATCGTGCTGATAACGGCGGCCTATGTCATTGCCCTCTTTTACTTAGGCGGGCGGATGCTGCCCGAAAAGGCGCCGCTGTCCGCCCGGGAGGAGCAGGGCGTGGTTCGCAGAGCCTGGTGGATCGTCCTGCTCACGGCGCTAGGGGTTCGGATACTGCTGGCCATGCTGATCCAGGGCTATCCCAATGACATTGCCTGCTGGATGGGCTGGTCGGGACGCTTGGCTGATGAAGGTCCGTGGAATTTTTACACGTCGGGAGAGTTTGCCGACTATCCCCCGGGATACATGCTGGTGCTCTGGCTGATTGGGGGCATCCGCAACCTTCTGGGACTGCCCTATGAGCATCCGCTGTTCCTGTTGCTGGTCAAACTTCCTGCAATTGTCAGTGATTTGGTGATTGCCTGGCTTCTGACAAAGCTGGCGCGCCGTGAGGGATGGGGACAGGAGGCCGGTATCCTGGCGGCTGCGGTCTGGCTGTTCAATCCGGTCGTGCTGATTGATTCCTCGGCCTGGGGGCAGATCGACGCCTTCTTTACCCTGATTGCCCTGGGATATCTGTGGATGCTCTATCGCAAAAAGATCCCCTGGGCCTCGCTGCTGCTGGTGGTGGGGACACTGGTGAAGCCCCAGATGCTGATGCTGGCTCCGGCGCTTCCGGCGGTGTGGATCCTGCGGATCCGGGAGGACGGCATCAAAGCCGCGTTGGTGGACGTAGCCGTTTCCCTGGGCCTGGGTCTGGCGGCGCTGGTGGTGATTGCCGCGCCCTTTACCCCGGGGCAGAGCTGGGATTGGATTTTCCACAAGTATATTGATACCATGGGCTCTTATCCCTACGCGTCGGTGAACGCCGCCAACCTGATGACGCTGCTGGGCGGACTGTGGGTGGAGGATACCACCGTGGTTGCCGGCATCAGCTACAAGACGCTGGGCTGGATCGGGATTGCATTGAGCTTGGCATATTTCTTCTTCCTGGTTCTGCGGGATCGCGACCGGCGCAATCTTTTCCTGTATACGGCGGTGATGCTCTCGGGGATCTATACCTTCGGCGTCAATATGCACGAAAGGTACATGTTTCCGGTATTGGTGCTGCTGCTGGTGGCCTATATCCTGACCAAGCGGCGCAGCACCCTGTGGCTGCTCCTGTCCTCCAGCGTGGTGCAGTCCTTGAATATCGGTCTGGTACTGGCCAACCAGTACTTGCCCCCGAGCGGATGGGTACTTACTCTTCTGTCGGTGCTGTCGGTGATCAACGGGGTTTTGATCCTGGTGGAAGGCGGACTGGTTGCCTTCGGCATACCCGACAAGGTAGGCTTTCCCAAGCTGGAAGACAGCGGGGATCGGCGGCATAGGATTGTGGTGCGGGAAGAACCCGCTGCCGAGCCTGGCGAGATCCAGCCCCGCGGTGTGGGCATGACAAAAAAGGACTGGCTGTGGGCGGGCATTATTACCGTGGTGTATGCTGCGGTGGCCTTGGTTTACCTGGGCTCCACCTCTGCGCCCCAGACAGACTGGATTGCCCAGACTCCCGGTGAATCGGTGGTATTGGACCTGGGAGAAGGGCATGCCCCGGTGCATGAACTGATGATTTACCGCGGGCTGGCCAATGACGGCGCCACCCTGACCATCAGCATTTCTGCGGACGGCAGCTCTTGGGAAGAACTCCAGAGTGTGGTTCTGGACGAGAGTGACGGCGGCGGTGACGTATTCAAGTGGCATAGCTACGACACCTATATCGAGGCAAGATATATCCAGCTGACCATGACCATACCGGCAATGCGGATTGGGGAGATCGTGCTGCGGGACGAGATCGGGGACACGCTGACGATTCAAAGCGTTGCGGGAGACACCCTGGAGCGGGAGGACGGCCCGGCCAATGCTTTTGATGAGCAGGATACCGTTCCGGAGTATCCTGGATTCTATAGCGGGACCTATTTTGACGAGATCTACCACGCCCGGACGGCTTGGGAGCATGTAGAGGGTATCACCGATGTGTATGAGTGGACCCATCCGCCCCTGGGGAAGATCATCATCGGCATCGGGATCCGCCTATTTGGCATGACGCCCTTTGGCTGGCGGATCATGGGAACGGTATTCGGCATCCTGATGCTGCCCTTGATGTATATGCTGGGTAAGGCCGTTTTCCGTAGGAGCCGCTATGCAGTGATTGCTACGCTGCTGATGGCGCTGGACTTTATGCACTTCACCCAGACCCGTATTGCGACTATTGACGTATACGCGGTGTTCTGGATTATGGGGATGTACTACTTCATGCTGCGGTATGTGCTGCTGGATCACAGCCGGGCGCCTTTGGGCAAGCAGCTTCTGTGGCTGGGCCTGTCCGGGCTCTTCTTCGGCCTGGGTGCGGCCAGCAAGTGGACCTGCCTCTATGCTGGCGCGGGCCTGGCGGTGATGTTCTTCTGGACATTGATCCGCCGGATCTGCCAGGGGCGGCGGGCTGCCAGGGACATCCCCGAGGAAGCGCGCCGCGCCATGCGAAAGGAAGGGCTTCGCAAGCTGGCCATTACCGGCCTATGGTGCGTACTGGTCTTCCTGTGCATACCGGCGGTGATCTACTGCCTCTCCTATATGCCCTATATGCCGGGAGGGAAATTCGACCTGCAGGTGGTCATTGATAACCAGATCCGGATGTACAACTACCACAGTACCTTAGTGGACGATCACTTCTTTAAGTCGCCCTGGTACCAGTGGCCAGTGATCTGGAAGCCCATGTGGTATTATAAGAACGATTCCCTGCCTGCCGGCTGGATGGGATCTATCGCTGCCTTTGGCAATCCGGCCGTCTGGTGGATGGGCACGGCGGCCATGATCTACCTGGCAGTTCGCATCATCCGGCAGAAATCCATGAGCAAAACTTCATGGTTTATCCTGCTGGGCTTCCTGGCACAGTATCTGCCCTGGGTGCTGGTGCCCCGGAGCATGTTCATCTACCACTACTTTACGGCCACGCCCTTCTTCATTTTGGCAATCGTGGTGATGATTTCCCGGTGGGAGAGAAACCCTGCCCATAGAAAGTGGACCTATCTGTACCTGGGAATTGCGGCGCTCCTCTTTGTTGCCTTCTATCCGGTGCTCTCGGGGATGCCTATACCCAGCGCGTATGGCAAGCTGCTGCGCTGGCTGCCTACCTGGTACTTTACTTACTAGGCCTGGCTCTGGGGACCGGGACTGGAGAGGAGGAAGAACATGCTGTCTATCTTTTTTGATCACCTGGGGGAGGATCCGCAGCTTGTCGCTGCAGCCCGGGAAGCCGGGCTTGAGGCGGTGGATTGCTCGGTAGACGACCTCCGCCGGCGGCCCGCGCCCGAGATGCGGCGCTTCCTGGAGGAATGCGGACTGGCCTGCGGGGCGGTCTTTGGGCTGGCGGAGCTCTCCTCAGAGGAGAATGCGGCCTTTGCGGAGGGATTGCGCACGGCCCGGGGTATGCTGGAGGACGCCGTGGTTCTCCAGGCGGGAACGGTAATGCTGGTGCCTGGATATGCAGCTTCCCCGCAGGACAAGCCCCGGGCGGCCCGACGGATGGCCGAAGGGCTTCGGATTTTGGCGGGCGAAGCGCGGGAGAAAGGGATTACGCTCTCCATTGAGAATTTCTCCCAGGTGCGTACGCCCTACGCCACGCCGCAGGAGGTGGCAGACCTGTTGGATGCGGTCCCCGGACTTGATTATACCCTGGATACGGGAAATTTCCGCTGCCGGGGGATCGAGCTCTTGGAGGCTATGGAGCTCCTTTTGCCCCGAGTTTCCCGGGTGCACAGCAAGGATTGGGGATTGGTGCCACGGGGTACCGCGGGGATCCCCGCCGCCGATGGCGTGACGCTGTACGGTGCGGCGCTGGGGGAAGGAATCCTGCCCCTGGATGCCGCGTGCCGCAGGCTGCGGGAGCGGGGGTATACCGGGGACTGGGTGGTGGAGATGAACAATATGCGGATTACCCGGCAGGATGTTGTCCGTTCGGTGGCCTATATGAAGGAACGGATCTGACCGGAGGCTGCGCGAGAGAGGGGGAACGGGAATGCTGGCAAAGGTCAGCAGCTGTGGGCTGGTGGGCATCGATGGCTTCGCTGTCGGTGTGGAGATAGATATATCTGCCGGGCTGCCGGTATTTGAGACGGTGGGCCTGCCGGATGCCGCGGTGAAGGAATCCCGAGAACGGGTGCGTTCGGCGATACGGAATTCCTCCCTGGAGTTTCCAGGCCAGCGCATCACTGTGAACCTGGCTCCGGCGGACATGAAAAAGATGGGCTCCCTCTATGACCTTCCCATTGCCCTGGG
Source organism: uncultured Christensenellaceae bacterium (assembly GCA_944376795.1). Classification (GTDB taxonomy): domain Bacteria; phylum Bacillota; class Clostridia; order Christensenellales; family UMGS416; genus CALWDW01. The sequence goes on from CALWDW010000024.1 coordinate 52,075, forward strand.
GATCCTGGAGGCAACGGGGCAGGTGCCCGCCGGCTGTATGGAGGGCATGGCTATGGTGGGAGAGCTGTCTTTGGACGGCCAGGTCCGGGCAGTGCAGGGGGTGCTTCCCATGACCATACAGGCTAAGCAGGACGGGGCAGAGACCATGCTGGTGCCCCGGGACAATGCCGCCGAGGCGGCCAGCGTGACGGGAATCCGGGTTCTGCCGGTGGAGAGCCTCCTGCAGGCGGCGCGGATGCTTCGAGGAGAGGAGACCATTGAGCCCGCGCCTGCCCTGGACTGGGAAAGCTATGCCAAGACGGCCGTCCATGAGCAGGATTTCAAGTTTATCCGCGGCCAGTATACGGCCAAAAGGGCGCTGGAAATTGCCGCCGCTGGAGGGCACAATGTTCTGATGGTGGGGCCTCCGGGATCGGGGAAAACCATGTTGGCCCGGGCGTTTCCCTCAATTTTGCCGGATATGACCCTCCAGGAGGCCATGGAGGTTACCAAGCTCCATTCTATTGTGGGTCTCACGACAGGGAAGGGACTCGTGACCCAACGGCCCTTTCGCAGCCCCCATCACTCGGCCAGCATGGCCTCCATAACCGGCGGCGGCAGCCAGGTGCATCCTGGGGAAATCAGTTTGGCCCATCATGGCGTGCTCTTCCTGGACGAGCTGCCCTAGTTCCGCCGGGAGGTGCTGGAGGCGCTGCGCCAGCCGCTGGAGGATGGGGTGATTACCGTGGCGCGGGCGCGGGGAACCTACACCTATCCCAGCCGCTGTACGCTGATCTGTGCCATGAACCCCTGTCCTTGTGGAAACTATGGCTCCTCCACTAAGGCGTGCCGCTGTTCCCCCGCCCAGATCCAGCGGTACCTTTCCCGGATCAGCGGCCCCCTGCTGGACCGCATTGATATCCATCTGGAGCTGGAGGCCGTGCCCTACGATCAGCTCACTAGCCGGCGGGAGGCGGAACCCTCCGCCGCCATCCGTGCCCGGGTGAACCAGGCTCGGCAAATTCAGGCTGCGCGGTATCATGATATGGAGACCTTTTGCAATGCCCAAATTTCGGGAAGGCTTCTGCAGGAAATCTGCGCGCTGGATCGAGAGTGCGCCGCCAAGGCCCAGCAGTACTATACCCAGCTGGGTTTAACGGCCCGGGCGTACAACCGTATCCTGCGGGTGGCGCGGACCATTGCCGATTTGGAGGGCAGTGAGGCGATACGGCTGCCGCACCTGACGGAGGCATTCAGCTATCGCCTGGCCGACGGCAAGTATTGGGGAGGTTAGCATGGAGTACACCCAAGAGGAACGGGCCTATGTCATGCTCTCTTCGGTGGACGGGATTGGCCCGGCCACCGTGGAGGCGCTTTTGCAGCGGTTTTCCAGTCCGACGGAGGTGCTGGAAAACGTGGAGGAGGCCGCACGGGAATTCCGCCTCAAAGAGCCGGTGAAGCAGGCGCTGTACCAGCGGGCGCGGCCCGCCTTTCAGGAGGCGTATTTCCGCCGGCTGGACCAGATGGGTATCTTTGCCGTCAGCAGGATCAGCGCCTACTATCCCCAGCGCCTCCGCCTGTTGTCCCGGATGCCGGTTACCCTCTATGCCATGGGCGATCTACGGCTGCTCAATCCTGAGCGGGCCATCGCCATCGTGGGGACCCGGCATCCATCTCGCTACGGGCGGCGCATGGCGGTGGAAATTGCCGGGGATCTGGCGCGGGCCGGCGTCACCGTGGTTTCCGGCCTGGCCCGGGGCATCGACGGATACGGCCACGCGGGCTGCCTCCAGGCCGGTGGAGATACCATCGCGGTGCTGGGCAGCGGCGTCAATGTTCCGTATCCCCGGGAGAACGAAGGACTTTACCGGGAAATCGCCCAGCGCGGCGTCCTGGTTTCCGAATTCCTGCCCAGCGCCGCGCCCAATCCACGGCATTTTCCCTCCCGGAACCGGATTATCAGCGGACTCTCCGATGGCGTGCTGGTGGTGGAGGCAGGGGAACGCAGCGGTTCCTCCATCACCGTGGACCATGCCAACGACCAGGGCCGGGAGGTCTTTGCCGTTCCTGGGCCAGCTGATGCCGAGCAGTCCTATACCACCAACCTTTTGATTAAGGAAGGCGCAGGTATGGTGCTGGGCGCGCAGGACGTGTTAACCGGCATGGGCTGGGATGGGGCGCGCCGTAAGCCACCTCGGAAGGTTGCGGAGGAAGCCCTCCTCTCCGATGAGGAGGCCTTGATCGTTGGGTTTCTGCGGGAGGGAGAGTTGAGCCGGGATGCGCTGTATGACCGCACCGACTTCTCCATGCCCCAGTTGAGCCAAATCCTGATGGAACTGGTCAGCCGCGGCATCATCGAGGAACTGCCTAGGAATATGTATACGCTGGGAGGAAAATAATTTGGGAGAGACCAATCTGCACGCTACGGTGGTGGGCGCCGGCCTGGCGGGGAGTGAGGCCGCCTGGCAGCTGGCCTGCCGGGGCATTCAGGTGACCTTAGTGGAAGGAAAGCCCCAGGTGCATTCCCCGGTACATCACCTTGCGGACTTTGCCGAGCTGGTGTGCAGCAATTCCCTGCGCTCCAACCAGCTGGAGAACGCCGTAGGGCTCCTCAAGGAGGAACTGCGGCAGCTGGGGAGTCTGATTTTGAAGGCGGCCGATGCTACGGCGGTGCCGGCAGGCGGCGCGCTGGCGGTGGATCGGGAGGGCTTTTCCCGATACGTTACCCAGGCGCTGACGTCCCATCCCTTGGTGCAGGTGGTCCGGGAGGAAGCGGTGGAAATTCCTGACGGGCCTTGCATCATTGCCACAGGTCCTCTTACCGAGGGAAGAATGGCCGAGGCCATTGCCCGGCTCATTGGGGACGCGTCCCTTCTGCATTTCCATGACGCGGTGGCGCCCATTGTGCGGGGAGACTCCATCAATATGGACGTGGCCTTTGCCGCGTCCCGGTATGGACGGGGAGAGGCGGACTATATTAACTGCCCCATGAACGAGGCAGAGTATCACGCGTTCGTCCGGGAGCTTCTGGCCGCCGAACGGGCGCCACTTCATGAATTTGAAGAGGATATCAAAGTATTTGAAGGCTGCATGCCGGTGGAGTCTATGGCCGAGCGCGGCCCGATGACGCTGGCCTACGGTCCCCTTAAGCCGGTGGGACTGGTGGACCGCCGGACCGGGAAGCGTCCCTTTGCCGTGGTGCAGCTCCGGCAGGACGATGCGGCGGGCAGCCTCTACAATATGGTAGGCTTCCAGACCCGGCTGAAGTTCCCCGAGCAGCGGCGTGTTTTTCGTATGATTCCCGGCCTGGAGCGGGCCCAGTTTGAGCGGTACGGGGTAATGCACCGCAATACATATCTGCATTCCCCGGGATTTTTGGATGGGCACTACCGTTGCCTCAAAAGAGAGAATCTCTACTTTGCCGGACAGATGACCGGGGTCGAGGGCTATGTGGAGTCGGCGGGTTCGGGATTTGTAGCGGGGGTATCTTTGGCGCGGCAGCTCCTGGGGGAGCGTCCCCTGGACTTTACCCGGCGCACCATGCTGGGGGCCATGGCGGCCTATGTCAGCAATCCCGCCATCGAAAGGCTGGAACCCATGAACGCCACCTTTGGCCTGCTGGAGGAGTTTCCCCACCGGGTCAAAAAGGCCCAGCGCAAGGAGGCGTGGACCGACCGCGCCCTGCTGGCAGTAGATGTTTTGTCGGGGCCGCTTCTGGAGGATGTTTTGCATTGTGAAAATTGATTTCTTATATCGCTGGCAGCTATGGGAGGATGCCTCCCACCCAACCGGGGGATCCGGCCGGACATGCAAAGGAGTGCAGTATGGATCAGTTTAAGGGAACGACCATTGTGGCCGTCCGACGGGACGGAATCTGCGCGGTGGCGGGAGATGGTCAGGTGACCGCCGGACAGTCCACCGTGATGAAGGGCACCGCCCGAAAGGTGCGGCGCATCTACCATAACCAGGTGGTGGTGGGCTTTGCCGGGTCGGTGGCCGATGCTTTCACCCTTTCCTCCCGCTTTGAGGAGAAGCTGGGGCAGCATGCGGGCAATCTCATGCGATCGGCGGTGGAGTTGGCCCAGGACTGGCGCAGCGACCGGGTCATGCGCAACCTGGAGGCTATGCTGATCGTGGCCGATAAGGAGAGCCTATTGGTCATTTCGGGCAACGGAGAAGTGATTGACCCCGACGGCGGGGTGGTGGCCATTGGTTCGGGGGGGAATTTCGCCCTGGCAGCGGCTCGGGCGCTGGTGGAGAATACCGATCTGCCCGCAGCAGAAATCGCGCAAAAGGCCATCCATATCGCGGCGGACATCTGCGTATTCACCAACCATAACGTCATTGTCGAGGAAGTAGGAGGCGAACTGCATGAATAATATGACCCCGCGCCAGATCGTGGAGCAGCTGGACCGCTACATCATCGGACAGGCCGCCGCCAAAAAAGCCGTGGCCATTGCCCTGCGCAACCGTTACCGCCGCGCCCAGCTTCCCGAGCCGGTTCAGGAGGAGATTACCCCCAAAAACATCATCATGATGGGTCCCACCGGCGTGGGAAAGACCGAGATCGCCCGCCGGCTGGCCAAGCTGGTGGATGCGCCCTTTGTGAAGGTAGAGGCGACAAAGTTTACCGAAGTGGGCTATGTGGGCCGGGATGTGGAGAGTATGATCCGCGACCTGGTGGAGGCCTCCATCCGCATGGTCAAGGACAAGATGATGGAGAAGGTCAAGGTGGAGGCCGCCCGGAACGCGGAAAACATCCTGGTAGACGCCCTGGTCCACGCGCCGAAAAAGACCGCGGCTCCCGCCAATCCCTTTATGGCCATGCTGCCTCCCGGCTACGGCGGCCAGCAGCAGACCCCGCCCCCTGATCCTGCCGAGACCGAGAAGCTCAAGACCCGCCGCCGGGAGATCCGGGAGAGCCTCCAGTCGGGATATATGGAGGACATCCTGGTGGATATCGAGGTGGAGGAGCAAGGGAACCCCGGCGGGGATATGTCCGGCATGGGGGTGGAGATCAATATCCAGGATATGCTGGGAAATATCCTCCCCAAGAAGACCAAAAAGCGCCGGGTCACCGTGCGGGAGGCCCGGAAGATCCTGGAGCAGGCCGAGGCCATGAAGCTCATCGACATGGACGAGGTGAACAGCCGCGCCATCGAAGCCGCCGAGCGGGACGGCATCATCTTCATCGATGAGATCGATAAGGTGGCGGGCCGGGGGAATACCCAGGGCCCGGACGTCTCCCGGGAGGGGGTGCAGCGGGATATTCTGCCCCTGGTGGAGGGTTCCACCGTCATGACCAAGTACGGCCCAGTGAAGACCGACTACATCCTCTTTATTGCCGCAGGCGCTTTCCACGTCAGCAAGGTCAGCGACCTGATTCCTGAGCTCCAGGGCCGTTTCCCCATCAAGGTGGAGCTGCAGAGCCTGACCAAGGAGGACTTCAAGGCCATTCTCAGCCAGCCGGAGAACGCCATTACCAAGCAGTACTCGGCGCTTCTGAGCGTGGATCACGTGCTGGTGCGCTTCACCGACGACGCCCTGGATGAAATGGCCGCCTACGCTTTTGAGGTGAACGAGTCCAGCGAGAACATCGGTGCGCGCCGGCTGCACACCATCATGGAGAGTCTTCTGGAGGACATCTCCTACAATGCCGGAGGCGACTATCCGGATGTGGATTTGACCATTGACGCCGCCTATGTCCGGGAGCATCTGGCGCCGCTGGTAGCCAGCAAGGATCTGCGGAAGTTCATACTGTAGAAAGAAAAAAGAACGTGCTGTGACAGCTTTTTCACGGCACGTTCTTTTTTGTAAGTTTCATCCATAGAAACAAGAAGTTTTGTCCATATAAGACACATGACGTAAATTCGCTTTAGCGGCATGTAAAAAAAGTCTATACTTTGGAATATGTGACAATGTTAGACTGAAAGCAATTAGAAGAATCATACGAACTCCAACCGACTTTGACCCGGAAAGTTACCGGGAGAGGAGGCGAGTCCCATGGACAGGCAAGAGGACGGCAGACCGGGCGCCTAGTGCGTTGGCGCACGGCCGAGGGATGCCGTTTGGGCGGCGTACCTACCTTTGCATGACGAAGGAATTCAAAGGAGGATAGCGGGTTTTCTTATTGGCTTTGGCCGTTCTCCTGCTGGTGGGAATGGCGGTGCCTGCGATGGCAGCGACGTGGGGCTCCTACTCGAACAAAACTGTAGCCTCTGGGAACAGCATCACGGCTACCGGCACCATTACTAAGCAGAGTAACCTCTTTAATTATGCAACTTTTACGAACCGGGACACTCATGCCCAGCATAATCCTAGCTTTAAGACGTCCATCACTATGCGTGCCTGGGCGGGGAGCTCGGGAACCAATGTGGCCGCATCGGCTACGGTGAGTAGTGGAGGGCAAAAAAACGGAACCTTTGGCACAGGGTATGGTGGTGTAGGAACCAGCTACCGGCTGGGGCTTTTCAACGGATCAGCGGACACGCTAACTAGCTCTGGCCGGTGGACACCACACTAGTTCAGAAGTGAGCATAGATCTATGAGCGAAAGGAAAAGCCATAGGTCAGGGGCGCCGGCAGGCGCCGGCGCCCCTGGATGATGCGGAAGGAGGGAGATCGCATGAAGCGCTGGATCATGGCACTGCTGGCGGCGCTGCTGGCGGCGGGGCTCTGCGGCTGCGAAATCTCCACCGTCGTCCCCCCCTACCTGGAGAAGCGCACTGCGATGCAGAAGGGCGGGGAATTGTACAATCCCGTTTTTGACGATCCGGAGATATGGCGATCCTCCTATGAAGAGCTCTTTGCCCAGGGAGAGGAATCCCGGGTGGTGGCACTGCTGGAGGAGCGGCTGGGGGTTGTGCCCACAGGGGAGTATATCCTGACCGACGCGGAGCAGGAGCAGCGGGTGATGGCGGCCACCGATCCCCTCTTTACCTACCTGTACCACTATGACTACGTCAACGACAACACGGGGAACCTGGCCATGGCGGCCACGGTGATGACGCCGGAGTTGGCCCGTGCGGTGGAGGAGAGCGGCTATTATCAGGACTTCTTTACGGCGGTGAAGACCTACCATGTGCAGCAGTTTTTGGATGATATAGATCCCTATGATACCCGGCTGCTGATGGACTGCGGGGAGCGGGATGGGAGACCTACTTATTATGTAAGGATTCGAATACATAGCGACCAGTGCACCTTTGACGGAGGGTTCTGCGCCCTGTACCTCTGGAAGGAGGCCAGCAATGCCCAGACATACTACATCCATCTCCTCCTGGTACAGGAGGAGGGGGAGGAGGACTACCGGGTAGCGGGCTGGATCCAGGAGAGCGTGAACTCCAATCTCAACGGTACCAATTACACGATATTTACGCCCGAAGGGGTGTGCGAGGAGAACCACGACAACCGGGACGGGCGGCTGTGGGACCGGCTGCGGGACATGAAGCTGGAGGAACGGGGCATGGTGTTAAGCAACCAGCAGCGGTACGACTTTGCCAACCTGGTGGACCAGGTGATGCAGACCTGGTACGTGCTCCACGAGGAGGACGACAAGCAGGCCCAGCTGGAGGCGCTGCTGCCGAACCTGACGGAGGAGCGGCGGGGCTACCTGGAGGAGACGGGCGCGCTGGAGGCGCTGCTGGAGTATACCTCCCGGCCGGGGGCGCGGCAGTACCTGTACAATGAGGCAACGACTACGGCCCATATATCGCTCTATTGCGACCGGTATTCTTTGGATGGGGTCAATTACTATTGGTGCTATCGATGGCTCCAGATGGAGTTTT
>CALWDW010000025.1 GCA_944376795.1 uncultured Christensenellaceae bacterium
TCAAGTTTGCTGCGATGAATCTCAAGAAACTCGCCCTCCACAAGTGGCGACCTTTATCGTATTTCTACTTTCTCCTACTGCAAGAAGCCACTTTGCTACGATGCAAAGTGGCTTCTTTGACAGTCTGAGGCGGGACGGGATACCCTGCAAAGGGTTGTCCCGTCCCGCCTTTCTGTTCCGGCAAACTTAGAAAAACCTCCCGAAGCGCCGCTTCCCGGAAAATACACAGAACGCGCCTGGCTGCAAAAGAGGGCCTGTGCAGCGCACACACGGCACAGGCTCCATTTTGCGGCGCGCCTTTTCTCCTGCCAGGGTTTCAGTTCAGGATGACGTCCTGGTACAGGGCGGCGTAGCGCTTCCGGGCGGCCTCCAGGAGAGGGTCCCGCTGGCTGGCGGGAAGCTCGGGGGCCCATACGGCGTCGGCCATGGCGCGCACCCGTTCCAGCAGGGCGGGATCCTGGAGCAGCGCCATGAGCCGGGGATCCAAGGCGCCGGCCTGGCGGGTTCCCAGGAACTCCCCCGGCCCCCGGAGCGCCAGATCCTTCTCGGCCACCACAAAGCCGTCATGGGAGGCGGTGAGCACCCCCAGCCGTTCCCGGGCGGCCTCTCCCACGTCCCCGCAGAGCAGGAAGCAGTAGCTGGTCAGACTGCTGCGGCCCACCCGGCCCCGGAGCTGGTGCAGCTGGGCCAGGCCGAACCGGTCGGCATCCTCGATCACCATAATGGTGGCCTGGGGGACGTTGATACCCACTTCAATCACCGTGGTAGAGACCAGCACCCGCACCTCCCCCCGGCGGAAGGCCTCCAGGGCCTCGTCCTTGGCGGCGGCGGACATCCGCCCATGCACCAGGGCCGTGGGCGTATCCCGCAGGGGGCCGGCGGTGAGTTCCCGGTACAGGGCGCTGGCCGAACGCAGGGGCGGCCCCTCTCCCGGATCGATGGCCGGGCAGACGATGTAGGTCTGGCGGCCCTGGGCTGCCTCCCGGGCGATATAGTCCAGCATGGCGGCCCGGCGGCTGGGCGGCACCAGCTTGGTGATCACCGGCTTGCGCCCCGGCGGAAGCTCGTCCACCACCGAGAGCTCCAGGTCGCCGTAGAGCACCAGGGCCAGGCTCCGGGGCACCGGGGTGGCCGACATCACCAGGGTATGGGGGGCGGAGGCCTTGCCGGAGAGGGCCTTGCGCTGCCGCACGCCAAAGCGGTGCTGCTCGTCGGTGACCACCAGGGCCAGGTCGTGAAAGGCCACGTCTCCCTGGATCAGGGCATGGGTGCCCACGGCCACGTCCCATTCCCCCTGGGCGATGGCGGCCCGGGCCTGGCGCTTTTCCCCGGCCTTCATGCTGCCGGTGAGCAGCCCTACCCGGAAGCCCAGGGGCTCCAGGAGCTGGCAGGCGCCCTGATAGAGCTGGACGGCCAGGATCTCGGTGGGCGCCATCAGCGCCCCCTGCCGGCCGTTTCCCGCCGCCACCGCCAGGGCCATCAATGCCACGGCGGTCTTCCCCGAGCCCACATCCCCCTGCACCATGCGGTTCATAGGCCGGGTTCCGGCCATGTCGGAAAGCACCTCCCCCAGCACCCGCTCCTGGGCGCCGGTTAAGGGAAAACCCAGCCCCTGCCGCAGGGCCTCCAGCAGGCCCTCGGACGCGGGCAGAGCCGGAGCCAGGCCCTCCTGGGCCCTCCGGGCGCGGGCATCCCCCAGGGCCAGCATGTAGAGCAGCATCTCCTCCAGGGCCAGCCGCTCCCGGGCGGCGCGGCATGTCTCCAGGGTGGCGGGGTAATGGGCGTGCTCCAGGGCATAGTTCCGCTCGCAGAGGCCGTACGTCCGGCGGAAGGCGGCGGGCAGGGGATCGGGCAGGCTGCCCACCACCCGGCGCAGCGCCTGGGCGGTCAAGCTGCGGAAGATCCGCTGGGAAAGCCCCCGGGTCAAGGGATACAGGGGGAGCACCGGCGGGAAATCCTGTCCCTGCCAGGGCTCCAGGTCCGGGCTGAGCAGCCGCAGCGTCCCCTGCTGGAAGTCCGCCCGTCCAATGGCCAGGTAGTCCTCTCCGGCGTGGAGCTGCTGGGCGATCCAGGGCTGGTTGTACCAGAGGCACTGGGCCCGCCGCCCGTCCCCCTGGACGTCGCAGCGCACCAGCGTCAGCCCCGGACGGGGACGCAGAGTCACCGGGGAAGACACCGCCCGCACCAGCGCCGCGGTCAGCGCCCCCGGCTGGGCCCCGGCCAGGCCGCCGCCACCGGCCACGTCGCAGTAACCCCGGGGAAAGGTCATTAACAGATCGCCCAGCGTCCGGATGCCCATCCGCTCCAGGGCCTTCTCCCGCACCGAGCCCACCCCCTGGAGGACGGTAACCGATGCATCCCACGGCTTTCCCATGCCGGCACTCCTTTCCGCGGCACCCCCGCCGCCATGGATACAAAAAGGGCCGCCGCGCCGGGGGCGCGGCGGCCTCAGCCTTTCTCAAAAGCAAAGCACGCATGCAAGGTCTGCCCAATGACGGGCGGCGGCGTACGTGCCGCATCCAGCGGAGGCCCCGCAAACGTCTATGGGTGTCTATTCCACCGAAATCAGATAGTAATACAGTGGCTGGCCGCCCCGGTGGGCATCCACATCGCAGTCGGGATACTCGGCCCGGAGCTTTTCCACCAGTTCCTGGGCCTCCGCGCCGGTGACGTCCTGACCGTAGAAGAGGGTAATGACCTCCTCATCCTCCACCATTTCCTTGAGGAGCTGCAGTACGGTGGAGGGGACATCCTCTCCCACCACGGCGATCTTCTTCTCAAAGAGGCCCAGTACGTTCCCCTCGTGGATGGCTTGCCCGTCAAAGGAGGAATCCCGCACGGCGTAGGTGACCGACCCGGTCTTGACCGTGGTCAGGGCCTCCCGCATGGCGGCCTCATTATCCTGGGGCGTTGCGTCGGGATCAAAGGCCAGCACGGCGGACATGCCCTGGGGGATGGTCTTGCTGGGGATGAGGATGGCATCCTGCTCCACCAGCTCGGCGGCCTGCTGGGCGGCCAGAATGATGTTGGAGTTATTGGGCAGGATGAAAACATGCCGGGCGGGCACGCCGCGAATGGCCTCGGCAATGTCCTCGGCGGAGGGATTCATGGTCTGGCCGCCCTCGATGAAGGCGTCTACCTGGAGATCCCGGAAGATATCCATCAGCCCGTCCCCGGAGGCCACGGCTACAATGCCGTACTCCTTCTCCTCCTGGGGAACGGACGGGGCCTGGGCCTCGGTCTGGGGGGCGACGCCGCCCTCCAGGCTGCGGTGCTGCTCCCGCATGTTGTCAATCTTCATATTGGTGAGCTCGCCCAGCTCCAGTCCATACTGGATCACCTGGCCAGGGGCGTTGCTGTGGGCGTGGACCTTGACCACCGTGTCGTCGGCCACCACCACCACCGAGTCGCCGATGGAGCCCAGCTTCTCCCGCAGGGCAAAGACCTCGCTGTCGGTGGCCTCCCGGTCCATGAGGATCATGTACTCGGTACAGTAGCCATAGGTGATCTCCTCCGTGTGGGCGGCGGCGGCCGAAACCGGCGCTTGGGCCGCAGGCGCCTCCTCCTGGAGGGAGCCCTCAATGGTTTCCCCACGCATAATCTTGGCAAAGCCCTCGTTGATCACCAGCCAGCCGGTGCCGCCGGCATCCACCACGCCGGCCTGCTTGAGCACGGGAAGCAGCTCAGGCGTGCGGCGCAGGGCGTCATACCCGGCGCGCATGGCGGCGTCCTGCACCTCCAAGATATCCGTGGTGGAGGCGGCGGCCTTGACGGCGCCGGCGGCCATCTGGCGGCTGACGGTGAGGATCGTCCCCTCCTGGGGCTTCATGATGGCCTTGTACGCCATATCCACTCCCAACTGCATGGCCTGGGCATAGCCCTTGGCGTCCACAGTGGTCAGACCAGAAAGCCCCTTGGCGAAGCCGCGGAAAAGCTGGGATAGGATGACCCCTGAATTTCCCCGGGCGCCTCGCAGCGCGCCCTTGCTCAGGGCGTCGCCCACGGCCTGGACGGTATCCAGCGGCTGCTCGGAGACCTGGCGAACGGCGCTGCGCAGGGTAAGGGACATATTGGTGCCGGTATCCCCATCGGGGACGGGGAATACGTTGAGAGCGTCCACCCGGGTCTTATTGTTCTCCAGGAGGACGGCGGCCCCCTGGATCATCTGCCGTAGCAGGCCGCCATCAAGTGTGTTCATGGCCAAAGCGCGAGACCTCCCGATTCTAAATCCGGATCCCTTCCACGATGACGTTGATCTTGTCAACCGTGAGGCCGGTGTAATTTTCCACGTTGTACTTAACGATCTGGATGGCGGACTCCGCCACCGTGAGTATGGAGGTCCCGTATTCGACGATGACATACATGTCGATGGTCAGGGCGCCGTCGTTGTTGGTCAGGACAATACCCCGGGTATAATTCTCCCGGTTAAGAAGCTCCACAATGCCGTCGGTGGCCTTCTTGGCGGCCATGCCCACAATGCCGTAGCACTGCTCGATGCTGCGGCCGGCAATCTTGGCAACCACGTCCTCCAGAATGCTGATAGAGCCCAGTTCGTTTGTCATGGCAATCATACCCATCCCTCCTTGCGCATAATCCTACTGCGTCTTATATCATTGTACCCTAAAAGCTGCGGCGATGCAAGCCGCGCCCCGGGAAATCTGCCGCCGCAACGGCGGCTTTTGCATATTTTTCCCCTGTTCCGCAAAAAAACCCTTGCAACCGGGCGGAATCTTTGGTAAGATAATTACGTTTTGATCCCGGTAGAGGGAATCTGCCGCAAGGAGGTGTTATCCATGGCAAAGTCCTGTCAGTTCTGCGAGAAGAAGGCCGTGCATGGCAACAATGTCAGCCACTCCCACCGCAAGACCAAGCGCACCTGGGCGCCCAATATCCAGCATGTCCGCGCGGTGGTGGACGGCAAGCCCTGCCACGTGTACGTGTGCACCCGCTGCCTGCGTTCCGGTAAGGTGCAGCGTCCCGTGTAATAGGACCTTTTCCCAGCGATAGAGCGCCCGTGGGTTCCCATGGGTGTTTTTGTCGCGTCTGCGCGCAAAAGGGATGAAAGTCCTTCGTCCCAAACCGCCGCGACCCCGAAGGTTTTTTCGGGTGCGCGGCGGTTTTTTTGCGCCCAAAGGGGCCCATCCCTACGCAATAAGCACGGATGTCAAAAAATCTCTGGACAGATGACAGCATGGATAAATGGGAGAAGCTTATGCGATGATGCGGCGCGGCCGCATTGAGGCCCCGGCAAAGGTTCTGCCGTCCAACGCCCTCCTGCGCTCTTGGAGCCTAGGGGCGCTCCGTCCTCTGCGGAGGACGACGGGGACGCCGCCCCGCCTCCGCAAAAGCCTCTTCCCCCTAGAAAGCTCATCCCTCCCCCGGGAGAAATCTGGGTTTCCCTAAAGCTTTCCCGGGAAGCAGATCTCCTCCGGCGGCAGCGTCAGGGCATCCAGGGAAACCTCCTGCCAGCCCTGGGGACCGTACAGGCACACCGCGGAGAACCCTGCGCGGCGGAGGCTGGCCAGTGCCTTGCCGTAGTGGGTGGCCACGTCGCTCTCCCGGTGGGCATCGGAGCCCAGCGCCACCCGGCGGCCGCCCAGTTCCCGGTAACGGATCAGGATATCATCCCCGGGCAGCCCCTGGGGTGCGCGGCGATATCCCGAGGTATTCAGCTCCAAGGCTGCAGGGGAGTCGATGATGCATTGCAGGATCCGGTCCAACTGGCGGGGGAAATCCTCGTACCGCAGCGGCGGATGGGGGGAGAATTTGCTGACGTAGTCCAGATGGGCTACGGTCTGCACCCGGGGCAGCAGATGGTCCAGGGCGTCCTCCAGGGCGTCCAAATAGGCGGCGTAGGCCTCCCGGCGGCTCCGTCCGGCGAAGTATGCTGGTTCATAGGGGTCGAGTCCCTCCACCAGGTGCAAAGAGCCCAGCAGATAGTCGGCCTCGGTCTCCTCGATGCGCCGGAGGGTTTCGTCCCAGTAATCCACCCGGTAGCCCAGCTCCAGCCCCCTGTGGATGGTCAGGGCGGGGTAAGCCTTCCGGGCCGCATCCACCGCCTGGCGGTAGGCCGTAGGATCCTGGATATCCAGAAGGCCATAGTGGGTGGGGCCGTCGATGTGATCGGTGACGGCCATGTGGGTGACGCCCAGGGCCTGGGCCCGGGTGCAGAGGGCCTCCAGGGACTGCTCCCCGTCAAAGGAGAAGCGGGTGTGCAGATGATAATCCATCAGCATGGGTATTTCCTCCTGTGCCGTGTCGGCCCTCTCATTATATCACAGCGCGGGCCGTGGTAAAGTCCATCCTCTTTTGCGAAGCCGCGGGCCGTGCTATAATGGAAAGGCCGCCTTGGGGCGGGAAAGGAGTGCTTGCCATGCAAAAGGAATTCTATGCCGGGAACCGCCGCCGGCTCTATGAGAGCCTGCCCGCTGGTTCGCTGCTCGTACTCTTCTCAGGCCGGGAAGTCCGGAAAACCAACGATGAATACTATCCCTTCTACGCCGAGAGAGACTTCGTCTACCTCACCGGCCTGTCCAGCCAGGAGATGGTGCTGCTGGCCATGAAGGAGTCCGAAGCCTGTGTGCGGGAGCGGCTCTACATCCTTCCGCCCGATCCCATGAAGGAGCGCTGGACCGGGCGCCGGGTTAAGCCCCAGGAGGCGGAGGACATCTCCGGGGTGGGAGACGTACGCTTTGTGGACGCCTTCCCCGGGGATCTCCATGCCCTGGCCACTGGCGGACGTTTCGCCCATCTGTACCTGGATCTCTACCGGTGTAGCCCCCAGGACCGGGACCGTCCCGCCCAGGACCTTTTGGCCCTAGCCCAGCGGGAGTACCCCTTCCTGGCCATCGGCAACGCCAATACCTGGATCCGTCGCCTGCGCACCATCAAGCAGCCCTGCGAGATCCAAGCCATCCGGGAAGCGGAGAAGATTACCCGGGACGGCATCCTGGCCATGATGCAGGCCTCCCGTCCCGGCATGTACGAGTACCAGTACAAGGCCGAGTTCGACCGGGCCCTAGGCTGGCACGGACCCCAGGGGCCGGCTTTCCCCTCCATCATTTCCGCAGGACAGAATAATTTCTGTATCCATTACTATGCTTACACCGGCCAGGCCCAGGACGGGGACATGGTGCTCAACGACGTGGGCGGCCAGTATGATAACCTGATGACCGACGTCTCCCGGGGCTGGCCCTGCAACGGACGCTTCAGCGACCGCCAGCGCCTGCTCTATGAGTGCGCCTTGGCCACCTCCAACCACATGTTCTCCATCATCCGGCCTGGGATGGCCATGGCCGATGTAGACGGCACCATCCGCCGGTTTAACGCCCAGCAGCTCCAGGAGGCGGGGGTGCTGTCCTCTCCCCAGGAGATTGGCACCTACATGTGGCACGGGGGCGCCCACCATGTGGGTTACGACGTGCACGACGCGGTGGAGACCCCCCAGACCCTGGCGCCGGGGATGGTCTTCTGCGTGGATGTGGGCATTTACCACGAGGCGTGGGGCATCGGCTTCCGGCTGGAGGATAACTGCCTGGTGACCGAGACCGGCTGCGAGAACCTTTCCGCCGCCATT
This sequence comes from uncultured Christensenellaceae bacterium, assembly GCA_944376795.1. Taxonomy (GTDB): domain Bacteria; phylum Bacillota; class Clostridia; order Christensenellales; family UMGS416; genus CALWDW01. The sequence goes on from CALWDW010000025.1 coordinate 7,577, forward strand.
CCCCGCACTGTCCAGGATATCGAGGACGTGATGCGGCGAAGCCGCTAACCGGCCGGGGATTTTTGCGGGGGGATTCTGCGGGGGAGGGATTCTGCGGGGGAGGGAAACCTTTTGAGAAAGGTTTCCCTCCCCCGCGCCCCCACCCTTCTAAAACTTTGAATGGAAGGGTGGGGAGAGTAAAGAGGGAACGGCTGCAGGAAGAATACAGTCGTTCTCCTATTTCTTGTAATGGAGTGGATCAAAGGCGAAGCCGCCCCAAGGTTTTCGCCCGCCTTTTGCAAAAGGCGGCGGGGTCGAGGGGCAGCGCCCCCGTCGTCCTCCGCAGAGGACGAAATCCTCCTGCCCCCCAGAGCGCAGGAGGGGCGTCCAGCGTCCCCCAGGGC
>CALWDW010000026.1 GCA_944376795.1 uncultured Christensenellaceae bacterium
TTATCATAAAACGATAGCCCGCAAATGAAACGGTAGCCCTAAAAAACAAACGATAGCCTACTGCCATCCAGTACCTTTGCGGACTGGATTGGCGGTGAGCTATCGTTCTACTGGGGAGCAGCAAACACCTCAAAAGCCCGAATGCCCTTGAAATAAGCATATTCGGGTAAAAAGAAAGCACCGCAATCTTGATACCCATTGTATCCAAATTGCGGTGCTTCTTTGGCGGAAGCGGTGGGATTCGAACCCACGAGCCCATTACTGGACTACCTGATTTCGAGTCAGGGCCGTTATGACCACTTCGATACGCTTCCATGGGCGGATGTCCATTCAGGACAAACCAGCAAAATATAGTATACCATGCATCCGAAGGAATTGCAAGTCCTGGTAGGGGAAAATCCCGGCTTTTGCCGGAAGGGGCTTGACAGCCGGTTGGGTAGCCGGTATAATATAAATTGTAACTGATATAGTAACAATTACAATTCGCACAGGAGGATACAATGAAAAAGTTTTGGTTGATCTTGGCGATCCTCGTAGGTATGGCAGCCGTCTTGACGGGCTGTGCCGCATCGGAGCAGCCCGGGACGTCCGCGTCCCAGGGGAGCGGGGATTCCGGCGCTTTGCTGGGGAACCTTTCCACCACCGACCTGGAGGGGGAGGCCGTGGATGCCGGCCTCTTTGCGGACCATACCTTGACGATGATCAATATTTGGACCACGACCTGTCCCTACTGCATCCAGGAGATGCCCACCCTGCTGCAGCTGCATCAGGACTATGCCGACCAGGGCTTCCAGGTGGTGGGACTTCTGGCCGACGCGTTGGACGCCCAGGGGGAGGTTGACGCCGGTCAGGTGGCCGAGGGGAAGGAAATTGCCCAGAGCGCAGGCGGGAATTACCGGCACATTCTGCCCAACCTGGAGCTATATGCCACGCTTTTAGCCAATATCCCCGGGGTTCCCGCCACGGTTTTCATTGACAGTGAAGGGAATCCAGTGGGGCAGGGGCTGGTGGGGGCCAAGGACTACGACACCTGGGCCGCCATTATCGAGGAGAACCTGGCTGCGCTGCAGTAGGCTGGGGCTGCAGGAGGATGCATGAACGGAGAATTTGCTATTGGCATTCATGCCCTGGCCTGCCTGAGCTGCAAGGGCGGTACGGTATCCAGCGAGGAGTTGGCTGAATGCATCTGCACCAATCCCGCACGGGTGCGGAAGGTTATGGGACGGCTGGGACGTGCCGGCTTAGTAGAGGCAAAGGGAGGGAGCGTTGGCGGCTACCGTATGGCCGGGGCTCCAGAGGCAGTGACGCTCCTCCGGGTGCTGGAGGCATTGGACATGACGGTGGTTACCCCCACGTGGAAGTCTGGAAGCCTGGACGCGGAATGCATGAAGAACTCGGGAATGGCGGCCGTCTTGGGAGAAATTTGCCGACGCCTGGATGCTGACTGTCGGGCTTACCTGGCCACCGTCACCATCGCGGACATCATGCGGGAGATGAAGGATAGGAGGGAGCGGCCATGACGCGGCGATTTTTCTGGGCAGCGCCCGTTCTCCTGGCGTTGGCAGCCTGCCTGTTGCTCCTAGGTATCCTGCGCGGTGAGACCGAAGAGGTGCTGCGCAAGGCCGCCATGATCTGCCTGGAATGTGTGGGGATAGGATAAGATGCGTGGACACAAGCGAGACCTTCGCCTATGGATCCAAATTGCCTTTGCTGCGCTGAGCAATGGCTATATTGCAGGATTCCTGCGGGGAAAAATCTATACAGGACCGCTGAAGCGGATTTGCCTTCCCGGACTGAACTGCTACTCCTGCCCGGGTGCGCTGGGGGCCTGTCCCATGGGGGCACTGCAATCGGCGCTGGCCGGGCGAAACGGAGGATTTCCGTTCTATGTGGTGGGTTTCCTGCTGGCGGTAGGGGCCTTGGGCGGCCGTTTTGTCTGTGGTTTCCTCTGCCCCTTCGGCCTGGTGCAGGACCTGCTGCACCGTATCCCGTTGGCACGGCGGCCGGCGCCGATTCCGGGTTCCCGATATCTGCAGTATGCCCGGTATGGGGTGCTCCTTATTTTGGTCATACTTTTGCCCATGACGGTTGCCAATGCCGCGGGCATGGGAACACCTTGGTTCTGTAAATGGCTATGTCCCAGTGGGACGCTGCTGGGCGGGCTGCCTTTGGTGTCGTCCAACCCTTCGCTGCAGGCGGCAGTAGGGCCGTTATTCGGCTGGAAGGTGGGACTCCTGGCGGTGATCCTGGCGGCTTCGGTGCTGTGGTACCGGCCCTTTTGCCGGTATCTTTGCCCGCTGGGGGCAGTTTATGGGCTGTTGAATCCTGTCAGCCTCTTTCACTACACAGTGGATGCAGAGAAATGCACCCATTGCGGCGCCTGCCGCAGGGCCTGTAAGCTGGGGATTGACCCGGCCGTTACCCCCAACAGCCCGGAATGCATCCGCTGCGGGGTCTGCGTGGCGGCCTGTCCCACCCGCGCCCTAACCCGGGACTGGGGAGGCAAGCGGGGAAAAAGACCCGCCTCCTGTGGGGGAAACTGCGCGGGGTGCGCGGGAGGCTGTGAAAAGCCGTCCAGGGCCGCTGCTTCCGGTGGGAAGACTTCCCAAAATAGAAAATAGGAAAAAGAAACCGCAGGATTCGGCGCCGTGTCCAAACCTGCGGTTTTGTTTGATTGGGGGTACCTAGAAGGAGCGAAGCAGCTGGGCGCGTACCTCTTCGAAGGTTTCCGCCGGGCAGTCGCAGGCGTTAAACGCCTTGAAGCACATACTTGCCAGGGTGTCGGCTTTCTCCTTGTCCACGGCGGCCAGTTGGCAGAGAAGCTCATACTCCTCGGCGCCGCCGCGCATGGCCTCCAGCCGCATGGAGCCGTACACCTCTTTGCCGTCCTTGGAAGGATAGACAACATGGGTGTCGCCGGCAGGCAGACGATGGTTGGGCGCGCCGTGCTCCGGGCAGGTCTCTGCGTAGGGATCCTGGTCGGGACGCCACTGGTTCAGGCCCCAGTGGAGGAAACCGGTCAGATTGTAGCGGTAATTCCCCCAGTGGAGCATACGGCTGCGGATGAGGGGCATATCCAGCAGGCGGTTGGCATAGAAGCCGCCGGGGATGCAGCAGGTGTAGAACCACAACTCGTCGCCTTTGGCCCGGTGGGCTTCGAAGGCGCTCTGGTTGCGCTCATAGAAGTCGTCCTTGGGAACCCAGATATCCACGGCGCCATTGAGCCCGTGCATCTCCACGGCATCAATGAGGGGCACGCCGGGGAGGAACTTCCGTACGATGCCTGAGAGAATCCGGTACTCCTCAGCGCAGCCTTCGTGAGGCTCGTCGCCCACATGCTGGATCAGCAGGTCGTACCAGCCGTTCTCCTGGAGGAAAGCGCCCCAGGCCGTTAGCAGGGCGGCGGAGAGAGCATAGCCTTCCGGGGAGAGAGCGGGAATCCGCCCTTCCGGACCGGGAATGAAGAACACCGTGGCGTCCCAGTTTTCGCGAGAGTAGATGGGGGCGCCTTCAATCTGGGTGAAGCCCATGGACAGATACATTTCGATGAGCCGCTGGATCCGGGAGAAGTCAAAGGTGTAGTCCCCTGCGGCATCCCGGCCAATGACCAGATTGTCCCAAGTGACCCAGAACACATTCTGCCGCGCCCGGCGCATTAGCTCGCCATAGCGGCGCACCATGTCCCAGTGGGGCTGGGAATAGGGGGCCAATCCATGGGCTGCGGCCATCTTGCCCACCGAGAACCAGTTGGTAATGGCCAGGGTTTCCTCCGGGATCGCGGCGCGGGTAATCTCTAGCTGCCCCTGGAGGACCGCCGACTGTTCCCCGGCCTGGAGGCGCAGGGAGACGGGATAGGTTCCGGGACGGGCGCTCAGCGGGGCGGAGACCGAAAGGTACAGCGCCTCCGTGGCGGCGGATACGGGGACGCCGGCCTTGCCCACGGGCTCCAGGGCATCGTAGACCCAGAAAGGAGCGGGACGGGTGGCGTAGGCCTTGGCGGTCTCCCAGTCCGCCGGGATGTCTTCGACGGTAAAGCCCTTGATACCGGTGTTGTGGGTGACTTGTACAGGAAGCTCCCGGAAGGCCTGGGCGGGGAATGCGCCGCAGTCCCAGGCGGCTGTCAGTGTATCGCCGGGAACCAGGCCGTTGAGGAGGACCTGGAAGGAAGCCGAACCGCCGGCGGCGGCCACCAAAGCGGGGAGCTCCCGGCGCTGGGTTACGGGGGAATCGGGATAGAGCCATTGGCTGGAGCTTTCGATGGAGTAAAGCATGGAAAACCTCCGGTTTTGTTAAGATATGGAAGAAATATGCGGTTCCTGCGGCTGCCCGGGGAACCCGCATGCCTGTATCCTGGGAAACCCGCGAAAGTCGAAGACGGTGTGTCTGCGGGGGTTATGCGTTGGCCATATCCAGCATGGTCTTCATGCCGGGATTGGGGTTCTCGATCTCTTCGGCGGAGCGCAGGGTGATGGTCGGCATGACGCCCTTGTCGGTATAGGCCTTCATGCGGATGCGGGAGAGCTCGCTTCCTCCATCCAGACCCGAATAGCCGAAGGAGCGGACCAGCCCCCGAAGAATGAAGGCGTTGAGCCCGGCGTCGCCGGTCCGGGAGAGCACCTCGCCGTCTCCGGCGTTGAACAGGTGCACCTGGCCGAAGGAGATGCCCTGGGCGTTCATCTCGTTAAGGCCTTCGCCGCCGATCACCAGGGGGTAAGCCTTGCCCAGGGTCTGCAGGTACTGGGCCTCGTGGAGGAAGCCCAGCGTGGTGGGGGTGCCGTTAACCAGCCCGCGGGTGGAGTTCAGCAGGCAGAGGGTTACGTCGATGAATACCGCCTCCAGATCCATGGCGTCCACCGCCTCGCCGATGCGCTCCCGGAGCACGCTCTGCCACATGGGCAGGGCCGTATGGATCTTGGCCATGACGTTGGCGGCCTTATTGGTGGTCAGGGCCTGGTTGCTGTTGGGCACGCCCCAGGCAGCCGAATTGTGCACCCAGCTCCAGCCCTCCAGCCGTCCCGACTCAAATTCCCGGATGGTGAAGTCGGCGAACTGGGGGAAGTAGTCATAACGGGAGGGATCGATCTCCATGGAGGAGCAGTGGGGCATCACGTGATAGCCCAGCTCCTGGCAGCGGGCCACAAAGGCGCGGGCCTCCGGGGTGGGGACGAAGACCGGATAGTCCTGGTCATAAATGTAGGGCCGCCAGTTGTTCAGGTGGAGGATAACCTTGTGGGGATCCACCTTTTTCTTCAGCGCCTCCAGGATGCTGATATCGGTGGGGCACCAGGAAATACCCAAATTGACCTGGGACAGGTAGTCGGGACGGGAAGCCTGGAGGGCGGGAATATTGTACTGCTTCCAGTACCAGTCACGGTACCGGGCGGCGGGAACCGTCCAGTCTCCCTTGTACACATTGAAGCGCCAGACGATACCGCCGGCGGAGAGTTCGTTGTCAATGGGGCCGTAGTTATCCGACTCCATGCCCACCGACTGGGGATCCCCCTGCATGGTGGTGTTCAGGGTCTTGAAGCGATACCGGGTGTCCTCGCAGTGCATCCAGAATCCGGTATCCTTCCCCTGCATGATCCACAGCCCCATCTCCCAGCGCAGGGGCCAAACCTCCCGGCGATGCATCATGGCGGGATCGGAGAGCTTCATCCGGGTGCCCTGGGTGATGGGGACGATGAAGTCCATATCCTCCCGCAGACCATGGACGTTGTACCGGCAGGAACGCACGCCGGGGCGGCTGGCATAGGCCGAGGGCTCGATGCACAGGTCGCCGGTCTCCTCATCCTCCCAGATGAAGAGATTGCCGTCGGCGTGCCAGTTGCGGATCCGGAGCTCGGCGCGGTGCTCACCGGCCAGGAAGGTTTCAATCTGGGCCACCTCGCCGGAGGAGACGGGAACGGCTTCGTTGCCCCGGTACATCAGCTCCAGCGCGGTGTACTGGGAGGGGTCAAAGGGGGCGATGAATTCTTCGCCTTCCTGGCTCTGCAGGGAAGTGATCAGTCCCCGGTCAATGACGGCCCGCAGGGTTCGGGTCTGGATGATGAGCTTGCCTTCGGATAGCTGGATCATGGCGTGTCCTCCTGGTCCTGTAGGATGATGCCGGCATAGGGATTATGTCCCAGCGCCGGGGGATCCAAGGATCCCGTGATGCCCCCATTATACACGGCCGACCTGCCTTTGTCCCCACTTCCGGCGCAAGGAGTCAACCCCGCACACAGCGCCGTCAGAATCGGCTATGTCTGCCGGGTGTCTTGCTTGACCCTGCCGGGTTTCCAGGATACAATGGTATGGACGATTTTGAAAGAGAGGATATCCCATGGAGACTCTGCATACGCCCCGGCTCGTACTTCGCCCCTTTGAACCGGAGGACCTGGAGGATTTTTATGCCTACGCCCAAGATCCGGAGGTAGGGCCGCGGGCGGGGTGGAAGCCTCATGCGAACCGGCAGGAGACCGAGAAAATTTTGAGGGGCTTTATCCGAGACGGCGAGGTGTGGGCCCTTTGGCACCGGGAGGACAAGAAGGTTATCGGTTCCTTGGGACTGCATCGCGATGCAACGCGGTCGGTGGAGGATGTGCGTATGCTGGGGTATGTGCTGGCCCGTCCCTATTGGGGACAGGGGCTCATGCCCGAGGCGGCGGAAGCTGCCATGGACTATGGCTTTGCGCGGCTGGGGCTGGCACTGATCAGCGTAGCGCACTTTCCCTTCAATGCGGCATCCCGGCGGGTGATTGAGAAGTGCGGCTTTTCCTACGAAGGAACCCGACGCCACGCGCTGCGGCGGTACGATGGAATGGTGCTGGATGAGTGCTGTTATTCCATGACCTGGGAGGAATGGCAGGCGCTGCGGGGTTCCAACGGCCCCGGGAAAGGATAAACCAACGGACGCTCCGCTTTGAAGCAGAGAGTAAAGGCGTGTGCCGAGGCTTCCATGCGGGATGCCGGAGTTCCGGGACGGAGGGAAGCACCCTTCTTAGACTGCAAACGTTCTCCAAGGGGGGGAGAAGGTGTCCTGGCGGGTCAAATTCTGGCCTTTACGGTTGGAAAGCCGGGAGCCTAGAGAAACAGAGACACGCTGCCCGCGAGGGCACGGAGAATACAGAAGGGCCGTACCGCAATATGCCTTAGCGGTACGGCCCTAGAGCTGCCCCAAAGGTTCCGGGCAGGGGCTTCCCGGTGTAGAAAGGGAACCCGGCGCATCGATATCGCATTCGAGAATCCTGGCAGGAAAAGCCCCATGAGAATGCCTGCGGCGATTCTGCGGCCGGAAAAGGCGCTGTCCTGTCCGCTGGGGAGGATAGCGGGACTTTGTCTCTCGCCTTGTTCGGGCATTGAAGAGGGGACTTCCTATCATGTGGTTTTTGGAAAACCAAGGGGCCGTACCGCGTCGTCGCGCGGTACGGCCCCTTGGTCCGGAATAGAGAAGCTTATTTGCCGTGCTTGGCCTTGTAGTCGGCGATGGCGGCGTGAAGGGCTTCTTCCGCCAGTACCGAGCAGTGAATCTTGACGTCGGGCAGGCCGCCCAGCTTCTCGATCACCATTTGGTTGGTGAGAGCCAGGGCCTCGTCCAGGGTCTTGCCCTTGACCATTTCGGTGGCCACCGAGCTGGTGGCAATGGCCGCGCCGCAGCCAAAGGTGCGGAACTTGACGTCGGTGATGACGTCGTTTTCCACCTTGATGCTGATGCGCATGATGTCGCCGCACTTGGCGTTGCCCACCTGGCCCACGCCATCCGCATTCTCGATCTCGCCGACGTTCCGGGGATTGGTGAAGTGATCCATCACCTGCTGGGTGTACATTTCGCTCATGGTATGATCTCCTTTAAAAGGTATTCTTCTTTATGCGTTCTTCTGCTGAAGGTAGTCGGCATAGAGGGGGGAAAGGTCGCGAAGCTTTCGGACGATACCGGGAAGAACCTCCATCACCCGGTCCACATCCTCCTGGGTAGACTCCACGCCCAGGCTCAGCCGGAGGGAACCGTGGGCGATCTCGTGGGGAAGGCCGATGGCCAGCAGCACATGGCTGGGATCCAGACTGCCCGAGGTGCAGGCCGAGCCGCTGGAGGCCGAGATGCCCAGCATGTCCAGATTGAGCAGCAGGCTCTCTCCCTCGATGAAGCGGAAGCAGACGTTCACGTTGTTGGGAAGCCGCTCGGTGCGGTGTCCGTTGACGATGACGTGGTCGATTTCGCCTGTGATCCGGTTAATAAGCTGATCTCGCAGAGCCGCGAGCCGGGCAGACTTGGCGGGGATGTCCTGGGTGGCGCGCTGGATGGCTGCGCCCAGGCCCACGATGCCGGGGGTGTTGTAGGTGCTGCCTCGGTGCCCCCGCTCCTGGGCGCCGCCGTGGATCAGGTTCTCCAGGCGGATGCCCTTGCGGACGTAGAGGGCGCCCACGCCCTTGGGTCCGTTAAACTTATGGGCAGAGAGGGAGAGCATATCGATGTTCATGGCCTCCACGTCAATGGGGACGCTGCCAACAGCCTGCACGGCATCGGTGTGGAAGACGACCTTCCGCTCCCGGCAGACCTTGCCGATTTCGGCAATGGGGTTGATGGAGCCAATCTCGTTGTTGGCGAAAAGGATGGAGACCAGAATGGTGCGGTCGGTGATGGCATCGGCTACCTGCTGGGCGCTGACGCGGCCCTCATGATCTACCGGCAGGTAGGTGACCTCAAAGCCCTTCTTTTCCAGATATTGGCAGGTGTGCAGCACCGCGTGGTGCTCCACGTTGGTAGTGATGATATGGTTGCCCTTGCGCTGGTTGGCATCGGCAAAGCCCTTGATGGCCCAGTTATCCGACTCGGTGCCGCCGCTGGTGAAGTAGATCTCCTGCAGGGCCTTGGCCCCCAGGGCGGCGCGCACCTGCTCCCGGGCGTCCTCTACCGCCTGCCGGGCCGTGCGGCCCTCGGCATAGACGCTGGAGGCGTTGCCGTAGTTCTCGGTGAACCAAGGGAGCATGATCCCCAGGACCTCGGGATCTAGGTAGGTGGTGGCGGCGTGGTCCATATTGATACGCTTGGTGGTGCTCATGGCGTGCATCCTCTCTTGTCCTGACTGTATTCCTCGGCCAGCGCGGCCAGTGTAATGGTATCAATCACTGCGTTGACACTGTCGTAAATCTTCTGCCAAATGATCCGGCCGGCACAGCCCTGCCCGTCCCGGCAGCCTTCGCCCTCTTTGAGGCAGTCCACCGGGGCTATCGATCCCTCCAGGGATCGGATTACCTGGCCCACGGTGATTTCCTCCGGGGGACGGCTGAGAACGTAGCCTCCCTGGGCTCCGCGGCAGGACGAGACCAATCCGTCCTTGCGGAGCTGATTCATCAGCTGCTCCAGATAGGGCTCGGGAATGTGCTGGCATTCGGCGATAACCTTGATAGGAACCGGGCCCTCGCCTTGGCGCAGAACCAGCTCAAATATGGCATTGATGCCATATCGCGCCTTGGTGGTAACTTTCATAGCGATCCTCCGTTCAATCCGACTAAAATCATCGGATTTCATGCATCAGTATAGCATTCCCAAGTAAATGTGTCAACATTCTATTTGCCTTTTTTTCGCAAATTTATCGTGAGAGGGATCGTGCGGCCGGTATGCCGGAGATCCCCTGTAAATCCTTTACAAAACCGGGAATTTGGGCTATAATGACGCGGAAAGGCCGCCTGCAGGAGGTGAACATTCGGGAAATGTTCCTCCATATCTTGGGGGAAAGCCATTCGACTCTGCGGGGCAGGCTAAAAGTTGGGAGGATTGTCAATGAGCCAACACGCTACCTACCAGAGCCCGCTGCAGGGCCGCTACGCCAGCCCCGCCATGCTGGCTCTTTTCTCGGACGATAAGCGCTACGGAACCTGGAGGCGCCTGTGGGTGGCGCTGGCCGAGGCTGAGCACGAACTGGGCCTGCCCATTACCCAGGAGCAGATCGATGAACTGGCCGCCCATGTGGACGATATCGACTACGAGGCCGTGGCCGCCAAGGAAAAGGAGATCCGCCACGACGTCATGGCCCACGTCTATGCCTATGGCTTGGTCTGCCCCAAGGCCAAGGGGATTATCCACCTGGGGGCTACCTCCTGCTATGTCACCGACAACGCGGATATCATCATCATGGAGGAGGGGCTTCGCCTGATCCGGGACAAGCTGGTGAAGGCGCTGGCGGTGCTGGCCGATTTTGCCGAGGCCCACAAGGCCCAGCCCACCCTGGGCTATACCCACCTGCAGCCGGCCCAGCTGGTAACCGTAGGCAAGCGGGCAACCCTTTGGATGCAGGACTTTGCAGAGGATTTCCATGACCTGGAGTACGTCCGCACGGGGCTGCGTCTGCTGGGGAGTAAGGGTACCACCGGCACCCAGGCCTCCTTTATGGCACTCTTCAACGGGGACGGGGAGAAGTGCAAGGAACTGGATCGCCGCATTGCCGCCAAGATGGGCTTTTCGGCTTGCTACCCGGTGAGCGGGCAGACCTATCCCCGGAAGCTGGACAGCCGGATCCTGAACGTGCTCTCGGGCATTGCCCAGAGCGCCTATCGGTTTGCCAATGACATCCGTATTTTGCAGCACATGGGGGAGATGGAGGAGCCCTTTGGCAAAAACCAGGTGGGTTCTTCGGCCATGGCCTACAAGCGCAACCCCATGCGCAGCGAGCGGATCTGTTCCCTGGCCCGCTACGTCATGGCCGACGCCATGAACCCGCCTATGACTGCTTCCACCCAGTGGATGGAGCGGACGCTGGACGACTCGGCTAATCGGCGGATCTCCATCTCCGAGGCCTTCCTAGCGGTGGACGCTATACTGAGTCTGGTCATCAATGTCTCCGATGGCATGGTGGTCTATCCCATGATCATCCGCCGCCGCATGATGGAGAATATGCCCTTTATGGCCACGGAGAACATTCTCATGGCCCTGACCGAGCGGGGCGGAGACCGGCAGCAGCTCCACGAGCGGATCCGGGTTCACTCCATGGAGGCGGTCAAAACCATGAAGCAGGAGGGGAAGCCCTGCGACCTGCTGGACCGCATTGCGGCTGATCCGGCCTTTGGCATGAGCCGGGAGGAGCTGGAGAAGGTGCTCAATCCTCAGGATTACATCGGGCGCTGCCCGCAGCAGGTGGAGGATTTCCTGGAGACCTGCGTGCGGCCCATTCTGGAGGGCTATATGCCGGAGAGCGTAGAGGCTGAGGTGCGGGTGTAGCCTGGATTTTCACAAGAAGATGACGGAACGCTGGCGGCGGCGCGTTCCGTTTTCTCATGAGGTTTGGACGGCGCATCCGCCCCCCCTATGCCGGCGCGGTAAGAAAGACATATGAAGGAGGAACTCTATGACCCAGGACAGGATTCTCGTTCTTGACTTTGGCGGCCAATATAACCAGCTGATTGCCCGGAGAGTGCGGGAGTGTAACGTGTATTGTGAGGTTGTTCCCTACAAGAAGGCTATGCAGAGGATCCGGGAGGTCACCCCCCAGGGAATTATTTTCACCGGAGGGCCCAACAGCGTGTACGATCCCCAATCCCCGCAGATCGATCCGGAGGTCTTCTCCATGGGGATTCCTATCCTGGGGATCTGCTATGGATGCCAGCTCATTGCCCACAATCTAGGCGGTCGGGTAACGGCCGCCACCGACTCCTCCGCTCGGGAATACGGGAAGACCGAAACCTATTTTGACACGAACTGCCGGCTTTTCCGAGGCCTGCCCGAGAAAAGCGTGACCTGGATGAGCCACGGTGACTACATGGAGAAGGTGCCGGATGGCTTCCGCCTGGCGGCGCATTCGGATGCCTGCCCTACTGTGGCCATCTGCGACGAGTCCCGGGGACTCTATGGCGTCCAGTTCCATCCCGAGGTGAATCATACTGCCTATGGCGCGGCAATGATCCACAACTTCTTGTACGAGGTGTGCGGTGTACACGGCGATTGGACCATGCGGGACTTCTGCAAGGAGACCATTGCCTCCCTCCGAGAGACCATTGGGGAAAAGGGCCGGGTGCTTTTGGCCCTGTCCGGCGGGGTGGATTCCTCGGTGCTGGCGGCCCTCCTCGGAGAGGCCATTGGACACCGGCTGACCTGCGTGTTTGTTGACCACGGCCTGATGCGGCTGGACGAGGGCGACGAGGTGGAGGCGGCCTTTGCCAAGTGGGACGTGAACTTTGTGCGGGTGAATGCTGAGGATCGCTTCCTGGGAAAGCTGGCCGGCGTGGAGGATCCCCAGACCAAGAGGAAGATTATCGGCGCGGAGTTCGGCTATGTTTTCCGTGACGAAGCCGACCGCTTTGGTATTACCCAGGAGGATTTCCTGGCCCAGGGCACTATCTATCCTGACGTCATCGAGTCGGGGGAGGGGGACGCCGATGTGATCAAAAGCCATCACAACCGGCTTCTGCCGCCCCAGGTCATCGCCCGGTTTAAGGGTGTGCTGGAACCCCTGCGGCTGCTGTTCAAGGACGAGGTGCGGGAGCTGGGACGGGAGCTGGGCCTGCCGGAATACCTGGTGTCCCGGCAGCCTTTTCCGGGTCCCGGGCTGGCTATCCGCATCCTGGGAGATGTTACCAAGGAAAAGGCCGATACCCTGCGGCAGGCGGATTTCATTTTCCGGGACGAGGTGGCCAAGGCGGGGCTGGAGAAGCAGATGAGCCAGTACTTTGCCGTGCTGACCAACGCCCGCTCGGTGGGGGTCATGGGGGACGGGAGGACCTACGGCTACACCATCGCGCTGCGCTCGGTAACCACCACCGACTTTATGACAGCCGACTGGACGCGCATTCCCTACGAGGTGCTGGATCGGGTCAGCGTTCGGATCGTCAACGAGGTGCCCCATATCAACCGCATTGTATACGACATCACCAGCAAGCCTCCGGCCACGGTGGAGTGGGAATGATTTCAGAGTCCTGAAAAAGCCTGACGTGCGGTTTTTTTGAGGGGTTAAGGCCCGGCCTGGTAACGATTGGGCAAGATTTTTCATGATTCATAAAAAGAGAGCTAACGGATTTTGATTCGTCAGTGCACTAATGAAAGTAGACACCCGAACTTTTGCGAGTGTCTACTTTCATTTTACAGGTGTACTTTGCAGGGGATAGCCTGCTCTTTGCACTTTTTGGCTTGTCGACGGAAAAAGGGAACGCTTAATTAGGATTTGTTTGGTTCATGCGTCGGTAGGTCTCCCGATCAAGGAAAAACAGGGGATCTCCGTTATCTTCGAAAGCGGTTTGCTGCATCCCAATTTTCTCCATCACCCGGAACGACGCTCTGTTATCCTTATCGCAGCCTCCGCTTATGGATGGGATATCCATTTGGGAAAACGCATAAGACAGTAGTTTCGCGGCGCATTGGGTTGCATAGCCTTTGTTCTGATAATCAGAGTGGATCGAATAAAACAGTACGGTCTTCCCCGGTGAACATTGACCATCTAGGCCACACCATCCGATGATGCGGCGCTCTCCTTTTTCATAAACGGCCAGGCACAGATGCGCTATGGCGCCTTGCTTGTTTTTTTGTGGTTACTTTCCATCCACGCCACGACTTTTTTGGCTTGCTCCGCAGAAATCATGCCGTTCTGCCAGTCCCACATCCTCGCAACTTCGCCAATGTCGCCGGCATCTACGGTCCTTAATGTTAACGATGTCGTTTGAAGTTCCATGGAATCACCTCGCTAAAGATTGCGGCCAAGGAAGAGAAGCGCAGGATTGGCCGGATCGGAGTATCCCGTTTCTGAAAATCCCAGGCTCCTATAGAGATGGATTGCGGCGATATCGCTCCTGTGAACATCCAACCGCACCGAATCATAATGCTGCTCTGCCGCAAGCATAGCTATTACAAGTTCCATGGCCCGACGGCCATAGCCGCGCCCTTGGTAAGCTGCGTCAATGAAGAGTTGGGGGATATAATAAAACCCCGCTTCATGCTCCATTGCAACTTCGCTTGTCATAGCGAGACCAATGGGGGTTCCGTTGAGAGCAATGGCCATAACGCGAGCGTTGCGGCCTCTGTCAGCATAGGCCAATGCCATGATCCAGTCAGCAGACCCTACAAATGCCTTTTGCGTATCATGAACCTTCAATTTCGATGCAGCGGAAAAGTTATGCATATCGATCTCTTGCAGAGTAATCATGACCGCACCTCCGTCGTTTTCTATGTGTTGCTTTGCACCTCCGCTGCTGTAGGGCGCAGCCAAGATGGGACCACGCTGTCTGCTCTTGTATGGGTGCGGGTCCCATGTGGCAAACCATCAGCTTTCGGAGTAAGAGGCATGGGCAAAGTTTAATGTACGCATGACTTGATGTCAAGCCCTGATGATTGTATCATGAAGAATAATAGGCGACTGAAGCTATCGCGTACCGTGGAGGGAGAAGCAGAAATGGATTTGAGCATGAAAACCCAGGATGGGGATTTTACCTGCAGGGCGGGGGCCTTAATCATCCATGAAAACCGTCTGCTGGTGGCAAAGCATAGGAGCTACGATAGCTATTATACGGTCGGCGGGAAGATCATGCTCCATGAAACATCCTGTGAGGCAGCGATGCGGGAGGCTTTTGAGGAAACGGGCTGCCGCTTTGCCGCGGATAGATTGGCCTATATGCATGAACGCTTTTTTCGGCATCATAATCAACGCTGTCATGAAATTACGTTTTATTACCTCATGAGACCTTTGGAGGCTTTGAAAATCCAGGAAGGTTCATTGACGGATCAGGGCGGGGATGAGACATTGCATTGGCTGCCGCTGGATCAATTGCCTGAGAAAAACTTGGTTCCCACATTCCTAAGGGATAGGCTGCCCAGGTTCGAGGGTGTCGTGGAGCATATCGTTACGAAAGAACCATATGTACCGCAAAACTTCCCAACGCTGAGAACTGCCGCTCAGGAATGCACCCCGTCGTGACGTTCTTTACCTTGGATGGCAATACCAGTGGCCTTACAAAGATTTCTCTTCGCTCAGCTGGAACCCCCTTCTTGGGGTTGCTAAAGCGGTTGGAAGTCCTGTATAGTGGAGATGTGAGAAGAAAAGGGTGGAATACGGCATGTATTGTAGCCAATGTGGGAAACAGATCCAGGAGCATTCCCGGTTTTGCCGCTTTTGCGGGGCCTATGTGGCGTGCAGCGGCACTGGTGACGTGAGCGCGGCAGCTGGGGGATATTCTGTCGATCAGTCTAAACGCACCCGTGATGTCCGAGAAGGGCTCCTTGTGTACTTGCATGACGTGCTAACCATGGAATACAGCGTGGATAAACTGCGTCGGCAGCGGCAGTTGGCAGAGGATACCATCGCTACGCATGACGAATGGTTTTATTGGGAATGCTATGATTTGTCTCCTCCCATTTTATGGTACGATTCGGCGCCGCTTACCAAGCTGTACCTGTGTTATGCATACAAACGAAACCAGTATTTATTTAGCATCACGGGCAAGAAAGCGACCACTTTCTATGACCACGACGGAAATGAAGTCCATGATGCGCGGGGAAAGCCTGGATACAACCTCAGGGTTATGGACAAGAGGACACGAGACCGGCTCTGTACTCTGCCTGTCTTTCGGAAAAGGATGTTCGGTGATAGGGAGCTGATCAACGGCAGCGCAGTGTACTGGGGAGAACGTCCTGAGATTCTTTACCAAAATCAAAAGGTTTATGAAGGTTTGCAATGGTTTGCGCAGCTTCGATCCCGTATTGAGCAATTTGAGGAAAAGGTGCGTCGGCGGGAGGAAGATTATCAGAAAAACCTTCCGGCTTTGCACAGGAAAATACAGGATATAGGAAAAGAACTGGAACAGGCGGAGAGCATGCGGGACGCTTTGTATGGCCTCAATCTGATTCCTTTCGTATTCCGCAATTTGGGGTGTGCGTACTTCATTTATACGTACTTTTCCACCTCCTATACGACGCTGGAGGATGTATTCTTGCATCTGGATTTGGATGCCATTCGGTCTCAGCTGCGTACCGTGATCCAAAATCAGCAGGAGAGCATGCTGCGGCAAGCCATCATGATTGCGCAGAACCGGGAGATGCTCTCCCAGAATCAGCGGCTGTTTGAGGAATTGTCCAATATGCGCCATACGCTGAACCACGCGCAGGGAAATATGGAAACTGTCCTGGACGGTATCCGTCAAAGCAGTGCGGAAGCGGCCCAATGGGCCCAAATGGCGGCGCTCAATGCGGAAATATGCGCTTGGGTTAACATTTCGGAATACATCAGGGAGTGATCGCTCTTGCGCTTCCTTGGGGTGAAACAGGATGCGGGACTACGCCGGCCTGCCTTCGAGGCCGCTTGCGAGGTTTTTCCGCATCCGCAACGGGCGGGCGATGCGCGGAAGCCGCCGGCTCTGCAACAGAACTGGACGGCTAAGGCCGGCTATGGTACAATGGCAGGCAAAGCATTCCTGGCAGAGGAGGAAAAAACCTATGAAGAAGATAAGCCCGGAGGCCGAAGCTATCCTGGTGGAGCGTTTTGGCAGGGACACGGTGATCGCCTTGGCAACGGTGGAGAATGAAACGCCTTATGTGCGGTATGTTAACGCATATTATGAGGGCGGTGCCTTCTATGTGATAACCTACGCCCTGTCCAATAAAATGCAGCAGCTGAAAAGAAATCCGCGGGTTGCCATTGCAGGGGACTGGTTTACAGCCCATGGGAAGGGGGTCAGCCTGGGATCCTTCGGGAAGGAAGAAAATCGGGAGATCGCAGAGAAATTGAAAAAGGCTTTTGCCGCATGGATCGGCAACGGTCACAATGATTTGGATGACGAGAATACCGTCATTCTGCGCATAGAGCTGACCGACGGCCTGCTGCTCTCCCACGGGACACGGTACGAGATCTAGGGCGACCTCATACAGCCGGGGCCCGCTCTGGGAGCTGCGGCCTAGGGCGTCGGGCTTCCAGTAACCCAACCCCGCGCAGAAAGTGGAAGGCTGCCGCATGGGATAGGGTATCCGGCCTGCAAGACGTGTACAGAAAGGGGGGCGCAGAGTCTTCCGAGGCTCTATGGAGGGAATTTCAGTGGGAAAAGATTTCCGCCTGCCGCGGGTTGTACTCCCCTGCGAAGATTTCCTGCCTGGGTACACCATCATTTGTCCAAAGCTTTTGAAAGCTTACCACCCCGAGAATTTCTCGGGGCGGTTTTTTGATAAAGAGGTTGACAGGATTCGTCTACGCTGGTAGACTGTCGGAAAGGAGTCTACACCAGTAGACGAAAGGAGCCGCCATGCATATTCCAAAAATTCACGAAAGCGAATACCGCTTCTGCCTCATTCTCTGGGAGCATGAGCCGGTGACCGCCGCTGAATTGGGGAAGCTCTGCCAGGAACGCCTGGGCTGGAAGCGGACCACCACCTATACCGTGATCAAGCGGCTGGGGGAGCGGGGGGTGCTGCAGAACCGGGACGGCGTAGTCACCTCTTTGGTTTCCAAGGACGAGGCGCAGGCCGTGGAGATCGAGGAACTGGTGGAGAAAAAGTTCGAGGGCTCGGTGCCCGCTTTTGTCGCCGCTTTTACCAGGCGCCAAGCGCTGTCTTCCCAGGAGCTTGACCAGGTGCAGCACATGATCGACCGTATCCGAAAGGGGGAGAAGCCATGACGGCGATTTTCCTAGAGGTTGTCAATCGGGGCGTTGCGGCAAGCTGGGTGATTCTTGCCGTGCTGCTGCTTCGCCTGGCCTTGCGAAGGGCGCCCAAATGGGTGCGCGTTTTGCTGTGGGGGCTTGTGGCGGTTCGTTTGCTCTGTCCCTTTTCCATCCAGAGTGCCGTGAGCCTGATCCCCAGCGCGGAGACGGTAAGCCCGGCCGTGCTGCTGCAGGACGCTCCAACGGTTCAGAGCGGTGTCCCCTTCCTGGATCATGTGGGAAACACTGTGCTGGAAGACATGTCGCTTCCGACGCCGGGAGACAGCGTAAATCCTCTGCAGGTGTGGATGACGCTCTTGGCATGGCTGTGGTTGGGCGGCGTCCTTTTGCTCCTGGCGTATGCCGCCGTCAGCTACGGCAGGCTGCGGCGGAGGGTGGCTGCCGCCGTCCGGCTCCGGAACAACATTTACCAGAGCGAGAATGTGGTTTCGCCCTTTCTGCTGGGGATTGTCCAGCCGAGGATCTATCTGCCCTATGGGCTGTCGGAAGGCGATCGGGAGCACGTGATTGCCCACGAACAGGCGCATATCCGGCGTGGGGACCACGCCTGGAAGCCGCTGGGGTTCCTTCTGCTGGCTGTGTATTGGTGGAATCCGCTGATGTGGCTGGCCTATGCGCTGCTTTGCCGGGACATTGAGCTGGCCTGTGACGAGCGGGTCATCCGGGGGCTTGATAGGGAGCAGCGGGCCGATTATACCCAGGCGTTGGTGGACTGCAGCGTCAGCCGCCGCAGGATCGCCGCCTGTCCGCTGGCCTTTGGCGAGGCTGGCGTCAAGGCACGGGTTAAGTCCGTGATGCACTACAAGAAGCCCGGTTTTTGGATTGTGATTTTGGCTGTGTTGGTCTGCGCAGCAGCGGCGGTGTGCTTTCTGACCGATCCGGTGGAGGAGGTTCCCGACGGATCCTACCTTGACTATGCTAACGCCGTTCCCTTGGCCGCCCAGCAGGAAGAGGTTGCGGTGCTTTACTATCCCCCGGAAGGGGACTCCATCCAAGTGGGGGCGGCGGAGGGATCGGCTCTGGCGGAATACCTGGAGCAGTGCCGCTGGAGGGCGTGCAGTGCGCCGGGCCGCCTGGCGTCTCTGGGAAGCGTAGAGTTTATCCTACAGGAGGATTATCGGATCACGGTGCATACCCGGAAGGAGAATTCCCTTTGGCAGTATGCCCGGGTGGAGTACCAGGGACAGGAACGCTATTACCATATCGGCATGGGGGATTACCAGGAGGCCGTATCGATCCTTTACGTGAATGCCCCTGTAGAGCGGGCTGTGCGGTGGGTGGATTCCCTCAATGATCCATCCAAAATGCCCGACACGCTGGCTACCGAGATTCCGGACTATCCGGGGGTCACCTTCTCGTACAGCCCGGGGAGCATTACTGCGGCGGAGCCAGGAGAGGAACCTATTACCTTGATGCAGGGAATGCCCATTTGGAATGTGTACTTTTGTGATCTCACGGGGGATGGACATCCGGAGATTTGTGCCACTTACAGCTTTGGCTCGGGCATTGTGGATACGCGCATCGTCATTTACGACTACGTGAATGGGGCCAGCTATGAGCTGGCCGATCGTGGACGGTATGATTTTACGCTGCAGCTGGGAGAGGACGGAGGCCTGTATGTGGAGAAGACGGAGTATCCCCGCGGGCAGAGGGTTTCTTGGGGGCGTCTGGCTTTCCGGGATGGCTGCCTTCAGCTTCTTCCTGTACCGGGGGATGCGTTCTATCTGACCGTGGGCGCAGAGAATGCGGCCCATATTACGGTTATGGCCCCCGACCGGGTCGGCGCATATGCCAGCGGCAGCCTGCCGTATGCCAAGGGCGCACGGATCTGGCTGGACTGCCTGGACGGTGCTTCCAATCTGCGGGGCGTGACCGTTACTGCGCAGGATGCGGCGGGAGACGTGGTTTGGAGTGTCTCCATTCCCGACGCCGATGAGAATGAAGGCACAACGCGTATCGTGCAGGACGGGTGGGAGATTTCTAACCTGGCCTGATGGGTCTTCGTAAGCATCCTGGCGGTTTCAATTTGGCGCCCTTTGAGGAGACCCTCCGGAGGGAACCGCCTCAAACTGTGCCAAAGTCCCTGGCGCTTTCCGCGGGACTTGCTGGACGGTGGAAAACGCGCTGGGGGGAGAATTTCTGGAAACTAAGCATAAGAACGGCTGCCCCGGATAAGCGTTCTTTTTCGGGGGAGGGGGTCATTTGATGGCCTTGAGGCGGTTCCCACCCGGGAACCGCCTATTTTGCAAAAAGTGGCGGAGACGCTGTTTTCTTTCTAGGAGATATGCTATAATACCGACAAAGCCTCAAAGCAAGAGACGCTTTCGGCCTGCGCCGGACCAGCATCTTTGGCGGGGCTAGCCGAGAAAGGAGAGATGGACGTGTCACGCATTGTGGTAGATTATGCCGACATTCTGGGGAGGATCAAACCCATGCACGCAGTGAACAACGGTCCGTTTAACGTGCCGTTGGATGCCAAGCCTCTGGCCTACTCCTCTTATACCAATTTTGATGTGTACCGTGAAGCGGGTTTTCCGTACGCCAGGACGCATGACGCATCGCTGTGCTATGAGTACGGCGGGGAGCACATCGTGGATATTTCCGCCGTATTCCCCGACTTTGCAAAGGATCCCACGCTGCCGGAATCCTATGATTTTGCCCTTACCGATGTCTATCTGCGCGGGATTGCGGCGGCGGGCACAAAGGTATTCTACCGTCTGGGCAGCAAAATCGAGCACTGGTCCAAGAAATATGGGACGCTGGTTCCGGCGGACTTCGCCAAGTGGGCCGTGGTGTGTGAGCACATCATCCGGCACTACAATGAGGGGTGGGCCGATGGGCTGCACATGGGAATCGAGTACTGGGAGATTTGGAACGAGCCCGATCTGGATGCCGATGATTCTTCCAATAAGCGCTGCTGGGGCGGTACGGCCAGCCAGTTTTACGAGTTTTACGCCGTGGCTGCCACCCATCTTAAGGCGGCGTTTCCCAACTTGAAAATTGGGGGGCCAGCCGTTGCGTCGGTGGAAAATACGCCTTGGCTGGAGGGCTTTTTCCGGAGACTGACGCGGAACGGGATCCGTGTCCCACTGGACTTCTTCTCGTGGCATCTGTATACGGTGGATCCCCGGCAGGTGGCTGCCAAGGCGGCGCTGGCTCGGGAATGGCTGGATCGTTATGGCTATGGCGATGCCGAAAGCATCCTTGATGAGTGGAATTACGTCAGCGACTGGAATGAGGCCTTCCTGCAAAGCATCCAGCAGATGCTCAGCATCCGGGGGGCGGCCTTTGACGCCGCGTGCATGTGCGTGGCCCAGCGCTCTCCCGTCGATCTGCTGATGTATTACGATGCCCGGCCGGGGATATTTAACGGCCTGTTTGATTTCTACAGCTGTCAGCCGCTGAAGGGATATTATGTCTTCGCAATGTTCTCCCGGCTCTATCGCCTGGGTTATGAGGCGCGGTGCGAAAGCGGCGTGGAGGGAGTGGAGGCCGTCAGCGCCACCGACCAGAGGGGCTCGGCGGCAACGCTGCTAAGTTACTATACCCGGGAGGAGAACGCGCCGGCCAAAGAATTTACGATGGAACTCCAGGGACTGACGGGTGGAACGCTGCGCTATGCGCTGCTGGATGCCTGCCATGATGGACAGGTGATCCGGGAGATTGCCGTGGAAGCGGAGCGGAAGACGCTGACCCTTACCTTGGAGCCCAACAGCGTGGTGCTGTTGACCGTGTAGGAGCCAAATGCCGCGCAAGGCTGCCATACTGGCAGCCTTGGCTTATGCTGCAAACAAAAGCTTTAGAACCCAGACCTTCCGGCCGAGACGGGCGATGGGAGTTATCGCGGCAGGGATGGGTGTCAAATGGCGCAGGCCTTTTGCGGAGCCGCGGGGTTGCGTTACCCTTTTTCGGATCCGGCCGCGGAGTGCCGGAGGGGAGCCTCCTCGCCGGCGCCCCGTATGGCGGCACGGTTGCGCGCCTTGCAAATGAGCTGGGTCATGGTGCCCATGGGGCAGTATACGCACCAGGAACGGGGTTTGAAAAGCACCATGGTCGCCAGCCCCAGTACGGTGGAGGTCAGCATCACGCCATAGAAGCCAAAGGCGAACTGGGCCACGCCGGGGTGGAAAAGGGTGCCGTGATAGGCCCAGTGCCAGGGAAGCTTGAAGGTCCAAAGCAAAGTCACCGTTTCGGAGAGGCCGCGAACGCCGGCGAATACCAGGTAGGTATTCCAAAGCATGACAAAGAACATGATGAAAAAGAACACGAGAAATCCGATGCGGAATCCCTTGCTTTTCATCCAGCCTGGGACGTCTCGTCCGCGGGAAAGCCCAAACCGCCCACCCAAAAGCGTAAAGAGCTGGCCTCTGCCGCAGTAACGATGGCAATAGCTCTTGCTGCCGCGGGCGGTGGCGAGGATCAGGGGAATGAAGAAGCATGCCAGCCCCAGCCAGGCGAAGAGGATATTCACGAAGCCGAGTACCAAATACAGCGCCGAGGCAATCCAAAGATAATCATACCAGTGCTTTTTCATGCTCAATCCTCCACGATACGAATTACTGAAGCGGGACACTCTTTGGCACATTTCCCGCAGCCCACGCATTTTCCGGGATCAGCCTGGGCGTACGCCCCATACACGATGGTGATGGCTTTGACCGGGCACACTTTGACACAACAGCCGCAGGCTACGCATAGGCTGCGGTCCACTTTGGCTTTGCGCCGCTTTTTCTTAACGATTTCCATCAACGATCACCTCCCAAACGTATGGAACCATTCTATGCGCGGTCGGCCAGAGATACCGTGACAAAATCACAGGCAGTAAAAAACGAAGCCCTTCCATAAGGAGGCTTCGTTTTTTGTATTCCGGGGTGAAAAGGGGGAACGCCTGGGCGTTCGCTACAGCATTTTGGCCAGATACTGCCCCGTATAGCTTTGAGGGACGCGGGCGATCTCTTCCGGGGTGCCGGTGGCCACGATGGTGCCGCCCCGGTTCCCGCCTTCGGGGCCCAGGTCAATGATGTGGTCGCAGGTTTTGATCACGTCCAGGTTGTGCTCGATGACCACCACGGTGTTGCCGGCGTCGGTGAGACGCTGCAGGATGTCGATGAGCCGCTCCACGTCGGCGGAGTGCAGGCCGGTGGTGGGCTCGTCCAGTACATAAAGGGTGCGCCCCGTGGCCCGCCGGGACAGCTCGGTGGCCAGCTTAATGCGCTGGGCCTCGCCGCCGGAGAGCTGGGTGGAGGGCTGGCCCAGCTTGATGTAGCCCAGGCCCACTTCCTGGAGGGTCTTGATCTTGCTGTGGATGCGGGGAATATTCTCAAAGAACTCCACCGCGTCCTCTACGGTCATGTCCAGGATATCCGCAATGCTCTTGCCCTTGTAGCGCACCTGGAGGGTCTCGCGGTTGTAGCGCTTGCCGCCGCAGACCTCGCAGGGCACATAGACATCGGGCAGGAAGTGCATCTCGATTTTGAGTATCCCGTCCCCGGCGCAGGCTTCGCAGCGGCCGCCCTTGGTATTGAAGGAGAAACGGCCGGGACCATAGCCGCGGCTCTTGGCGTCGGGGGTCTGGGCGAAGAGGTTTCGGATCATGTCAAATACGCCGGTGTAGGTGGCCGGGTTGGAGCGGGGCGTCCGGCCGATGGGGGACTGGTCGATGGTGATTACCTTGTCCAGGTATTCCAGGCCCTCCATGCTGTCAAACAGGCCGGGCTTCACCCGGGCGCGGTTGAGGTCGCGGGCAAGGGCCTTGTTGAGAATTTCATTGACCAGCGAGGACTTCCCCGAACCCGAGACCCCGGTGACACAGGTCATCAGACCCAGAGGGAAGGTGACCGTCAGGTTTTTCAGATTGTTCTGCCGGGCGCCGTGGATGGTGAGGAACTGCCCGTTGCCCGGGCGGCGGGAGGAGGGTACCATGATTTTACGGCGGCCGCTGAGAAAGGCGCCGGTGATGGAGTTTTCATCGGCCATGATTTCCTGGGGCGTGCCCTGGGCCACCACTTGTCCGCCATGGACGCCGGGTCCGGGCCCCATATCAATGATGGAATCGCTGGCCAGCATGGTTTCTTCATCGTGCTCCACCACCAGGAGGGTATTGCCCAGGTCGCGCAGCTCCTTGAGGGTGGCCAGCAGACGGTCGTTGTCCCGCTGGTGCAGACCGATGGAGGGTTCGTCCAGGATATAGAGTACGCCGGTCAGCGAGCTGCCGATCTGGGTAGCCAGACGGATGCGCTGGGCTTCGCCGCCGGACAGCCCGCCCGCCGAACGGGAGAGGGTGAGGTAGTCCAGCCCCACGTTGATGAGAAAGCCCAACCGGGCGTGGATCTCCTTGCGGATCTGGGCGGCAATGAGCTGCTGGGAGGGGGTGAGGACGAGGCTATCCAGGAAGTCCCGGGCCTCGCCGATGGGCATCTGGGCCACTTCGTGGATGGATTTTCCGCCCACCGTGACCGCCAGGGCAGTGGGGCTGAGGCGTTTCCCGCCGCAGTCGGGGCAGGGGGTTTGGGACATGAGCTGCTCATAGTATTCCTTGGCGCCCTGGGACTGGGTCTGGCTGTAGCGCCGCTCCATAGTGGGGATGATGCCTTCCCAAGGGGCCTTGTAGGTGGTGCTGCTGCGCTCTCGGTCGATGACGACGTCAAAGTTTTCTTTGCCCGAGCCGTACAGGAGGATCTTCTGGGCCTGGGGGGTCAAGTCGCAGAAGGGTGTGTCCAAATCGAAGCCATAGACCCGGCCGATGGCCTCGTAAAAGGAGGCGTTCATGCTGTCCTCGGCGGCGGAGAAACCCATGGCGGTCACCGCGCCCTGACGGAGGGAAAGCTGGGGGTTGGGCACCACCAGATCGGGGTCGATCTTCATCAGCGTGCCCAGGCCCGTGCAGGTGGGGCAGGCGCCAAAGGGGCTGTTGAAGGAGAAAAGACGGGGGGTCAGCTCTTCCATGCTGATGCCGCAGTCGGCGCAGGCATAGTTGGCGGAAAAGAGCATCTCTTCTCCGTCCACCACGTGGACCAAAACCAAGCCGTCGGCCAGCTTCATGGCGGTTTCCAGGGAGTCGGCCATGCGGGTGCGGGCGCTTTCCGCATCCTCCGTGTGGCGGACGATCAGCCGGTCTACCACCACCTCGAGGGTGTGCTTTTTCTTCTTATCCAGCTTGATTTCATCGTCCAGTTCATAGATCTGGCCGTCCACTCGGACGCGGACGTAGCCCTGGCGGCTGAGGTCTTCCAGCAGCTTGGTATACTCCCCCTTGCGTCCGCGAATGACCGGCGCCATGACGTAAATGCGGCTGCCATCGGGCAGGGCGGAAACCTGATCCACCATCTGGTCAATGGTCTGCTGATGAATCTCCTTGCCGCACTTGGGACAGTGGGGCACTCCGATCCGCGCGTAGAGCAGGCGCAGGTAGTCGTAGATCTCGGTCACGGTGCCCACTGTGGAGCGGGGGTTCCGGCTGGTGGTCTTCTGGTCGATGGAGATGGCGGGAGAGAGGCCGTCGATGGAGTCTACGTCGGGCTTCTCCATGAGACCCAGGAACTGCCGGGCGTAGGAGGAAAGGGACTCCACATACCGCCGCTGCCCCTCGGCATAGAGGGTGTCAAAGGCCAGGGAGGATTTGCCGGAACCCGAGACGCCGGTAATCACCACCAGTTGGTTCCGGGGAATCGTCAGGCTGATATCCTTGAGGTTGTGCTCCCGTGCGCCGCGGATGACGATTTTGTCCTGGGAAACGTGCTCGCTCAGGGAGAAATCAAAGGGCGCGGCAGCCGGACGGTCCTCCAGGGACGAAGAGGGGGTATCAGGGTAGCGATGTTCTGCCATATTGAATCCTTTCGATGGTATCTTTCCGTACTGCGGCATAGGCCGGGTTACGGGTTTCCCTGCAGCTGGAGGATCCGGTCCCGGAGCCGGGCGGCCTCTTCAAAGTCCAGTTTCTCGGCGGCTTGGAGCATGGCCTGGCGGAGCTCTTCCACCGACATGGCCTCTTCCTTGGGGGGCTGGGCCTTGCGGCCGCGCTTCTTGGCGGGCGCGGTCTCTTCCTCCTCCACGTCGCTGGTGATTTCCAGTACATCGTGGATACGGCTGCGTACCGATTGGGGGGTAATGTGGTTTTCTTCGTTATAGGCCAGCTGCAGGTCCCGGCGGCGGTTGGTCTCGTCGATGGCCTTGCGCATGGAGTCGGTGACGTTGTCCGCGTACATGATGACCCGACCGGACACGTTCCGGGCGGCGCGGCCAATGGTCTGGATCAGCGAGCGCTCCGACCGGAGGAACCCCTCCTTGTCGGCGTCCAGAATGGCCACCAGGGAGACCTCGGGGAGGTCCAGACCTTCCCGGAGTAGGTTGATACCCACCAGGACGTCAAACTTTCCCTTGCGCAGGTCGCGGATGATCTCGATGCGCTCCATGGTATCGATGTCCGAGTGGAGGTAGCGGACGCGGACGTCCAGCTCCCGGAGGTAGTCGGTCAGGGACTCGGCCATTTTCTTGGTCAGGGTGGTGACCAGTACCCGCTCTCCACGGCCGGCCACGGCGCGGATCTCTTCCAGCAGGTCTTCGATCTGCCCCTCGATGGGCCGGACGCTGATGGAGGGATCCACCAGGCCGGTGGGCCGGATGATCTGCTCCACCACCTGGCCCGCGCGGGCCAGCTCATAGTCGGCGGGGGTGGCGCTGACGTAAATGGTCTGCCCCATGCGCGCCTGGAACTCCTCAAACTTCAGCGGGCGGTTGTCAAAGGCCGCCGGCAGGCGGAACCCATACTTGACCAAGGTCTCCTTCCGAGAGAAGTCCCCGGCGTACATGGCGCGGATCTGGCTGACGGTGACGTGGCTCTCGTCGATGAAGAGCAGGTAATCGTCAGGGAAGAAGTCCAGCAGGGAAAAGGCGGGTTCGCCGGGGGCGCGGCCGTCAAAGTAGCGGGAGTAGTTCTCAATGCCGCTGCAGTACCCGATCTCATTCATCATTTCGATGTCGTACTGGGTGCGCTGCTGGAGACGCTGGGCTTCCAACAGCATGCCCTCTTCTTCAAAGTACTGCACCCGTTGGGCCAGGTCCACCTCGATTTGGTCGATGGCCTGCTGCATTTTCTCCCGGGAGGTGGCATAGTGAGAGGCGGGGAATACGATAACGTGCTGCAATTTATGGAGGACCTTGCCGGTTAGGACCTCAAACTCCAGGATCCGGTCGATCTCATCGCCGAAAAACTCCACGCGCAGGGCCTTTTCGTCCTGGGAGGCGGGGAAGATCTCCACCACGTCGCCGTGGACACGGAAGGTGCCGCGAATAAAGTTCAGGTCGTTACGGTCGTATTGCATGTCCACCAGGCGGCGAAGCACGGCTTCCCGGCTGATTTGCATCCCCGGACGGATGGAGAGAGACATGTCCAGGTACTCATGGGGATCCCCCAAGCCGTAGATGCAGGAGACGCTGGCTACCACGATGACATCCCGCCGCTCCAGCAGGGAAGCCGTCGCCGAATGGCGGAGCTTGTCGATCTCGTCATTGATGGCGGAATCCTTCTCAATGTAGGTATCCGAGGAGGGGATGTAGGCCTCCGGCTGGTAATAGTCGTAGTAGGATACAAAATATTCTACCGCGTTCTCCGGGAAGAATTCGCGGAATTCGCTGCAAAGTTGGGCGGCCAGCGTTTTGTTGTGCGCAATGACCAGGGCAGGCCGGTCCAGCTGGGCGATGACGCAGGCCATGGTGTAGGTCTTTCCTGAACCGGTGACCCCCAGTAGCACCTGGTCATGGAGCCCGTCGCGAATCCCCTGGGTCAGCTGGGCGATGGCCTTGGGCTGGTCGCCGGTGGGCTGATAGGGTGCGTGTAGCTTGAATAGCGCCATGCTCTCCTCCTTGTGGGCGGGCCTTTTTTAAGGCACTAGAGTAGTATAGCACAGAGCCTGAAAAAAGGGAACGCATATTCGCAAAATTATCTGTTTTTGTCTGGGAATTCATTTCGGGTGGGTAGAGACGCCTGCCTGGTGGATTCCATCCCAATGGGCCGATTTTCTGAGACAATTTGGTAAGACTGGCCTTGCTATCCCGTTGAAATAGGGTTATACTATACCTATATATGGAACAAACCGCTGCGGCGGAATAGGAGGGTGCAGATGAACGTAAAGGAACTCATTTCCCAAATGACGCTGGAGGAGAAAGCGGGTCTCTGTTCGGGCAGCGATTTTTGGCACCTCAAGGGTGTGGAACGCTTGGGGATCCCGGAGATCATGGTGTCCGATGGGCCGCATGGGCTGCGCAAGCAGGACCTGGAGGCCGACCATCTGGGCATCAATAACAGCATCAAGGCGGTTTGCTTTCCTACGGGCGCTGCGCTGGCCTGCTCCTTTGACACGGCGCTGATCCAGGAGATGGGCGCCGCCCTGGGAGAGGAGTGCCAGGCTGAGGGCGTGGCGGTGATCCTCGGCCCGGGGAACAATATCAAGCGCTCCCCGCTGTGCGGGCGGAACTTTGAGTACTTTTCCGAGGATCCCTATCTGGCGGGCATGATGGCCGGCCACCACATCCTGGGCGTGCAGAGCCAGGGGATCGGTACCAGCCTGAAGCACTTTGCCGCCAACTCCCAGGAGGACCGGCGCATGACCGCCGACTCCCAGATTGACGAGCGGACCCTGCGGGAGATTTACCTGACCAACTTCGAGCTGGCGGTGAAGATTGGAAAGCCTTGGACGGTGATGTGCTCCTACAACAAGGTCAACGGCACCTATGCCGCCGACAACCACCGGCTTCTCACCGAGATTCTGCGGGACGAGTGGGGCTTTGACGGCATCGTGGTCAGCGACTGGGGCGCTGTGAACGAGAGAGTGCCGGGGCTGAAAGCCGGTATGGATCTGGAAATGCCGGCCAGCGGCGGGGTGAACGATGCTCTTATCGTCCAGGCCGTTCAGGACGGCACGCTGGACGAGAAGGTGCTGGATACCACGGTGGAGCGGATCCTTACCTTGATCGACCGGTACCTTTCCCACAAAAAGCCCGGCGCCTCTTACAGCAAGGAGGCCCACCACCAGCTGGCGCGGAAGATCGCCGGCCAGTGCATGGTGCTGCTGAAGAACGACGGCATCCTGCCCCTGGACAAGAAGGCGAAAGTGGCCTTTATCGGAAAATTTGCCCAAGCGCCCCGGTACCAGGGAGGCGGCTCTTCCCATATCAATTCCTTCCGGGTGGAGTCGGCCATGGACGCCAAGGGAGACCTGGACGTGATCTATGCCCCGGGCTATGATACCGCCGCCGATGTGGTGGACGAGGCCCTGATTGCCGAGGCGGTGGAGGCGGCCCGCACGGCCCAGGTGGCGGTGCTCTTTGTGGGCCTGCCCGACGCCTTTGAGTCCGAGGGCTTTGACCGTAAGCATATGGATATGCCCGCCTGCCAGAACGCGCTGATCGACGCGGTGACCGCCGTGCAGCCTAACACTGTGGTGGTGCTGCACCATGGTTCTCCGGTGACCATGCCCTGGGCGGACAAGGTTCGGGGCATTCTGGACGTCTATCTGGGTGGTCAGGCGGTAGGGGCGGCCACGCTGGACGTGCTCTACGGCGACGTGAATCCCTCGGGCAAACTGGCGGAGAGCGTTCCCTACCAGGTGGAGGACAATCCTTCTTATCTCTTCTATCCTGGCGAGGTGGACGATGTGCCCTATCGGGAAGGGGTATTTGTGGGGTATCGCTACTATGACGCCAAGAAGATGCCGGTGCGCTATCCCTTTGGTTATGGCCTAAGCTATACGACCTTCGAATACAGCGGCCTGACGCTGGACAAGAAGGAGATGGAGGATACCGACACCCTGACCGTACGGGTCAAGGTGAAGAATACCGGCAGCCGTGCGGGCAAGGAGACGGTGCAGCTCTACGTGCGGGACTGCCAGTCTACCATGCGCCGGCCGGATAAGGAACTGAAGGGCTTCGCCAAGGTGGAGCTGGCTCCCGGGGAGGAGAAGGAGGCCGTGTTTACCCTGGACAAGCGGGCCTTTGCCTACTACAGCACCCGGATCCAGGACTGGCATGTGGAGACCGGGGACTTTGCCATCCTCATCGGCCGGTCCTCTCGGGACATTGTGCTGGAGGATACGGTGCGTGTCCGCTCCACCCGCCGCCTCCCTGTGACCTTCACCATGACCAGCACCGTGGGGGATATGCTCCAGTATCCCGAGGCGGTGGAAATGATGCAGGACATCCTCTCCGCCTATAAGCTGGGAAGCAACGACGATAATGCCGACAGCGAGAACGGCACCCTGGGCGAAGGCACGGCGGAGATGATGGAGGCCATGTTCCGGAACATGCCGGTGCGTTCTCTCCTCTCCTTCAGCGGAGGCACGGTGGACCGGGCCATGCTTCAGGAGATGCTGGATAAGATTAACGCCGTACTCGGGTAGGGAGCGGCGCTTTGAGCTGAGCGTCCGGCGTGGAATATAATCGAGGGAGGGTCAGGCTTGCCGGACCAAAACTGTTTGCTGTTGGCTGAATTCCAAAGCAGTCGGATACTGGAAGCAGGTAACTGCAAGCGCCAAGAACCCAAATCAGCTGGCGGGCTTCCATAAAAAACGTATGGGAACAGAAGCATCTGTTCCGCAAGGGCTTATATCCTATGCCGGGGTCATGGCTTAGCTATGGTGTATCCGAACACAGGAGATCGTTACCTTGGGCAGCATGTGGGTGTCATGTCACAACGCTAGCCGAAGGACGGTTTCCAAAGGTCGCTGCCAACGGTGGATGCCTTGACATGGCAAGAAAGAATATACTTTTTCCGTATTGGCGGAGAAGAAAGGTGGTGAACCCGGTGCGGATCCAGTGTTTTGTCTGCTGCGGCCGTGTGTATATGCGGCCCTGCTCTCCGGCGGCCGGGGAATCCATGCGGCGCTTGCGGCGGTGGAAAGGGAGGGGTCTGCCCTTTTGCTGGTTCCGCGCCATGCCGCCGTTTGCGCCCTTGCGGAGCTCCTGGGGAGTCTAGCGCATGCGTAAGTCTTGCCTGGGCGGCTGTGGCCTCCCAGGCTTTTTTCTGCACTTTTGGAAAAGGAGATATTTGCTTATGCATACCATCTTGTGGGCCTGCCGACGGGGAGCAGCCATGGCGGCTATGCCCGCCCGCGGCGCAGCCAATGGAGGGGTGCTGCCCCTGCTGCCCCGTTATCTGCTCAAGGCCCTTCGCATCCTGCCCATGTTATTCCTGTGGGAAGTGCTGCTTCAGGAGGGGGCCCATGTGGATATGACCCTGAACCAGGCCCGGAGCTATACCGTGCTGGGGACTGCCTTGTCTGGGATCCTGACCATTATGACGCCTGCCTCTGGCTGGAATTACGAGGGCAAACTGCTCAACCTGTTTCTCCGCCCCATGGGGGTGCTCCGCCAACTTACTTGCCAGACCCTGGGAGGGTGGCTGCCGGAATTCCCGGGATTCTCGCTTCCTGTTATAGGGATAGCGGCGCTATTGGGCGTGCCGCTGCTGCCTGCTTCGGGGTGGTTTTTCCCCAGTCTGCTGCTGTGCGTCAGCCTGGGCTTTGCCGTAGACTACCTTTTTGTTTGCCTGGCCATTCGTATGCAGGGGGCCAGCTACCAGGTCCAGAGCATTCGCGCGGCGCTGGCCGCCATCCTTTCGGGAAGCGTCATTCCTTTTGCGGCTATGCCGGAGCTTCTGGGAAACGCGCTGGCTTACCAGCCTTTTGGCAGCCTGGCCGCCGCGCCCTTGGCGATCTTTACCGGCCTGGCCCCGGATCCGGCATGGACGGTGTTCATCCAAATGCTCTGGAACGCCGTGCTGTGGCCCTTGGCGCTATTCTGTTTTTCCCACAGCCAGGAAAGGATGGTAAGCTATGGCGGGTAAACTTCTCCGAAGCCTGCGCCGTTGTGGGCGGCTCATGGCCCTCTATGCAAAAATGGATCTGGCTTGGCTGTGCCGCGACACCAAGTTTGCGCTTACCTGTATTTTCACGGAGTTGGTCTCTTATCTGGCGGGGCTCAGCGGCATTTTTCTTCTGGCAGCCCGCTTTGACGGGGTGGGAGAGCTCTCTGCCGGCGAAGTGCTCTTTATGCTGGCCTACGCCGCGATGGTGGCGGGGGTCTTCCAGCTCTTCTTTTCCGCCAACAACGTGGGGCACATCAGCCGCCGCATTGGCCGGGGACAACTGGACCATATGCTGATCCAGCCGCTGCCCCTACATACCCAGTTGATGACCGAAGGTTTTCTGCCTTTTACCGGTTCCTCGGCGCTTCTGACGGGCACCGTCCTGCTCTGCGTCGCTGCAAGCCGGCTGGGGCTCCCGGTCAGCCTAGGGTGGTTGACCCGGCTGTTGGGCAGCCTGGCCGTGACCACCGGCATGTGCCTGGGCTATTCCTATCTGGCTTCCTCTTTGGCCTTCTGGTTTCCTGTCCAGGCCGAGGAAATTGCCACCGATGCGCTGGAACTGTTGGATGGTTTTGCTACCTATCCTTTGACGGGCATGCCGCTTGCGCTCCAAACGCTGATGCTCACCGCGGTGCCCGCAGGGCTTATGGCCTGGTTCCCCGCCATGAACCTGCTGGGCCGGGCGCCTCTGGGCTGGCCCCAAACCTATCCGGTGCTTTTTACCATCTTTCTGGGCCTGTTGGCCGGGTTCTGCTTTCGAAAGGGAATGATGTACTATGTGCGCAAGGGAATACACCGCTATATCCGCGGCGGCTTCCGGATGTGAGGAAGCCATATCCGTTGGGAATGTAACCAAAACCTTTGTCCAGCGGCAGAGGGAGAACGCGGGAGGTGGCCTCCTCCGCGGCCTGCTGCGTCCGTCCAAACGGGTGGTCACCGCCCTGGATGATGTTTCCTTTACCATTGCCGCGGGGGAATTCGCCGCCTATGCCGGCCCCAATGGCGCGGGGAAATCTACAACGATGAAGCTTTTGGCGGGCATGCTGCGCCCCGAAAGCGGGGAGATCTGGGTGCTGGGCATGTCTCCGTTCAGGCAGCGCGTCCCTCTGATGCGCCGCTTGGGTATCCTCTTTGGCAACCGCAGCGAACTGTGGTGGGACCATCCTGTCTCCCAGTCTTTTGTATGGAAGAAGACCGTTTGGGATATCCCTGAGGATGTTTACCAGCGAAACCTGGATACGGTAATCCAACTGCTGGAACTGGGGCCGCTGATGAAGACCTTTGCCCGGGAACTGAGCCTGGGGCAGCGGATGCGGGCCGATTTAGGCCTGATGCTGCTTCACGGCCCGGAACTGCTTCTGCTGGATGTAAACTGTAGGATAGCTTAGAGTGTGTTTTGCGTGTATGGAGTTGGAAAGGAGCAGAGGATAACCACACGATACACAGAAGAAAGAGGGAAATGTATATACAGTAAGGGAGGAGCAGGTGA
>CALWDW010000027.1 GCA_944376795.1 uncultured Christensenellaceae bacterium
TTGCTACTGCGAAGGTAAATAAGGGTATTGCCACCTTTGAGAACGCCAAGGCCCTCACCGCTGGCGAGGATCTGGTGCTCACCGCCAAGTACCTGGGCGACAAGGCCTACGCCGCTTCCCAGGTGACCGGCGACGAGAAGATCGACGTGACCAAGCTGACCACCGCCATGACCGTGGCTGTGGACGGCAATGAGCTGACCATCACCCTGAACGTGCCCGCCGGCTACACCCCCAACGGTAAGCTGGCGATCACCGCTGGCGAGACCACCCTGGCCACCATCGACGCCGTTGAGGCTGAGAACGTGGTGACCGTGGCCAATCCCGCCCTGGCTGGCGAGCAGGATGTCACCGTGGCCTTCACCGGCGACAGCGGCATGACCGACGCCACCAAGACCGTGAAGGTGACCTTCGAGGCCGTCTCCGGCTGGTATGAGAACCCCAAGGGCACCTGGTACTACTTCGAGGAAGGCGAGATGCTGGCCAACGAGTGGGTGCAGGATGGCTTCTGGTACTACCTGGGCGCTGACGGCGTCATGGTCAAGGGCTGGAAGCAGCTCGAGTGGAACGGTGTCACCGATTGGTACTACTTCAAGACCTACGCTCCCAACTCCGGCTCGATGATGACCGGGTGGCAGTTCCTGGGCGGCGAGTGGTACTACATGGCGAGCTCCGGTAAGATGCTGACCGGCTGGCAGCAGCTGGGCGGTAAGTGGTATTACCTGGATCCCGTGAACGGCGACATGGAGACCGGCTGGCAGCAGCTGGGCGGCAAGTGGTACTACATGGATCCGACCAACGGCGACATGAAGACCGGCTGGCAGAAGGTTGGTAACACCTGGTACTACATGAACGCTTCTGGCGCGATGGTGACCGGGTGGCAGCGGCTGTCGTGGAACGGCGTGACCAACTGGTACTACTTCCAGAGCTCTGGTGCGATGGCGACCTCCGGAACCATCGACGGCTGGAACATTGCCTCCAGTGGTATCGCGACTCCCGCGAACTAATGTAAGCGTAGACTGCGGTCCGCCGCAGCCCTAGAGGAGGGCCCCGAGAAATCGGGGCCTTCTTTTTTGCGTTGGGGGAGGTTTTTGCGGGGGAGGGATTTTGCGGGGGAGGGAAACCTTTTGAGAAAGGTTTCCCTCCCCCGTGCCCCCACCCTTCTAAAACTTTAGGGGGGAAGGTTAGGGAGCGTATGAAGGGGAACGGCTGCATTCTGATTGCCGCCGTTCCCTGACTTTTTCGTGATCCCTTCCATTAAGGTTTTGGGGGAAGGGGGTTTGGGGGAGGGGGCCCTTTTGCAAAAGGGCCTCTCCCCCAAGAGGACACGGAAGTACGGCAGTTTCTCCGGGGGAGGGAAACCTTTTGAGAAAGGTTTCCCTCCCCCGTGCCCCCACCTTTCTAAAACTTTAGGGGAAGGGTGGGGAGAGAGTGGAAGAGGAACGGCTGCATTCTGATTGCCGACGTTCCCTGATTTTTTTCGTGATCCCTTCCATCAAGGTTTTGGGGGAAGGGGGTTTGGGGGAGGGGGCCCTTTTGCAAAAGGGCCTCTCCCCCAAGGGACGTGAACGCATGAAAAAGCGGGGGCCGCGAAAGGCTCCCGCCTTTTGTAATGGAGGTCGCAGGAAACCTGTTTCCTGCGAAAAAGCCGCCGCAGGAATCCGTGAGGATTCCGAGGAGGCGGGATTTTGCGGGGGAGGGGGCCCTTTTGTAAAAGGGCCCTCCCCCGAGGGTGCAGCTTTTTTGAAGCGAATGGAAAAACACCTTTTTCGTGAAGCGCTCTTGTGTTACAATGATTTAGAGGAATAAGGAGGTTGGGACGATGACCGAGAGAGAACGTATTGTGCTGCGCGATCTGGCAAAGCACCAACTGGAGATTGCGCATGGGGAGGTAAACCAACGCCGGATTGCCGAATGGTACCGGCATAATGACTGTGAGCCCGGCAGCCGCCCCATGATTCATATCGAAATCGATACCTTTCAGGACGAGGTGATTACACCGCGTCTGGTCTGCGAGTCCCCTGAGGCACGCAGCCTGGAGTTTGCCCTCTATCATCAGTTTACCAACCTGGAGCTCTTTGACGATGATAAGGTGGTGCCCGACTACTTCCCCGTGGGAATCGGCGGTTATTTTCATCCCTTTGGCCACGAAATCTCCCGCGTAACCGCGACCGATGCCCATGGGCATAACCTAGGCCATCAGTTCCAGCATGTTATTCACGACCTGGAAGACGATGCAGAGCTCTTAGGACCGAGCACCTTTGGTGTGGACAAGGCGGGGGCATTGGAGCACCTGCGCCTGGCACAGGATACCTTTGGGGATATCCTTCCGGCGCGTCTTGTGGGCCGCTGTCTGTACGCAACTCCCACCCAGTATATCGTCCACCTCATGGGGATGGAGACCATGTTCTTCTCCATGTATGACTATCCGGACGAGTTTAAGACCATGATGGACCGTCTGGCAGATGATACCATTGCTTATTTTAAGCTCATGGAGCGGGAGGGCTGCATTCTTCCCACGGTGAGCTTTGAAACCCTGTGCCAGGGATCGAAGTGCTTCACCCATACCTTGCCCCAAGAGGGTGTGCTCACCACGGAGCAGGTCTGGGGTTACATGGATTCCCAGGAGTCTACCGGCCTTTCTCCGGCCATGTATGAGGAGTTTATCTTCCCGTGCTATGAAAAGATTGCCAAGATTATGGGTCGCCTTTCCTATGGTTGCTGCGAAGCGGTGGATCCTATCTGGGACTGCGTGAGCCGTCTGCATGGCCTGCGCAAGGTTTCCATCTCTCCCTGGTGCAATGAGGAGGTCATGGGAGAGCGGTTGGCAGGCACCGATATCATCTATCTGCGTAAGCCCAGCCCCAATTACCTGGGCGTTGAGGAAACATTGGATGAGGACGCCTTCCGTGCCCACATCGCCAAGACCGTGGCCGCCGCAAAGGGATGTCATCTGGAGATTGCCCAGCGCGACGTTTACACCGTGCACAACAACCCGGCCAAGGTGCGCCGCTATGTCGAAATCATTCGCGAGGAAACCGCCAAGCTGCAATAGGAGGAGCCCATGAAAAAACTGTCCATTCTTCCCGATCTGGCGATTACGGAGATTTCCCTGGGCGCTACTGGACGGGGCGATCCCGCCCAGGATGCCGCACACTTTGCGGTGATTGACCGGTACCGGGAGCTGGGAGGCAATTGCCTGGATACCGCCCGCAAGTATGCGGAGGGGCGCAGCGACGAGGCACTGGGACGCTACCTCAAGAGCCGCGGCTGCCGAGGCGAGGTCATCCTCTGTACCAAAGGCTGCCATCCTGCAGACACCGCCGCTATGCATATTTCCCGGCTCTCTCCGGCGGAGATCCGGGAGGATTTGGAACTTTCTCTCAAAGCACTGGGGGTGGAGTACACCGATCTGCATCTGCTGCACCGGGATAATCCCCGCATTCCGGTGGAGGAGATCATGCCCGCGCTGGATGCGCTGGTGCGCGAGGGGAAGGTTCGAGCCATTGGGTGCTCCAATTGGACGGTGGGCCGCATACAGGAGGCCAACGACTTTGCCCGCGCCAATGGCCTGACGCCCTTTTCGGTCTGCCAGCTGCATTTTTCCTTGGCGCTGACCACACCGGCTCAAACCCGGGATGTGACGCATGTGACCATGAATGACATTGAGTTTGGCTGGTATAAGGAGACGGGTTTCCCGGTGATGGGCTTTGGCAGCCAGGGACGGGGCTATTTTGCCCGGCTGGCCAGCGGCGCCCCCATGAAGCCCGGTCCGCGCCAGTACTATGACTTCATTCCGGAGAACCGGCGCCGGGCCCAGCGGCTTCAGACATTGTCCGGGGATCTGGGGGTGAGCCTGGCCTCCGTAGCGCTGGCCTATGTGCGGGACAATGCCCTGCGCGCCTCTGCCCTGTGCGGGTTCTCCAGCGTAGAGCAGTTGGAGGACGCCTTCCAGGCCCTCACGTTCCGGCTGACTCCTGAGCAGATCGCTTATCTGGAAACCGGGCGCTAGGCTTGTTATAATTTGGGGCTTTTGTGCCCGCGTTTGGATGTGCATATTGCGGAAAGGAGTTGCCCATGGCTGACTATATTATTGCCTCGGCTTCCACGGCCGATCTGCCCCGTGAGTTTTTTGAGGAGCATGATGTGCCCTTCATCAGCTACACTTACCTGATTGATGGCGAGGTGTACGAGGACGACTGCCGGGAATCCTCCCGGGAGGCTATCTATAAGAAGATGCGCCAGGGCGTGGTGCTGACCACCTCCATGATCAACACCTTTACCTATCACGACTTCTTTTGCAAGCTGATGGAGAAGGGCAAGGATGTAATTTACCTGGATATGTCCAAAGAGATGTCCCACTCCTATGTATGCGCCGAGGAGGCCGCTAAGATGATCGCCCAGGAGTATCCGTCCCAGCGGCTGTATCTCATGGATACCCGCTGCATATCCGGAGGACTGGGGCTTTTGGTGGAGCTCATGGTGCGGCAGCGGGATGCCGGAGCCAGCTTTGAGGAAGCCATCGCCTGGGGCGAAGAACACAAGCTCCACATCATGCACCGCTTCACCGTGGATGATTTGAATTACCTCAAGCGCGGGGGACGGGTATCCAATGCCTCGGCCATGGTAGGGTCTCTGCTCTCTATCAAGCCGGTGCTCTACGTCCCGGACAACGGAACCTTGACGGTAGCTAAGAAGGCGCGCGGGCGCAAGGCGGCGCTCCAGCAGATCCTGGAGGGGATGGCCCGGGATTTCACCGAACCCGAGGGCAAGGAAGTCCATATCCTCCATGCCGACTGCCTGGAGGATGCCCGGTTCATGCGGGATCAGGTGCTGCAGCGTTTTCCGGGGGTCGCCAAGGTGACCATTACCAGCCTGGGGGTCGTCATTGGCGCCCACTGCGGTCCGGGGCTGTTCACCATCTTCTATCTGGGCGGACAGCGGCAGCCCTAGCGTCTGCATCCCTGCGGCCCAGAACCGGAGCGCCAGAGAGACGCTGTGCGCAGGACATGATATACAAAAAAACCCCCGCGGGGTATGCCCCGCGGGGGTCGTTTTGCAATCCGAAGGAGGAGCTAGAACTTGCGCATGATGGCGCGCGCCAGATTTCCGAGGCCGGGGATCTCGTACTCCTGGTACTTGTAGGCCTTGACCAGGGCGATGATCTCAAAAACCAGCACCACGATGGAGATAATCCAGGTCAAGACGCCGGTAATGGTCAGTGTCGCCAGGCCGCCGCCCAGGCCGGCCAGGGACGTGGCGGACGCGGCTACGGCAATGGCGGCGATGATGGCCACAATGATGTTCAGCGCGGCGGACAGAAGATTGATGCAGAAGGCCTGCATGGCGTGGAATTTGACAAAGGAACTGTTTTTCTCCAGGAAATACAGAACCAGGGGAGCGAGCCAGGCCACGTACTTAATGCCGGGGATCAGGCCCAGAACGCCGGAGGCCAGGTAGGCCAGCAAGCCCCAAATGTTGGCGTCCAGGCCGCCCAGAGAGGACTTGTGAGGGGCTACGGTAACGGGAGATGTCATGATGATTCCTCCTTATGATGTGTTAAGGTTGGTTTACATACAAATTAGCACATTTCGAGGATTTTTGCAAGCCGGTGCGTCCGGGCATCCGGTTAAGTTTATGTGTTCCGGGGCCCGGACATGACGCAGGGCGGGCCCGTACAGCGCGGGCCCGCCCTGGGGTTTGGAGGGGGAATCAATCTCTTTCCCTGGACTTTCCTTCCGACAAATAGCGCCGGGCATCGGTGAAAAAGCTTGCGACAATGATGAGCAGGATGATGCCCATGGGGAATGCCCCGATGATGGATACCGACTGCAGATTGGACATGGAGCTCTCCGAGAAGATGAGCGCCATGGGCAGCAGGATGAAAAGCACCGCCCAGTATGCGCGGATCCGTTTGTCCGGATCGGCGCCAGAAGGCAGCTCCCGGTAGGAGTAGGAGGCTACCACATGGGTTAGGGCGTCGAAGGTGGTGGCGTAGAAGGCAATCATCGTGACAGCCAGGAGGATCAATCCCAGTGTATGCAGGGGCAGGGTTTCTAGGATGGCGAGGATGCTCTGGGCCAGGTCGCCGCCGGCCTCCAGGGCGCCGGCCGTGTCCAGGCCGTGCTTCATCTGCTGGGCGAGTCCGTAGCCTCCCAACACGATGAAGGAGGTGAATGTGCCGGCAAGCCCCCAGGCATATCCTCCCAGCACTGTATTGCGCAGGGTGCGTCCCCGGCTAATGATCCCAATGAAGAAGGGCGTCGCCACACACCAGACCATCCAATAGGCCCAATAGAACACCGTCCAATTCTGGACGAAGCCGCTGCTGCCGTCCCCGCTGACCCGCAGGGGATCCATCCAGCTGGCCATTCCCAGAAAATTCTGCACCAGCTTTCCTATGGCGGTGACGCCGGATTCCAGGATGAAGAGGGGTTCGCCCCCGGCCAGCAGTACATAAGCCAGCAGAGTGAGGAACAGGGAGGTGCAGATCGATGCCAGTCGAGAAATCCCCTTTAGCCCAAACCATACCGTCAGGGTGTAGACCACGGCGATGAAGGCCAGCAGCCCCAGGGTTAGTCCAATGCCTGCGGGGATGCCCAGAAGTTCGCCGGTTGCCGCCGAGAGCAGCGGCGTGGACAGCGAGAAGGTGGTCGCAACGCCGCACAGCAGGGCGAACACCGCGAAAAAGTCAATGGCCTTTCCCCAGAAGCCGTCAATGCGGCGGCCCAGCAGGGGGCGGCAGGCCTCGGAGAACTTCTGCTTGGTGCGGCCCCGGACGTGAAGCATGAAGCCGAAGGCCGCGGCCAGCACGATATAGAAGCTCCAGGGGATCGGTCCCCAGTGAAAGAGGGGGTAGGTGGCGGCCCACTCGTAGACCTCTCCGCCCATCGAGGCCAGATGCGGCTCATTGAAGTACAGCGCCCACTCGCAGAGAGAGTAGAAGAGAATGTCCGCCGCCATGGTGGAGGTGAAGATCATGGCGCCCCAGCGAAAGTTGGAGTGCGCCGGGCGGGCATCCTGGCCCAGGCGGATGTTTCCATACCGGGAGAATGCAATGTACAGTGAGACAAAGAGGGTGACAAGCCCTATCACGATATAGAATATCCCCAGTTGGTTGCCGAGAAAGCCCCGAACGGCTTCGATGGCCAAGGACGACGCCGAAGGAAAGGCTACGAATAGGCCGCAGAGGAGAAGAATCACGGCCAGGGGAACCAGAATGATGTTCCAGTCCAGTTGCCGGGACAGGCTGGAAAAAGTGTCTTTTTTCATGGGGCCTCCTTCATGAACAAAAGGTTAGGGAATCGCGACGCCATGTCGGGCGGAATGGGGATCCGGGCTCAGGACTGCGGCGTCTGCAGCCAGGCCTCTTCATGGGCGGCACGGAACTGCGCCAGACGCTGATGGCAGCGGCGGTAGCGGTCGGCGCCATAGGTACCGTAGTCGTTGCCACCGGCTTCCTTGGCCCAGGTCCATACGCTCCAGAGTAGATCTTGATAGACCATCTGGATCTGGATGCGGTCCCGGAGGTAGGAGAGATCGGCGTCAGGATCGTAACAGGAGAGGAAATAGTCGGCTTCCTCGGGGGTGTGCTCGCACTCCTGAAGATAACTGGCCAGATCCCATGCGGGATCGTTCATGCCGGCGTACTCCCAATCGATGAGATAGAGGCGGTCCTTGCCCCGCACCAGGTTTTGGGCGACCAGGTCGTTGTGACAGGGCGCCTTGGCTGCGGCGTAGAGCCGCTCCTGAAGCCGGCGCAGGGTCATCACCTGGGCCCGGAAGGCAGCGTAGTCCTCCGGCCAGAAGCCTCCCAGGCGGCGATTGATTTCCTCGTAACGCTCCAGCTCGACCAGGAAGGAGAACTCTCCGGCCAAGGGAGCGCCGCTGGTGTGAAGCCGTCGCAGCAGGGCCGCGATCTCCTGCATCATGCCGGGAAGTCGGGCGGTGGTATTGAGCAGGGTTTCCGCCTCGGGGATGCAGCGGGTGACCTTGATCCCGGTATCCGGGTCAAAGTAGAGGGTTTCAGCGTTGAGCCCGGCTTCGCTGGCCCAGGCGTTGTTGACGGCCTCCTGCCGCCGGTCAATCATGGACGCCGTACTGGGATAGGGAATCCGCAGGATGTACGCGCAGCCGTCCCACTGGAAGCGGTAGTTGGAGTTGGTCATACCCCCGGCCGGAGTCAGGACCAAGTCCTCCTGGGTGGAGAAAACTGTCCGCAGCAGGGCCTGGGCATCGTGGAGGCGGGAGACCTCTTCCCGCTTGACGATGGTGGGGAATGTCGCGGAGAGTATGTGCTGGTACTGGGCGTTGTTGTCTACCTCTCCCCAGGACAGGTCATCTACCCGCAGGCAGCGGATTCGGTAAAGGTGAGCCAGATTGGCCAGGAGATATTCGTAGTTAAAGAAGGGGTTTTCGTTCTCCGCGAAGGTCTCCATCATGCGGTCAAAGAGTTCGGCGGAGATCTTGCTTACGCCGATCATTTCTCCGGAGATGCGGTTAAGCTGGCGAAGGTCCATGCTGATGGTGACCAGGTCGCCCAGCGCGTCCTCCTCCACGTAGGCTTCGTCGCCGGAGCCGGAAACGTTGGCGGTAACGATGCAGCTGGGGGTGTCGTTCTCCAGAACCTTGGGGATGAGCTGCCGCTCATAGACTAGATCCCCTTCCAGGAGGAGAAAGTCTTTCCCTTTGAGCAGGGGAGCGGCGGCTGCCAGGCTGGTCATGGTCCCGGTAAAGCGGTACTGGGGATTCTCCACCAGCTGCTCTGCGGGAGAAAGGGCCTCGCGCAGTGCATCCAGGGCATAGCCGCCTACGACAATGATCTCCTCTACGCCGTTTTCCCGCAGGATGGAGAGGCTCCGGGCCAGCAGCGTCCCGCCTCGCGGGAGGGGAAGCAGGCAGACCGGTCCCGGGAAATCCTTTTGCCGGCCAGCGGCCAAGATGACCGCCGTTCGAACGGGGCCGGCCAGCGGCTTAAGGCGCAGCTTGTGCTGGCGGCGGGCCAGCATGAGACGACGAAGCAGCGCGCCGCCTTCCCCGGTGATTTGGTAGACGCTGCTGTGGCCCTGCTTCTCCACATGGATCAGGTTTTTTTC
This sequence comes from uncultured Christensenellaceae bacterium, assembly GCA_944376795.1. Taxonomy (GTDB): domain Bacteria; phylum Bacillota; class Clostridia; order Christensenellales; family UMGS416; genus CALWDW01. The sequence goes on from CALWDW010000027.1 coordinate 9,093, forward strand.
CTGAAGTTCGGCCACCAGCGCGTTTACCGAGCCAAGGGACAGACCCGATTGCTTGGCCAGCTCCCGTTGGCTAATCCGGGGCGCTTCGTCCATGAGCTGCAGCAGCCGAAAGATGTTTTCCATTTTCAACCCCCTAATGTTCAAAAATTGAACGCTCAATTCCAAGGCAAAGTGTACCGCATTGGAACGGCGCTGTCAAGAGCAGAATGGGGCTTTTTGAGAAAAACTTGCACGGGCCATGTTTTTCTGGTACGATAAGAATGACCAAGATGGAAAGGGGGCGCACCCATGCAGGTTCATGAGTCGGGAGAGAACTATTTGGAAACCATCCTGATCCTAGAGAGACGGCGGGGGCAGGTGCGTTCCGTGGATATCGCCGGGGAACTGGGCTTCTCCAAGCCCAGCGTCAGCGTGGCGATGAAGCAGTTCCGAGAGAATGGGTTGATTGCGGTGGATGGAGACGGCTTTATTCACCTAACCGAAAGCGGACGCGCCATTGCGGAGCGGATTTACGAGAGGCACTGCCTGCTCAGCCGGTATCTGATGCTCCTGGGGGTGTCGCCGGAGGTGGCCCAGGCGGATGCCTGCAAGCTGGAGCACGATCTCAGCCAAGAGAGCTTTGACAAGATCCGCCAGCACTATGAAAGCCACCGGCAGGATGAGGCGTAGGCGATACAGCCGAAAAAACAAAGAACAAGGCATCCGCGGTTCCGCGGATGCCTTGCTGTTGGGCGCCCTTCGGCCTAGGCTTCGCCGGACTCCAGGAAACGGCACTGGGCCGGGGTAAGGGGGATTTCCAGCGCCGCACAGTTCTCCGCCATGGCGGCGGGACGGCGGGAGGCAACGATGGCGAAGGTCTTCAGCCCCTCTTGCCGGAGCAGATAGGCCAAGGCCACCTGGGGAACGGTGCAGCCCAGCTGGGCGGCCAATGTCTCGGCCCGCGCCAGCCGCTCCAGATTGTCAGGATAGAGGAAGGCGCGCTGGGCGGCGCTGCCCAGGAGGGAGGCGGCCTTTTCCGGTTCCCGGCTGGTAAAGCGGCCGGAGAAGAAGCCGTTGCCCAGACTGGAGTAGGCCAGGACCGGCATGCCGGTCCTGCGGTACCAGTCCCGGGCTTCGCCGCGTTCACTGCCGGCGATGGACACGCTGCCCCATCCCCACGGATCCCCCTTCTGGTCGGCAAGCCCAAAATTGGGGCTGGAGAGGGTGAAGGGGGTCAGGTTGTGGGCGTAGGCATATTCATTGGCGGCCTCCAGCCGCTCGTGGGTCCAGTTGGAGCCGCCGAAGGCATGGATCTTACCCTCGGCCTTAAGCTCGTTGAGCAGCGTGACGATGGGGCCTACGGGCAGCGAAGGATCGTCCCGATGCAGCAGGTACATATCCACAAAGTCAGTGCGCAGCTTGGCCAGGCTGGTCGCCAGGTCGCTGCGGATGTCATAGTCGGTGACCCGGTTCCGCCAGACGGTGGGGTGGGCGCCCTTGGTAAGTATGAGGACCTGGTCCCGGTTCCCGCGCCGCTGGATCCAGTCCCCCAGGGAGGCCTCGCTGTCGCCGTAAACCGCCGCGGTATCAAAGCAGTTGATGCCCAGGGCCAGGGCGTTATCCAGTACCTCGTCTACGGCCTCGCCCTGGTTCATGGGCGAGAAGGCAGTTCCCAGAATGATTCGGGAGACCGGCAGACGGACGTTTTTCAATGCGGTATATTCCATTCTTAGTTGTTCCTCCTTGTGGAAAGATGATGATCGGCGGCCGTATTCTGGCCGCCCCAGATTGTAACGGACGACCATGGAGCGTCGGCGTCCCGCCAGAAGGGAGCTTCCGGAGGCAGTCCCAGCGGAAGGAAAACGGTGCTGCACAGATAGGTGCTGCCGGTGGAGATGTAGGCTTCGCCGATATCCGGCTGGTGTCCGCAGAAGCCGACGGTTAGGTAACCGGCCGCATCGAAGACGCCGGGTGCGGAGAGAATCCGGCAAATGACCGCATCCAGGGCGCAGCGCACCTGGGCGGGCGTCACGCCGTCGGCCAGCATGTCCAGCAGCGCCATCTGGGCCAGGTGATGCATGGCCCCAAAGCGGTAGGCCATGGAGCGGCCAATGACGGGGAAAGCGCCCTCCGGGGAGATCATGCGCTCCAGAATGGCGCCGTAGCGAATGGCCCGGGCCCGTATCCCGGGCGCCAGTGCGTCCCAATCGGGGGAGACGCCGGCGACCTCCCGCAGGATATCCACCAGCATGGGGCCGATGACGAAGCTGTTGTAGTAGTCGAAGTGGAATTCCGGGCCGTCGCCGTAGACCCCATCCCCCAGATACCACTGCTCATGCTGCCGCAGGGCATAGTCGATGCGCATGGGATCCCAGTCCTTCTCCCCGGCCTTGCGGAGGAATACCTCGATGATGGCGGAGAAGAGCAGCCAGTTGCAGGCATAGGGCTTCCGGGTGCGGGTGGCCTTGAGCCGGAGGATGAGCTGGCGCTGGACATCGGGGGGAAGCGCCAGGTACAGGGAATCATAGGCGCGCAGAAGTCCTTGGCAAAGAAAGGCGGCATCCACGATGGGCTGGTAGCCCTGGGAGAAATTCATGGCGTCCGGCCCCTGGGGATCTACGGCCTGCGCCAGGGCCTCCCGGGTCATCCGGAGGGTGTCCAGCCGGAGGCGCTCCTCCTCGCCGGTCAGCCCTGGACAGCCAAGCCAGGGGGCCAGTCCGCAAAGGGCGCGGCCGAAGGCCTCCAGATAGGTGTACTGGGCGCGGTCCTCCCGCGGGGATCGGCTTTCGATGGGCATGACCTGGCGCAGCATGCCGCGGGAGAGAGGCTCCAGCACGGGACGGGCGATGGCAAGCAAATAAGATACCCAGCGGGCGCGGGTGTCCGTGGGGGACGCGGTCACGTCAAATCCCTCCTTTTATACGCGGATGCCACCATAGTATCCCATAGACGTCATTTTTGCAAGGCATCCTCCTGGCGGCAGTTGTTGAAAAAGGGAGAATGCGATGGTATACTGACTATATCAATAGAATCACAGGAGAAGAATCTGGCGCCGAAAGGACAGCGGGCGCGGGAAAAGGTGGGACAGCATGAAACAATACGGGAAGCTGCGGCGGGTTTTAAGCCTTGTGCTCCTGCTGGCGTTAGCGCTGATGGGCCTCTGGGGGCCGGCGGGCCTGGCCGATGCGGGGGATTTTGCCGGCAGCAGTGATTACGGTGGCGGGGATTCCGACTGGGGCGGCAGCTCTTGGGACGATGACTGGGATGACGGCTATGATACGTATGGTTCCTACAGCTCCTCCGGGGGCGCTGTCGATCCCTTCGAGATCATCGTGGTGGCCGGCATATTTGTGGTGATTGTCCTTGTCGCTATGCGCCGGGGCAAGAGCGTTCGGAGAACGCATGCGCCGGCACGGAATGCCGTACCGGTGCAGGGTACCGCCAAGCAGCTTGCCGAGCTGAAGGCAGCCGATCCCTATTTCTCGGAGGCGGCTATCCTGGAGAAGGTCAGCAATCTCTACGTGCAGATGCAGGACGCGTGGGAGAGCAAACAGTGGGATGCCATGCGTCCCCACATGACCGACGCGCTCTTCCAGCAGTTTGCCCGGCAGCTCCAGGGCTTTATTGACAAGGGACAGACCAACCACGTGGACCGGATTGCGGTGCTGGGGGTGCAGATCCTCTCCTACAGCCAGGATGATACCAACGATATCCTGCTGCTGGAGGTGCGGACGCGCATTATTGACTACGTTACCAGCGACGCCACCGGTGAAATCGTCAGCGGCGATCCCGAGCTGGAACTGTTCATGACCTACCACTGGACGCTGATTCGCCGCAGAGGCGTTCTGACCCCCCAAAGCGGGGAAGCGCAGGTAACCAAGCTTGTCTGCAAGAGCTGCGGCGCGCCGATGGATGTCAACCACACCGGAAAGTGCGAGTATTGCGGCAGCATCTTCACCGCCGATGAATACGACTGGGTGATTTCGGCCATCCAGGGCATTTCCCGCCAGAGCGGAAATCGCAGGTAGCGAGTGGATCCGAAGATCCCTCCGGTGCTGGAAGGGGACGTGCAGGTTCTTTTCGGCAGCGCCCCTTTGCTTGGAAGGCAATAAGCTTGGAAGGGGCATGCCCGGCGCCGATAGTATCATGGCAGGGTAAGGAGGAGCGACTTGTGGATACCCGTGTGACCCTTTATATCGACGACCAGACCATGGAAAAATGACCGAGATCTGCACCCGCCTTGGTATGCCCCCTGAAGCCGCTTTCCAAGCCTTCATCCGGACCCAGGGCATGCCGTTTCCCGTACCATGGGATGCTTCCACATCCCCGGGGATCCGGTCTCGGATGCTGCAAGATGCGGATCGCATTCTCCGCGATTTTGCTGAGGACTATAGGAGACTGGCCGAATGGTGTGGATTACGGCGGAGGACGTCGCCGTCATTCACTCCCTTGTGGTGGAAAAGAGCGGCGGCATGGATGGAATACGAGACAAGGATGCCCTGGAGGCGGCGCTTTCCGCCCCGCTTCAGACCTTTGGCGGGGCGGAGCTGTTTCCTGCCGATCTTGAGAGAATTGCCAGGCTCGGCTTTGGCTTGGCGGCCAATTATGCGTTTCTGGACGGCAACAAGCGCATTGACGCTATGATGGTGCAGCTGTTTCTCCAGTGGAACGGCTATACGCTCCAACTGCAGCAGGGAGAGTTGGCCGACATGTTCCTGGTGCTTGCCGCCGGCTCTGCCACCGAGCAGGACTTGCTCTGCTGGATCCAACAGCATCTTCGCGGCATTGGATTTCCGAAACCCCGCCCATGCTTTCGGCATGGGCCAACTCTGGCCCCATGATCCCGTGCACAGAAAAGGTCGGTTGATACGATACAGGCGCATCGGGAGATACTTCTCGCTCACCGCCTTTCGCCAAGGGCGGACAAAAGCTTTGGGGACGGGTTTCTACGGAATATAACTTTTTTACTAGATAAAGCCTGGCCCATGCTTCTTGCATGGGCCAGGCTTTGCTTTACTTCAGAAGGCTATCGGAAGTCCACAGCGATGTCGTATGTCAAGGTAACCTTCCAGCGGAGGGTTTTGCTGTATCCCACCAAACGGGCCAGGGTGGTTACATCCTCCTTGAGCTTGGCATTGGCTTCAGCCAAGGCGTCGGCGTTGTCCCGCAGGGTGCCGGACTTGGTGTCGATGGCCTTTTCCTCGGTCTTGATGGCATTGTAAAGCTTTTTGACGGCCTGGACGTCTTCCAGAACCTCCTCATAGAGGGTATAGGCTTGGGGATCCAGCCGCTGGGCGCCGCTGGGACGGTCGGCGTTCTGTCCGCTTTCCGCTCCGCCTTCGGCGGCTGCCGGCGTTGGGACGGCGGGGGTGGCGGTCGCGTCCGGGACGTCAGCCGATGGCGAGGCGGCAGGAGTGGGCGAGTCCAAAGGGGTGGGCGTGACAACAGGAGTGGGCGAGTCCGCGGGAACCGTGGTTTCTGGCGGCGCAGGGGTGGGGCTCTCCGCAGGCGTGGGTGAGACATCGGGCGACGGCGTAGGGGAGGGCGAGGGGGAAGGCGTGGGCGTATTCAGCAGCATATCGGCTTCAATGGCCGTCTTCGCGGCAGCCAGTACCACTTCGGCATTTTCCAGGTAGACATCGGAAAGCAGATGCTGCCATTCCCACCGGCAGTAGGACAGGGAGTACTTTTTGTTCTGCGGGACGTCCACGCCATAGATCTCCTTAATCAGATCCACGCGCTTGGCCTGGTCGGTGATGACGAAGGTCCAATTGTAGATATCCTGGCTGGATCCGCCCATGGAGTGCATGTAGATGTCGTCCGGATTGGTCTTGTAGGCATAGACTGCCAGGGCCGCCGTCTGTTCCAGGGACATGTTGGTGTACAGCTGGCCGTTAAAGGCATTGATGATACCGGGAATTTGGGTGAGCAGGTTTTTCTCCTTAATGGTCTGAAAAATCTTAACCAGCATCTTTTTCTGTCGGTTGATGCGGTTCTGGTCGCCGGGCTGGGCGACGTTCTTGCGTACCCGCAGGTAGTCCAGCACCGCCTGCCCGTCCATGTACTGTTCGCCTTTCTTATAAGAGCGGCCGTTCATGGTGAAGTCCACGTCCACGTCATAGGTAACGCCGCCGATGGCATTGACCAGCTCCTTCACCGCCGGCATGGTGACCGCGTAGTAATAGTCCACCGGGATGCCGCCCAGCATCCAGCTGGCGGCTTCGCAGACCTTGCCAAAGCCATTGGGAAGCCCGCCGCCGCAGTCCAGGGAGGCGTTAATTTTGTATTTGCCGTTGACATCGGGGATCTTGGCATAGGTGTCCCGTGGTATGGAAATCATATCCACCCGGTCGTCTTCGAAATTAATGGCCAATACGATGATGACGTCGGCGTGGTAAGCATGCTTACCGTCCCAGGTTTCCCGTTCCGGGGCGTAGTCCACGCCGATCAAGGCCACGTTAAAGGTATCCTTTAGCATAGAGAGGTCGGCCTGGGACATCAGCACGTCATAGGGATCGGGAGTGGGTGACGGCGTGGGCGTGGGCGCAGGGGTGGAGGTGTCGTCGGGAAGGGGCGTGGGAGAGGGAGTGGGCGACGGCGAGGGGGAAGGCGACGGCGTGGGCGTGGCGCGCAGGTACGCCGCCGGGTTGCTCCAAATGGAATACGCGTACAGGGCGCCGGAGGCCAGAAGGGCCACCACCAGGCCCAGGCAGCTGAATAGGATCAGCTTACCGCGCTTGGAGAGAGCTTTTCGTGTTTTTGTCTGTTTTTCCAGCTTTGGGGGTTTGCGGAATTTGGTCTGCATATTGATTCCTCGCCTTCGTGACAATGCTGCCATTCCTGCGTTGGGACGCGGAATGAATCAAATGATACAAAATGCGCACCGGCGGCAGCTGTGTGCCTACGGCCTATCCAAAACTATGCTTCGACGGAACGTTAAAACCAGTATACGCTTTTCTACCGGGTATGTCAAGGGATGGGGAGTGCGTGCGCCTATTGGGGGCGGCCCGCATAGCCCATCCCTCGCCTGCGTACCGAAGAACGCCGGGCTTTTGTAACAATTTAGACGGAGACTTTGACAGATTTTGCGGCAAAATCGCAGAAAATCACAAAAATGGAAAGAATTGTGATGAAAAGTTCTTGACGGTTTCATAAAACTGTAATATTATAATAACAAATTTGATGAGAGGACGAAATTCTCATGGATCGTTTGGCAATAATTCGGAAGGTGAAGATCATGACGGCAGGGACACTGGCGGTGCTGGCCCTGGCAGGCCCCTGCGCCCTGGCAGCTTCGGGGGTGACCACCGACCGCGTGAATATCCGCAAAACCGGCTCCACCAGCTCCCAGTCTCTATCCGTGGTCAATGCGGGGACGCTGGTAACCGTCCTGGGAACGGAGAACGGCTGGACCAAGGTGAAGGTGGGCGGCATGACCGGCTACATCCGCTCGGATTATGTGGCGTCTTCCACCACCAGCGGGCGGGTTGTGGTCAAGAAGAACGTCCGGCACGCCGATGTGAAGGTCTTGCAGCAGGCGCTCAAGGAGCTGGGCCTCTATAGCGGCGACATCACAGGGCGCTGTGGGGACAAGACTGTGGCCGCCATTAAGGCCTTCCAGAGCAAGTACGGGCTGAAGGCAGACGGCATCGCAGGGGAGGCCACATGGGCCAAGCTCCAGGCCGTGACCGCTGATACCGGAAAGACAGCCCAGACCCTGCGCAACGGAGACTCCGGCGAAGCGGTGCGCACGCTGCAGCGCAATCTGAAGTCGGCGGGTTACTTTGCCGGCGGCGTGGACGGGAAGTTCGGCCCCAAGACCGAAGAGGCCGTCCGCAAGTTCCAAAAGGCCATGGGCATTTCGGTGGATGGTATCGCTGGAAAGGTGACCCAGGATAAGCTAAGCAGACTGACCACCGCCTCCAGCGGCCAGCTCCTCCGCAAGGGCTCCAGCGGGAGCCGGGTGACAACTTTGCAGAAGCGCTTGATCGAACTGGGCTATCTCACCGGTGCGGCTGACGGCAAGTTTGGAGATAAGACGGAGAACGCGGTACGTTCCTTCCAGAAGAGGAACGGGCTGACGGTGGACGGCATTGTGGGCAACGCCACCAATGCCAAGCTGATCTCTTCGTCGGCGGTGAAGGCCAGCAGCGCCGCCTCTTCGGGTTCGGTGCAGGCCCCTTCGGCCAGCGGTGTGCAGCTGCTGGGGTGGTTTGAGACCGTGAAGTACACTCTGCCCAAGAATAAGGATCTCTCCATCTACGATGTCCGCACCGGAAAAACCTATACCGTCCGCTCCTTCTCCAACGGCAACCACGCCGATGTGGAGCCGGTTACCAAGGAGGACACCGCCATCATGCTGGAGACCTATGGCGGTAAGTGGTCCTGGGATCCCCGGCCGGTGTGGGTGACCTATAACGGGATCACCGTGGCGGCCTCCATCAACGGTATGCCCCATGCCACCGGACCCAATAAGAACAACGGCATGGATGGGCAGGTCTGCCTCCACTTCCTGGGAAGCCGCACCCACAATGGCAACACTGCCTTTGAGAAGCGGCACCAGGAGGGCGTCCAGGAGGCGTGGGACGCCGCGCAGAAATAATCGATTTTCCTGAACCTTCTTCCTTCCTTTCCGCGGGGGGCTGGCATGGGCCGGTCCCCCTGTGGCTTTCTGCGGGGCCGGACATTGACGGTGCATGCCGCCCCGTGCTATAGTGGCGGGGGACGGTTCGCTTCCTGGGATTCCGGCCCGAGGTTCTCCGGCGGAGGGCCGCCAATTCATCTGTGCTGGGAGCGTAGCCTATGGCCTATATCGTATTGGATTTGGAGTGGAACCAGGCGGTGACGGAAAAGGTCCGCATCGTGCCAACGATTCCACTGTACCTGGAGGGGGAGGTCATCCAGGTGGGCGCGGTGCGCTTGAATAGCGCCTTCGGCGTGGACGATACCCTGAAGCTGAATATACGGCCCCAGCGCTATACCCAGATCAATCCCATTGTTACCAAGTTGACGGGCATTACCCAGGAGCAGATGGACGCGGGAATAGATTTTGTTCAAGCGATGGAGGCCCTCCGTGAATGGTGCGGATCCAAGCCTGTGTTTATCACCTGGGGAGACGACGATATTCGTATACTTCGCCAAAACCTGGCGCTGCATGCTATGGAAGGGCGCTGGGCCGGCTCCTGGTACAATCTTCAGTGGATTTACAGTCGGCAGCTAGGGGAGGGGCGTCCGCCCCAGTCCCTCACCAAGGTGGCGGCCCTTCTGGGGTTGGACTGTGAAGCGCCCGCCCATGATGCGCTGAATGACGCTCGCTGTACAGCACTGATTTGCGGGAAGCTGGATATGGCTTCCGGGCTGGAGGAATACCAGCGGGCCCGTACCGCCGCCCGCGGCAAGAATATCCGGCGGGCGGGCGGGGTGCGGCAGCTCCGTTCCGGTTACGTCGATCATTTGGAGGCCTTTGCCGACCCGGAGGTAGAAGGCTTTGCCTACCCCCGGTGCGGGCGGCTGCTTCCGGGAACGCCTTGGGCACTGCTTCGGAAGAATACCTATATTTCCGTGCGAAACTGTGAGGAACACGGCGCGTTCTGCGTCCGGCTGGGCTTTTCCCGGAATGGGGAGGGACGCTGGGCGGTGGCTAAGACATGGCTTCCTGCTGGGGAGGACAAGGTAAAAACGTACCAGGCGCGGCTTGCGGCGGGGGAGAATGCCGCCAAAAAGGGACGCCGCCGGAAAAAAGCGTAGCCGCCCGGCTGTTTCCCGGGCGCTACAGCAGAGAACCTAAAAAGTCCGCGATGTGCGGGCTTTTTTAGGTTGTCAAAAAAGTCATATCCCAGAGGGACCCGCCGCAAAAGTTTTTGACCCACCTTTTGAAAAAGACGGTGGGGGCGAGGGGCAAACGCCCTGTTTCTCCTCAAGGGCGGGAGAAACGGGGGGATTCCCATGCGGCCGCATTGCGTAAGCGGTTCTTTCCTCACGGGAGGCCATGAGCCCGGGACATCTCGAAACGCGAAAAAGTCCGCAGTGTGCGGACTTTTTTGCAATAGGGACGGCGTTGCCGGGCCTGCTTCCAATCGAATCAGGACGGGTGGCGATTTTCCACCCGCCTTTTCCCGGAAAGGAAGGGAAGATGGATGGCGTGCGTCTCTTCCCGGACGGAACGGTGCCGCAGCCATGATATGGTGTCGGCGATGGTTTCCCGAAGATCCCGGGGCCGGTAGTCCAGGTCGGCAGTGGCTTTGTCGTGGGAAAAACGGTCATTGCTGGAGAGAGCGTAGAGGGAGTACCGGGTGTACAGCGGACGCTGCCTGCGGCGGCGGGCGAACCAGGCCAGCAACGGCGCCGCAGCGCGGGCCATCCACATGGGAAGCACCGGAAGCCTGCGTCCAACGCCACAGGTCTTGGCAATTTTCAGTACATCCTGTACTTCATAGTGGCGGTTGGAGAGGATATAGCACTCCCCCCGCCGGCCGTGCAGCGCGGCGGTGATGCAGCCATAGGCAACGTCACGCACATCCACAAAGTCATAGCCGCCCCGGACACAGGCAGGAAGCTTGCCGCGGATGTAGTCCGCCAGCATCTGCACCAGATGGTTTCCTGCGGCGTCATAGGGGCCCAGGATTCCCGAGGGATGCACCACCACCGCGTCCAGCCCTTCCTTGACCGCGTCCAGCACAGCCTGGGTGGCCTCGGCCTTGGTCTTGGCATAGCCGCCCACCACCCAGTCGGGGGAGAACTGGGTAACCTCCTGGAGTACGCCCCAATGGTCCCGCTCGGGAATGGCGTGGACCGAACTGACATAAACCAGCCGCTTCACCCCGTACTCCCGGCAGAGAGCCAGGATGTTCAGGGTGCCCTTCACGTTGACGTCGTACATTTGGGGGCTTACATCCTCCTGGATGCTGACGATCCCCGCCGTATGGATGACGTAGACTTCCTGCCCCGCGAGCCCCGTGAAAAGGGGGCGGAGGCTTTCGGGATCCCGCACATCGCCCCGGACATAGGTCAATAAATCTCCGGCAGGGACGACAGGCTGTTCCGTGGGGAGGATCAGGCCGCGCACCGGAATCTCAGCCCGGTGAAGCAGGCGGACGATGGTGCCGCCCAGGTGGCCGCAGGCGCCGGTTACCAGGTAGACGGGGGACATGCTTGACACCTCCTTACGGAATTTCACGCTTTGCAGGGGAGGAGGATTCTCTGGAGCGGCCGTCCCGTCGGCCTCTGTAAATCAACACAGTGTTGATCATCCTCCTACCTTGTATTATAATGGGAAGTGCCGGGCAAGACAATGAACACATGCCCGGCGGCTGCTACTTTGCTGAACAAACCCACGGTTTTGTGTTGAAAAAGGGGGGAAAGACATAAAAAGTTCAGGAATCGATCACCGGACCCGGGTGACCCGGATGCTGATCCGCCGGGCGCTCACCGAGCTGATGCGGAGCAAGCCCATCCAGAGCATCACCGTCAAGGAGCTCTGCGCGGCGGCGGGGATCCATCGGGGGACCTTTTACGCCCACTATGAAGACCTTTACGACCTCCTCCGGCAGATGGAGGAGGAGATGCTCTCCGACTTCGAGGCGGCTCTGGCTCCCATGCTTTCGGAAGAGGGCGGGACGCTGACGCTGAAGCGGCTTGCCGCTGGGATTTTTCAATGCCTGCGGGACAATGCCGATCTGTGTACGGTGACCCTGGGGGACTATGGAGACAAGGCGTTCGAGAGACGCCTGATCCAATTGGGACGGAAACGCTGCATTGACATTTACAGCCGGCTTTTTCCCCACGCCTCCATCGAGCAAATCGTGTGTTACTATACCTTTGTCAGCGCCGGGTGCATCGGCCTGCTGGAGCAGTGGCTGGGGGAGGGCGCGCTGCCCCCCACCGAGGAAGCGGTGCGCATCGCCGAGGGGATTATGACCCGGGGCATTGGCTTTCTGGAGCCGGAGGATCCTCCCAAGGGTTCGTGATGCGGACGCTGCACCCTTGCGAGACGCGGCAGGGAAGCGTATAATAAGGGCAGACAATACATTCCAACTCCCATAATGTTGAGAAAGGAGTCTGCCATGATCCGGCAAAGCTTTTGCGCATCCTGGACGGTAGCCCAGGACCTGCCTCTTTTCGGCTTCCAGGGGCCGCCGCCCCAGCAGGTGCGCACGGACCTTCCCTACGACGCCATGATCCGCCAGGACAAGCGGGAGAATACGGCCAGCGGCAACCGTACCGGCTACTATCCCGAGGGGGAGTGGGTCTATGCCAAGACCTTTACCGCGCCGGCAGAGTGGGCCGGCCGGTACGTTGCCCTGGAGTTTGAGGGCGTGTACATGAATGCCAGTGTTTACCTCAACGGAGACAGGATTGCTTTTACGCCCTATGGTTATACGGACTTCGTGGTGAATTTGACCCCCTACCTCCGGCTGGGAGCGGAGAATGAGGTGCGGGTGGCCTGCAAGACCTACCAGGATTCCCGGTGGTATACCGGAGCGGGGATTTATCGGGACGTGCATCTCTACGTGGCCGACCTGCTGCACATCCCTTCCGACGGGCTGCGCATCCATACCGAGGCGTTGTCCGATAACCGGGCGGTGGCGGCCGTGACGGCGGAACTGGCCAACGGAAGGCATCGGGCCGTGACGGCGCAGGTAGAGCTGACCCTGTGGGATCCGGATGGGAAGGTCTGCGGCCAGGTTTCCGCGCCGGTTACCTGCATGCCGGGAAAGGAGGCGGTGCTGCGGACGCGGATCGGCGTGGATCAGCCGCAGCCTTGGAGCCCCGCGTCTCCCCGGCTCTATCGATGCACCGCCGTGGTGAAGGCGGACGGGCAGACGGTGGATACCGCCCAAGAGGATTTTGGGCTCCGGGTGCTGGGACTGGACGTGGAGACCGGGCTGACCCTGAATGGGCGGCCGGTGAACCTCCGCGGCGGCTGTATCCACCACGATAACGGCGTGGTGGGGGCCGCAACCTTCTCCAGCATGGAGGAGCGCCGGGTGCGCATTATGAAGGCGGCAGGCTTTAACGCCATTCGTATGGCCCACCATCCGGCATCCCGGGCCCTGCTGCGGGCCTGCGACCGGGTGGGCATGCTGCTGATGGATGAGTTTTCCGACATCTGGACCCGGAACAAGAGCAAGTATGACTACGCCCTTTACTTTGAGAAGTACTGGGAACAGGATGTGGAGGCCATGGTGCGCAAGGATTATAACCATCCCTCGGTCATCCTCTACTCCATTGGCAACGAGATTCCCGAGACGGGTACCGGCATCGGCTCCACCTGGGGCCGCATGCTGGCCGAGAAGGTGCGCAGCCTGGATGCCACCCGTTATACGACCAATGCCATTAACGCCCTTCTAAGCCTGGCGGATGGGCTCAAGAAGATGAGCCAGCAGTCTGGGGATATCAATGCCCAGGCCGGCCAGATGGGCGCCTCCCGGATGGACCAGGTGATGCTGCTGCCGGAAGTGGCCGAGATCACCGCTGAATCCTATGCCGCAGTGGATATTGCCGGGTATAACTATATGCAGGCCCGCTACCTAGGGGATCACGACCTCTATCCCCAGCGCATCATCTGCGGCACCGAGGACTTTCCTCGGTCCATCGCCTACAACTGGGACATTGTGGAGCGCTGCCCCTGGGTGATCGGCGACTTTACCTGGACCGGATGGGACTACCTGGGGGAGTGCGGCCCCTGGCCCTCCTCGCTGAATACCGGCGGCGACATTGACGTCACCGGCATGCGCCGTCCCTGCTCCTACTACCGGGAGATCGTCTTCGGCCTGACCCAGCAGCCTGCGCTGGCGGTGACCCGGCCGACGGCTTCGGAGAAGACGCCCATGGAGATGATGTGGGGCTGGAGCGACACCTTGGCGGGCTGGAGCTGGTACGGCCATGAGGGCGAATCCCTGACTGTGGAGGTATACTGCCCCGGCGACGAGGCGGAGCTCTTGCTCAACGGGAAGTCCTTGGGCCGCCGTAAGCCTGAGGGTGGTCTGCCGCACATTGCCTACTTTACCGTTCCCTTTGCGCCGGGAGAGCTCACCGCCGTCAGCTATCGGGACGGCGTGGAGACCGGCCGGCGCAGCCTGCATTCGGCCCAGGGCCCCATGCGGCTGGCCGCTTGGGCCGAGGACACGTCCATGCTGGAGAAGCCAAGGGAATTGGTCTTCATTCCGGTGGAACTGCAGGATGCCCAGGGCCGCGTGTACCACAGCGCCCAGCGGACGGTAAGCGTCCAGGTGGAGGGGGGCGCCGAGCTGCTGGGCTTTGGCAGCGCCGATGGACGTTCCCCGGAGGGCTTCACGGCGCTGGTGCACAGCACCTTTGAAGGCCGCGCCTTCTGCGTGCTGCGCCGCACCTCCGACGCGCCGGTGCGGGCGGTCTTTACCTGCGAGGGCTGCGCGCCCGCTGTTGTGGAGGCGTAGCCGTTCTTTCCTATTGTTTGCGCATATAGAAGCCGCCGGGGGGATCCTCCGGCGGCTTCAGATTGTCAGAAAGGAAAGCGGATGCGATGCCGCTGGACTGTTCCCCAAACAAGAAGCACGAAAATTCCGTCTCCCCCCGAAGTTTTCTGGGAAACGTTCTCCGCCGGGGGACAGAACCAACCGTATGGTACGTTCCTCCCTTTCCTCAAAAGCTTGGGAGGGACGGGGGCGCGGGGGAGAGGAAACTGTTCCCAAAGACTCACCAGGAATCCTTTCCGCCGGTGGGACAGAACCAACCGTATGGTACGTTTCCCCCTTTCCTCAAAAGCTTGGGAGGGATGGGGATGTGAGGAAAGGAAACTGTTCCCAAAGACTTACTGGGAACCCTCTCCGCCGGGAGGCAGAACCAACCTAAGTACGTTCCACCCTTTCCTTAAAAGTTTGGGAGGGATGGGGGCGCGGGGGAAGGGAACCTTTTTCAAAAGGTTCCCTTCCCCCGCAAAAACCCCAAACTCCGTCCTTTCAAACAGTTTTGGCGGTTACCGCTTTTGTAAGGCGTCGAAGAGAGGCTTCTGGGGTTCGGGCTCTACCCGGCAGACGTCGTCGAAGACCATGGTGGCCATGTCCCCCAGGGTAAAGGGCGGCCAAGCCAGCTGGGGCGTGGAGGGGTTGCCCGTGCGCACAAAGGCGGCCAAACAGTCCGACATCAGCCGGGAGAGGAATTCGGACTCCTTATAGCGGACAATGCGCAGCTGGAGGGGCAGATCGGCGGTATGGCTAGAGAAACGATGGCCCGGGATGTTGTTTTCCACCGAATCATACCGGACGCAGTAGTGGAAGAGCGGCGCGGCGTGGGGCTGGGAGGCAAAGGCCATGGTGTGCTCGTAGACGCCCTTGGCCAGGCCGGCTGCGGAAATGGCTCGGATATAGAGGTCGTTGGCATCGTCGGTGGGCTTGGCCGTCTCCCGCAGTACCCGCAGCACCTCGTCCACATTGCGGGGCGAGCATAGGGGCTGCGGCTGTCCAAAGGCTTGGCCGCGGGGCGGCTGCAGCAGCTCTTCCCGCAGGGTGGCGTCGGTGGAGCAGACCAGGCTCTTGTCGATAAAGGCCGCGGATTCGTCCTCGCTTCCCCCGATTACCAGGGGCTTATCCTGGGCCCAGGCTGGCCATGTGTAGGCCGCTTCCGGATTGGAAGCCAGGTGGATATCGTCGGCTACCGGGGAGAAGCGTCCCAGCCCGGGCAGCTTGGTTGCCTCCAGCAGACGTTCCATGGGAAGCTCCAGCAGCGCCGTCCAGTTTTCGGGGGTCAGGGAGAGGGCCTGGAGCACCTGGCGGGTCATGGCATCCGCCTGTTCCCGGGAGAGGGCCCCCACAGGGCCCGAGCCGCTTTCGATGACCGCGGCGCGGAACAGACCCTGGGCCTCGGGCATGGCCAGCAGAGTGGATACCTTGCTGCCGCCGCCGGATTCCCCCATGATGGTGACCTGGCCCGGATCGCCGCCAAAGGCGGCGATATTGTCCCGCACCCACTGGAGGGCCAGCACCAGATCCAGCATGCCCGCCATGCCGCTGGAGGCATACCGGGGATCCAGCCCGCCCAGGTAGAGGTAACCAAAAAGGTTTAGCCGGTGATTGACCGAGACAACCACCTGGTCCTGCTCCCGGCAGTAGTCGTCGGCGCCCAGGGCCAGGGTGCCGGTGCCGTTAAAGTACCCGCCGCCGTGGATATAGAAGAGCACGGGGCGCTTGGCGTTGTCCAGGCCCGGGGTGAGCACGTTGAGCACCAGGCAGTTTTCGCCTGGGACTTCGTCCTCAAAGCCAAACTTTTCCGGTGTCCCGCCGTCAAAAATCGGCGCGTAACCCGAGATGGACCCGCCATACTGGGGGGCGATGGGACCGTTATGGGTGCAGTCGCGGACGCCTTCCCAGGCTTCGGCGGGCAGCGGCGGCTGGAAACGGCGGGCCCGCGTGTCCGCACCATAGGGGATCCCTCGGAAGATGGCAATCCCCCGGCGGTTTTCTCCCCGCACCCAGCCGGTTTGGGTGGCGGCCAGGGGGGACGGATCGGTGACGGTGGCGAAAAGGGGTCTTCCATAGTCGGGCATGGCGATTCCTCCTTGGGACATGGATATACAGCGCCGCCTGGGGCGGGCTGGTTTGGGATGCTTTCCAGATCATTATAGCACAAAAATGGAAAACTTCCCACATTTTTGCAGACCTTTGCCCCGCGGATGCATGAAAAAAGCGGGAGCCGTAAAGACTCCCGCAGGGGTGCTGCGTTATGCTCCGGGGATCCAGGCGCCGTCTGCGCCCACGGTATATCCGTTGATCACCGTATTGACGGCCATGGCCCCGCTTACCGGGTCAAAGTAATACCATGCCCCGTCGATGTACTCCCAACGGGTGGCCATTTTGAAGTCGCTGCAGAGATAATAGGTGCGCCCGTTCAGCGTCAGCCACCCAGTCTGCAGGGCGCCGTCTGCGTTGGCATAGTACCAGGTGCCGTCGCTGTCCAGGCACCAGCCGGTTCCCATCTTCCCGGAGGAGGCTAGGAAATAGCTGTGACCGTCGGGTAGGCTTTGGACGCCGGTCAGCATGCCGGCATATAGGTCGATGTAGTACCAGCCCTTGTCGTAGATCCAGCCGGGGACGAAGGAACTGTCGCTGTAGAGATAGTACCAGTGCCCGTACTCGTCCTTCTGCCAGCCGCGCATGGCGTTGCCGTTGACGGGATCCATGAGGTAGCAGATGCCGCCCACCTGGATGGTTCCCTTAGCCATGCGGCCGTTGGAGGGGCCTAAATAGTACCGCTTTCCTCCAATGGTTTTCCAGCCCGTCGCATAGGTAGTGGGGCTGGTGTAATAGCGCCAGCTGTCCCCGTAGGTGACCCACCCGGTCTTTCCCGAAGAGATCAGTGCACCGTCGGCGTCGAACTTATACTGTACGCCCTCAATGGTTACAGCGCCGGAGGCCATGATCCCCATGTAGGTGTTGAGGAAATACGTCTTTCCCCCGATGGTTTTCCATCCCGTGGCATGGCTGCCATCGGCGTAGCGGTAAATCCAGCCGCGGCCCACATGCACCCAGCCCACCGGCATGCTGATCATGGCGCCGTCTGCGTTGAAACGGTACCACTTGTTTTCCTCGGCCAGGTACCAGTAGTTGCTGGTGAGCAGCCCCTGCACCCGGTCGACGTAGTACCAGACCCCACGGTCCAGAATCCAGCCGAACTGCTCCTCGCCATCGGCGTTGAAGAAATGCCAGCCATCCTCGCCTTCGACCCAGTCCTTCAAGGGCGTAGTGGGGGTGTAAGTTCCGCCGGGCTGGAAAAAACACCAGGTTCCGTCAAGATAACGCCAGCCAGTGGCCATGATGCCGGTGGTGGGATCCAGATAGTAATTGACTCCTTTGATTTTTTGCCATCCCTTGGCCAGAGAGCCGTCGCTTTGGATATAGATCCATCCCTCATCGGTCAGCTTCCAGCCGCTCTGCACCGCCAGGTCAATCAGCGCTCCGTCTTCATCAAAATAGTAGGAGAGCCCATCGATGAAGTATTCCCCCGTAACCATGCCCAGGGTCTCATTGACGTAATAGCGGTCCCCGTTCCAATCGATCCAGCCGTATACCATCTCCCCCTGGGAATCGGTATAGAAATAACGGCCCTCTTCGTCCTGGATCCAGCCTGCGGGCTTGGTATAGCCATAGGTCACGGCTTCCTGGGTTTCCTCGCGGGTGGCCCGTGCCGCAAGCCCCGGGGCAGGAGCGGCCAAAGCGGCCGCCACAAGGAGCCATGCCAGGGCTTTTTTTCCATAATTGCTTGCCAAAATGGTACCTCCTGCTGCTCTGCATAGGGTAATTTGGTGGAATTCCGGCAGAAATTCCTATTCGTAACAGTATTGTAACAGATTTGCTATATTCTTGCAAGGGCGGAGGAAGTGTGCACTGCTATAATCAAAAGGATTTCTCTTGGAGGTGTAGGATGGGAAGAACAAAGCGGGTTGTCGTAGGCATGTCGGGAGGCGTCGATTCGGCGGTGGCCGCCTACCTGCTGCGGGAGCAGGGCTATGAGGTGGTAGGCGTCTTTATGCGCAACTGGGAAGAAACCGATGAAACCGGAACGTGCACCGCCGATGAGGACTTTGACTTTGTGCGGAGGGTCTGCGGCCAGCTGGATATTCCCTACTATACCGTCAACTTCGTGCGACAGTATTGGGATCGAGTCTTCGCTTACTTTTTGGAGGAATACCGCAGAGGGCGCACGCCCAATCCCGATGTAATGTGCAATAAGGAGATCAAGTTCGCCGCTTTTTTGGACTTTGCCCTGACGCTGGACGCCGATTACCTGGCGACTGGGCATTATGCGCGGATCCTGCGGGAGGGCGGCAAGTGCCTCCTGGCGAAAGGAGCCGACCCCGGGAAGGACCAAAGCTATTTTCTCCACGTGCTGGGGCAGCGGGAATTGTCCCGAACCCTTTTTCCGGTGGGAGAGATGAAGAAGGCGGAGGTCCGGAGGATTGCTGCGGAGCTGGGGCTGGCCAACGCCCAGAGAAAGGATTCCACGGGGATTTGCTTTATTGGCGAGAGGGATTTCCGGGCATTCTTATCGCAATTCCTGCCGGCCCAGCCAGGAGAAATTCTCGATCTGGACAGCGGACGCACGGTGGGGCGTCATGAAGGACTGATGTACTATACTCTGGGACAGCGAAAGGGCCTGGGCATCGGGGGCGTGGGAAGCGCCGAGCCCTGGTTTGTGGTAAAAAAGGAGCTGGAAAGCAACCGGCTGTGGGTGGTGCAGGGGAAGGATCATCCCATGCTGTATTCCAAAGCGTGTACGGTGGGTGCGTTTCATTCCGTCACGGGAGAGATGCCCCGGGCGCCCTATGCCTGCCGAGCCAAGTTCCGCTACCGTCAAGCCGACCAGGACGTGACCGTGTATCCCCAGGGCGAAGGCTGCCGCATCGTGTTTGCGGCGCCTCAGCGGGCCGTAACGCCGGGGCAGTTTGCCGTGCTCTACCAGGGCGAGGTCTGCCTGGGCGGAGGAGCCATCGATGCCGTAGAAGGAAACACGAATGTTTCCGGTGAAAATGTGTTGTAAATTCGAACTATTATGAACGTTACTTTTTTATGACCCGGATAAGGACGTTGTAATGTTTGGGATACCCTGCTATAATAAACCAGCATAGGCGCGGGTGCGTAAGGGCAGCGTAAAGATTTGCCCCCCCATCGAGAAAAATTTTCGAAAAATCGAAAATTCTTCAAAATTCTTCTTGACAAGAATAAAAACCTGCGCTATGATAAAGAAGTTGCGCGGGAGTGCGCGACGAGGCTCCTTGAAAACTACATAGCACACACATCTGAATCAAGCGAAGAGATTCTTTTGAGCAGTAATTAAGGAAAAAGAGCTAGCAAGTCGGAAACGAATTGAGAGCCAAAGATTGAATGTAAGAGTTTGATCCTGGCTCAGGACGAACGCTGGCGGCATGCCTAACCCATGCAAGTCGAGCGGGGGAACTCCTTCGGGAGGGACCTAGCGGCGGACGGGTGAGTAACGCGTGAACAACCAACCTACCACAGGGGGACAACAGCTGGAAACGGCTGCTAATACCGCATAAGACCACAGCCCCGCATGAGGCAGAGGTCAAAGGAGCAATCCGGTGGTAGACGGGTTCGCGTCCCATTAGCTAGTTGGTGAGGTAACGGCCCACCAAGGCGACGATGGGTAGCCGAGCTGAGAGGCTGATCGGCCACACTGGGACTGAGATACGGCCCAGACTCCTACGGGAGGCAGCAGGGGGGAATATTGGGCAATGGGGGGAACCCTGACCCAGCAATGCCGCGTGAAGGAAGAAGGCCTTCGGGTTGTAAACTTCTGTGACGAGGGACGAAGGAAGTGACGGTACCTCGAGAGGAAGCTCCGGCAAACTACGTGCCAGCAGCCGCGGTAATACGTAGGGAGCGAGCGTTGTCCGGAATTACTGGGCGTAAAGGGCGCGTAGGCGGCTATGCAAGTCTTATGTGAAAGTCCCGGGCTTAACTTGGGGAGTGCATAGGAAACTGTGTGGCTTGAGTGTGGTAGAGGATCGTGGAATTCCTAGTGTAGCGGTGAAATGCGTAGATATTAGGAGGAACACCAGTGGCGAAGGCGACGATCTGGGCCATAACTGACGCTGAGGCGCGAAAGCGTGGGGAGCAAACAGGATTAGATACCCTGGTAGTCCACGCCGTAAACGATGTATGCTAGGTGTAGGGGGTATCGACCCCCTCTGTGCCGGAGTTAACGCAATAAGCATACCGCCTGGGGAGTACGGCCGCAAGGTTGAAACTCAAAGGAATTGACGGGGGCCCGCACAAGCAGCGGAGCATGTGGTTTAATTCGACGCAACGCGAAAAACCTTACCAGGGCTTGACATCCCAAGAAGGAGGTGGAAACACTTCTGTGCCCTTCGGGGAACTTGGAGACAGGTGGTGCATGGTTGTCGTCAGCTCGTGTCGTGAGATGTTGGGTTAAGTCCCGCAACGAGCGCAACCCCTATGGCCAGTTGCCAGCACGTAGAGGTGGGAACTCTGGCAAGACCGCCGGGGATAACCCGGAGGAAGGTGGGGACGACGTCAAATCATCATGCTCCTTATGTCCTGGGCTACACACGTGCTACAATGGCCGCAACAGCGAGAAGCCACCCTGCAAGGGGGAGCGGAACTCAAAAAGCGGTCTCAGTTCGGATCGTGGGCTGCAACCCGCCCACGTGAAGTTGGAGTTGCTAGTAATCGCGAATCAGCATGTCGCGGTGAATGCGTTCCCGGGCCTTGTACACACCGCCCGTCACACCATGGGAGTTGGTAGCACCCGAAGCCGGTGAGCTAACCGCAAGGAAGCAGCCGTCTAAGGTGAGATCAATGACTGGGGTGAAGTCGTAACAAGGTAGCCGTATCGGAAGGTGCGGCTGGATCACCTCCTTTCTATGGAGACAATGGGGAAGGAAACGACCCCGGAGTTCCAGGTCGACAATCC
>CALWDW010000028.1 GCA_944376795.1 uncultured Christensenellaceae bacterium
GGGGCCCTTTTGCAAAAGGGCCTTCTCCCCCAAGGGCCAAGGATTCCGAGGAGGCGGTCTTTTGTGGGGGAGGGAAACCTTTTGAAAAAGGTTCCCCTCCCCCGCGCCCCCACCCTTCTAAAACTTTACGGGGAGGATGGAAAGTGCACAAAGAGAACGATTGCAAGAAGAATACAGTCGTTCTTTTGTATTTCCATCATCTCTTCCCCCAAAGAAACTCCCCCCCAAAAAAACTAGCCAAGGGGCGAGCGGGCAGGGGTGCCGGCCTTACGGGGGAAGGCCCGGGGGGTGGGGGAAGTTTTCCGGGAGGAGACGATGACGAGGGAAGCCTCCATACCGGGAAGCGCATAGGGCAGGGCCTGGGGCGGCTCCATCCCCAAGCGGGCCAAGGCCTTCTGGGCGGCGTCCCATTCCTCCCGGACTGCGTCACCCTTCCAGGCCAGAAGGCGTCCGCCCACCCGGACAAGGGGCGCCAGATACTCGGCCAGCACCGGCATGGCAGCTACGGCCCGGGCCACGGCCACGTCAAAGGATTCCCGCAGGGCGGCATTGCGCCCCGCGTCCTCGGCCCGGCTCCAGAACGTTACTGCATTCCCAATGCCAGCAGCCGCCAGCACCTCCTCCAGGAAGAGCAGGCGCTTGCGTTGGGAATCCAATAAGGTTACGTGAATATCCGGCCGGGCAATGGCCAGCACCAGGCCTGGGAACCCCGCCCCCGTCCCCACATCCACCACCTTGGCTCCCTGGGGAATGGCGGCCAGCGCCGGAGCGGCCAAGCTGTCGGCAAAGTGCCGCAGGGCGATTCCCTCCGGATCGGTGATCCCCGTCAGGTTCATCACTTGGTTTTTCTCCGCCAGGAGCCCGGCGTATACAGCCAGCTGCTCCCGCTGCCGAGGGGTGCAGTCCTCCGCGATCCTCCATTTTTCCAAGATAGGCAATATTTCTTGCATGGACTGGCAGGGGCCGTCCTCCGGCCCCGTCTCCTTTCATGGCACTAGGGAAAGTATCCCCCTTCAAATCATTATACCACATATAGCGGCCCATGCCATCCCGGTGGAAAACTGCGGCAGTTTTCCACCACACGACGGAGGAAAAAGTTATCCACAGTTTTGGGAGAACTTATTCCAATTGTGGATAATTTATGGGAAAGCCATTGCTTTTTCGGCAAAAAATATGCTACAATGGACAAGATTTCTGGAGAATCTGGGTTAGCCCATCCCCATGTTATCCACAGACTGTTGATATTTCCGTGCATAACTGGTGTATGGTTTGGGGATTGGCTTAATTGGAAACCCTGTTTTTCCTGTGGATAACCTGGAAAACAAGTATCGCCGAGGAAGGTTGTTGCCTATGTTTACCCGCCTGGAACCCGATTGGGAAAGCTGGCTTAAGGCTCGCGCCATACTGCAAGCGACCCATACCAGCGCCAGCTACACTACCTGGATCGAGCCGCTGATTCCCTTGGCCATTGAAGAAGATGGCGCCGGGGGAGAAGCCGTGCTCTACATGAAGGTCCCCGACACCTATATCCGCAACTCTCTGGAGGCACGGTATCTGGATAAATTTGCCAATGCCTTCCTGGAGAGCTGCGGGCGGCTCTTTACCTTCCGCTTCCTGCTCCCGGCGGAGGCCGATGCCTTCCTGACCAAGATGAGCCAGGAGACAAAGAAGGAGACCCCGGCCAAGTTTCCGCCTCCCCAGCTGAATCCAAAGTATACTTTTGATACCTTCGTCATCGGCAACAGCAACCGCTTCGTTCACGCTGCCAGTCTGGCCGTAGCGGAAGCCCCGGCCCAGGCCTATAATCCCCTGTTCATCTATGGCGGCGTGGGGTTGGGGAAAACCCATCTGATGCATGCCATCGGCCACTTCATCCGGGAAGCCGACCCCAGCATGAATATTGTATACGTCTCCTCGGAAAAGTTCACCAATGATTTGATTAACGCCATTCAAACCAACTCCACCCAGGCTTTCCGGGACAGCTACCGCAACGTGGACGTGCTGATGATTGACGATATCCAGTTCATCGCCGGCAAGACCTCCACCCAGGAGGAGCTCTTCCATACCTTCAACGCCCTCCACGAATCCCAGAAACAGATCATCCTATCCTCGGATAAGCCGCCCCGGGAGATGAAGACCTTGGAGGCCCGGCTGCAGAGCCGCTTCGAATGGGGCCTGATTGCCGACATTCAGCCCCCGGATCTGGAGACGCGCATCGCCATTCTTCGCAAAAAGGCCGAGGCCGAGGGCTTGGTGAATATTGACGACAACGTGATGGAATTTATTGCCACCAACTCGGAGAACAATATCCGGGAATTGGAAGGCGCCCTCACCCGGGTGATTGCCTACAGCAAGCTGACCGGGCTGCCCATTGACCTGGACCTGGTGCATCAGGCCCTCCGGGATGTGCTCAACGCCAACGCCGGCCGCCGTGCCACCCCGGAAAACATCATGCGCCTGGTTTGCGACCGCTTCGGCATCACAGAGAGCGAGTTCCTCAGCCGCCGCCGCAACCAGGAGATCGCCCATCCCCGCAAAATCGCCATGTATCTCACCCGAGAACTCACCGACTTCTCCCTGTCGGCCATTGGCGAAGCCTTCGGCGGGCGGGATCACACCACGGTGCTGCACGCCTGGCGCACCATCTCCGAAGAAATGGCCACCAATTCCGAGCTCCGGATCCTGCTGGCCGACCTGCGCCGGCACATGCAGGAAAAATAGTCCCTTTTCCTGGATTCTGCACACCGTTTTTCGGGGTTTTGTCCGCTCATCCCCAGGGATTGGGGATAACTCAGCGGCTTTTCCGGCCTAAATGTTACAATTTTCCGATTTTATGCACAGTATCCACCGCAATTGTGGATAAAACCCGGTGGATAGCTGTGGATACACGGTGTCATTCCACAATATCCACAGAAGGGGCGTCGGTGATTTTCTAGAGGCTCCGAAAGCTTTCCCGCTTTTTCTCTGTTCCTGCAAAGAAAAAAACACCAAGAATTCCGGTGGTTTTGTGGAAACGGTGGAAAAAAATTCCGATTATCCACCGGCTTAACCACGGAAGAAAATTCCGCCTCTTGGGTAGAAATCCAAGTTATCCACCGCTTCCACCGCTTCTACGACTGCCCCTACGGTTTTAGTGAATAAAAGAAGAACAAGTACGCGCGCCAAAGGAGGATCGCATCCCTATGTATATACGTTGTGAACAAGAGCTCTTGGCCGCAGGCCTGGGCATTGCAACCCGAGCGCTGCCGGTCCGTACCACTATGCCCGTTTTGGAAAATATCTATATGGAGGCGCGAGACGGCGCTATCCACATCATATGCACCGACCTGCAAAAGGGAATTCAAACCCAAGTGGAGGCCGATGTGGAGGAAGAGGGCACCATCCTGATGCCCGGCCGGATCTTCTATGAGGTCGTTCGCAAGCTGCCCAAAGGCGAGGTGGAGATTCGCACCGATAGCAGCCGCGCGGAGATCCATTGCCAAACCAGCCGCACCACCCTCTCCTGCATGGAGGCCAGCGAATATCCCAGCCTTCCCGATGTTGTCAGCTCTCTGCCCATTATCCTCCGGCAGGAGGAGTTCAAGGAGATGATCCGCCAGACGGCGTTTGCCGCGTCCTTGGATGAGTCGCGTCCCATTCTCACCGGCGTGCTGCTGGAGATCACGGGCAATCAGCTTCGCCTGGTCGCCTTGGACGGCTTCCGTTTGGCCATGTGCCAGTGCCAGATGGGGGAGGACTATGGTTCCCTGGCGGCGGTGGTGCCGGCTTCCTCCCTGGGGGAGATTGGCAAGATCCTCACGGGAGGCGACGCCAAGGTGCAGCTGACCCTGACGGGCACCCATCTTTTGGCAGATATGGGAGAGACGCGCTTTGTCGCCCGCCTGCTGGAGGGGGAGTTCATTAAGTACACCCAGATCCTTCCCAGCGAGTGGCAGACCCGGGCCAAGGTAGAGTGCGCGGCCTTTGCCGCCGCCATTGACCGGGCTTCCACGCTGGCGCGGGAGGGACGCAACAACCTGATCCGCCTCTCCATGTCCCAGGGGAATATGACCCTGTATGCCGACAGCGACTACGGAAAGGTGGAGGAAAACATTCCCGTGGAGCTGGAGGGCAAGGATTTGGAGATTGCCTTCAACGCCCGCTATATGGGAGACGTGCTCAAGAATGTCAGCCAGGAGGCCATGTACCTGTGCTTTAATACCAATGTCAGCCCGTGCGTGATCCGGCCGGTGGAGGGAGAGGGCTTCCTCTTCCTGGTGCTGCCCGTGCGGATCTACGCCTAACCCTTTCCGGCCCCTTGCTTCTCCTCCTTCCCCGTCTATGGGAAGGAGGAGTTTTTTTTTACCGAAAGGGGCCCTGTGCCCTTCCTAACGGCGCCATTTTTCCCCGCGCTTTCCCCAAAAGGATAAAATCATGAAAAATGAGAAGAAAACCTTGACAAATCGGCGCGGATTTTGTACGCTTGGCCGTGGGAAAAAGCAGTCTTTAAGTTGGTACCGTGATGCCGAGAAGATCGAATATACGACGCGCAATGGGAAGGGCGCGACGCAGGGTTGCTCCGGCACATGGGCCGGAGCCGTTTTTTATGTGGAAAGACTGGAGTTATCACAGCAGGATTCATAAGGAGGAAATCATGTCTGAGAAAAAGATCGTCCTGGGTGAGGACGGCGTCTACGACGCGCGCAAGCTGGGTATTCCCAAGATGCTGCTTCTTGGCTTCCAGCACACCTTCGCCATGTTTGGCGCTACAGTGCTGGTGCCCCTTCTGACCGGGCTGGATGTGGGAACCACTTTGCTGATGGCCGGGCTGGGCACGCTGCTGTTCCATCTGCTGACCAAGGGGAAGGTCCCGGCCTTCCTGGGTTCGTCCTTCGCCTTCCTGGGCGGTTACGCCGCTGTGGCGCCCATGATCGAGCAGGTTCAGGCTGACGGCACCGTGGTGAAGATGGCCAATACCGAGATGCTGCCCTATGCCTGCGGCGGCGTCTTCTGCGCCGGCATTGTCTACGTGATCATGGCGGGGCTGATCAAGCTGCTGGGCGCCAAGCGAGTGATGCGCTTCTTCCCCCCGGTGGTCACCGGCCCCATTATCATCAGCATTGGATTGATCCTGGCCCCTTCGGCCATTGAGAACTGCCAGACCAACTGGCTGCTGGCCATCATTGCCCTGGTGACCATCGTCATCTTCAATATCTGGGGTAAGGGCATGCTGAAGATCATTCCCATTATCCTAGGCATTGCAGTCTCCTACATCGTGGCCCTGTGCATGGGCGCGGTGGACTTCACCCAGGTGGCCCAGTCTAATATCTTGGGACTTCCCCCCATCATGATTGCCAAGTTTGATATCAGCGCCATACTGACCATCATGCCCATTGCCCTGGCCACCATGATGGAGCATATCGGCGATATCTCCGCCATCAGCGCCACCGCGGGGCGGAACTATATCGCCAACCCCGGCCTGCATCGGACCCTCCTGGGCGACGGCTTGGCCACCTCGCTGGCCGCCTTCTTCGGCGGCCCCGCCAATACCACCTACGGCGAGAACACCGGCGTACTGGCCCTGACCAAGGTTTACGATCCCAAGGTCATCTGGATTGCCGCCGTTGTGGCCATCGTACTGTCCTTTATTCCTAAGTTCAGCGCCGCGGTGTCCTCCATCCCCACCGCCATCATCGGAGGCGTCTCCCTGATCCTTTACGGTATGATTTCGGCCGTTGGCGTGCGCAATGTGGTGGAGAACCGGGTGGACTTCACCAAGAGCCGTAACCTCATCATTGCTGCGGTCATCCTGGTCAGCGCCCTGGGCTTCAATGCTGTGGGAGGCATCGAGTTCTACATTGGCAGTGTGGATATCACCCTGTCCGGCTTGGCCATTGCCGCCATCGCCGGTATCGTACTCAACGCCATCCTGCCCGGCAATGACTACGAGTTCAACACCGAGGATCCCGAGGGGGAGAAGGAAAAGTTCTCTACCTTTAAGGTGTAAGCCTTTTTCTTTGGGGGAGGGATTTCTTTGGGAGAGAGGGCCCTTTTGCAAAAGGGCCCTCTCCTGCATTTCCGCCTCCTCGGAATCCTCACGGATTCCTGCGGGGGCTCTTCGCGGAAAGCAGGCTTTCCGCGACCTTTGCTACCAATAGCGGGAGCCTTTCGCGGCCCCCGCGCCCCGCAGTGGCTGCGCTGCGCTTGCCACCCCTCGTCGGGCAAAACGCGCCGTACACGCCGCCGCGTTTTGTAAATTACAAAAAATAAGGGAACGACTGCACTCTCTTTGCAGTCGTTCCCTTTCTACTCTTTCCCCATTCTTCCCCTAAAAGTTTTAGAAAGGTGGGGGTCCGGGGGAGGGAAACCTTTTTCAAAAGGTTTCTCTCCCCCGCAGAAACCCTCCTTCACAAAGAAACTCACGTTTCCCTCGGGGAACCCCCCGGCGAGGGTTCCCCGCCGTCCAGCGCCACGGGGGACGCTGGACGCCCCTCCTGCGCTCTGGGGGGCAGGAGGATTTCGTCCTCTGCGGAGGACGACGAGGGCGCTGCCCCTCGACCCCGCCGCCTTTTGCAAAAGGCGGGCGAAAACCTAGGGGCGGCTTCGCCTTTGATCCGCGCCATTACGAAAAATAAGGGAACGGCTGCACTCTCTTTGCAGCCGTTCCCTTGCTACTCTTTCCCCATTCTTCCCCTAAAAGTTTTAGAAAGGTGGGGGTCCGGGGGAGGGAAACCTTTTGCAAAAGGTTTCCCTCCCCCGCAGAAAAAAGATATTATCATAAGCTAGATGCCCGCCAGGGCCATGATGATGATGGCGGCGGAGCCTGCCACCATGGCGAGGGCCATGACCAGGCAAAGCAGGCGAGCCGGCCTTCGATGCTGCATGGAACGGACCTCCTTTCCAACGGAAGACATAGTAAATGTCTCTGGCGGCTTTGTCAAGGGTTTCGCGTATTTCTCTGCAAAGTTTACAAGTTGGGCCGGAGAGAAAATCGTGTATTTACTTTAGTAAAATGATATGCTACTATAATGAACGGCTCCAAAGAGCCGACAAGGAGGAAACGTGATGAAGATGTATAAAGCCCTCGCCCTGGTGATGGCTCTGCTCATGGCAGGCGTATGCGCTGCCGGCTGCGCCGCCCCCCAGGCCGATCCCACTGCCGCCCCCACTGTGGAAGCCACCGAGGCTCCCCAGGAGGAGGCTACGCCCGCTCCCGAGGAGGCTACCGAGGCTCCTGTAGAGGAGACTACCCCGGCTCCCGAGACGGAAGAAACCCCCGCGCCTGCCGACGATCAGTCCCTGCAGAAGGTGCTGGATGCCGGGCAGCTGGTGCTGGGCCTGGATGACTCCTTCCCTCCCATGGGGTTCCGGGATGCGGACAATAACATTGTAGGCTTTGACATTGATGTGGCCAAGGCCGTGTGCGAAAAGCTGGGCGTGGAGCTGGTAGCCCAACCCATCGATTGGACCGCCAAGGAGCAGGAGCTCAATACCGGCAACATTGACTGCATCTGGAACGGCTTCTCCATCAGCGATGAGCGCAAGGAGCAGGTGGACTTCTCCATCCCCTACATGGATAATCACATGACCATGGTGGTGCGCAGCGGCGAAGGCATTGAGAGCAATGCCGACCTGGCTGGCAAGATCGTGGGCGTGCAGGCCGGTTCCACCGCCCAGGAGGCCCTCCTGGCCGAGACCGAGCTGGTGGAGTCCCTGGCCTCTGCTCCTGTGGAGTTCAAGGACAACATGACCGCCCTGATGGACCTGGAGACCGGCGGCGTGGATGCGGTGTTCATGGATGACGTGGTGGCCAACTACTACATCGCCATCAATGAGAAGAACTTCACCGTGCTCTCCGACGTCCTCAGCGAGGAAGAGTACGCCATCGGCTTCCGCAAGGGGGATACCGCGCTGGTGGAGGCTGTGAACGCTGCCCTCACCGAGCTGGCCGAGGAAGGCACGCTGGCGGAGATCGCCACCACCTGGTTTGGTAAGGATACCACTGTCGTCGGGAAATAACCAACCGAAATCACCGTATGCGGCCATGCCTGTATAAGCATGGCCGCTTTGTCGAACCTGAGGGGAGGCGCCGCCTATGAACTACGGCAACCTGGATCTAGCTAAGCTGATTCCCAATATGCTGGAGGCCAGCGCGGTTACGCTGGAGGTCTTTTTCCTGACGCTGCTCTTTGCTCTTCCGCTGGGGCTGTTGGTAGCCTTTGGGCGGATGAGCCGGCACCGTTTCCTGCGCTGGCCGGTGCAGGCCTATCAGGCGGTGATGCGGGGCACGCCGCTGATCCTGCAGCTGCTGTTCGTGTACTTCGGGCCCTTCTATATTGCCCAGGAGATGGGGATTACCGGATTCAAGTTTGACCGGTTTACCGCGTGCATCGTGGCCTTTGTTCTCAACTATGCCGCCTACTTTGCCGAGATCTACCGGGCGGGCATTGAGTCCATTCCCGTGGGGCAGATGGAGGCCGCCAAGGTGCTGGGCATGACCCGCTGGCAGACGTATCGCAGGATTATCATTCCCCAGGTGATTAAGCGGATTCTTCCCCCCATGTCCAATGAATTTATGACCTTGGTCAAGGATACCGCCCTGGCCCAGACCATCGGCGTGGCCGAGCTGTTCCGCTTGGCCCAGACGGCGCAGACGCAGGCCTTCTCCACCGTGCCTCTCGTAATCGCCGGCGTATTCTACTTCGTTATGAATTACCTGGTGGGCGTCTTCTTCAACCTGGCGGAGAAGAAGCTCAGCTACTACCGCTAGAGGGAGGAGACGCTATGCATCGCATCGAGGTACAGGAGCTTCACAAGTCCTTTTCCGGCCTGGAGGTGCTCAAGGGTATCAGCTTCCATGTGGATCCCGGGGAAGTGGTGGCGGTGATCGGCCCTTCCGGTTCGGGAAAGTCTACGCTGCTGCGCTGCATCACCCAATTGGAGTACGCTGACAGCGGGGTGATCCGGGTCTGCGGGGAGACGCTGCTGGACGGGACCTACGCCCCCAAGCCGGTACAGCGCCGGATCCAGCGCATGGTGGGATTGGTTTTCCAGAATTTCAATCTCTTTCCCCACCGGAGTGTGCTGGGCAATATCATCGAGGCCCCGGTGCACGTCTACAAGCAGGACAAGGCCCAGGCCACGGCAACCGCCATGGCACTCTTGGAGAAGATGAACCTGGCCGATAAGGCCCAGTCCTATCCGTATGAGCTCTCCGGCGGCCAGCAGCAGCGGGTTTCCATTGCCCGGGCCCTGGCGCTTAAGCCCGAAGTGCTCTTCTTCGACGAGCCCACCAGCGCCCTGGATCCGGAGCTCACCGGGGAGATCCTGAAGGTCATCCGGGACCTGGCCCAGGAGCATATGACCATGGTGGTGGTCACCCACGAGATGGCTTTTGCCCGGGACGTCGCCGACCGGGTCATCTTCATGGACGGCGGCGTGATCTGCGAGGAGGGCGCCCCCGAGGAGGTCTTCGGCAACCCCAAGGCCGAACGCACCCGGGCCTTCCTGAAGCGCTTTTCGGATCGATAGATCGAGGCAGATTCCTGCGGGAGCCTTTCGCGGCCCCCGCACCCCACAGAATCCGCGCTCTTTCGTGTTTCTTTGGGGGAGAGGGCCCTT
Source organism: uncultured Christensenellaceae bacterium (assembly GCA_944376795.1). Classification (GTDB taxonomy): domain Bacteria; phylum Bacillota; class Clostridia; order Christensenellales; family UMGS416; genus CALWDW01. Next base: position 9,601 of record CALWDW010000028.1, read on the forward strand.
TTGCAAAAGGGCCCTCTCCCGCATTGCCGCCTCCTCGGAATCCTGACGGATTCCTGCGGGGGCTCTTCGCGGAAAGCGGGCTTTCCGCGACCTTGAATAGAAAAGGCGGGAGCCTTTCGCGGCCCCCGCGCCCCACAGTTTTGCCGCAAAGCGGCAAAACCCCTCATCGGGCAAAACGCGCCGTACACGCCGCCGCGTTTTGTAAATTACAAAAAATAGGGGAACGACCGCACTCTTCTTGCAGCCGTTCCCTTTATACTCTCCCATCCTCCCCCCTAAAGTTTTAGAAGGGTGGGGGCCCGGGGGAGGGAAACCTTTTGCAAAAGGTTTCCCTCCCCCGCAGAATCCCTCCCCCAAGAAACAGCCTCCCAAAAACCCGGCCTTTTCGGGGAATAGGGAGGAAACCGACAGGAAAACGGAGAATAAATAAAAATTCTGCTATGTATAAGTCCTGAGGCTTTCCCGCGTGGTGCGGGAGCCTTCCTTGGGGACTTTGCTGCTGTATTGTAGGAAGGAGGGCTTCCCATGTCTTTTGATGAAATGCCTTTGGATGGCATTCCCCTGGAGCAGATCCCCCTCTATGAGGATACCCCGCTGCTGCGGGCTGACTTTGCTGCCATGGGTCTGGAAATGCGCCGGGATGTGGCCTACGGCGCCCATCCCCGCCAGCGGCTGGATATCTTTCGGCCTGCCGGCGGCGACAACCTGCCCCTGCTGGTGTGGATCCACGGCGGCGGCTGGACCAGCGAGGAGCTGACCAAGGCGTACCTGCCCGAGGCCCAATTGGCCGCCATGAGCCAGCGGGGCCTTGCGGTGGCCAGTATCGAGTACCGCTTGGCCCAGCATGCCCCCTTTCCCGGGCCGGTAGCCGACTGCCAGTCGGCGGTGCGCTTTCTCCGCGCCCATGCCGCGGAATTCGGCATCGATCCCTGGCGCATCGGCCTGTGCGGCGAGTCGGCCGGCGGACATCTGGTGGCCTTAATGGGCGTGGCTCCCGACCGTCCGGCGTGGCTGGATGCGTCCATCTGTCCGGAGGTCTCCAGTCGGGTGCAGGCGGTATGCGCCTGGTATGCTCCGGCGGATATGCTGGCCTCGGCTCAGGCTTCCTTGGATACCGGCCGCGGCGCATTCGCCCAGCTTTTTGGCGCGCCCCTGTCGGCTCACTTGGATGCCGTATGGGAGGCCAGCCCTCTGCGCTATGCCCAGGAGCCCGGAAAGCCTCCCTTTTTGCTGATGCACGGGGACTGGGACCGCATCGTCCCCCACTGGCAGAGCCGGAAGTTCTGCGCGGCCCTCCAGGCCGGAGGCAATGACGCCCAGCTCTGCACTCTCCATCGTCAGGGCCACGGCTTCCTAAAGGATCCCCATGCTTACGACGTGATTTACGACTTTTTTGCCCGGCATCTCAAGGGTTAGCCGGACGCGGTGTGCCGCGCCCTGGAAATCACCGGAAAATTCAAGGATTATCATAGATTTAATTGACATTTTCGTAACGAATTGATAGGATAAAGAAGACGGGATTCTTCCCAAAACCCGAACCGAAAACGAGAGGTCAACCAACGATGATTACCATCACCATCTGCATCGGCAGCTCCTGCTATCTCAAGAACTCCAAGGATATCATTTCCATACTGGAGCGGCTCATTACCCTGCACAACGTGGGGGATAAGGTCACGCTGATGGGCTCCTTCTGCATGGGCCACTGCACCGAGGGTGTCTGCGTCAAGGTGGGGGAGGAGCGCTTCTCCCTGTCTCCTGCCAATACCGAGGCGTTTTTTAACGAGCACGTACTAGGAGGTCTTCAGGCATGAACGCCATTCATTCCGAGCCGGCCAATTGCCGCAACTGCTACAAGTGTCTGCGGGCATGTCCCGTCAAGTCCATCCACTTCTCCAACGGCCAGGCCGAGCTGCAGAGCGATACCTGCATCTACTGCGGCGCCTGCATTGAGGCCTGCTCCCAGCATGCCAAGGTGGTGACAAGCTATCTGGATCAGGTGAAGGCACTGGTTGCCAAGGAAGCGGTCACGGTTTCCCTGGCGCCCTCCTTTGTCAGCGCCTTTTCCCTGGACGATCCCCGGCGGATGGTGACGGCTCTCAAGGCTTTGGGCTTTGCCCGGGTGGAGGAGACCGCCGTGGGCGCCGCCATGGTGTCCGATGCCTATGTCCGGCTGGCCGCCGAGGGCCGGATGGACAATATCCTCACCACCTGCTGCCCTTCGGTGAATAACCTCATCGAGAAGCATTATCCCCACCTGATTGGGGCCATGGCCCCGGTGGTTTCCCCCATGATCGCCCACGCCAAGCGGATTAAGGAGATCGAGGGCGCCCATACCCCGGTAGTCTTCATCGGCCCGTGCATCGCCAAGCTGGATGAGGTCTCCGACCTGCGCCATGAGAACGATGTGGCCGCGGCGCTGACCTTTGAGGATCTGATTGCCTGGATGCAGGAGAAGGGCATCGATCCCAAGAGCATGGCCCCCACGCCCTTTGACGGCGGCGTGGATGCCGGGCTGGCCCGCCAGTATCCCTTGGAGGGCGGCATTGTGGAGAATGTCAAGGCCCGGGGCATCCAGGGCTATGAGCTCATGCAGGTCCGCGGCGTGGAGGAATGCATGGAGGTGCTGGACGCCATTGGGAAGGGGCTGCTGCACAACTGCTTTATTGAGATGAATATCTGTCCCGGCGCGTGCCTGGGCGGCCCCGCCAGCGGCACCAAGCAGCCCATCCGCTTCGCCGGTATCCGCAAGGTTGCGGACTACGCTGCAGGCTCTGCCCAGCCGGTGCCCGCCATCGATACCACCGTGGATCTGACCATGCGCTTCCTGAACCGGAAGAAGCAGGATAAGATGCCCACCGAGGAGGAGATCCGCAAGATCCTCCGCTCCATTGGCAAGGAGCGCCCCGAGGACGAGCTCAACTGCTCCTCCTGCGGCTATCCCACCTGCCGGGCCAAGGCCATCGCCGTCTACCAGGGGAAGGCCGAGCTCTCCATGTGCATGCCCTATATGTACCAGACCGCCCAGTCCATGGCCGGCGTGGTGCTGGACAATACCCCCAACTACATCCTGGTGGTGGACGACCAGATGAAGATCTGCGAGATGAACCCCATCGCCTTGAAGGCCTTTGGCCTCACCCGCAGCGAGGCAACCAATCACTACCTCTTTGAGTACATGGATACCGGGGATATTGACTTCGTCATGGAGACCCACCAGTCCATCATTGACAAGAAGGTTACCCTCATCGACCTGAAGCGGACCGTGCTCATGACGCTGGTCTTCTTGCCCAAAACCAATGGCGTCATGGCCATTATGAAGGACGTCACCAGCGAGGAGGAGCACGAGAAAGCCCTCTACCGCCTGCGCATGGATACCATCGACATGGCCCAGAAGGTCATCGAGAAGCAGATGGTGGCGGCGCAGGAGATTGCTTCCCTCCTGGGCGAGACCACGGCCGAGACCAAGAGCACCCTCACGCACCTCAAGAATATGATTATCGAAGGCGGGGAGTGATTCCATGGCGCTGATGCATTATGAGGCCGACTCCAAGAGCCTGATCAAGTACGGCGAGGAGCTCTGCGGCGACAAGACCGAGATCATCCGGGGGGACGACTATGACCTCTTTGTCCTCTCCGATGGGCTGGGCAGCGGGGTCAAGGCCAATATCCTGGCCACCCTCACCAGCAAGATCCTGACCACCATGCTGCAGGAGGGCTCCACCGTGGACGAGGCGGTGGAGACCGTGGGACGCACCCTTCCCATCTGTAAGGTGCGCCAGGTGGCGTACTCCACCTTCTCCATTCTGCAGCTCTACCATGACGGCCGGGGCTACTTGGCCGAATTTGACAGCCCAGCCTGCGTCTTCGTCCGGGGAGGGAAGCTCACTGAGCTGCCCTTTGAGGTGCGGGACATCGGCGGCAAGAATATCCGGGAGAGCTGGTTTGACGTCTCCATGGGGGATACCTTCCTGCTGATGAGCGACGGCGTGATCCATGCCGGCGTGGGCGCCATCCTCAACCTGGGCTGGCAGTGGGATAACGTGGCCGGCTTTGTGCAGGAGGCGGTCCGTAAGTATGCCTCGGTGCCCAGGATGCTCTCCTCCCTCATGCAGGTGGTGGACAATCTCTATATGAGTAAGCCCGGGGACGATACCACCGCCCTGATGGTGAAGGCTGTGCCCAGGAAGATGGTCAACCTTCTCAGCGGGCCTCCCGTGGATAAGAAGAACGATGAACAGCAGGTTCATGACTGGATGCGCGCCCCGGGGAAGAAAGTGGTCTGCGGCGGCTCCAGCAGCAACATGGTGGCCCGCGTCCTGGGCCGGAAGCTGACTACCAGCCTGGATTTCTCCGATCCCAGCGTGCCGCCCACCGGGCACATCGACGGCATCGACCTGGTGACCGAGGGCGTGCTGACCATGAACCGGACCATTGACATCCTCCGGCAGTATCAAAAGAGCGGTGTGGACGAGAGCATCCAGTTCTTCCGGGAGCTGGACGCCAACAACGGCGCCGCCCAGCTGGCGCGGCTCCTGATGGACGACTGCACCGATTTGACCATGTACGTGGGCAAGGCCATCAATCCCGCCCATCAGGATCCCAACCTGCCCATGGATCTGTCCATTAAGATGCGGCTGATTAAGGAAATGGCCGAGCTGGTGCGCAGCCTGGGCAAGCGGGTGAATATTCGATACTATTAGGGGGGATAGCGTATGATCCATATTGAAGGAGATACCCGGCGGCCGAAGGAGCAAACCCTGACCCGGGTGGCGCAGCTGGCTTTCGAGGGGAACCTGAACCATGAGTCTATGGAGAATATCCCCTTTGAAATCATTCCGGGCACCAAGCCCCAGTTCCGCTGCTGCGTCTACCGGGAGCGAGAGATCATCCACCAGCGGGTGCGTCTTGCCATCGGCAAGCATCCCAATGGCAAGGGGGAATCCACCGGGATCATCAATGTGATTCCTGCCGCCTGCGAGGGCTGCCCCATCCAGCGCTTCTCGGTGACCGAGAACTGCCAGAAGTGCTTGGCCAAAAAGTGCCAGGAGGCCTGCCCATTTGGCGCCATTTCCATGACCGGTAAAGGGGCCTATATCGACCCGGAGAAGTGCCGGGAGTGCGGCCGCTGCGCCCAGGCCTGCCCGTACAACGCCATTGCCGACCTGGTGCGCCCCTGCAAGCGGGCCTGCCCGGTGGGCGCCCTCACCGTGACCGGCGACAAGATTGCCGACATCGACGAGAGCAAGTGCATTTCCTGCGGCGCCTGCCAGGCCAGCTGCCCCTTTGGCGCCATCTCCGACCTGTCCTTTATGACCCAGGTCATTGACAAAATCCGTTCGGATACCCCCACGGTGGCCATTATCGCCCCCTCGCTGGAGGGCCAGTTCGGCCCCAAGAGCTCCATGGGACGGATCAAGAGCGCCTGTGTGGCCATTGGCTTTACGGACTGCTTTGACGTCTCTTTGGGCGCCGACGCCACCGCCCAGCACGAGGCCCATGAACTGCTGGAGGCCGTGGAGCAGGGAAAGAAGCTTACCACCTCCTGCTGCCCAGCCTTCGTGAATCTGATCCGGCAGCATTTCCCCCGGCTGGTGGAGAATATTTCCCACACCGCTTCCCCCCAGGTGATCACCGCCCGCTGGGCCCGGGAGAAGTATCCGGGCGCCTGCGTGGTTTTTGTGGGCCCCTGCGTCGCCAAGAAGACCGAAAAGGTGGAGGGAGGCGCCGACCTGGTGCTCACCAGTGAGGAGCTTCTGGCCATGTTTGAGGCCAAGGGCGTGGACGTGGAGCTGATGGAGGAGCGGGAGCAGGACGGCTCTTCCTTTGGCAAGGGCTTTGCCGCCGCCGGCGGTGTGACCGCTTCGGTGCTTCGCGTGCTGGAGGAGGAGGGCCGCAGCCTGCCGGAGGGCCTTTCCTGCCATCGCTGCGACGGCGCAGCCGAGTGCAAGAAGGCGCTGGCCATGATGGCTGCCGGCAAGTTCCCCGCCAACTTCCTGGAAGGCATGGCCTGCGTGGGCGGCTGCGAGGGCGGCCCCACCAATCTGATGCCCACCCGGGCCTATAAGCTGGCCCGGAGCAAGCTGGTGGCCCAGGCCGACGGCCGCGGTATCAACGAAAATGTTGCCGCCCAGGGCATCGACGCTGTCCGCCAGACGAGATAACCCCCTGAGAAAAACAGATACGGCAGATTCCCCGAGGAAGTCCGGCTTCCTCGGGGGTTTTTTTTAGAATTGGCCAAGGTTTGGCAGAGAAAATCGGTTTGCTGGAAGAATTTGGAAAAACCCCGAACGAAATCTGGCGAACATCAGAGAAAGCCTGCGAAACTCCGAACGAAAGGGAAGAGTTTACGGGATATTGACCTTGTAAAGGGGAGGGGGGAAGAGGTATACTATAAGTCCCAAGGC
>CALWDW010000029.1 GCA_944376795.1 uncultured Christensenellaceae bacterium
AGGACGCGCGCCGCCTTTCCCTCTCTTCCCGGGCACTCCCTCCCATAAAGGTTTGGGGGGAAGGGGGTTTGGGGAAAGGCCCCCTTTTGCAAAAGGCCCCCTCCCCCCAAGAAAATACAAGAAAATACGAGAAAACATGAAAGCAAAGGAACGCAGCTCAGAAAATGGTACGGAAGCTGCCCTGGGGTAGGCGGATAGTCCAGCTCTGCAGCCGCGCGCGGCGGGAGACATGGCGGTCCTCTTCCCACTCGGTGTTGATCCAGGACTTTTCCAGGTGCATGTCCTTCAGCGCCGGGAACTGATCCAGGTCGATCTGCCACGGGCCGGGACATACGGCCGCACAGTCCGCGCCGCACAGAATCTCCAGCGCGGCGCGCAGCCAGTCCGCCGGGCCCAGTTTCTGCTCGCCCACCGGAATGGACAGCGGCAGGAAGCCGTCCTCCGGGAGGGCGGCAGCCGACTGCCGCATTGCTTCCGCCGTGACGGTGACCGGCGCCGAAACGGCAAACGGTTCCTCCAGGAATCCATAGACGGTCCCGCAGTCGTGGGAGGTTCCTCCCAGCAGGAACGCCCGACAGGCGGCGAAAAAATCGGAAAGACAGAAGGACTGGGGCAGCGTCACCGGGAAAAATTTCTGCTCGAGCTGCGCCTTGATGCCCGGCAGCATATCCCGGGTCACCCTCCGCGGCCCGCCGTACTCCCGGCCAATGGTCTCGTAGGTCACAACGCGGAAGCGCGGGTCGGCCTTGATCATCCGAACCAGCCGCGCCAGGGTGCTAAAGAACTGTTCGGTGGCCTCCTCCGGCAGGCGCTGGGGGGATTCCCACCGGTCGGGCGGGGTATTCTTTCCGCGGAAGTTTACCTCGTCCCAATGGGTCGTGTACATGCTCATATGGGGATGATGGTAGAAAACAAACAGATCCTTTTTTCCGGCAATGTCGTCCAACAGCTCCTGCAGCGCTTGGTCGGTGACAGGAGGCCGGTTTTCGCCGGGGATGAAATACTCCTCCATGCAGTAGTCATAGTTCAGCGAAAGCATGTTGCAGAAGCTGACCGGGCGGCCGCGCACGGCGTCGATAAGCAGGTCGCCGTCATACACCGGGACCCCCAGCTCCGCATAGCCGTAATGCCCCACATAGGACACCGAATTCCCCGGCGGACAGAAGGCGTACACCCCGTCCTTGCCAAACGTCCGGCGCAGGATATCCAGGCATTGGGTCTCCTTCTCCAAAAAGAGCGCCTTAGCCTGGGCAAAGTCCTCCAGATCGGTGTATTCGTTGACGGTGGGGTGGAACGAATGCGCCAGGGTGTGGGACTCGATTTCGTGATACCCCAGCGCGTCAATCACGTCCTGGCGGCCCCAGGCCGGCAGCGCCTCGGCCAGCCGCCCCACAATATTGAAGCAGCCGCGGACATTCTCGGCCCGCAAAAGCTCGGCAGCGCGAAGAATCGCATCGGCGCCGGCACGGTCTACATAGTCCTCCGTATCAAAGCTGAAAATCACATCGGTCATTCGACTTCCCTCCATGGACAAAATCAGCCGTGGGGAATCCTTCTACCGGTCCCACGGATTGGGCACAAAGTCGCCGCCCCGGCACCACTTCAGGTAGCGCAGGGCATGGAGCTGGGCGGTCATCTCCCAGGGTCCGGTATAGACCGGGTCATGATAGCCCTCCACGCAGATATCGCCGTCATAGCCGTGGCTGTGAAGGATGGAGAGAATCACCCGCCAGTCGCAGTCCCCAAAACCGGGGGTGCGTTCGGGGGCGTACCGGTCGGTATTGCACAGCACGCCGTAGTCCTGCACATACCGCAGGTCCACCGAGGCATCCTTGCCATGGAGATGGTACACCTTCCCGGCCCAGCGGCGCAGCTGGGCAATGGGATCGATGAGCTGAATCATCTGGTGGGCAGGTTCCCACTCCAACCCCAGCGCCGGGCTGTCTACCTCCTGGAACATCATCTCCCAGGCCCGGGGATTGAAGCCCAGGTTGCAGGTAAGCCGGTCCCAGGTCCCGCCCATGGGACAGTTCTCGATGGCCAGCTTCAGGCCCTGGTCCTCACACCGCCGGGCCAGCTCGCCAAATACCTGGCCAAACTTCCGGATGGACGCCTCCACCGACTCTCCCTCATAAGCGCCGGCAAAGGTAGAGACCACCTTGGCCCCATACCGGTGGGCCGCGTCGATCACCCGCTCCAGGGTGCGCTGGTGCGCAGGATACTGGATGGGGTTGCAGTAGTAACCCAGGGTGGTGATCTCGCAGCCGGTGCCCTCCAGCATCTCCCGCAGCCGGGGGCCCTGCTCCTCAATATTCACGCCGCCCAGCTCCATGTGGTAGTTGATGGACAATGTCTCAAAGCCCGCCTGGGCCATGGCCGGCGCCCAGCTCTCCGCCACCTGGCCGGGTACGCAGGTGCCAATGCGAATCTGCGCCATATCGCTCATACGAATATCCTCCTTTGGGTAGTATGTATCTATTCTTCGGTAGAGGCCGAACTCCTGCCTCTCCGGGAAGGGGCGGGAAGATCTTTTTCCCCTTGCTTCTTCCCCGGGGCCCATGCGGCGCGTCCAAGGGCCTTACGGAAGGGCATATGAAAAAAACGGCGGGCTTCCTAAGAAGCCCGTCGGCTGTGGCGGAGAGAGCGGGATTCGAACCCGCGGTACCCGGTAGGGTACACCGCATTTCCAGTGCGGCCCGTTATGACCACTTCGATATCTCTCCACAGATTCCATGGTATGGGCGCAATCATAGCGCAGAAGTTATTATAACCGATCTTTCCGCGATCCGCAAGAGTTTTTCCCAAATTCGCAAAAATTCCTCGTCCGCCAGGGAGAAGGCTTTTCCGCGGCGGGCGTCGAATCGTCCCTACGGACCCTGTGTCCCAGCAAACGGGCTCGCCTCCAAAGGCCGGCCCCGAAAGGAGTTCCCATGCAGCCTACCCCACCTTCCAGCGCCCTGCTGGAGCGGATCTTTCCCATTCTCGACGAAAGCTTTCCCCCCGAAATCTTCTACGGCTATCACCGGCTGGCCCAGAACGTGCTGGAAAAATCCACCTTCCACGTGGTGGAGCACCAGGCGGACGGCCGCACCGTTGCCTGCCTATGCTACTTTGATCTGCCGCCCTTTTACTTCATCGAGTACCTGGCCACCGATCCCCAATACCGAAGCGGCGGCATCGGCGGCCGGATGATCGACTGGCTCAAGGCCCAGGGCCGGCCCGTGGTGCTGGAGAGCGAACCGCCCCATGACGAGATCTGCCGCCGCCGCATCGCCTACTACCAGCGCAAGGGCTTCCGTGTGCAGGACTATGACTATATCATGCCCCCTATGGGCCCCGGAAAGCGGCCCGAGCCCATGCTGCTGATGTCCACCGTCGACCTGAGCCGCCGGCAGCTGGAGGAACTGGAGCGCACCCTCTACCATGATGTATACCGCCTCCCGGCCGACCACCCGGGTTTCCGGGGCTGACCTTCCAAGGGAAAACAGAGTTTTTCGTAAAGCCCTCTTTCCCCCCAAGGCCGGGGCGTGGTACAATAAGAGTTCAGAGAATCCATCGATTTGCCGAAGAAGAAAGGAGGGCCGCCCGGTGTTTGAGCGCTATGACGTGGTGGTGGCAGGCGGCGGCTTGTCCGGCGTCCAGGCCGCGCTGGCGGCCGCCCGGCTGGGAGCCCGGGTGCTGCTGGCCGAATCCTCCCCTTCTTTGGGCGGACGCCTTTTCCGCACCCTGGATTGGCTGGACGGCGCCGGCGACCTTCCCCTGTCCTGGCCCGCCCCCGTCCCCATGGACCCCTGGGAACGGGTGGAACAGTGGCGGCGGGACCTGGCCGATGCCGGGGTGCAGGTTCTCACCGGCGCCCGGGTCTACGGCGCGGTCCTACAGAACGGCATGCTTACCCAGGCCGCCGCTCTCACCTGCGAAGGTTCCCTCTCCCTGTCGGGCAGAGTCTACGTGGACGCCACCGGGCTGGGAAGCCTGGCCCACGCCTGCCATGTGCCCAGCCATATGGGGCGCGAGGGCGACGGGCAGCTCCTGCCTCCCACCTTTACCTTCCTGGCCCAGGGGGCTTCCACCGCCTTGCTGGAGCCCGAGGCGCTGATCCGGGAGGCCCGCGAGGCCTGCCCCGCCCTCCTGGAGCTCCGCACCCAGCCCCTGGAGGAACCCGGCCTGCTTCGGGTCACCCTCTCCACCCGGCTCTGTCCCTATGGCTTCTGCGCCCTGGATACGGCCCGGGCTGAAGGCGCCCTACGGGATATGGTGCGGCCCGTGCTGGAGCTGCTGCGCCGCCATGGCCTGTGGGAGGGGCAGCTGCTGCGCACCGGTACGGGGGCCTACTTCCCTGAGGGACTGCATATCCAGGGCCGCCACTGTCTGGACGGCGGAGAGCTGGCCCGGGGCTTGGTTCATCCCGACGCCATCTTAACCTGCCGTGGCTCGGGTCACGACTATACCATCCCCTACCGGAGCCTGCTGCCCCTGCGGGTGAAAAACCTGCTGCTGGCCGGCCGGAGCATTGCCGGCACCCAGGAGACCCTGCTGCGCACCGGCAGCCCTGCCGTCTCCATGGCCCTGGGAGAAGTCGCGGGAATCGCCGCCGCCCTGGCGCTGGGCCATGGCGCCCGTCCCCGCCGTGTGGAACCCGGCGCCCTGCTGGCCGCCCGGGAAAAGCTGGCCCGGCCGTCTTCTACCAGCTCGGGACCCGCGGCGGAACCTATTCCGGCGTCTTCCCCCCTGCCGGTGGAGGGAGACCTCATGGCCTCCCTGGCCGGACTGCTGGACGATCCCCCGGCCGCCAGCCCCGTACAGGCCGCCAGCCCCACGCCCTCCGCATCGCCGGTCCCTGTTGTTCCCGCTCCCGCCCCGGCAGCCTCGCCTTCCCCCTCTGACAGCCGCCAGCTGTGGGAGCCCCTGCCATGCCAGGGGGAGGACGCCTCGGAGGGCGCGCCCTTCTACATTCCCCAGGAGACGCCGCCATGGTCGTAAAGGAGCTCACCGTCAGCCAGTTCCGCAACCTGGAGCGGGCCCGGGTGGAATTCTCCCCCGGGATCAACATCCTCAGCGGCGCCAACGCCCAGGGGAAAACCAATCTGCTGGAGGCCCTGTACGTCTGCTGCACCGGCCGAAGCCACCGCACCCACCGGGACGCGGAGCTCATCCGCTACGGGGAAAAAGAGGCGGTGATCTCCGTCCAGGTGGAGCACCAGGACGGCATCCACCTCATCGATCTGGGTCTGTCCAGCCAGGGCCGAAAGCGGGTGCGGATCAACCACTCTCCCGCCCGGCGTCTGGGGGAGCTCATGGGGCACCTCAATGGCGTGCTCTTCTCCCCGGAGGACCTTTATTTGGTCAAGGAGGGCCCGGCCTGGCGGCGGCGGTTCGTGGACATCACCCTCTCCCAGATCAAGCCGCCCTATTTCTACGTTCTCCAGCAATACCAGCAGGCCTTGGCCCAGCGCAACGCCCTGCTCAAAACCATCCTCCGGGAGGGGAAGGGCGCGGAAACCCTGCCGGTGTGGGAGGCCCAGCTGGCCGCCCTGGGAGCCCGGCTCATGGCGGAGCGGCAGGCTTTCACCGGGATTCTTTCCCAGCGGGTTACGGCCATCCACGGGGAACTGACCCAGGGCCGGGAATCTCTGACCCTTCGCTATGCCACCCTGAGCGAATCCCGGGAACCCGCCGAGCTGGAGCAGGCGCTGCTCCAGGCGCTGGAACGGGGCCGGGAGCGGGACCTGCGGGCGGGAACCACGCTTACCGGCCCCCACCGGGACGACCTCATCCTCTCCCTGGGGGGACGGGACGTGCGCAGCTACGGTTCCCAGGGCCAGCAGCGCACCAGCGTCCTCTCCCTGAAGCTGGCCGAGCTGGCCATTATGACCGACATGACCCGGGAAGCCCCCATCCTCCTGCTGGACGATGTGTTCAGCGAGCTGGATACCTCCCGGCGGCGGATGCTGGAGCGCTCCATCGGCGGGGTCCAGACGCTGATAACCTGCGTGGATGGGGAGCGCATGCTCATGGACGGCAGCCGGTCGGTCCGGTTTATGCGGATGGAGGCCGGCCGGGTGCTGCCGGGCGCCTAGTTTTCCCGTGCGTTTTTCCAGCCCATGTATGAAATGGGTCCCATTGGATCAGGATACATCTAGAGCAACAAACAGGAGGCGCAGTATGACACGAGACAGCCGGAAGGTGGTTATTATTGGCACGGGCATGGTAGGCATGAGCTATGCCTACGCCCTACTGAACCAGAACGCCTGCGATGAGATGGTACTCATCGACATTGACAAGGAGCGCGCCCGAGGCGAAGCCATGGATCTCAACCACGGCCTGGCCCTGTCCGCCTCGCCCATGCGCATTTACGCAGGGGACTACAGCGACTGCGCCGGGGCCGACATTGTGGCCATCTGCGCCGGCGTAGCCCAGAAGGAAGGGGAATCCCGGCTGGATCTGCTCCAGCGGAATGTAGCCGTCTTCAAGTCCATCATCGACCCGGTCACCGAGTCGGGCTTTAACGGGATCTTCCTGGTGGCCACCAACCCGGTGGACATCATGACCCGGGTGACCTGCGCCCTGTCGGGCTTCAATCCCCGCCGGGTGCTGGGCAGCGGCACCACCTTGGACACCGCCCGCCTGCGGTACCTGCTGGGAGACTACTTCGCCGTGGATCCCCGCAACGTCCACGCCTACGTGATCGGCGAACACGGGGACAGCGAATTCGTCCCCTGGAGCCAGGCTATGCTGGCCACCAAGCCCATCCTGGACATCTGCGCCGAGTCCCAGGGCCGCTACAGCACCCAGGACATGGAGCGCATCGCCGAAGAGGTCAAGGGCGCGGCCCAGATCATCATCCGGGCCAAACGAGCCACCTACTACGGCATTGGTATGGCCATGGTGCGCATCACCAAGGCCATCTTCGGCGACGAAAATACCATCCTCACCGTGTCTACCATGCTCCGAGGCGAATACGGGCAGCGGAAGGTATTCGCCGGCGTGCCCAGCATCGTAAACCGCAACGGGGTGCGCCAGCTCTTGGCCCTGCCCCTCACCCAGGAGGAAATGGACAAATTTGCCGCCTCCTGCCAGACCCTGCGGGAATCCTACCAGGGACTCCAGCTGGGCGACGACGCGGAGACCCAGGCGCTGTAGGCCTTCACAAATTCCGCAAAAAGCCCGGCCCTTGGGGGAGAAGGCCCTTTTGCAAAAGGGCCCCCTCCCCCAAACCCCTTTCCCCCAAAACCTTAGAGGAATGGCTTGCTGGAAAATGCCAGGGAACGGCTGCACTCTTCTTGCAGCCGTTCCTTTTCTACTCTCTCCCCACCCTCCCGTTAAAAGTTTTAGAAAGGTGGGGGCGCGGGGGAGGGAAACCTTTTGCAAAAGGTTTCCCTCCCCCGGTATTCCACGGGCTTTCATACCCATCTCCCCTGCAGAAGCCCGCAGTATTGCGCCGTCGTCCTCCCGGGTGTACAATACCCACGACAGCAGAGAAGGAGGCCTTGCCATGCAGCAGCCCATGTTTTCCAACCAGAACCTGCGCCGCTTAATCGTCCCTCTGGTAATCGAGCAGGTGCTCTCCATTGCCGTGGGGATGATCGACGTGATGATGATCTCCGCCGCAGGGGAGGCGGCGGTTTCCGGGGTTTCCCTGGTGGACATGATCGCCGTGGTGCTCATCAATATATTCGCCGCCTTGGCCACCGGCGGCGCCGTGGTGGCCTCCCAGTACATGGGGGCGCGGGATACCCGGAACGCCTGCGCTGCCGCTCAGCAGCTGGTTCTGGCCAGCGCGATGATTTCGTTGGTTATTACCGGCCTGGCCCTGGCCTTCCAGGAGCCCCTGCTGCGCCTGTGCTTTGGCGCCATCGAAGACGACGTCATGGCCAGCGCCCTGACCTACTTCACCATCACGGCCCTGTCCTATCCCTTCCTGGCGGTATACAACGCCTGCGCCGCGCTTTTCCGCTCCATGGGCAATTCCCGGGTCTCCATGGTTACCTCCCTGTGGATGAACCTGATCAATATCGGCGGCAACGCCCTGCTGCTCTACGTCTTCCACATGGGGGTGGCGGGGGTGGCCCTGGCCACACTGGTCTCCCGGATCGTGGCCGCCGCCATTATGCTGGTCCTGATCCTCCAGGACCGGCACGCCATCCATCTGCCCCGCACCTGGCGCATACGCCCCGACCGGGCCATGATCGGGCGAATCCTCCGCATCGGCGTGCCTAACGGCATTGAGAACGGCATCTTCCAACTGGGCCGGGTGGCAGTGGTCAGCATCATTGCCGGCTTTGGCACCATGCAGATCGCCGCCAACGCCGTGGCCAATACCCTGGACTCCCTGGGCTGCATCCCCGGACAGGCCATGAACCTGGCCATGATTACCGTGGTGGGCCAGTGCGTAGGCGCGGGCGACTATACCCAAGCCCGACGCTACACCGGCAAGCTCATGGCCCTTACCTACGCCGCCGGAGCGGTGGTAAACGCCGCCATCCTGCTGTGTCTCTCTCCCCTGCTGGGGCTCTATCAGCTCTCGGACGAGACCCGGCAGCTAGCCGCCACATTGGTATGGATTCATGATGGCTGCGCCATCCTCATGTGGCCAGCCGCCTTCACCCTGCCCAACGCCCTACGGGCCGCGGGAGACGTCCGCTTCCCCATGGTGGTATCCATATTTTCCATGGCGGTCTTCCGCATCGTCTTCAGCCTGATCCTGGGCCAGGGCCTCCAGTGGGGCGCCGTGGGGGTCTGGGTAGCCATGGTGCTGGATTGGGTGTTTCGCATCCTCTTCTTCGTGGTGCGCTACGCGCGGGGACGGTGGACCCGCTTTGGCTCGGTAAATGCGCCGGCCTCCCGTGCATAATCCCACACAATTGTGCATATTGGAAACACATTTCTCCCCTCTTACCCCGCCAAGCCCCCGTACGAATAATTTACATTGTAGGAGGGATGTGGTATAGTATGCATAAGGGAACGGCCGGGCCACGGCCCGGCCGGCCCAACTTGGATGAGGGAAGGTTGCAAGCCCATGGAGAATTATTACCAAAGAGAGATTGAGTGCGCCTCGCCGGAGCAGATCCGCGCCTGGCAGGATGAGCGCCTGGTGAAAACCGTCCACCACGTCTATGACAACGTGGCCTACTATAGGAACCTGATGGATGCTAAAGGCGTCCGTCCCGAGGACATCCGCTCCCGGGACGACCTGTATAAGCTGCCCTTTTTGACCAAGGACGACCTGCGGGACGCCTATCCCTACGGCCTGCTGGCAGTCCCCCGGGCCGACGCGGTGCGCATCCAGTCCACCAGCGGCACCACCGGCCGCCGGGTGGTGGCCTTCTACACCCAGCACGATATCGACCTGTGGGACGAGTGCTGCGCCCGGGCCATCGTGGCCGCCGGAGGTACCCGGGAGGACGTGGTGCAGGTTTCCTACGGCTACGGCCTCTTCACCGGCGGCCCCGGCCTCAACGGCGGCTCCCACAAGGTGGGCTGCCTGACCCTCCCCATGTCCTCGGGCAATACCCAGCGGCAGATCCAGTTCATGGTGGACCTGGGGGCTACTATCCTGTGCTGTACCCCCTCCTACGCCGCCTACCTGGGGGAGACCATCCACGAAATGGGCCTGCAGGACCAGATCCAGCTCAAGGCAGGGATCTTCGGCGCGGAGGCCTGGAGCCAGGAGATGCGCCGGGATATCGAGAAGAGCCTGGGCATCAAGGCCTACGACATCTACGGCCTCACCGAGATTTCCGGCCCCGGCGTCTCCTTCGAGTGCAGCGAGCAGACCGGCATGCACATCAATGAGGACCACTTCATCGCCGAGATCATCGATCCCAAGACCGGCGAAGTCCTCCCCGACGGCGAAAAGGGCGAGCTGGTATTCACCAGCATCACCAAGGAGGCCTTCCCCCTGCTGCGCTACCGCACCCGGGACATCTGCGTACTCACCCGGGAGAAGTGCTCCTGCGGCCGTACCTTCGTCAAGATGAGTAAGCCCATGGGCCGCAGCGACGACATGCTCATCGTCAAGGGCGTCAACGTATTCCCCTCCCAGATCGAGACCGTGCTCATCAACAAGGGCTATCCCGCCAACTACCAGATCATCGTGGACCGGGTGAACAACAGCGACCGCTTGGAGGTCCAGGTGGAGATGACCCCGGAGATGTTCTCCGACTCGGTGAGCGCCATCGCCACCCAGGAGGCCGCCCTGGTGGAGGCCCTCAAGGCCATGCTGGGCATCTATGCCAAGGTCAAGCTGGTGGCCCCCAAGTCCATCACCCGCAGCGAGGGCAAAGCGGTCCGTATCATCGACAACCGCAAGCTCTACTAATACAGAAGGGAGCGGATCCTATGACTGTCAAGCAGATTTCGGTATTCCTGGAGAACCGGCCCGGCACGCTGGCCGCCCTCACCGACGTCCTCTCGGCCAACCAAATCGATATGCGCGCCCTCTCTCTCAGCGACACCGCCGACTTCGGCGTGCTGCGCATCATCGTGGACGACTCCTATAAGGCCGCCTTCGTCCTCAAGGAGGCGGGCTTCATCTGTTCGGTAACCCGGGTGCTGGCGCTGGCCGTCTCCGACACCCCCGGCGGCTTCGCCAAGGCCGTCACCGTACTGGGGAAGAATGGCATCAATCTGGAGTACGCCTACGCCTTCACCACCAAGAAGCGCGGCCTGGCCTACATGATCCTCCGGGTTGCCGACAACGACGCCGCCATCGCCGCCCTGACCGCCGCAGGCTTCACCCTCACCTGCCAGGATGAGCTGGTAGAGCTGTAGCGTCCTCCTTTTCCCCGTATTCCTGCGGCCCCGCTCCCTTCCCATCCCACGGAGCGGGGCCGCTTTGCTTTTCCGATTCCTGTCCCTGAAAGGAGCCCGCCATGCCCTGTGCCAACACCCCCGCCCTGGAAACTCCGCGGCTGATCCTGCGGCGGTTTGTCCCCGCCGACCTGGAAGACCTCCTGCTCCTCTACGGCGACCCCCAGGTCAATACCTTCCTGCCCTGGTTTCCCCTCTCCACCCTGGAGGAGGCCCGCACCCTCTACCAGACCCGGTATGCCGCTGCCTACCAGGCCCCCCGGGGCTATCGCTACGCCGTCTGCCTGCGGGAGGATAACCGCCCCATCGGCTACGTCCATCTCTCCATGGAGGAAAGCCACGACCTGGGCTACGCCCTGCGCCGGGAATTCTGGCACAGGGGCCTGACCACCGAGGCCGCCCAGGCGGTCATCGCCCGGGCCCAGGCTGACGGCCTTCCCTATGTTACCGCCACCCACGACATCCACAATCCCCGCAGCGGCGGCGTAATGCGCCGGCTGGGCATGACCTACCGCTACACCTACCAGGAGCTTTGGCAGCCCAAGAACTTCCCGGTGCTTTTCCGCATGTACCAGCGCAACCTGGACGGGCAGGAGGACCGGGTCTACCGCGCCTACTGGGAGCAGGCCTCCCTTCGCTATGTAGAAGAGGGCATTTAGGGGCGTTTTGCCCGATGAGGGGTGGCAAGCGCAGCGCAGCCACTGCGGGGCGCGGGGGCCGCGAAAGGCTCCCGCCTTTTCTATTCAAGGTCGCGGAAAGCCTGCTTTCCGCGATAAGCCCCCGCAGGAATCCGTCAGGATTCCGAGGAGGCGGGAGTTGGCGGGGGAGGGGAACCTTTTGCAAAAGGTTCCCCTCCCCCGCGCCCCCACCCTTCTAAAACTTTTAGAAGGAAGGATAGGGAGAGAGTATAAGGGGACGGCTGCAAGAAGAGCGCAGCCGTTCCCCCATTTTTTTGTAATTTACAAAACGCGGCGGCGTGCACGGCGCGTTTTGCCCGACGAGGGGTTTTGCCGCCTGCGGCAAAACTGTGGGGCGCGGGGGCCGCGAAAGGCTCCCGCTTTTTGGAATCAAGGTCGCGGAAAGCCTGCTTTCCGCGAAGAGCCCCCGCAGGAATCCGTCAGGATTCCGAGGAGGCGATCTTTTGCGGGGGAGGGTAACCTTTTGAAAAAGGTTCCCCTCCCCCGCGCCCCCACCTTTCTAAAACTTTTAGGGGGAAGATGGAGAAAAAACATAAGGGAACGGCTGCACTCTTCTTGCAGCCGTTTTTCATTTTTTCCAACAGTCCCTTCCCCTAAGGTTTTGGGGGAAGGGGGTTTGG
>CALWDW010000030.1 GCA_944376795.1 uncultured Christensenellaceae bacterium
TGATACTTCAAATATTGGCCCGGTGTGGTGCATTTTTCATCGGTTTTATAGTCAAAGGTCAAATGAATCATGATTTTGCCTTTGGAATAGAGGTAAATCCCTGTGTGATTGAGATTACTATCGGTAAATCAATATTGTGGTGGCAAAACCATTTCAAAACAAACATATTGGCAGGCGGGTTGTGGGGGAGATGATCCGATTGGCCCGGGAAAAGGGAATGAATGCCTTATATGCGGAGATCTATGCATTCAATACGCAGTCACAGCGGATGTTTGAGAGCGTTGGTTTCAAACACGCCAGCGGCGAAAGGTATGTTTTGCTGCTATGAATCCTCATGAATCCTTGTGACGAAGCATACGAAGAGCAGGCGGGCCATACGGCCAGCCTGCTCTTTTGCTGCCTGACGTTCCAGGAGAGGATTTCTGAACGGCTGGCAAAATCCGCTGTGCCGAAATCACTGTCTGGTTACGGCACCCAGGCCATCTCGCGGCCATAGAGCTGACTGGCTTCATGTGGCGAGGCCGTCCTGGCTATGCGCTATGCTGTTTTCTTCGACGCGTTGCCGGTATAGAGCTGGTAATAGCGCCCCTGCTCCTCCAGGAGCTGGTCATGGGTGCCGCGCTCAATGATGCGCCCCTGCTCCAGTACCATGATGCAGTCGGCATTGCGAACGGTGGACAGCCGGTGGGCGATGACGAAGGTGGTGCGGCCTTGCATCAGGGAATCCATACCCCGCTGCACCAGGGCTTCGGTGCGGGTATCGATGGAACTGGTGGCCTCATCCAGGATGAGCACAGGCGGGTCAGCCACAGCAGCCCGGGCAATGGCCAGAAGCTGGCGCTGGCCTTGGCTCAGGTTGGAGCCGTCGTCGGTGAGCATGGTCTGGTAACCGTCGGGAAGCCGGGTAATGAAGCCATCCGCGCCCACACGCTTTGCGGCTTCCTGGCACTCCTCATCGGTAGCGTCCAGACGGCCGTAGCGGATATTCTCCATCACCGTGCCGGTGAACAGGTGGGTATCCTGCAGTACGATGCCCAGGCTGCGCCGCAGGTCATCCTTTTTGATCTTATTGATATTGATGCCATCATAGCGGATCTTTCCGTCCTGGATGTCATAGAAACGGTTGATTAGGTTGGTGATGGTGGTTTTTCCTGCACCGGTGGAGCCGACAAAGGCGATCTTCTGTCCGGGCGTGGCGTAGAGTTTGATGTTGTGAAGAACCGTTTTCTCGGGGACATAACCGAAATCCACATCGTCCATCACCACATCCCCGGCCAAGCGCGTATAGGTGAGGGTGCCGTCGCCGTGGGGATGCTTCCAGGCCCATACGCCGGTGCGCTCCGCACACTCTTCCAAGGAGCCGTCCGGCTTGATCCGGGCATTGACCAGCGTAACGTAGCCCTCATCCACCTCAGGTTTCTCATCCATGATAGCAAAGACACGCTCTGCGCCGGCCGCAGCCATGACCACGCTGTTAAGCTGCTGGCTAATCTGGGAGATGGGCTGACTGAAGTTGCGGTTCAGCGTCAGGAAGGAGACCAGGACGCCCAGCGTAAGCCCGGCATAACCATTTAGTGCCAGCAGTGCGCCAACCACAGCGCAGATGACATAGCTGAGGTTTCCAATTTGGCCGTTGACAGGCATCAGGATGTTGGCAAAGCCATTGGCGCGCTCGGCGCTGTCCCGGAGCTTTTCGTTGAGTTTGCGGAAATCGCTGAGGGTCTCTTCTTCGTGGCAGAAGACCTTAACCACCTTCTGCCCATCCATCATTTCCTCAATGTAGCCGTTGACCTGGCCCAGGTCCCTTTGCTGCTGGGCAAAGTAGCGGCCCGATTTGCCGGCCAGGTCCCGGGTGGTGATGAGCGTGACCCCGACCATCACCAGGGAGAGCAGCGTCAGGGGGATGTTCAGCGAGATCATGCTGATCAGTACGCTGATGACCGTGATGACACTGGAGAAGAATTGGGGAAGACTTTGGCTGATGAACTGCCGCAGGGTATCGATATCGTTGGTGTAGACGCTCATGATATCGCCGTGGGCGTGGGTGTCAAAGTAGCGGATAGGCAGGGTCTCCATATGAGTGAAGAGGGAATCTCGCAGGTTCCGCAGGGTTCCCTGGGAAACATTGACCATGACCCGGTTGAAGGTATAGGAGCAGACAATGCCCAGCAGATAGATACAGGCCATCTGCAAAAGGGCGCCCGCCAGGGGGGTGAAATCGGGCTGGGAGACACCGATCATGGGGGTAATGTAGTCATCAATCAAGATTTGCAGGAAGAGTGTGCCGCGGACCTGGGCGATGGCTGCCCCAATGATGCATAGGGCCACCACCACGCAGTGGAATGCATAGTGCTGCAGCACTATGCGGAGCAAGCGGCCCAGTATGGGGAACATGCTCTTATTCAGGCGTCCGGCGCCCATGCCGCGCATGGGGCCGCGCATGGGTTGGGGTTGCTGCTGCTTCATGATACCTCTTCCTCCTTTTGGTCAAAGTCGCCTTCGCCCTTGGTCTGGCCCTCGTAAACCTCCCGGTAGATGGCGTTGGATTCCAGCAGGGCCTCGTGGGTGTCAAAGGCGCTGACGCGGCCCTCATCCAGCACCAGGATGCGGTCGGCGTCCTGTACGCTGGAGATGCGCTGGGCGATGATGATCTTGGTGGTTCCGGGGAGGTCTTCCCGGAAGGCGCGGCGGATGCGCGCATCGGTGGCAGTATCCACGGCGCTGGTGGAGTCGTCAAGAAT
The DNA here is from genome assembly GCA_944376795.1 of uncultured Christensenellaceae bacterium. Classification (GTDB taxonomy): domain Bacteria; phylum Bacillota; class Clostridia; order Christensenellales; family UMGS416; genus CALWDW01. Next base: position 2,742 of record CALWDW010000030.1, read on the forward strand.
CAAGACCTTCGGATGCTTGAGCAGCGCACGGGCAATACACAGTCTCTGTTTTTGGCCGCCAGAGACGTTGGTGCCTCCTTGCTCAATATAGGTTTCGTAGCCGTCGGGCAGACGCTGGATGAATTCATCGGCGCAGGCGAGGCGGCAGGCGTTCTCGCATTCCTCTTGGGTGGCGTTCTTATCGCCCCACCGGAGGTTTTCCAGGATCGTTCCGGAGAAAAGCACGTTTTTCTGCAGTACGACGGCGACCTGATTCCGCAGCACGGTGATATCGTAGCTGCGTACGTCCCGTCCGCCAACCCGAACCGCGCCTTCCGAAACGTCATAAAGGCGGCTGATTAGGTTGACCAAACTGGACTTGGCGCTGCCGGTGCCGCCGATGATGCCGATGGTTTCTCCCGAATGAATATGCAGATTAATATGATCCAGCACAGGGCGGCCATTCCCCTGGCGATACGAGAAGGAGACGTTTTCAAAGTCCACGCTGCCGTCGGCTACCTCAGTGATGGGCTGGGCCGGGTTGACGATGTCAGGCGTTTCGGTGAGAACCTCGCTGATACGCCGGATACTGGCCATGCTCATGGTGATCATGACGAAAACCATGGAGAGCATCATCAGGCTGATGAGAATATTCATTACATAGCTGAACAGGCTGGTGAGCTGCCCGGTTGTCAGCGAGCCGGCGGAAATCATGGAGGCTCCGAACCAGCTCAGCGCTAGGATGCAGCCGTAGATAGCCAGCATCATGGCCGGGTTATTCAGCGCTAGAATCCCTTCGGCCTTTACAAACATGCGGTAGACGTTGGCGGCAGCCCGCTGGAATTTCTCGCTTTCAAAGGCCTCACGGACAAAGGACTTCACCACCCGGATGGCTGATACATTTTCCTGGACGCTGGCGTTGAGGGCGTCATACTGGCGGAAGACCTTGTCAAACAACCCCATGGTTTTGGCCGTAATTACCGCCAGGCAGATGCCCAGGAAAACCATGGCCACCACGAAAATCAGACTGAGGGTGCCGTTAATGGAAAAAGCCATGATCAGCGCAAAGATCAGCATCACCGGCGCACGGACGCACATGCGCAGGATCATCTGGTAGGCGTTCTGTACGTTGGTTACGTCGGTGGTCAGTCGAGTGACCAGTCCTGCCGTGGAATACTTGTCGATGTTGGAGAAGGCGTAGCGCTGGATGGTTGAGAACATGCCATCCCGCAGATTGCAGGCAAAGCCGGTCGAGGCTTTGGCGGCCAGCCGCCCGGCCACGATGCCCAGGGTCAGCGACAAGGCAGCGGCCACCAGCATATAGCCGCCATAGCGGTAGACCATGGCCATGTTCCCGGCGTTGATGCCTTCGTCAATGAGGGAGGCCATCAGCATGGGGACAATCAGCTCCATGACGGCTTCCATCATTGTGGCCAAAGGGGTCAGAATGGAGGCGCACTTGTATTGCTTGATCTGCGCCATGATGGGTTTGAGCACGGACAATTCCCTCCCATTGTATCTTTCATATTTTCTAGCTCTATAGCGAACTATTTGCGGAAAATATATCCGTCCGAACCGCTGTTAGTTCAGCGTGTGCTTGAGCCGGCCCAGCAGCTCCATCATAAGATCATGCTCCTGTGGGGACAGCGCATCGCGAAGCTCTCCTTCGATCTGATGGATGGAAGAGTCAATCCGCGCAAAGGCCTTGTCTCCCAAGGGGGTACACACGATTTTCTTAAGGCGCGCATCGTGAGGAACCGATTCCCGTCGGATGTAGCCGTGCTTTTCCATGAGCTGCAGCACGCTGGTTACCGTGGAGCGCGTGATGGAGAATTCAGCCTCGATATCCTTTTGATAAACATCCCGCTTTGTTTCCGTGTGAAGATATCCTAGGATGCGTCCCTGCATGGGGGTCAGATCCATGGCGTCATGCTCGCTGAGGATGCTGTTCATCCTACGATGGATCCTGCGGCTGACGGCATGGATTTCCGCACCCAGCTTTTTATCTTTTTGCATTTGTTTACCTCCTGAATGTCAGAGATCGAACTTTCTTGTCCATTATAGGATGCGCTTCCGCAGCTGTCAATGGGTGAATGTAAAGAGTTTTTGAATTCGCGGCATCGCGGGCGCCCTTGCGTGGGACTTTGTAGGAATGGTATAATGAAAAACAATATAGTGGTATAGTGGTTTGGCGCCGACACCGGCGGTATATTGGCAGAGCGGAAACTGATGGAGAGGACGATGCGGATGGGAACGATTTACAAAAGGGTTTTGGGGATCGTGATGGCGCTTCTGCTGGCGATTGCGTCGGTTGGCTGCCAGCCAGCGCCAGTGCCGGCATATCCTAGGGTGGAGTTCATTGCCCCGACGGCTGTGTCGCTGGCATCGCCTTCTTCCGCAGCCGTACTGCCAACGCCTGCGGCTACGGAGCCGTTGGCGTTGGTGCTGCCCACGGCTACGCCAGTGCCTGTGGAGCTGCCGGCGCCTACCGTTGCGCCCACCAGGGAAACGTCGCGACGCACGGTGCCATTTGACGCGATGCAGTACCAGCGCCCCGACGCCCAGGCCTTGGTGGAGGAGCTGAATCGGGCTGCCCAGGATATTGCGCAGGCTTCCTCGGGCCAAGCGCAGTATGACCGGATCGAAGCAGCCTGGGCGGGGTATGAGACATACTATACCATGTATATCCTGGCGCAGATCCACCTGGATGAGGACGCAAAGGATGCCTACTGGCAGGCGGAGAACGACTACATGGCCGAGACCAGCACGGACGTTGACTATGCCTTGCTGCGGATGTATCAGGCGCTGCTGGATTCTCCCTATAGGGAGGAGCTCGAGGTCCTGCTGGGTGAGGAATCCCTGGAAGATATGCGTCTCGCTGTGGAAAGCCGGGATGCAAGGATTCAGTCCCTCCTAATGGAGGAAGAGAAGCTTGTTGTTGCGTACCGCCGCCTTGCCGCTACGGGGACGGTAGAGATGGACGGGCGGGAACTTACATACGGTGAAATCGAAGCGCTCTATCTGGAGGAGGGGTATGGCCCCTATATCCAGGCGCTGCAAGCTTGGCTGGAGCAGCACAACGCAACTCTGGGCGACATCTATCTGCAGCTGGTGCAGGTCCGGCAGGAGATGGCGCGCCAGATGGGGTACGAAAACTATGTGGAGATGGCATATGCCGAGCGCGGCTACGATTATGCCCCGGAGGATGTGGCGGCCGTCCGGGAGGCCATCAAGGAAGAACTGGTGCCCGTGTACCAGCGGCTAAGCTGGATGGGGTATGGCATGCTCCCCGACGTTTCGGTGGAGGAGAATGCATTTTCCACGTTTCTCAGGGAAACGCTTTATGGGCTGGATACAAGCCTGGGAGAGGCTTTCGACTTCATGGAGGCGTACCAGCTGGCGCGCATGGAGCCCGGCGTGAACAAAGCCAGTGGCGCCTATACCACCTATTTATATGATTTTGATGCGCCGGTTATTGTAGGCAGCTGGCTGGGGGATGCGATGTCCATCAGCACTTGGGTCCATGAATTTGGACATTTTCACGATTTTTACGCCTACTATGAGGAAACAGAGGACAGCACGCTGGATACGGCGGAGATTTTTTCCACCGGGCTGGAGATGCTGGTCGCCAACCACTATGCATCGCTTCTAGACGAAGAGACCGCAGCCTGGCTGCAGGAAGCTATGGTGGTGCAGCTGCTGGATACCTATGTTTGCCAGACATCCTTTGAGGAATTCGAGGCCCGGGTGTACCAACTGGACAGCGAGGATCTGACGTTGGATCGGGTGAACGCCATCTTCCGGGAAGTACAGCAGGCGTACGGGCTAGCTGTGGAAACGGCGCCGTGGTATGACCTTTACGGCTGGATTACGATCAGCCACTATTATGAGGCGCCATTCTATACTTTTAGCTATACGGCGGCTTCGGATGTGGCGCTGCAGCTTTGGCAGATTTCCGACCGGGATGAAGACAGGGCTGTAGCGGCGTACTTTGCCCTGTTGGAGCGAGAGGACGGAGCAGACTTTCAGGAAAATGTCCAGGCAGCCGGGTTGGAGACGGTATTTTCAGAGGGGCGCATCGAGAAAGTGGCCGCCTATTACAAGGCTATCTTCCTGGAAAACGCCGCGTAGAAGAGAAAGGAGATCGATGGTGGACGGAACGCTTTCCTATACATATATGGCGACGTGCGTTCCCGGTGGAGAAGGAATCCTTACCGGAGAGCTGATGCAAAGGTTGCCGGAGGCTGCGTGTATCCGACAGGAGAGGGGCAAGGTGTTTTTTAATTTGCCTCGGGAACCGGAACTTCCGTGGCCGCTGCGGTGTGCGGATAATGTTTACCGGGTGCTGGGCTGCTTCCCTGTGGGGCCGCATAAGGCGGATCTTGACGCGCTGGAGAGCGCGCTGGCGCAGTTCGACTGCCGTACGCCGGCGCGGGGGCGGGGACGCAGGGCCATTGTCAGCGCCAGCCGGGCGGGGAAACATACCTATTCCCGATACGATCTGGCAGCCCGGGCAGCTAAGGTGCTGGAGCGGCAGGGCTTTTTGCCGGTTTCAGACGAGAAAGGGCACGACGTGGCGTTCCGTCTGGATGTACGGGAGGAAAGCGCGGTCTTCTCGATGCAGCTGACGCCGGCCCAGTTCCGCTTTCGGGGAGAGGCCTTTCAGAGTAGCCGGGGAGGAATTCGACCCACGGTAGCCCACCTCTTGGTCCGACTGAGCGAGCCCCGGCCGGAAGACGTGTTCTGCGACCCGTTCTGTGGGGCGGGAACCATCCCCTTTGAGCGGGCCGCGTATCCATGCTCCCGGCTCATTGCTGGGGATCTGGACCCCAAAGCTCTCGACGCCGCCCGTCAAAATCTGCAGGGTGCGGCGGCGGAGCTTCTGCTGGCCGACGCCGCCTGCCTCCCGCTGCAGGATGAAAGCGTGGACGCGGTGGTTACCAATCTTCCCTGGGGTAAGCAGATCCAGGTAGAGGACCTGCCCCAGCTGTACCGGGATTTTGCCGGCGAACTGCGCAGGATCCTCAGGCCGGAAGGACGGGCCATCCTGTTTACCGACCAGGATGCGGTTTTGCTGCAGGCTTGCCGTGGGGCGGGGCTTAGAGCGGAACCCGTTTTGCAGTTGAGCCTGCATGGGCTGCATCCATGCGCGTATGCAGTAGGAAGATAATGCGTTCTATAAACTGGTATTTATGGGAGGAATCAATGGAGGAAAGGCGTAGAACATCATTCAATTTGGCTCTATTGCTGTAATTCTATTCAATAATGGTGTGAATAAGAGAGAAAAGATATAAGAATACATTATAGGTATCATAAGTTATTCTATTGTCTCTCCGATGCGATAACTAAAAACAATATGTATTCTTTCAATGGAAAGCTTTACTTTTCTTTCAAAAACAGTTATAGTAATGATTAAGTTAATGATGCAGCCATACCCGATTGATTTCGATCCAATAAATTCGTTCCTGCATATTGACTTACGTGATGGAAAGTAAATATTTTGTGACAATTTCTCAAGAAGTGAGGACAGCGTCACAATACGCTTTCATCTTGGGCTATGGCCTGGGATGACAATACGGTAGAATAACCGGAATTGAGAAGGAGGTAACCCATGAAAAAGGCAACCATTTGGGCCTTGGTCGTGCTGATGCTGATGGCACTGCTGGCCGGCTGCACGCAGCAGCCTGCGCAGAACACGCCCGCGCCCGCCGATGATGCCACCGAGGCGCCTGCTGACGACGCCACGGAAGCCCCTGACGAGGGTGGCGAGGAAGCTACGCCCGCTCCTGATGAGGGTGGAGAGGGTACGGAAGGCGAAGAGCCCCAGCCCTCGGCTAACATCGACATCTCGGAGACCCAGGAGCTGGAGCTGTCCTGCTGGGATATCGACAACGCTTGGGGTGAGGATGTGGCCATCGACAAGTTCGGTGAGTTCATCCTGAAAAAGTTCAACATTACGATCAAGACTCGGAACATTACCTGGGGCGATTACGGTGAGAAGAATCAGCTCTGGGCTGCTTCCAACGACCTGCCCGCGATGACCACCTCGGACGTGGTGGGCGGCGCCACCTTCTATCAGTGGATCAATGAGGGCGTGGTTCGCGCTCTGCCCGATGATTCGGTGATGGAGCAGTTCCCCACCCTGTGGTACAACATGAACACCGACCAGGTGAAGGCTTTCCGCGTGGACGGCGTGGCCTACCACCTGCCCCGTATGACCTACCCCAATCCTGACTGGTACTGCATGGACAACGGTATCTACTACCGCAAGGACTGGCTGGAGGCTCTGAACCTGGAATGGCCCACCAATGAGCAGGAGTTCATTGATATGTGCGTAGCCTTCCAGACCAAGGATCCCGACGGCAACGGCAAGAACGACACCATTGGTCTGGGCACCATCTCCAGCTTCTGGCCCCTGTGGCAGGGCGGCACCTTCTCTAACTACGGCATCAACCAGGGCTCTTTGCTGGTGGACGAGAACGGTGTTGTGACCGATTCTTTGGCCGATGAGAATACCCTGAAGCTGATGAGCATGCTGCGTCGCCTGAATAAGGCCGGCGGCCTGGATCCTGACTTCATGACCCATGCCTCCGACGACGAGTGCATCGATAAGTTCTGCGCGGGCCTGACCGGCGTCTTCCTGAAGCAGGTCTCCCCGACCCACATGAACACTGTCTTCACCAAGTGGCAGAACCTCCAGCCCGACAAGGACTTCTTTGAGTGCGTGGGTCTCGTGACCACCGATATGCTCTGGGAAGTGGAAGGCGTGGAGCGCGACGAGTGGGGCCGTATCCCCTCTTCCTCTCACTGGTCTGAGTACTACTTCGGCAGCAAGGTTACGGACGAAGAGATTCTCCGCTACCTGCTGGTCTTCGACTGGATGTCCAGCGACGAAGGCATGAAGTTCATGGGCTACGGCTTCGAGGGCGAGGACTGGGAGTATGACGCGGACGGCAACATGGTCAACCTGCTGCCTGACAACGAGTCCGGCACTCCCGGCGTCATCAGCGACAAGTATCCCAATGCTGGCTGCCCTTCCCTGTGCGTGTGGACTGGCGACATGACCCAGTACATCAACCCGAACATCGACCAGCGGATCCGCGATTGGTGCGTGGAGGAGCGTGAACTGCGTATTTCCACCATTCCCAATCCGCCCATTGATTATCGGCTCAACGCTATCTCCACCGACGAGAAGCTTGAGAACACTTCCAATCCTGGCGAGGACTGGGCGCTGTTCATCACCGATACCAGCGACAAGACCGATGAGGAGCTCTATGCTGAGATGGTAGCCAAGTGGGATACCCTGGGCCACCAGGCTATGCTGGATTCCTTGACCGCCGCTTATCAGGAGCTGTACATCAACTGAGGTTAGGAAGATTCCCTTCTAACACCGAATGACATGTACGGGCCGCCCCTTCCGAAATGGAAGGGGCGGCCTTCTTTTGTGGAAGAAAGGTCCCGCCGAAAAGGCGAGACCCAGAAGTGCCTAGGTAAGATGCTTCATATGGCAGTACAGATTTGCTTCCCCAGCAGGAGATTACTGTGCCTTCTCTACGCGGTCGCTGACCAAAATGACGGTCTCCTTGCTGGGCTCGGTCTTGCTGCCTACATAGTAGCCAAAGACCGTAACCGTGTCGCCCTTCGTGATCGTATCCTTGCCAATGTAGTAGACCGTAACCTCGTCCTCCTCCACGGTCAGGGTGATGACCTGTCCCTTTGCCTCCAGGATGGCTGCGTCGGCCCCCATTTCTTCGGTGGCCTCGGCGATGGTCTTGACGCTGCCTTCCAGGCTGACGTAGGCGCCCAAGAATCCGCTGGCGCCTTCACCCTTTAGGTCGGTGATTTTGTCGCTCTGCACGATTCCGGGTACGGGGGCGTTCTGGATGCGGTCAACGGCGCGGGCGATGTTTCCATTGCTGGTGACATCCAGGTTTTCGGTGTCAAAGTCGGCGGCTGCGTCCGGCGAAGCGGCGGGACTGGCCGAGGCATCGGGGGTCACGGCGGCATCCGGGGAAGCGTCAGGAGAGGCTTCCGGAGAGGCCGAGGGGGTAGCCGCAGGGGTTGCGGTGGGCATGGCGGTAGGGGTAGCCGTAGGCTTCGGAGAAGCCGTGGGCGTAGGGGTGGTGGTGCAGCCTGCCAGGAACAGTGTCAAGGCCATCACGCATAGGCAGACTACGGTCATACGCTTTTTCATAGGAACGTACCTCCGATATAGTGTTGGAAAAGTCCTGATGCTCATTGCAGGCTGTTTCCGTTACTAGCTTTTCCCGAGATTGGATGGTTTACACCTGCTTTTTTCGAGCGATGCGCCGGGAGACATGGCTGGGATTTTTTTCCACAGAAGGAATGGGCGGGAGGGTGCCCTGTAAACCAGGAAAGCCGCAGACAGCGGCAGGAGTTGGAAGCCAAACGGAGAATTATTACAAAAACCCTTATCCACTGGAAAGGATGGTGGAAACATGTTTTTTGAAATACTCTCCCAACTTAGCGCCAATCAGGTGCCCAGGCCGGAATATCCTCGGCCCCAGATGGTCCGCGAGGCATGGATGAACCTCAATGGCCGCTGGCAGTTTGAAATCGACCAAGGCTGCTCGGGGGAGGCACGCAAGCTTTATCAGCAGACAAGCCTGCAGGATAGCATCACTGTGCCCTTCTGCCCGGAGAGCAAGCTTTCGGGTGTGGAGCATGTGGACTTTATGGCTTCGGTCTGGTACCGGCGTACGTTTTTCCTGCCGGAGGCCTGGCAGGGGCAGCGGATTTTGCTGCACTTCGGCGCGGTGGACTACCATGCCCACGTCTATGTCAACGGCGCCAAGGTCGGCGAGCATGTAGGTGGGTATACCGGTTTTTCCTTTGACATCACCGAAGCGCTGGCCGAAGGGGAGAATGCGCTGACCGTATGGGCGGTGGACGACCTGCGCAGCGGCCGGCAGCCCATCGGAAAGCAATGCCAAGGCTATTATTCGGCGGGCTGCTCCTATACCCGCACCACCGGCATTTGGCAGACGGTTTGGCTGGAAGCCGTGCCCGCCATGCACGTGGAGAGCGTGAAGCTGACTCCGTCCCTCGCCGATGGGGCTTTGGATGTGGCCTGCAAGCTTTCGGGCAATGCACCGGGTTGGAAGCTGCGGGCGACTGCCTCCTTTATGGGCAAGGATGTGGGGACGGAAGCCTTTGCCGCGGACGGCGCTTTGGCCGGAGGACGGCTGGCGCTCGCCGAGATTCATCCCTGGAAGCCGGGGGAGGGGAACCTATATGACCTTACCCTGGAGCTCTGCGACGAAGCGGGAACGGTGGTGGACACCGTCTACAGCTATGCGGGCCTTCGCGCGGTGACCTGGGGAGAGGGCGCCATCCAGATCAATGGAAAAAACGTATTCCAGCGTTTGGTTTTGGATCAGGGATTTTACCCCGACGGCATTTATACGGCTCCCTCCGACGATGAACTGAAGGCCGACATCATCCGCTCCATGGATATGGGCTTCAATGGGGCGCGGCTGCATCAAAAGATCTTTGAGCCTCGCTTCCTCTACTGGGCCGACCGCCTAGGGTATCTGGTCTGGGGTGAGCACGCCTGCTGGGGCCTGGACATTACCAGCCTGGAGGGCTTGGCGAACTTCCTGCCCGAGTGGATGGAGGCGGTGGAGAGGGACTATTCTCATCCCTCTATTGTGGGCTGGTGCCCTTTTAACGAGACCTGGGACCGGGACAATGGTCGCGGCGGGAAGACTGCCCAGGACGACCGGGTACTCTCCATGGTGTACCAGGTTACCAAGGCCATGGATCCCACCCGCCCGGTGATCGATACCTCGGGGAATTTCCACGTGATTACCGATATCTTTGACATTCACGACTATGACCAGAATCCGGAGACCTTTGCGGTCCGTCTGCGCCGCATGCAGGAGACGGGGGATCCCTACATCACCTTCCCTGAGCGGCAGGCCGACGCCTATTGCGGCCAGCCTTACTTTGTGAGTGAGTACGGAGGCATTAAGTGGGCGCCTGGCTACGAGGAGAGCGGCTGGGGTTACGGAGACGCCCCCAAGACGGCCGAAGAGTTTGTCGCCCGGTACAGGGGCCTTACGGAGGCAATGCTCTTCAATCCTTCGGTCTGCGCTTTCTGCTATACCCAACTTACCGATGTGGAGCAGGAGTTGAACGGCCTGTACACCTATGGCCGGGAGCCCAAGTTTGACCCCGCGGTGATCCGGGCCATCAATGCCCAGAGGGCCGCCATCGAGGAGGAGTAGCTTCCCGCAGAAGCCGGCGGTAGATTTTTTCGGAGGATTCCCGGAAAACCTTGCAATTCATGCGCGGGAATGGTATACTGCTCAAAAGGCTCACGAGGGAGCCGGCTGGATTGCCAGGAAAAGAGAGGGGCGCCCATAGGCTGCGAGGCCCCCACCGTAGGCGCCGGCCTACCCGCCCTCGCAGTACGCCGCGCCGGATGAACGGCGCCGGGTGCGCCCCGTTACCGGCGTGCGAGGGGGGCGCTTAGGGCGCCAACCAGGGTGGTACCGCGATTCACAGGAGTCGTCCCTGCAGGGACGGCTCCTTTTATATTTGACCAAGGAAAGGAGACGCATCATGGCCAAGAAAAACGAGCAGTTTGTGACCGTGCTCACAGACCCCAATGTGGACTTCCCCCAGTGGTATACCGACGTAATCCTGCAGTCGGAGATGGTGGACTATGGCCCCGTCAAGGGGACGATGGTCATCCGCCCCTATGGCTACGGCATGTGGGAGAACCTGCAGCGCCAACTGGATCAGCGCTTTAAGGAGACCGGGCACCAGAACGCGTACTTCCCCATGTTCATTCCCGAGAGCTTCCTGATGAAGGAGGCCGAGCACGTGGAGGGTTTTGCTCCCGAGGTGGCCTGGATTACCATGGGCGGCACCGAGGAGCTGACCGAGCGCATTGCCGTGCGCCCCACCAGCGAGACCATCATCTGCTCTATGTACAGCAAGTGGATCCAGTCCTGGCGCGACCTGCCGGTGCTGATTAACCAGTGGGCCAATGTGGTCCGCTGGGAGAAGACCACCCGTCCTTTCCTGCGTACCAGTGAGTTCCTCTGGCAAGAGGGGCACACCGTGCACGCCACCCCCGAGGAGGCCGAGGAGGAAACCCAGCGCATGCTGGAGGTCTACCGGGAGTTCTCGGAGAACGTGCTGGCCATCCCGATGGTTACCGGGCGGAAGACCGACAAGGAGAAGTTCGCTGGCGCTGCTGCCACCTATTCCATTGAGGCCCTGATGCAGGACGGCAAGGCCCTGCAGGCCGGTACGTCCCACAACCTGGGGCAGCACTTCTCCAAGGCCTTTGAGATCACCTTCCAGAATAAGGAGGGCAAGCTGGAGTATGGCTACCAGACCAGCTGGGGCGTTTCTACCCGTCTGCTCGGCGCCATCGTGATGGTTCACGGCGACCAGCGCGGCCTGGTGGTGCCTCCCCGGATCGCGCCCATCCAGGTGGTGATCGTTCCCGTGGCCGCCCACAAGGGAGGAGTCATGGAGGTCTGCCAGCAGGTGGAGGCCGAGCTCAAGGCCCAGGGCATCCGCGTGCGTTTGGACGATCGGGACACGGTCTCTCCTGGATTTAAGTTCAACGAGTGGGAGCTCAAGGGCGTGCCGCTGCGCCTGGAAATTGGACCCAAGGACATTGAGAAGGGCTCTGCGCTCTCCATGCGCCGCGATACCTTGGAGAAGGCGGCTCTGCCCCTGGAGGGCATCGGGGAGACGGCGGCCCGCCTCCTGGACGATATCCACATGGGGATGCTGCAGAAGGCCAAGGATTACCTGGCCGCCCATACCTATGACGTCCATACCCTGGAGGAGATGGGCGAACGGCTGGACAATGGCAAGGGCTACGTGCGCGCCATGTGGTGCGGCGACCGCGCCTGTGAGGATGCCATCAAGGAGAAGTTCTCGGCCACGGCGCGGAACATGCCCTTCCAGCAGGAGGAGATCGACGAGCACTGCATCTGCTGCGGGAAAAAGGCCAAGAAATTGGTCTATTGGGCTCGCGCCTATTAGCAGAGGGAAGGCGGCGGGCGTATGACCTATCGGGAGCGCTTTCGAGCGGCGCTGCGGGGCGAATGCCCCGCTTGCCTGCCGGCCATTGAATGGGCCAGCTGGTGGGACAAGACCGTGGATGCCTGGCGAGCAGAGGATCCGGCAATGCCGGCAGACAATGGCATGCTGTGGCAATACCTGGGGCTGGATCCCCATCACCAGTATTGGATTGGGACGAAGGCACCGGGTTGCCCGGAGCCTGCTGCCTTTGGCCATGGACTGCTCTCCGACGCGGCTGGGTACGAGGCGCTCCGGCCCTACCTGTTCCCGGTTCAGGCCCAGGATGCGGCAGTGGCGTGGGCCCGGTCCATCCGGCCCATGCTGGAGGCGGGGGAAACCGTGGCGTGGCTGACGCTGGACGGGTTTTTCTGGTTTCCGCGGACGCTTTTCGGCATCCAGGACCATCTGTACGCCTTCTACGACGAGCCTGCGCTGATGCACCGGATGAACCAGGACCTGGTGGACTTCTACCTGCCTATCCTGGAGGCGGTGTATCGGGAGATTACCCCGGACTTTATGACCTTCGCGGAGGACATGTCCTACAAGAACGGGCCCATGATTTCTCCGAAGCTCTTTGTGGAATTTCTCCGGCCCTATTACCGACAGGTGATCCCCTTCCTGCGTGAACACGGCACCACCGTACTGGTGGACACTGACGGGAACATGGAATCCATGATTCCCTTGCTGCGGGAGGCGGGAATCCAAGGGAATCTGCCCTTGGAGCGTCAGGCTCTGGTAGATGTGGCCCGCATCCGGGAGCAGCATCCCGATTGGATCATGATCGGGGGCTTTGATAAGACCGTGATGCACCGGGGCGAGGAGGCCATGCGCCGGGAGTTTGAGCGCTTGTTGCCCACTATGCGCACGGGCGGCTACATTCCCTCGGTGGACCACCAGACGCCGCCAGACGTGTCGCTGGAAAACTACCATACATACGTGCGGCTGCTGCGGGAATATACCCAGAAGGCGGCGGCTACCGCTGGATAAAACGCTGGATTCGGCGGGCCAGGTTTGGCAGATTCTGCAAACCTGGCCCGCTTGTTTTTACGAGGAATTGACAGAGCAACCGCGGCATGATACCATAAAACCATTCATGGAAAAAGCATAGGGCCGCGGTTTTGCGGCATCAGCCCGGCGCGCGGCTCCGAGGCGATCCTTGCAGTGGGAGGTAAGATCATGAAGTACGATGTGCTGGGCATCGGGACTCCGGTGTCCGACTACCTGATCAATGTGGAGCATCTGCCCAAGCCCAACTCCGGGGCACGGATGCTGGCCAATGCCTGGCAGTATGGCGGCAAGGTGGCTTCCGCCATGGCGGCGCTGGGACGTCTGGGGACGCGCTGCGCCATGATGGCCGTGGTGGGCGACGATCCTGACGGCTATGCGCAAAAGCGGGATTTTGAGTTTAACGGCGTATCGACCGAGCACCTGATCCTGAAGGAGGGCTTTGAAACCGCCTACTGTGTGGTGATTTCCGACCTGGAGACGGCAGGCCGTTCCATCCTGGGCTGTCCCCGGAACGTCCCCCGGCTGACGGTGGATATGCTGGATAAGGCCGCGATCCAGGACACGCGGTACCTGCACATCGAAAGCGGCAACGAAGTCAGCCGGCAGGCCGCCATCTGGTGCCGGGAGGCCGGAGGCCAGATCTGTGTGGATGCCGACGGGTACAATGCCGAGATTGAGGCCATGATTCCCCTGGTGGATATTTTCATTCCCTCGGAGTTCTACTACAAGACCCGGTACGGCACGGAGCAGGATCCCCTGGCGTGCTGCCGGGAGATGGCTGCCCAGGGCCCCCACACCGTCATTATCACCCTGGGAGAGAAGGGCTGCGTGGGCGTCAGCCCCGCCGGAGAGTTCCAGCTGCCCAGCTTCTCCGTGGAGGTGGTGGATACCACCGGCGCAGGGGACGTGTTCCATGGCGCGTTCCTCTATGGCATGGTCCAGGGCTGGGATGCCCAGCGTGCGGCGCGGTTCGCCTCCGCGTTCGCGGCCATCAAGTGCACGGCGGTGGGAGGACGGGCGGCCTTGGCTACCCCGGATATGGTGGAACGCTTTATGGCAGCCGGCGGCAAGCTGTCGGAGGAGGATCGGGCGGTCATTGCCCAACGTGTGGCTCGGTACAGTAAAATGCCCTACGGCCGAAATTAGACCCGAATGCCCGGGCGACACCGTGGAGAGGAAACAAGCGTGCTTTGGCGCCGTGAGCCGCCGGCACGCCTGTTTTTTGGGGGACCGATCGAGGAGGACGGGCACGGCATTTCTCTACAGGCAGAGAGACGGGCGGTTCGCATTGTGCCGGACAGGGGCCTGCCGTATGACGGATTTTTGCCAGTTGGGGGAGAAATCTGACTTCCTGGATGGGAGTTGGTGACTTTGCCGCGGACATGCGGTATGATGCATATGTATGGCAATAAAGGAGGACTTTGTCCCATGAAAATTACGGGAATCGAACTTTTCCGCGTCCCGCCGCGCTGGCTTTTCCTCAAGGTAATGACCGACGAGGGCATAGAAGGCTGGGGCGAGCCGGTGGTGGAGGGCCGGGCCGCCAGCGTAGAGGCCTGTGTCCGGGAGCTGGAGGACTACTACATCGGCAAGGATCCGCGGAAAATTGAGGATATGTGGCAGGTGCTCTACCGCAGCGGCTTTTATCGGGGCGGCCCCATCCTGACCTCGGCCATCAGCGGCATCGAGCAGGCCCTTTGGGATATCAAGGGGAAGGAGTTGGGGGTTCCGGCTCATGATCTTCTGGGCGGGGCGGTCCGGGACAAGATGCAGGTCTACTGTTGGATTGGCGGTGACCGGCCCCAGGACGTGGGTGTCCAGGCCAAGGAGAAGTGGGATCAGGGTTACCGCGCCATTAAGATGAATGCCACCCCGGAGATCGCTTGGATCGATACCTACAAGGTGGTGGACGACGTGCTGGCCCGGGTGCAGGAGGTCTACGATACCGTGGGGCGGGATATGCGCATTGCCCTGGATTTCCACGGCCGGGTGCATAAGTCTATGGCCCGCATCCTGATGAAGGAGCTGGAGCCCATGCGCCTTTTCTTCATTGAGGAGCCGGTGTTAACCGAGAATGAGGAGGCTTTCCGGGAGCTGCGGAGCATGACCAGCACGCCTATCGCCACCGGCGAGCGCAACTATACCCGCTGGGGCTTTAAGAACATCATTACCGGAGGCGGGGTGGATATCCTGCAGCCTGATCTGAGCCATGCCGGGGGACTGCTGGAGTGCAAGAAGATTGCCGCCATGGCCGAAGCCTGGGATATGGTGGTGGCGCCCCACTGCCCGCTGGGTCCCATTGCCTTGGCGGCCTGTCTGCAGCTAGATTTCTGCACGCCCAATGCCATGATCCAGGAGCAGAGTTTGGGCATCCACTACAACCAGGGCTCGGATGTGCTGGACTACCTGGCGGATCCCAGTGTATTTGCCTATGACCACGGCTATGTCCCGCGGCTTACGGGCCCGGGCTTGGGCATCCAGGTCAACGAGGAGAAGGTGCGGGAGATGGCCCAAATCGGCCACGACTGGAAGAACCCGGTCTGGCGCGTGGAGGACGGCAACCTGGCCGAGTGGTGAAGCCGCCAGAGCTATCGCTGGGGCGATCCGCCCCTTGAGGAATTTGCATAAGGAGGAACTACCATGCGTACGCTGCATGTCAAAGATCTCCCGCTGGTGGGAGGAGCCAAGCTGCTGGAGGCTGCAGAGGACGGCGGCGTTTTCTGCCTGCCGGCGGAGGGCGGCGGTTTTGACCTGTCCTCCATGGCTGACGCCAAGGAGCGGTACTTTATCGCGGATATACAGGTGCAGGAGGAGCACTGCCTGCCCTTCCACTTCTATGTTTGGCCCAAGGATGCCGCCCCAGGGGAGGATGCAACCTTCCGCCTGCGCTTCGGGTTGACGCCCGGCATCCGGCTGCGTGTCTGCATCGATCTTAATTGGCTGAACGCCGAGACCCTTTTTCCGGAGCACGCGCCCCTGCAGCATAAGGTGGTCTGCCACGGCGGGCGGGTAGAACGGGATAACGTGGGACGCATCACCTTTACCAACCGGCAGTGTTTCCACGACGTGAAGGTATTTTTCTCCGACTTCACTCTGTCGGATGAGCCCCCTGCCGAGTATCCTCTCCCCAAGGTTAAGCTCATTGATGAGCTGGGTCAGTACATTCCCAAGGAATGGCCCGGGAAGGTCAAGGGTCTGGAGGATCTCAAGGCCCGTCTGCACGCCGTACTGGAGGGAGTTCCCAATGCCTATCCGCACGATGACTGGAATCGGTGGGGCGGCTGGAAGAAGAAGCGCCTCACCCCGGGAACCGGGTACTTTACCGCCAAGAAGGATGGGCACCGCTGGTATCTGGTGGATCCTGACGGCTATGCCTACATCTGCCACGGCCCCACCGGGGTACGCATTCTGGCCGATGCCCGGGTGGACCAGGTGGAGGATCTGCTCACCTATCTTCCTGAGGAGACCGCGGAGAATGCCCGCATGTTCAAGGGACGGCCTATGCCCTGGAAGATTGAAGGCCCCTGGACGCCCAAGCACTTCTCCTATATTCAGTCCAATATGGAAAAGGTCTTTGGCAAGGATTGGTGGCCCATTTGGGCGGATATCCTGACCCGACAGATTAAGAGCCACGGCATGAACTGCCTGGGTATTGGCTGTGATCCTGACTTTATCGAGGCGGCGAAGATTCCCTACGTGTCCAGCCTGCCCAAGTTCCCCGAGACCGAGACCAAGATTTTTCGGGATTTCCCCGACGTATTCAGCGACGAGTACCGCCGCAACGCGGAGGCCTCCGCCCAGGCGCTGGCCGATAAGGCCGAGGATCCCTATATGATCGGCTACTTCCTGCGCAATGAGCCCGCCTGGGCCTTTGTGGACGGGCTGGTGATCGCCGACGAGGTGCTGCGCAATCCGGAGCCTACTGCTTGCCGGGTACATCTGATTCGCGACCTGCGGGAGAAGTATGGCTCTATCCAGGCACTGAACGCCGCCTGGGGCAGCAACTTTGCCTCTTTTGACGCGCTGATGCAGCCCCACGCGGATGTATCCAAGTGGTCACCCGCCGCCAGCGAGGACATGCATGCCTTCTCCCGGAAGATGATCGCGGCCTATGTGGGCATCCCCTCCAAGGCTTGCCGCGCCGTGGATCCCAACCATATGATCCTAGGTATGCGCTGGGCGTGGATCTCGGATCCGGACATCGTGGCCGGTTGGGAGAACTTTGATGTATTCTCCATCAACTGCTATGCCTTTGATCCCACTGTAGCCATCGAACGGGTGCGGGAACTGGGCGTGGATCTGCCGGTAATGATCGGGGAGTTCCACTTTGGCAGCCTGGAAAGCGGCCTGCTTTCCACCGGACTCAAGGCCGTTACCAGCCAGGCCGAGCGGGGGGTGGCTTACCGCCATTATGTGGAGACCGGCGCTGCCCATCCCATGGGCGTCAGTTTCCAGTACTTCCAGTGCTATGACCAGTTTGCCCTGGGACGCTTTGACGGCGAGAATTACAATATTGGCCTCTTTGACGTCTGTTCCCAGCCCTATGCGGACATGATGCGGGCTATCCAGGAGGCCAGCGCCCACATCTATCCCGTGGCGGCCGGGGAGGAGACCCCCTATGCCCGGGAGGCCCAGTCCATTCCCGTGATCGGATTCTAGTTTTCCCCAAACTTGATTTGATAGAGAGGAGAACCCTATGCAGCGCATTGTGATTACCCAGCAGCCCCTGATTCAGGGGGCCAAGATCCTGGAGGCCGGCCAGGGGGAGGCCACCGTTCTTTTCCCCAAGGAGAGCGGCGGTTTCGATATGCCCCAGATTGCCGGGGCCAAGGAGCGCTATCTCGTCTTTGACCTGGAGGTGCTGGAGGACCACTCCAATACCATGGATCTCTTCGTATGGACCGCCGACGCCAAGGAAGGCGATCCCTTTACCTTTAACCTCCGCTTCGGCGTACTGCCCCGCGTGAAGGCCAAGATCTGCATCGACCTGACCTGGCTGGATGCCCGGGTGCTTTTCCCGGAGCGCAATCCCGGCCAGCTGAAGGTGGTCTGCCACGGCGGCCGTGTGGACGCCGATAACATTGGCAAGGTGACCTTCGTCAACTATCCTTCCTTCCACGATGTAAAGATCCGCGTGTCGGATATGATTCTCACCGATGAGGAGCCCAAGGAGTATCCCCTGCCCGATGTTAAGCTCATTGATGAACTGGGCCAGTGGAAGGGCAAGGATTGGCCGGGAAAGGTCAAGGATCTGGAGGACCTGAAGAAGCGACTCAATGACGTCATCGCCAATGTTCCCGACGCCTATCCCTATCCCGACTGGGATAAGTGGGGCGGCTGGCTGGGCAAGAAGCTGGCGGAGGGTACCGGCTTCTTCACCAGCAAGAAGGAGAACGGACGCTGGTGGCTGGTGGATCCGGACGGCTACGCCTTTATTAGCACTGGCCCGGACTGCACCGGCCCCTCCTGCGATGCCCGCATCGACCTGGTAGAAAAGTTCATGGACTGGCTGCCCGACCGCAACGACCCGGCCTACGCTTCCATGTATAGCGCACGGGAAATGCCGGACGACAGCGAGCGCCGCTGGAAGCCCGTCCACTTCTCCTTCATCCAGGCCAACCTCTATCGGGTGTTTGGCGAGAACTGGTGGGACAAGTGGGTGCAGGTGGTGGTGCGCCAGCTCAAGAGCCACGGCATCAATACCCTGGCCAACTGGTCAGATCCCCGGCTGCAGAGCCAGGCGGGCATGCCCTATGTTACCAGCCTCCCGCACTTCCCGGAGACCGAGCTGAAGATTTTCCGCGACTTCCCCGATGTGCTCAGCCCCGAGTATGCCGAGAACGCCCAGATCTCTGCCCAGGAGCTGGCCGCCCGGAAGGATGACCCCTATATGATCGGCTACTTCCTGCGCAATGAGCCCTCTTGGGCCTTCGTGGACAATCTGTGTATCGCTGACGAGGTGATGTACAATCCTGCCCAGAGCGTCTGCCGTGCCAAGCTCATTGAGACCTTGCAGGCCCAGTATGGCACGATTCAGGCCCTGAACGCCGCCTGGGGCCGGGACTTTGCCTCCTTTGACGACCTGAAGAAGCCCTATTCCAAGGTCTCCTCCTGGAGCGACGCTGCCCGGGAAGACATGCGCGCCTTCTCCCGCCGGATGCTGGACGCCTATGTCTCCATCCCCTCCAAGGCCTGCCGCGCCGTGGATCCCAACCACATGATCCTGGGCATGCGCTGGGCCTGGATCTCGGATCCGGATCTCACCACCGGATGGCAGAACTTTGACGCCTTCTCCATCAACTGCTATGCCATCGATCCCACCCGCAGCATCCAGAATGTGGAGAACCTTGGCGTGGATCTGCCGGTGATGATCGGCGAATTCCACTTTGGCAGCCTGGAGAGCGGCCTGCCTGCCACCGGCCTGGAGGGCGTGGCGACCCAAAAGGATCGGGGCATCGCCTACCGCTGCTATGTGGAGAATATGGCCAAGCATCCCTACGGCACGGGCTGCCATTACTTCCAGTTCTACGACCAGTTCGCCCTGGGACGCTTCGACGGGGAGAATTACAATATTGGCCTCTTTGACGTCTGCACCCAGCCCTATGAGGATATGATGGCCGCCATCTATGAGTGCGGCAAGCATATCTACCGGGTGGCCGACGGTCAGGAGGAGCCCTATGCCGAGAAGCCTGTCAGCATCCCCATGATCGCCTACTAGCGGAAGCGCCGCGGAGGCTCCGTCGCTTCCCCGGAACCTAAGACGCGCCCGGCGGGAGGCTTCTCCCGTCGGGCTTTTGCGTAAAAGGGCCCATGGAATGGCCCAATCTATCCAAGGAGGTATTGCAATGCAAGTTCGCTGGGAGTACTTAACGCCGCCGGAGTTTAAGAAGCTGGCCAAAGAGGAACAGATCTGCATCCTGCCCATCGGTTCCCTGGAGCGCCATGGCGAGCATATGCCCTATGGCACCGATGCCCTGGTGGCCCATGAAATCGCCCTGCGTGCCGCGCAGATAGAACCCTGTGTGGTTTTCCCCCACTATTGGTTTGGCCAGGTGCATGAGGCCGCGGCCTTTGCCGGCGCCATCAATTTCCCCACGCGCCTGCTTCTGGAGATGCTGGAGGTGCTGCTGGATCAGATTGCCCATAATGGGTTTAAGAAGATCGTCATCCTCAGCGGCCATGGCGGGAACACCCATTTCCTGGACTACTTTGCCATGTCCCAGCTGGATCGGGAGGTGGACTACACCCTCTACATTCTTCGCGGGGTAGGGAAGCATACCCGGGCACTGGGGAATCTTTACGACACCACGCCGGGCCATGCCGGTGAGTCGGAGACCAGCAACTGCATGGCCGTGACCCCCGACGGCGTGGTGAAGATGGAGCAGCAGATTTATGAGGAGCCCATCCTGCCCAAGTATGACCTGGAGAAGGCGCTGCCCGGGGTGCACTCAGGACTGTGGTGGTACGCCAAGTACCCGGAGAATGTCACCGAAAGTCCCTCCTATGCCACCAAGGAGAAGGGAGAGGCCATGATTCAGGCGCGGGCCCAGGATGTTGCCGAGACCCTGCGGGCCATCAAGGCCGACACGCTGCTGCCCACGCTGCAGCGGGAGTATTACGACCGGGTACGCAAGGTGCGTGACGGCGAATAGCCATCTGCTGGCTGTTAAGCATAGGGAGGCTGCCGGGTTTCCGGCAGTCTCCTTCTTTTTTTGGCGGAATAAGTCAAGTCTATCAATGGCGGTTGTCACCTAAAATGCTATAATAGGGCTATGAAAATAAGGGTATAGGAGGCTCCCATGAAGTATATTGCCGCCTTAGACCAGGGTACTACCAGCAGCCGCAGCGTTCTTTTCGATGAGGAGGGGAAGATCCACGCGATCCGTGCACGGGAGTTTCCCCAGATCTATCCCCAGCCCGGGTGGGTGGAGCACGATCCCTATGATATCCTGACAAGCCAGGAAGCCACCTTGGCTCAGGTGGTACGGGACAGCGGCGTGCGGGTAGAGGACATTGCCGCCATCGGCATCACCAACCAACGGGAGACCACCATCATTTGGGAGAAGGATACCGGGCGGCCCATTTATAACGCCATCGTCTGGCAGTGCCGGAGGACCGCGGATATCTGTCAGCGGCTCATGGACGAGGGGCATACCGAGATGATCCGCAGCAAGACGGGACTGCTGATTGACGCTTACTTTTCCGGGACCAAGATCCGGTGGATTCTCGACCACGTCCCCGGGGCCCAGGAGCGGGCCGAGCGGGGAGAGCTCCTCTTTGGTACGGTGGATACCTGGTTGCTTTGGAACTTTACCAGCGGTCATGTACACCGCACCGATTACACCAATGCTTCCCGCACCATGCTGTTCAACATCCACACCCTGGACTGGGATGCGGAGATCCTGGAGCTGCTGAGGATTCCCCGGGCCATGCTGCCGGAGATTCAGCCCTCCATGAGCGAGTTTGGCCTGCTTTCCAGCTCGATCCTGGGTCGGCATATTCCGGTAACCGGCGTGGCGGGGGACCAGCAGGCCGCTCTCTTCGGCCAGGCGTGTTTTTCTCGAGGCACGGTCAAGAATACCTATGGCACGGGCTGTTTCCTGCTGATGAATACCGGGGCTTCTCCGGCGGTTTCCCGAAGCGGGTTGCTGACCACCGTAGCTTGTTCCTCCAAGGAGCGGGTGGAGTATGTGCTGGAAGGATCCATTTTCATGGGGGGCGCCTCCGTGCAGTGGCTGCGGGATGAGATGAAGATGATTGAGACCTCAGCCCAGAGCGAGGAAATTGCGCGCCAGGTGGAGGATACTGGCGGCGTCTACCTGGTGCCGGCCTTTGCGGGGCTGGGGGCGCCTTGGTGGGACATGTATGCTCGGGGAACCTTGGTGGGTATGACCCGGGGCACTGGCCGCGCGCATATCGTACGGGCCACTCTGGAGTCCATTGCCTACCAGACACGGGATGTGCTGGAGGCCATGGAGCGGGATGCGGGAATGAAGATTTCCTCTCTCAAGGTGGACGGCGGCGCCTGTGCCAACGATTTGCTGATGCAGTTCCAGGCGGATATTCTACCCACCCAAGTCTTCCGTCCGGCCTGTATTGAGACCACAGCCCTGGGCGCGGCCTATTGCGCGGGGCTGATGGCCGGGGTATGGGATAACCGGGAGGTCATCGCCAAGAACTGGAAGTGCCAGCGGGTTTTCACCCCTGCCATGGAAGCCGGTCGGCGAGAGGAACTCTATGACGGCTGGAAGCGCGCCGTCTCCTGCGCCCAGGGCTGGGCCCTGCCGGGACGCGGTTAGGGCTTGACAAGGCCGGGACAGCTGCATATACTAAAAGGGTAGAGCCTGTTTCGGGGCGGAGTGAAATTCTCCACTGGCGGTAATGGGCGGCCTGCCGGCCGTCACGAGCCCGCGAACCCAGCGATGTGCTGGGCCGAGTCCGGGGATCCCGGCGCCAACGGTCAGAGTCCGGAAGAAAGAAACGGTGTTTTGCTTTGTCGGCGCGCCCCGAGGCAAGTGCATTGGCCTCGGGGTGTTTTTTGTCGGCGCGTTCGCGGCGGGCTTTACGAATTCAATTAGGTTGGGAGGAATCGTTATGTCCCCGCTTCATCGCACATTTACCACCCGCAAGCTGGTCTTTATGAGCCTGCTAGCCGCCGTCTCGGTACTGCTGGTGTACCTGATCCATTTCCCCATCATTCCGGGGCTTGCCTTTTTGGAGTATGATCCTGCGGATATTGCCATCCTGATCGGTACTTTCCTGTTTGGCACGGGGAGCGGACTGCTGCTGACGCTGGTGGTTTCTGTGCTCCAGGGCCTTACCGTATCGGCCCAGTCGGGTTGGATCGGCATCCTGATGCATGTCATTGCCACAGGCTCCATGGTGCTGGTGGCCGGCGCGATCTACAACAGGAACCGTACCCTCAAGCGGGCCGTTGTGGCCTTAGTAGCGGGCACGCTGACCATGACGGTGGTGATGGCTGCATGGAATGTGCTGATCACCCCCCTCTACATGGGCGTCACGCGCAATGAAGTGATCTCTATGCTGATGACGGGTTTTGTGCCCTTCAATCTGGCCAAGGCCGGCATCAACAGCGTGGTGACCTTCCTGGTGTATAAGCCCATCAGCCGTCTCTATGGCGTGGAGTCCTTGCAGCGCCAGGAGAAAAAGGTCATGTAGCCTGTAAACTTTGCGGCTGTGGAAAATCATTGAAAAAAGTCTCCGGAAGACAGTGTCTCGCCGGGGACTTTTTCTTATGCTGTGCGCAGCCTGACGTATGACGTGGAGGCTGCGGGGCATCCTTTGAATAGAGGAGGTCTCGTCATGAATGTTCTCTATGTCACCTGCAATCCCAAACCCCAAGAGTATTCCGCCTACCTGACCATCGGCCGGGAACTGGCGGACGGCCTGCGCCAGCTGGCGCCCTATGCCGCGTTTACCCAGCTGAACCTCTATGAGGAAGATATTCCGGAGCTGGATTTTGAGGTTATGACCGGCCGGGCGCGGCTGGTAGAGGGTCCTGTCTATGACCGGCTGCGCCCCGAAGCCAAGGCCAAAGCCGACCGGATCCGCTTCCTATGCCATATGTTCCTGCAGGCCGACCGCGTAATCATAGCCGCGCCCATGTGGAGCCTGTTTTTTCCCGGAAGATTGAAAAACTATTTGGACTGCGTCATCCTGGACGGCATCACCGTCTCGATTACCGAGCAGAAGGTCACTGGGCTGCTGAACGACCGGGAGCGTCACCTTGTCTATGTACAGGCCAGCGGCGGCCCATTCCACAGCCTTCTGCTGACGCCGCTGAACTATGGCTCCAACTATATGAAGACGCTGGCCAAAACCCTGGGCTTTGCCGGATTCCATGCCCTGCCGGTGGAGGGGACGGGCTCAACGCCCCAGGAGCTTCACGCCGCCATGAACAAGGCCCGCGAAGAGATCCCGGGGCTGCTGGAGAAGTTGGCTCCTTCGCAAAAGGGTTAGGCATCCCCGTTACGTGACAGGAAAAGGGCTGCGCCGCGGTTGTTGTGAACCGTGGCGCAGCCCTTTAAATAACGGAAGCTTAGTAAGTTCCCAGCTCCCGGCCGCGCTGGATGAAGTAGTCAAAGGTGGGACGGTCCACCGTCACAGGGATGGAGTGATCCGAGTGCAGGGCATAGCCGAAGCCCTGCATTACGGTGGGGATCTTGCTGACCAGCTCCTCCTCCACCTGGGCGATATCATTGGTGTAGAGCTTGCGTACGTCCATGCCACCCATGAAGGAGAGGCGGTCGCCGTAGAGCTTGTAGAGCTTCAGCAGATCCATGCCCGCCTTGACCTCAATGACCTGGAGACAATCGACCCCTGCCTCCAGGATGCCGGGGATGAGCTTCTCCACGCAGCCGCAGGAGTGCATGATCACCGGGAGGCCCAGGGATTTGGCGTAGTCAATGGTCTTCTTGTGGGCGGGGAGGATCAGCTCCTCGTACATGGCGGGGGACATGAAGGGACGCTCCTTAAAGCCCATGTCCTCGTAGAACCAAATGCCGTCAGGCTTTCCTTCCCGGGCGAAGAGGGTCTCCATCAGGTGGATGTTCAGCTCGGCATAGGTGTTGGCCATGTCCTCGATCCATGCGGGATCCAGGGCCATACCCACCAGCATATTCTCGTGACCGCATACCGGATGCATGCATTCGAATACGTTAATGCCGCTCCAGCAGAAGAAACGGTTGGCCTTGGCGCAGCGCTGCTTGACGGCGCGGTAGGCGTCAAAGTTGATGCGCCGGGGGTCAGGGGTGAGCAGGGGCTTGGTGATGGATTCCCAGCTCTCCCGGTCGGTGACGGTGAAGCCTACATGCTCGGGGGTGGTGTCATGGAACTTGTGACGGCGGAGCTTGGCGCCGTTGCCGTCCAGCATGACCATGGTGTCCTCGTTTTCCTCAATAACCTTGGGTTCGAAGTCCAGGTCGGCGGTGTAGTTGAAGGCCCAGCATTCGTCCATGTCGAAGTCGAAGAGTTCGACGAAATCGTCTTCAGGCTTGACATATCCTTTTTCCACCCAGCCCTTGTGGGTGTCGTTCCAAAAGTGCTCATAGACCGGGATGCGGTCCATTTTCTGGCGATGCAGGAAGGCCTGCATCCGTTCGATGGATGTCATGCTCATGGCGGCGTACCTCACGAATGCATTATAATATCGCAGGCTTCACGCAGACTGCCCACGATAAAGTCGGCGTTGGCGCGGTCCTCGGGGAAGCTTTCCG
This sequence comes from uncultured Christensenellaceae bacterium, assembly GCA_944376795.1. Lineage (GTDB taxonomy): Bacteria > Bacillota > Clostridia > Christensenellales > UMGS416 > CALWDW01. The sequence continues at coordinate 28,037 of CALWDW010000030.1, forward strand.
GTGTCAGCAGATCGGGTACCCAGATGGAAGTCATTCCCGCCCGGCGGGCGGCGCGCAGGCCATAGGGGGAATCCTCCAGCACCACGCAGTGCTCGGGTTCGGCGCCCAGGCGGCTGGCGGCCAGGAGGAAGATGTCCGGCTCCGGCTTGCCGTGAGAAACCTCGTCTCCAAAGGCAAAGGTCTCGAAAAGGCCGGTCCAACCGGCGCTTTCGATGCGGAAACGGGCCTCATCCCGGCCAGTGGAGGTGGCGATGGCAATGGGCATACCCGCCTCATGGAGCCGGGTTAAGATCTCGGTGGCGTAGGGCTTGCGGGGGGCGCCCCGTTCCCGGATGGCTTCCGACATGCGGGATCGCATTTGGCTACGCAGCGCGTCGATGGGGAAATCCTCCCCCATATAGGAGAGAAAGATGCGGGCTGCATCCCGGCTGTCCCTCCCGATGGACTCCAGAAAGGGAGAAAGGGGCAGACTATATCCCATGTCCTTTCCCAATTGGGTACCCAGTTCGATATAGAGACGCTCAGTATCCAAGAGCAGCCCATCCATGTCAAAGATTGCCGCTTGATAAACCATGCCACGTCGGGTCCTTTCCTTAGATTGGCACCATTATAACAGTCGCGTGTGCGGTTGTATACCCTGAAAGAAAAACATTTCCAGAAAACCTCCGAGAAGGGGACGCGAAAAGGAAAAATGAACGTCTCCTGCGAGGCGGGGAGATGGATTGCTTTCATTGACAAGGGAGACTAAAATCCGTATACTTATACCAGAATTGCTGGCGGTATCCATAGCGCTTACACCGCTTCGAGAAAAGGAATAGAGAGGGTGCGTACCATGAAACTGTACGACAGCGGCGTCTATCTTGTTCATGGCGAATTGTCTGACACCGCCGCCATTTCCCGGGAAGAGGCCCGTAAGGGCACCATTGCCTATGGAATTCTGGCGGCGCATAACACCGTCTCCGATATGGAGAACCTGCGTCTGGTGTTTGACTCCATGACCAGCCACGATATTACCTATGTAGGGATTATTCAGACGGCACGGGCCTCGGGCATGGAGAAGTTTCCCATGCCCTATGTGCTGACCAATTGCCATAATTCCCTGTGTGCCGTGGGCGGGACCATCAATGAGGACGACCACCAGTTTGCCCTCTCGGCCGCCCACAAGTATGGCGGCATCTATGTGCCGCCCAACATGGCGGTGATCCACAGCTACAACCGGGAAGAGATGAGCGGCTGCGGACGGATGATTTTGGGCTCGGATTCCCATACCCGGTACGGCGCCCTGGGCACCATGGGCGTGGGCGAAGGCGGCGGCGAACTGGCCAAGCAGCTGGTGGGAAGGACCTACGACATGCAGCGCCCCGGCGTGGTGGCGGTGTACCTGACCGGCCGGCCGCGGCCGGGGGTGGGCCCCCAGGATGTGGCGCTGGCCCTGGTGGGCGCCACCTATGCCAATGGCTATGTCAAAAACAAGGTGATGGAATTTGTGGGCCCCGGCGTGGCCCGGCTTTCGGCGGATTTCCGCAATGGGGTGGACGTCATGACCACCGAGACTACCTGCTGGTCCAGCATCTGGCAGACCGATGCGGTGACGGAGGAATACTTTGCCATCCACGGCCGTCCTGAAGCCTACCGGGAGCTCAAGCCCGCCGAGACAGCTTATTACGACGGCTGCATCGAGCTGGATCTTTCGGAGGTGGAGAGCATGATTGCGCTGCCTATGCATCCCAGCTACGCCTATCCCATCCGTGCGCTGCGGGAGAATCCTGTGGAGATTCTCCGGGAAGTGGAGGAGCGGGCCAACGAGCAGCTGGGCGGCAAGGTGCGGATGGATCTGGTAAGCAAGGTGCAGGGCGATGGCTCCATCTATGTGGATCAGGGCATTGTGGCCGGATGCAGCGGCGGTACCTTTGAAAATATCTGCGCGGTAGCGTCGCTCCTGCGCGGAAAGAGCTGCGGCGCCGGGGAATTCAAGTTCAGCGTCTATCCCGACAGCATGCCCACCTACCTGGAGCTGGTGAAAAACGGCGCGGTGGCCGACATCGTTTCGGCGGGCGGGATTTTCCGGGAATGTTTCTGCGGTCCTTGCTTTGGCGCGGGAGACACCCCGGCCAATGGGGAATTCTCGATCCGCCACGCCACCCGGAACTTCCCCAATCGTGAGGGCTCCAAGCCCGGCGAAGGCCAGATCAGCGCCGTGGCGCTGATGGATGCCCGGAGCATTGCCGCCACGGCGGCCAACGGCGGAATCCTGACCGCTGCCACCGATGTGGTGCAGGAGGAGATGGAGCTCCCGGCCTACCATTATGATCGGGGAGTGTATGATAAGCGGGTATACAACGGCTGGGGGAAGGAAGAGCCCCAGCATTCCCTGCGCTTTGGCCCCAATATCAAGGACTGGCCCGCCATGCCTCCTCTGTCGGAGGACCTGCTGCTTCGGATCGACAGCTATATCACCGATCCGGTAACCACCACCGATGAGCTGATCCCCTCCGGGGAGACCTCCTCCTTCCGTTCCAATCCGCTGCGTCTGGCGGAGTTCACCCTTTCGCGAAAGGATCCGGGCTATGTGGGCCGCGCCAAGGCTACCCAGGCCCTGGATGCCGGCCGGCGAGAGGGCGCCGTGCCGCCGGAGGTGCAGGCCGCCTACGCGGCGCTGGAAAAGGCGGGCTGTTCCGTGGATCCTGCGCATACCAACATTGGTTCGGCGATCTTTGCCAATAAGCCTGGCGACGGTTCCGCCCGGGAGCAGGCGGCCAGCTGCCAGCGGGTGCTGGGGGGCGCCGCCAACTTTGCGATCGAGTATGCCACCAAGCGCTATCGCTCCAACTGCATCAACTGGGGTATGCTGCCCTTCACGGTGGAGGAACCTGCGGCATTGGAACTGGGCGGATTTGTCTTCGTTCCCGGGGTGCGCAGGGCGCTGCTGGCAGGGGAGACGTCCATGAACGCCTATGCCGTGGGCGCTGACGGCGGGGTGGCCCGGCTGAAGGTGGCCTTGGGCGCCCTCACCGATGCGGAGAGGCAGATTCTGGCGGACGGCTGCTTGATCAACTATTATCGGGAGCATTAGTACATCCCAAAACGGCGAGCGCGCCGCGGGCCCATGGGCCTGCGGCGCGCTTTTGTTGGCATATCAGGATCGAAAGATCGAAAAACATCCCGGCAGAGAACCGGATAGGGGAGAGGGCGGGCCTCCGCAGGGAGCCTTTCCTTGGACTGCGGTCTCGAAGAGAATGCCGGCCTGCGGCGCAGGTGGTCCCGCCTTAGAAGTCAAAGAGCTGGGTGCTGAAGTATCGCTCCCCGGTGTCCGGCAGGATGGTGACCACGGTCTTTCCTTCGCCCAGTAACTTGGCCAGGCGCAGGGCCACGGTGACATTGGTGCCGCTGGAAATGCCGCAGAGAATGCCTTCCTCACGGATGAGCCGCCGGGTGGTGTCGATGGCCTCGTCATCGGTGACGATGGAGACATGATCAAAGATCTCCATATCCAGGTTCTGCGGGATCAGGCCGTCCCCAATCCCCATCTGCAGATGGGTGCCAATGCTGCCTCCCGAGAGAATGGCGGCGTTTTCGGGTTCGGCGGCCCAGATCTTGATGGAGGGATTGGCGGCCTTCAGGGCGTGCCCAACCCCGGAGAGGGTGCCGCCGGTTCCCACGCCGGAGCAGAAACCGTGGATGGGCCGACCGGCATCTTCCAGGATCTCTACCGCGGTTTGGCGCTCATGCACCAGGGGGTTGTCGGGGTTTTCAAACTGCTGCGGGACCCAAACCCGGGGATCCTGGGCCGCCATCTCCAGCGCCATGCGCAGGCATGCATCGATGCATGCCCCGATGTCTCCGTCATCGTGCACCAGAATGAGCTCGGCGCCGTAGGCATGAATAAGCTTGCGCCGCTCCTCGCTGACCGAGTCGGGCATGATGATCCGCACATGGTAGCCGCGGACCGCTCCCACCAGCGCCAAGCCGATCCCCTGGTTTCCGCTGGTGGGCTCGGTGATGATGGTATCCGGATGGATGAGGCCCCGCTTTTCCGCGGCGGTGATCATGCTGTACGCCGTGCGGGTTTTAATGGAGCCGCCGATGTTGACCCCTTCGTATTTGACCAAAATCTCCGCCGAGCCTTCCGGCACAATGCGGGAAAGCCGGAGCAGGGGCGTATGTCCGATCGCTTCCAATACGTTCGCGTAAATCAATAGTAAACCTCCTGCGGCATGTGCTGGTTTTGCTTTCATGCCAACCTATATACTATAGCACAAACCGGCCTTTCGCACAATGAAGACCTGCTATCATTCTATGCGCCGTTTGAAGGTTTGATCAAAGAGGGCGAAGATCCTGTGCCGCGCGTGTGGTATAATAGGCATAGGAACGGGGCGTCGCAGGGCGCTGTCAATGCATTTTGCAGGGCGTTTTTTTGACTATGGAGCCGCCGCAAGGGGAGGGAAACGGCATGATCGAGATCCGAGAAATGACCATGGAAGATTATGATGGGGTGTATGATTTGTGGACGAATACGCCGGGCATGGGACTGAATACCACGGACGACAGCCGGGAGGGCATCGAAAGGTACCTGCGGCGGAATCCGTCCACCAGCTTTGTGGCGGTCCGGGAGGGGAAGATTGTCGGTGGGATTCTGGCGGGCCATGATGGAAGACGGGGCATGATCTACCATACGGCGGTGCTCCCGGCCTATCGAAGGCAGGGGATTGGGAAGCGGCTGGTGGATCGGGCAATGGCGGCCCTGGAGGGTGAAGGAATCCACAAGGTTGCGCTGGTCGCCTTCCAAAGCAATGCACTGGGAAATGCTTTTTGGTGGAGTCTCGGCTTTACGGAGCGGGACGATTTGGTTTACCGAAACAAGAATATCCATTTTTTGGTAAGAGTGGATACATAACGGCTTTTGGGCGGCGTGGAGAGAAGGAAAGCAAGATGCTGGAGTGGAAAGGACGAGTCAACGGGCTGCCAGTGTGCGCCGGTTTTCGGGAAGAGAGCGTGAAGCGGGTTTTCCTACCCTTGCTGTGGGAAATCGCACGGCGCCCGCGTGAAGAGGGCCGGCGTACAGTGGCCTTTCTGGCCGGGCCGCCGGGAGCGGGAAAGAGTACGCTGGCGGCTTTCTTGGAGGAACTGTCCCGAGAAACGCCGGGGCTGCCTCCTTTGCAGGCCCTGGGAATGGACGGCTTTCACTATCCCCAGGAGGAGATTGCCCGACGCCGGGTGCTGCGGGCGGGCCGCTGGCAGCCTATGCGCCGCTACAAGGGCGGCCCGGAGAGCTTTGACACAGAGAAGCTGGCGCGGGCGCTGGAGACCCTGGGGCGAGGAGACCCGGTGCGCTGGCCCGTGTACGACCGGCGGCTTCACGATGTGGTGGAGGAAGCCCTGGAGGTGCGGGAAAGGCTGGTCCTGGTGGAAGGAAACTGGATGCTGGACCTTCGGGAGCCTTGGGCGGGCTTGTACGCCTTTTGTGATCTGTCCATTGCGCTGCGGGGGAAGGAGGCGCTGCTCAGGCCCCGGCTCGTGGCGCGCAAGGTGGCGGGAGGCCTTTCCCAGGAGGATGCCCAGGCGTTTTACGAGGACTGCGACGGGCCCAATGTGCGCATGTGTCTGGAAAACATGCGGAAGGCGGATGTGGAGCTTCTCCTCCCTCTATAGGGCGTGGGCGGCGAAGCGTCCCGAATTGCATTGAAGGAAGCGCCCAGGATATGGTATACTAGCGGTACAGAGCCTCCTTGGGAGGCGAAGAAAGGCAGGCATATGATGGATATCAAAAGCGAATGGATGTCCCTGTGCGCCATGACCGGCCCCTCCGGGGGCGAGGAGGCAGTTTCCCGCCGGGTGGCGGAGCTCTTCTCGGCCTACAGCGGGGACGTCTGGACCGACGGGATGATGAATACCTACGCCCGCATTGGCGGCAAGGGTCCTAGGGTAGTGGTGGCCGCCCATATCGATGAAATCGGACTGATGGTCAACTTCATCGATGAGGATGGTTATATTGGCTTCTGCCAGGTGGGCGGTGTGGATCCGCGGATTCTTCCAGCCCAGGAGGTGATCGTCCACGGGGCGGAGGACCTTTACGGAATCGTGGCCGTCAAGCCGCCCCACGTGCTCACCCCAGAGGAGAGAGAGCATGCTCTTGCCATGGAGGATCTTCGCATTGATCTGGGACTTCCTGCGGAAACCGTGCGGGAAAAGGTTCGGATTGGCGACTATATTACCTTTGACGCGCCGCCAGTTTCTCTTATGGACAGCCTGGTGGCTTCTAAGTCCACCGACGACCGGATGGGGATTGCTGTGATGCTGGAGGCAATGGAGCGCCTGAAGGGCCGTCCCCTTTCCGCCGAGGTGATCATGGCGGGGACGGTGCAGGAGGAAGTCGGTTGCCGGGGGGCCATGGTGGCTGCTCAGGCCCTGCAGCCCGAGCTGGCCGTGGTGCTGGACGTCACCCACGCAACGACGCCCGACGCCCCGCCCTTTGCCACGGTGGACCTGGACAAACCCTGCGTTGCTATTGTGCCGGTGATGCACCAGGGATGGACCCGCGTGCTGCGGGAGACGGCCCGAGAACTTGGCATCGAGATATCAGTGGAGGTAGGCGGCCGCACCAGCGGAACCGACGCCGACGAGATACAGATTGCCGGATCGGGGATTCCCTGTGTGGCGCTGCAGGTTCCGGTGCGCTATATGCATACCACGGTGGAAGTGATTTCCTATGATGTCATTGCCCAGTGCGGCCAGATCCTGGCCGCGTTCCTGGAGAAGGTAACGTCCTGTGGGGAGGTGCTTCTATGAGCTTGCGTGAGTTGACGGCCTGCGCCGGGGTTTCCGGCTTTGAGAATGAGGTTCGCGCCTACCTGATCCGCCAGTGCAAGGCACTGGCCGATGAGGTGCGGGTGGACGCTCTAGGCAATGTCATCGCCATTTGCCACGCCACCAAGCCCCACGCCAAGCGGGTGATGGTGGCCGCCCACATGGATGAGGTAGGCCTCATCGTCACCGGGGTGGAGGACAGCGGGTTGATCCGCTTTGCCCCGGTGGGAGGGATCGATCCGCGGGTCATGGTCTCCAAGCGCGTCATCGTGGGAGAGCGGCACGTCCGGGGCGTGATCGGGGCCAAGGCCATCCATTTGACCAGCGCCGAGGAGCGGAAGACCCCGCTGCCTGTCAAGAACCTTTATATCGATATCGGCGCCGCCGACAAGGAGGCCGCCCTGAAGCTGGTGGAGCCGGGAGATCCCGTGATCTTTGACAGCCGGTATGTGGAGTTTGGAGATGGGTTGATTAAGTCCCGGGCCCTGGATGACCGGGCGGGCTGCGGCATGCTGCTGTCGGCCATGGAACGCCGTTATCCTGTGGAATTGGCCGCGGTTTTTACCGTTCAGGAGGAGATCGGGACCCGGGGCGCCAAGGCGGCCGCCTACCGGCTGGATCCTGATGCGGCTCTGGTGCTGGAGGGCACCACCTGTGCCGATATCGCCGGAGTCAAGGACGAACAGAAGGTGACCCGCTTGGGGAAGGGCCCCGTGGTGGGTGTGCGGGACAGCAGCGCCGTGCATGATCCACGCCTGCGCGCCTTTGTGCTGGAGACCGCAGCCAAGTATGGCATTGCGGTGCAGAACCGGGAGGGAACCTTTGGCGGGACCGACTGCGGGTCTATCCAGCGCAGCCGCGGCGGCGTGCCTGTGGCCATGATGGCGGTGGCAACCCGCTTTATCCACTCGCCGGTGACGGTGATTGCCCGGAAGGATTACGAGGCGGGTTGCGCGCTGCTGACCCATGTGCTGCAGGATATGGAGAGCTTTTTGAATGATAAGGAAGGTGACTGCAATGAATAGCCGCGAGACTCTAATGAAACTCTGTATGGCCTTTGGCCCCACCGGCGCCGAGGACAAGGTTTCCCAGGTGATTGAAGAGATGGTGCGTCCCTACGTGGATGAGATCCGCCGCGATGCCATGGGCAATCTCATTGCCGTCAAGCGCGGCCAGGGGAAGGGCAAGGTGATGGTGGCCGCCCATATGGACCAGATCGGCCTGATGGTGACCTCCATTGACGAGAATGGTTTCCTGCGGGTTGCGAACGTGGGCGGCATTGCGCCCCGGAGCGTTCTCTACCGCCAGGTGACCTTCGAAAATGGGACGGTGGGCTGCGTGGGACTTAACGCCAAGGCGCCTTCCCTGGATAAAGTAACCCTGGAGCATGTTTTTATTGATATTGGCTGTGAGAGCCGTGCCGAGGCGCTGGAAAAGGTGCAGATTGGGGATACCTGTATCATGCAGGCCAATTTCCTGGACATGGGCCAGCGCATGAGCAGCCCGGCCATGGATAACCGCAGCGCCTGCGCCGTGCTGGTGGAGGCCCTGAAGCGCCTGGATACGCCGGCGATGGATGTTTACGGCGTGTTTACCACCCAGGAGGAGGTGGGCCTGCGGGGCGCTAAGACCGCAGCCTTTGCTATCCAGCCTGATGTGGGTATCGCGGTGGACATCACCGGAGAGTCCTCCTATCCCGAGGCCGAAGCGACCTGTTCCATGAAGATGGGCCAGGGTGCGGCGGTGAAGGTTCGCGATGCGTCGGTATTCTGCACCCCCGCCGTGGTGCGGTGGATGGAGGAGACGGCCAAGGAGGAGGGGATTCCTTACCAGCGTGAGGTTTTGACCTTTGGCGGTACCGATACCCAGGCCATCCAGCTCACCGGCGCGGGAATCCCCGCCGGATGCATCTCCATTCCCGGCCGCTATATCCACAGTATGTGCGAGACCATTGACGGGCGGGACTATGAGGCGGCGATCGCTCTGTTGGCCGCCCTCTTGAAGAAGGAGTACCAGCATTGATGAAAAGAGGAATCCGCGCCGTAGCCGTTTTGCTGCTGGCGGCGCTGCTGGCGGTGAGCCTCTCCGGCTGTGAGATGTTCTCCATGCTGCAGATTGGTTATATTGACAAAACCGGCGCCCTGGTGATCCCGGAGAAATACCAGCAGGCCCAGCCCTTTCACGAGGGGCGTGCCGGGGTGATGATGGGCATTCAGGAGGTCTACGCTTGGGGCTTCATCGATACCACGGGGGAGTTCGTCATCCAGCCGGAGTATAACATGGTGCGTCCCTATTACGAGGGTTTGGCGCCGGTACAGATCGTGGATGACGACAATGCCGACGGCTATTGGATCTATATCGATGAAGAAGGCAACGATGTGTTTGGCAAGCAATTCCTGGACGCATCGGTATTCGTGAACGGCCTGGCTCCGGTGCAGGAGCTGGAGGTTCCCCAGAAGTACGGCCTGATCAATCGGGAGGGCGAGTACGTGCTGGAGCCAACGTATGACCTGATCAGCGTATTCGATCCGGAGACCGGGTTGGCGATGGTGCGGGTCGGCGGGGAGACCGCTGGGCGCTGCGGCTATATCAACCAGGAGGGAGAGGAGGTTATCGAGCCCAAGTATTACTATGCCGGCACCTTCAGCGAGGGCTTGGCGGCGGTGAAGGTCTCCCAGGATGACGGGGTGGCCGATTGGGGCTTCATCAATCCCGAAGGGGAGATGGTCCTGGGCGGCGACTACGCCTATGTGGGGAACTTTAGTGACGGCCTTTGCCCGGTATACTTTGGCAGCAGCGCCGAAGACGCCACAGGAAAATGGGGCTACATCGATAAGCAGGGCAATGTGGTGCTGGAGGCCCAATATATGACGGCCGGCAATTTCTCAGACGGCATGGCAGCGGTGCAGCTTTCCAGCGAAGAGGACGATTGGGCCTATATTGACACCCAGGGCAACGTGCTCTTTGACGCCCAGTATGCAGGCTGTGGACAGTTCAGCGAAGGCTTGGCAGCCGTCGTGGTGGTCAATGGCATGCAGCGCTAGGGAGGATAGAATAGAAATATGACGCATTACCAAAAGGATACCCAGGTCGCCAGCGACGGGGTCCCCTTACAAAGGTATCACTGGCCGGTGGAGGAGCCCCGTGCCGTAATGGTTCTGGTGCACGGCATGGCGGAGTATGCTGCCCGCTATGATGCTTTTGCCCACGCTTTGCAGGTTCAGGGCATTGCTGTCCTGGCTATGGATCTGCGGGGGCACGGCGGCTCAATCCTTCCGGAGGACGGACCGGGAGACTTTGGCGAAGGCGGCTGGCAGCGGGTTTGCGAAGACATCCTGGAGCTGACCCAGTATGCCCAGGATATGTATCTGGATATCCCCGTAATCCTTTTCGGCCACTCTATGGGTTCGATATTTGTTCGGGCCGTACTGATGCTGGAGCCCGAGCACTATGCAGGCATGGTGATGATGGGGGTTACGGTGGACCGACCGGTCCGGAGGAACCTTGGCCCTGTGCTCACCGGAACCGTGGCCGTACTTACCGGGGATAAGCCCAGTCCCTTTATTGACGCTATGACCTTTGGCAGCTTCAATAAAGCCTTTGAGCCAGCTCGAACCAAATTTGACTGGCTTTCCAGTGACCCCCAGGCGGTGGACGCTTACATGGCAGATCCCCTGTGCGGCTTTGTCAGCCACGCGAGCCTGTACCAAAATGTGGCTGCCATGCTCCTGGATACTCTGAAACGGGAGAATCTGGAGCGCATCCCTCGGCAGCTGCCGGTGTTGGTGCTTTCCGGGGACCAGGATCCCGTGGGCATGAATGGCAAGGCGGCCCAATTCCTCCAGGAAACCTGGTCGGAGGCCGGCCTGGATATTCGAACCGTTCTGGTGCCTAAAGGCCGGCATGAACTCCTCCAGGATGTCTGCCGCGATCAGGTTACCGAGGATATCTTGGACTTTATGGAGGAGATTATCGAGAAAAGGAAGGGATAGATCATGGCCGCGAGACGCAGACGAGGAAACGGAGGCTTAGCGGGGCTGGCAATCTGCCTTTTGGTGGTGGTTCTGGGCTTTCTGCTCCATGACAGCGCCCTGGGCCGGCTCCTGTATGGCACAGGCGGCGCCTCGGTGGCGCCGGGGGAGACTACCGTGGTCTTCGTGGACGTGGGCCAGGGGGATTCTACCATCCTTGCCTCCAACGGGACTTTTATCCTGGTGGACGCTGGGGACGAGGACGCAGGGAACGCCGTCATCCAGGCGGCCCGGGATCTGGGCGTGGACCGTTTTGATCTGGTGATTGCCTCCCATCCCCACAATGACCACATTGGAGGGATGGATGATGTACTGGCGGTATACGAAGCCGACCGCTTCATGATGCCCTATGTGGAGCATGATTCCAAGGCCTTTGAGCGCTTGTTGGACGCGGTGGATGCCCAAGGGCTCTCCATCGAGTCTCCCAAGCCCGGCGATGTGGTGCAGGTGGGGGACTTTATCCTGACCTTTGTGCATCCGCCGGAGGGAGCTTCCTATGAAGAGATGAATGACTACTCTTTGGTGGTCAGGGTCGAGGCGCCGGGCGGAACGGTGCTGCTGACCGGGGATGCCGAGGACGATGCGGAGAAGGCGATGCGCGACGGCGGGTATGACCTGTCGGCGGATATCCTGAAGGTGGGCCACCATGGTTCCAAGAGCTCCACCGGAAAGAAGTTCTTGAACAAGATCCAGCCCATCTACGCTGTGATCTCCTGCGGTGTGGAAAATGCTTACAAGCATCCCGCCGAAAAGACGTTGGAAACCCTGGAAGAGGCAGGGGTGCAGTACTTTGTAACCAGCCAGGTGGGACGGGTGACCTTCCATCTGCAGACCGGGCAGCCCATAGAGGTTACCACCGAAAAGGCAGCCTAATTCCGGAAAGACAGGCTGCAGTCCCAAGAGCAAAGGCCCGCGCTTCGAGTGACATCGGAGCGCGGGCCTTTGCTTTGCGGAATGAAACACTATGCCATGCAGGACAGCAGGAATTCCACCACGGGTGTAGGATCCTCCAGGCTGTGGGGATGGTGGGCGCAGCCTGGTTTGAGAATGTAGAGGAGCTTTTCCCCATGGGCGCGGTAGTCGTCGGCCAGCAGCTGGGCGTTTTCCGTGTGGGGAACCACCGGGTCGGCGTCTCCCGCCACCAGCGCGATGGGAATATGCGCCTGGCGAAGGATGGGAAGCTTATCCAGGGGATTGGAATGGAAATTCCCAATCGTATCCGCATCCAGACCGTAGCACGCCAGGCATTGGGCATATTCGGCGGGAGCCCCTTCTCCTTGCATAAGGCCGCCTGGCCAGCTGCGGATATCCAGCACCGGGGCGTCCAGGTACAGGGCGCAGATAGCCTCGGGAAATTGCGCGGCGAAATTGACTGCGTAGAGCCCGCCGCGGCTGAAACCGAAAAGCACCGTCCGCCGCGCCAGGCCAACCTGCTCCGTCAGAAAGTCATAGAACCCCTTCATAAGGGCTATGGATGCCGGACAGCCGTACATGTCGCTGACCTGGTAATACGCCAGATGGAAGCCTGCATGGAGCATGGCGACGTCCACCGTATCGAAGGCGCCCAGGAACTCGGCGCGCCATATCCAGGGCATTCCCGGCCGGGCCGTGTGGGGCGATATCACCACCCCGAGGCGGCCCTCCAGAAGGAAATCCTGCCGTGGGAACCCATGATAGTCTCCGACAGCCATCGGGGCGATGGGAAGCTGCAGCATACAAACCTCCTACAGCCGTGTATCGGCAAAGTCCATGAACCAGTTCCAGTCGGCCAGCTTGAGATTGTGCCCGCCTTCCCGGACGTGGTAGCCAACCCGATCCCCGTGGACAGGCCTGTCAATGAGGGGCTGCGCCACCGCATCTCCCAGTCCCGCATAGCCGTAAAGGCGGTAGACCGGCGCCGTGGCGGCTGCGCCCCGGTATTCGTTGGGGGTGTAGCAGAAAGGATCCTCGGCAGAACTCTGCACATAGAGCAGGCGGGGCGCTACCATGGCCAGCACGGTATGCTGATCGAAGGGAGCCTCATGCTCCCGGTTTCCCCACTGCCGGTAGTTGCCGCAGAACCAGTGGGGGAAGTTGCGGGTGATGGCTTCAATGGTTTCCGCACGGGTATCCCGGCTGATTCCTGCGCCGCCGCAGCCCGAGCTGTTGGCGATGACCATGGCAAAGCGGGAATCCCGTGCGCCGGCCCACAGGGCGGCTTTGCCCAGGCGGGAGTGGCCCAGGACGGCCACACGGGCGGCGTCTACCTCCGGGTCGGTCTCCAGGTAATCGAGAACCCGGGAAGCTGCCCAGCCCCAGGCTGAAAGGACGCCCCAGCTGGTAGCATTGCGCTCCCCGTCAAAGAGGGAAAATACGCCGTTATGGAACCCATCGTCCGCGTCGGCGGCGGCATCGTCGACATTGACCGACACCAGAGCATATCCCCGGGCGGTGACGGCCTGGTAGGCAAAGTAATTCTCCATGCCGGGGAAGGGCGGCTTGGCGTCAAAGGCGGGATTCCAACGCATATTGAGCATCATGAAGGCAGCGCGGGGCCCGGCATTTTCCTGGGGAAGATAGAGATAGGCGCGGATCCGGAGGGCATCCCCGCCATGGGGATTCGGGATCAAGACCGCAATATCCCGGCGGCGGATTCCTTTGGGGCCGGTTTCCTCACCGGTAACGGTGTATTGCACGCCCTGGGGGCGCTCCAGGGGCCGAATGCCATACTCCTGCTCCTCCAGGAGCCTAAGCAGGGCCGGACGGCGCGTGCGCTCCCAGTCCTCCGCAGTCCGAATCGTGCCGTCCAGCAGAGGAGGAAGTCCCATCGATTCGTATAGTTCCTTGACATTCATGGCAAATACCTCGTAAAACGCAGGGTTACTTGATGAGAGGCAGTTCCGTCATACGCAGCATGGTGCAGCCATAGGGGATCATGTCCACGGTCTGCACGGTATCCGACACATTGGCCATATCCGGCACGGGCTTGGCAAAGGAGTGCTCCATGCCCCAGGAAATGGCTCGGACCTTCACCGGCAGGTGGCAGGGTGCGCCCTCAGGACTGAAGGGACAGTTGCCCGCACCCTTTTCCTTGGCCTTGAGGGAGGCAACCTCCTCCGCGTCCATAGCCAGGGCGAATTCCCAGGGCCCGGTGGGGAGGAGCTCGTCGTTGTTGAGCCAGGGGCGTTCGGCGGCCTCGGGCTTATCTTGATGCCGTATCTCATAGGAGATTGGAATGGAATAGACCAGAGGCCCACGGGTGATGGCGTACAGACCATTGTCCCGGGCATGAAGCTGGGTTTTCATGGGCAGGATGACAGCCAGTACGGTAGAACCCTGCCAAAATCTCTCCAGACGGTAGAAGGTGCCAGGGACGGCATCCTCCAGCATTTCGTTACCTGCGATGATGGCGGCGCCCTTGGCCCACTGGGGAATGCGGATCCACAGAGGGAAGCTCATCATCCGGGGCACCTGGAGGGTGAGGGTGATGCGGTTGCGGAAGGGATAGTCAGTGGCGACCTTCAGGGTTACATCCCCATCCGGAAGCTGGGTGTGAAGGGTGGCGGGAGCGTAGGCGGTGATGGCGATGCCCCCGTCAGGGGTGCCCATAAAGAGGCTGGAGGCAAACTTAGGCCAGCCCTGGGAGAAGTTGGCGGTGCAGCAGCCAAAATCGGGCTCCACACCGAAGAGATGGGCTTCGGGCCCATTGCTGATGAAGGGGCGCTCCTGGGAGCGGATGCAGGCAGGCTGGTTGACCAGCTGATCGTATTGGTGGGTCGTCATGTCGGGATTCAGGGTAGCGGGCAGCGCGTTAAAGGCCAGCTGCTCCAGGCGGTCGCCGTAGGCCGGATCGCCGGTAAGGGTGAGAAGTTGCTCCAGGGAGAACATCATCTCCACCACCGCGCACAGCTCGGTCCCCTGGACGGGGCTCTTTCCGGCCAGGCACTCGTCGCCGGTGAAAATGCCCGTGATCATGCCATGGTAGCGGTCCAGCAGCTCCAGCATTTCCTTGGCAGCGTCCCGGTCCCGGGGAAGCTTGCTCAGTCGGGCATAGAGCGGGCCGGATTTCAGCATCATGGCCTGGTTGACCACATGGCTCATTTGGCTCCAGCGTCCCTGGGGATCCCGCTGCTTATAGGGCCAGTCCTCGCTGTAGAAGGAGACCCAGTCGAAGCCCTGGGCATGCAGCTTGCGGGCCAGCTTCAGCAGCCAGGCCTCGGGCCGCCGTTCGTACAGCCAGAAGAGGGGGAGCAGCGCCTCGAACCAACGGGTCTGGGCCCAGTCAAAGAGGGTGGCGCTGTTAATATGGAGGTCCAGCGCGGAAAAGGCACGGTAAACGGCCTCCTCAATCCGGGAGTCGCCGGTAGCGTGATGGTAAACGGTCAGTACCTTGAGGATCAGAAAATAGGCCCAAACGTCGTAGTCTCCCCGCTGGGCGGGATCCCCGGGGCAGATCCAGCCGTCCTCCTGCTGTCGGGCCAGGATGGTGTCGATGTACCGGGCGGCGCGGGCCTGCATGTCCGCGTCCTCCAGCAGATAGGCCAGAGGGATGAAGCCATCCAGCCAGTAGGGCACCCGTTCCCACCCTTCGGTGGAGCCCCCGATCCATTGGCTGTCCTTGATATCCGGCCAGAATTTGTCCAGCTGCCCTGAGAGGCCCTGGGCCTGGATCTGCAGCTGCCGTCGCAGCCAGCCCTCCGGGGTGATGTCGGCAAGGGGATAGGGGGTCAGTGCCAGTTTTTCCAGTTCCATGAGGATTTCCTCCGTGTGCTTGCTTGATACGCATCGGCCTGCGGGCCGTGATTTGTCAAATGGTTATCAAAAATTATTTCGACTGCTTCCCGGGTTTTCCTGCCAATTCCCCGTGCAGGATTGCAAAAGAATCCCAGAATAGGGTATACTAGGCAGTACAGGAACGCTGTAGGAAAGGGCGGGATGACTGTGCTTGAGAATAAGCTGCTTTCGGTGGTTATACCGATGTATTTTGAGGAGGAGGTCGCACAGGAGTGCTATGAGCGACTGACCCACGTGATGTCTGCGCTGATGCCCTATGAGCTGATCTTTGTCAACGATGGCTCCACCGACCGGACGCTGCCTATCCTGCGGGAGATCGCGGCCCAGGACCGGCATGTGCGGGTCATTAGCTTTTCCAAGAATTTCGGGCACCAGGCCGCGGTGACGGCGGGTGTCAAGCGCGCCCGGGGAGACGCCGTTGTCATTATTGATGCCGACCTGCAGGATCCGCCGGAGTTAATCCCCGATATGGTGGCCCTCTGGCAGGAGGGGAACGACGTGGTCTATGCCCGGCGTAAGAAGCGGGAGGGGGAGAGCGCCTTCAAGCTGTTTACGGCCAAGATGTTCTACCGGATGCTGAAGGCCGTTACCGATACCGACATCCCTGCCGATACGGGGGATTTCCGCCTCATGGATCGGAAGGTGGCCCAGGCCTTCAACCAACTGCCCGAGCACAATCGCTTTATCCGGGGCATGGTGGCCTGGCTGGGTTATAAGCAGGCGCCCATCGAATACGTCCGGCACGAGCGGTTTGCTGGGCAGACCAAGTACCCCCTGAAGAAGATGCTTAAGCTGGCCGCGGACGGCATACTTTCCTTCTCCACCCGGCCGCTGAACTGGGTGATGGGACTGGGGCTGCTCTCGGTACTGGTAGCCCTGGGTATATTGCTCTATGCCTTGATCAGCCTCTGGACAGGCCATGCGACCCAACCGGGCTGGGTCAGCACTATGGTGACCGTTACCTTTCTGGGCGGGGTGCAGCTGCTCTCTATTGGGGTGGTGGGCGCCTATGTGGGCCGCATCTATGGCGAGGTGCGCAACCGGCCCCTGTACCTGGAGGATGAAGTGATTGGCTTTGAGGAGGAAGAGCGGCGCTGAGGGCCGCGTGCAGCAGATGTGACGAGGGCCGGGAGGGCCTGTAGCAGGCTTCCCGGCCCTTTTGCGGCGCAAATTATGAGTTCTGGGGCTTAAAGTCCGCGGCTTTATAGATCTGTTCCAGCAGCCGCTGCAGGCCCCCGCGGCTGTCGGCCTTCCGCTGCGCGGCCACCATGGCGTCTCGTTCGGCCCAGGAGGCCATGATGGCGTCAAAGAGCTTCTCCCGCGTCATGGTATCCTGATCCAGCATCTTAGCCATGCCTTGCTTGACAAAGGATTGGGCGTTGAGAATCTGGTCGCCTCGACTGGCCGACAAGGGCAGGGGGATCAGCAGCATGGGCCGCTCCAGAGCGGCAAACTCCCAAATGGCGTTGGCGCCGGCGCGGCTGAGCACCAGGTCGCAGGCGGCGAACAGGTCGTTGAGCTCATCTTTGACGTACTCAAACTGGGCGTAGCCCGGCGTACCGTTCCACTGGGGGTTCAGGCTGCCGCTGCCGCGAATGTGGATCACCTGGAAGTGGCGCAGGAGATCCGGCAGGATGGCATCCACTGCCTCGTTAATGGCGCGGGCGCCGCTGCTGCCGCCCATGATCAGCAGCACGGGAAGCCCGGAGGAGAGCCCTGCGAAGGCCAAGCCGCGGCGGGCATCGCCGGTGAGCAGCTGAGGACGGATGGGGGCGCCGGTCCAGACGCCTTTCTTGGG
Organism: uncultured Christensenellaceae bacterium; assembly: GCA_944376795.1. Lineage (GTDB taxonomy): Bacteria > Bacillota > Clostridia > Christensenellales > UMGS416 > CALWDW01. Next base: position 45,443 of record CALWDW010000030.1, read on the forward strand.
GACGGCAGCCGCCGCCTCCGGGAAGGTGGTGCACAGCACGCTGCACATGGGCAGAGCCAGGCGGTTGGCCAGGCCTGGGGTCATGTCGCTTTCATGGAGCACAGTGGGGATGTGGCGCATTCCTCCGGCCCAAGCTACGGGGACGCTGACAAACCCCCCTTTGGAGAAGATGACCCGGGGCCGGAGCCGGCCTAAGAGGGCGTGAGCTTGGGCCAGCCCCTTCATCACGCGGAAGGGGTCGGAGAGATTTTTGGGATCCAGATAACGGCGGAATTTTCCCGAAGCGATGGGATGATACGTAACCCCGGGCGCCGGCTCTACCAGTTCCCGCTCCATTCCTTGGTAGGAACCAATGTAGTGGATCTCCCAGCCGTCCTTTTGCAGCAAGGGGATCAGGGCCAGATTGGGGGTGACGTGGCCGGCGGTGCCCCCGCCGGTGAGCACAATGCGCTGTGGCATGGCAGACTCCTTTGGCAGAACTTTTCACTCCTTAGTATAGCACGGCCCTCCCGGGGATGCTACAGGAAAAAGAAAATGATGCACTCCGCGCCTTGCGTGGAGGAGAGCCGCGTGCTATAATGCCGCAGAGGGGGGACACCGATGCATCCGACGCAGAGACGGGAAGGCTTGCTGCAGTGGCTGCGGGAGGCCGGCGCGCCGCAGACGGGTACCCAGCTGGCCGAGCGGTTCGGCGTCAGCCGCCAGGTGATCGTGCAGGACATGGCGGTGCTCCGGGCTGCGGGCTGGGAGATCCTGGCTACAGCCCAGGGCTATATGATCCCCGGACGCCGTCCGCGGGGCGAAGCCATTGCGTTGACCTGCCGCCATACCGACCGGGATGCCATGCGGGAGGAACTTTTCATTATGGTGGATGCCGGCGCCTGTGTGGTGGACGTTATTGTGGAGCATCCCTATTATGGGGAGATTCGCGGCGAGCTGATGATTGACTCCCGGCGCAAGGCCGAGTTCTTTCTCTCGAAGCTGGAGGAGAGTGATGCGGCGCCGCTGGCGGCTGTCACCGCGGGGGTGCATACCCATACCCTATGGGTAGAGGGCGAGGCCATGGCCCAGGCAATTGCCGGGGCGCTGCGCCTCCGGGGAATTCTGGTAGAGGAATGAACCCTTGGCCTATGGCTTCACCTGGAAGGCGGAAGTGGAAGTCATAGGCATGGGCTTTTCTTTTTGACCCAGGGTGACAAGACAGGTGAAAAGACAAGGAGGAAGGGAATGAACACGATTTGGAAGGGGATCAAGTGGGTGTATAACCGCTACCTGATCCAAGCCATGGGATCCATGGCACTGGGGCTCTTCAGCACGCTCATTGTAGGGCTGATCATTTCGCAGTTGGGCGTGATACTGCACGTAGACTTCCTAAATGACGTGGCCACGGTGGTAAAAGGCAATATGGTGGTGGGCGGCGCCATCGGCGCGGCCGTTGCCTGCGGCCTGAAAAGCAGGCCCCTGGTCATCTTCTCCAGCGTGGCGGTGGGGGCCATGGGCTACGAGCTGGGCGGCCCGGTGGGCTCCTATCTGGCGGTGCTGGTGGCCGCCGAGATTGGACGGCTGGTGGCCGGACGGACGCCGGTGGATATTGTGGTAACCCCGATTGTGACCATTCTCCTGGGTGGATTGACAGCGACCTTTGTAGGGCCCTGGATGGACGGTATGATGAAGGCCCTGGGGGCGTTCATCAATACGGCCACGGAGATGAATCCCTTTCCCATGGGAATCATCGTCTCGGTGGTGGTGGGTATGGTGCTCACAGCCCCTATCAGCTCGGCGGCCCTGTGTATCATGCTGGATCTCAGCGGGATTGCGGCGGGAGCGGCCACCGTGGGCTGCTGTGCCCAGATGGTGGGCTTCGCCGTGGCCAGCTTCCGGGACAATGGCTGGGGCGGGTTGATTTCCCAGGGATTGGGTACTTCCATGCTCCAGGTGCCCAATATCCTGCGTCGGCCGCAGATCTGGATTGCACCGACACTGGCCAGTGCCTTCCTGGGGCCTGTCTCTACATGCTGGCTGAAGCTGGTCAACAATCCATCCGGCGCTGGCATGGGAACCTCGGGCCTGGTAGGTCCCTTGGGCGTCTGGGCGGAGATGCAGGGGACCATGGATTCCACGCTGCTGCTGGTAGAGATTGTGGGAATGTGCGTGGTGGCGCCGGCTCTGCTGACCTGGGCGCTGGACTTGGGCGTGCGGCGCCTGGGCTGGGTGCGGCCGGGGGATATGTCCCTGAAGCGTGATGAAGCCTAGCCCCAGGAATCAGGTCCTGGGAATCTCCCTCTGGCGCGGCGGAAAAGATTGTGCTACAATGAGGTAACAGCCCTTGTTGGGCGGAAAGGGGGAGCGCCATGAGCGACCAGATTCAGCAGATCGCAGCCCGCCTGCGGGAGCTTCGGGAACTGCGTGAAATGTCCCAGGAGGAGGCGGCGGCCAAGTTAGGGCATACCTTGGAGGAGTACCGTGACTTTGAGGACGGGCGTGCGGATATCCCCGTGAGCTTGCTGCATGCCGCAGCGGAGCTTTTCGGCGTGGATATGACCGAACTGCTTACCGGGCGTGCGCCGCGCCTGCGTTCCTTCTGCCTGACCCGCAAAGGGGAGGGCATCAAGGTGGAGCGGTACAAGGGATATGACTTCCAGTCCCTGGCCTATAACTTTATTCACCGCAGTGTGGAGCCCCTGTTGGTGACGGTGGATCCCTCTATGGAGGCCGAGCTGGTCACCCATCCGGGGCAGGAGTTTAACTATGTGGTGGAGGGCACGGTAATGGTGATCGTAGGGGAGCATGAGTTTATCCTGCACGAGGGAGATTCCCTCTACTTCGATCCGACCATCCGCCACGGACAGCGTGCCGTAGGCGGCGAGGCTAAATTTCTCACCATTATCCTGTAATGCCCCTTGCGAAAGCAGAAGGCTTATGGTACGATAGGGCGTAAGATGCCGAAGGAGAGCATGGCATACTCCCTGATCCAGAGAGCCGGCGGCGGGTGCGAGCCGGCAGAGGGGAAGCCTTTCCGCTCCGGAGTCTGCAGGCGATGAGCCTGCCGCGGGCACGCGTTATGTGCGAAGAGGTGGGCGGCTTCGGCCGTCAAGCCGGGTGGTACCGCGATGCATTCGTCCCTGCTCTAAAGCAGGGACTTTTTTGCTTAAAACCCGAAATAGGAGGAGAGACGGCGTGGCCTTGCTCAATGTGATACCCGAAATGATTTTCAACGGTGACCGCATTCTGCGGAATACCGTCCTGGAGGATGCGGAGCCCATCAGCCGCATCTGGCGGGAGCTGGGCGATGACCCGGAGATGATCTGTGGACGCCGGATCACCCAAGCGGACGTGTGCCGCTTTGTCAATGAGGGGGATCTGCCCGGCATGCTGGGGGCGCGGGCCGAGCTCTACCGCATGAAAACCGTCAGCAATATGGATGGGGAGGTCCTGGGTTTCTTTGACGTTTATCATGGGTACCCTAGCAGGGAGGTCCTGTGGATCAATACGCTGATGATCGACCGCCGGTACTGGGGCATGGGACTGTCGCGCATGGTGCTGGACAGCCTGCGGGAGGAAGCCATCCGCGCCGGCTATACCCGGTTGGGCACTTCGGTGCCGGTGCTCAATTGGCCCCGGATCCGGTTCTTTTTGAATGAGGGATTTTCCCAGGCCCTGGGACTGACCGGGGACGCGTACTGGGGCCCGGGGAAGATGGCTCAGCTCTGCCTGGGGCAGAATTTGGAACTGTAATCATTGGATGAGGAGATAAAAACATGCTAGATCTAAATCGTATCCGTCAAAACCCCGAGGAGGTCCGCGCCGCGCTGCGCAAGCGCATGGACGACGTCTGCTTCGACGAGCTGCTGGCCTGGGACGCCCGCCGCCGGGAGATCATCGCGGAAAGCGAGGCCCTGAAGGCCCAGCGCAATAAGGTCAATAAGGAAATTCCCCAGATGAAGAAGCGGGGCGAGGACACCACCGCCATCATGGAAGAGATGCGGGCCATTGGCGACAAGGTCAAGGCCTATGATGAGGAGCAGCGGGAGCTTACCGCCAAAATCGAGGGCTTCCTGGCGAAGCTGCCGAACATTCCCGCCGAGGATGTGGTGGCCGGCGGCAAGGAGAATAACCAGGTGGTGCATGTCTGGGGAGAAAAGCCGCAGTTTGATTTTACGCCCAAGGACCATGTAGAGCTCTGTACCAATTTGGGTCTGATCGACTATCCTCGCGGCGTTAAGATGGGCGGCAACGGATTCTGGCTGTACACCGGCGTGGGCGCGCAGCTGGAGTGGGCGCTGCTCAATTACTTCATTGCCCAGCATTTGGCCGATGGCTACACCTTCATGCTACCGCCCCACCTTTTGACCTACCAGTGCGGCTTTACCGCCGGGCAGTTTCCCAAGTTTGAGGAGGACGTGTTCCGCCTCCAGGAGGAAGGGTTCCAGTTCCTGCTTCCCACGGCGGAGACGGCCCTGATTAACCTCTACCGGGACGAGATCCTGGAAGAGGCCGACCTGCCGAAGAAGCTCTTTGCCTATACCCCCTGCTATCGCCGGGAGGCGGGCAGCTACCGCGCCAATGAGCGTGGCATGGTGCGGGGCCACCAGTTTAACAAGGTGGAGATGTTCGGCTACACCCGTCCCGAGGACAGCCGCGCCATGCACCAGGAGCTGATTGCTAAGGCTGAGAAGCTGGTGCAGGGCCTGGGCCTGCATTACCAGCTCAGTAAACTAGCGGCCGGGGACTGCTCCGATAGCATGGCCACCACCTATGATGTGGAGGTTTGGCTGCCTAGCATGGGCGAGTATAAGGAGGTTTCCTCGGTCTCCAACGCCTATGATTACCAGGCCCGCCGGGGCAACATCCGCTTCCGTCGCGCGGATACCCGGAAGGTGGAGCTGGTGCATACCCTCAATGGATCGGGCATGGCCACCAGCCGTCTGCTGCCTGCCATTGTGGAGCAGTTCCAGCAAGCGGATGGCAGCGTGGTGATTCCGGAGGTGCTGCGTCCCATGATGGGCGGCATGGAAGTGATCCGGCCCCGATAGGGTGCAGAAGGGTTTACACAAAAAGGGACGCGCTGACTTGCCTCCTAATAAGAAAACATGAGCAAGTCCAGTAAAATCAATGTTTTCAGAGGCAAGGAACACGATGTGAAGTCAAAAATTTAATACCGGCAGGACAAAGGGTGCTGATATGAAATGTCAG
>CALWDW010000031.1 GCA_944376795.1 uncultured Christensenellaceae bacterium
GAAGATGGAGAGAGTAGAAGGGGAACGGCTGCAAGAAGAATGCAGTCGTTCCCTTGCATTTCCAAGCGATCCCTTCCCCCAAGGTTTTGGGGAGAAGGGGTTTGGGGGAGGGGGCCCTTTTGCAAAAGGGCCCCCTCCCCCAAGGGCCGCGTTTTCCGCGAAAAAGCCCCCGCAGGATTCCGCGAGGATTCCGAGGAGGCGGGAGTTTGCGGGGGAGGGGAACCTTTTGAGAAAGGTTTCCCTCCCCCGCGCCCCCACCCTTCTAAAACTTTTTGGGGGAAGATGGAGAGAGTAGAAGGGGAACGGCTGCAAGAAGAATGCAGTCGTTCCCTTGCATTTCCAAGCGATCCCTTCCCCCAAGGGACACGTACGCATAGAGTCGCGGGACTGCGGCGGCGGGCCTTCGTTGCGCAGGGCGGCGGGACATGGTATAATGGATCTCATTCTCAAAGAAGGGGGGCCGCGCCATGGCCGGCATACGGAATATCGGGATTTTGGCTCACGTGGATACGGGGAAAACCACCCTCACCGAGGCCATGCTCTACCGGGCCGGGGCCATCCGCACGCTGGGCCGGGTGGACGACGGCACCACCCATACCGATACCCTGGCCATCGAGCGGCAGCGGGGCATCACCGTCAAGTCCGCGGCGGCCGCCCTCACCTGGCAGGATACCCGGATCCAGCTCATCGACACCCCCGGGCATGTGGACTTCACCGCGGAGGTGGAGCGCGCCCTTTGGGCCCTGGACGCGGTGGTATTGCTGGTCTCGGCCGTGGAGGGGGTGCAGGCCCATACCCAGTTGCTCTTTGACGCCATTCGGGCCCGGAAAATGCCCGCCCTCCTCTTCCTCAACAAGGCCGACCGCTCCACCGCCGATGTGGAGGCCGCAGCCGAAGGCATCCGCCGGGAGCTGAGCCCCGCCGCCTTCCTGCTGCCCCGGGACGCCTTGGAGGCCGACGGGAAGGCCCCCGTCCCCCCCGCCCTCTATGAAGCCCTGGCCGAAGCCGACGACGCCGTGATGGAGCGCTATCTGTTGGACGAGCCTATGGACATGGCCGAGGCCCTGCCCCGGCTCCGGGAGGCGGTGGCCGCCGGAACGGTCTATCCCATCCTCTGGGGCAGCGCCCTGCGGGGCGAAGGGATCGAGGTGCTCCTTACCGCCATGGTGGGCCTGCTGCCTCCGCCGTCCGCCCCCGGCCAGGGACTTTCAGGGATCGTCTTTGGAGTGGAGGAGGACCGACAGCTGGGCCGCGCCGCCCATGTGCGGCTCTTTGACGGCGCCCTTGCCCCGCGGGACACCGTGGACTTCCGCGGCGCCCCCGCCAAGGTTACCGTGCTGCGCAGCCTCACCGAGGGAAAGCGGCAGGACCTGCCCGCTTTGAAGGCCGGGGAGGTGGGCGCAGTTTACGGCCTGCCCGGCTGCCGGGTGGGGGATATCCTGGGTCCCGCCTCAAGGCTGCCTCTGTCCATGCATCCCGGGGACATCGCCACCCCGCTGCTGCTGGTCCAGGCCGATCCCGACGTCCCCGAGAATCTGCCCCGTCTCCGGGAGGCCCTGGAGGAGCTCACCGCCGCCGATCCCTTGCTGGACGTCCGCTGGTCCTCCTTCACCCGGACGCTGCAGGTGCAGATCATGGGCGCCATCCAGTTGGAGGTACTGGCCTCACTGCTGCAGGAGCGCTACGGGCTCAAGGCATCCTTCGGGGAGCCGGCGGTCATCTACCGGGAGACCGTGGCCCAGGAGGCCTTTGGCTTCTGCGCCTACACCTGGCCCAAGCCCTGCTGGGCGCTGCTCCGCTTCCAGCTCACCCCCCTGCCCCGAGGCAGCGGCGTGCGCTACGAGTGCCGGGTCCCCCCCAGCCACATGCTCCCCCGCTACCAGAAGCAGGTGGAGCAGACCATCCCCCTGGCCCTGCGCCAGGGCCGCCTGGGCTGGCCGGTCACCGACCTGCGGGTCACCCTGGTGGACGGCCAGGACCATAAGTTCCACACCCATCCCCTGGACTTCGTGGTGGCCACCCCGTGGGCTCTTCATGATGGGCTGACCCACGCCGGTTCGGTACTGCTGGAGCCCATGATCGAGGCCACGGTAACCCTTCCCATGGAGTGCGGCTCCCGGCTCATGGCCCTGTGCCTGGCCAGCCGGGGCGAGGCCGAAAGCCCTGTCACCCGGGGCGACGTGCAAACCTACCGGTGCCGCCTGCCGGTCGCCACCACCTTGGATCTTCCCATCCGCCTAGCCGCCCTCTCCGGGGGCCGGGCCACCTTGGCCACCCGCTTTGCCGGCTACGAGGCCTGCCCCCTGGAGCTGGGCCGCACCGCCCCCCGCCGCAGCGTGGATCCCCTGGACACTTCCCGGTATATCCTGGCCGCCCGTTCGGCCCTGGACGGAGGCATCTTCGGCGAAGACTGGTAACCCTTTAAACCCTGCAGCGAGGAGGTATTCCAATGAAACTGGCCGTACTCAGCGACATTCACGCCAATTACAGGGCTCTGGAGGCCGTACTGCGGGACGCGGCTGCCGCCGGCGCCGAGGCTTACCTGGCGCTGGGCGACCACGTCACCGACGGTCCCTATCCCCGACGTACCCTGGAACGCCTCTACGCCCTAGAACGGGAAGCCCCCACCTTTCTGCTGCGGGGCAACCGGGAGGAATACATGCTGGACCACCGGGCAGGAAAGGGCGGCTCCTGGCTCCCCGGCACCGAAAGCGGCTCGCTGCACTATACCTACAGCCAGCTTCTTCCCGCGGACCTGGACCGCTTCGCCGGCTGGTCCAGCGTGCTGCCGGTGGATCTGGGAAACGGGGCGCGCCTGCTGGCCGTCCACGGCTCCCCGGAGAACTCCCGGGAGCGCCTCCTGCCCTTTGACGGCGCGACCCACCGGTACCTGGAGGCCTGCCCCTATCCTGCCCTGCTCTGCGGCCACAGCCACCAGGCCTTCCTCTATCCCTACCAGGGGACGCTCCTGGCCAATCCCGGTTCGGTGGGCCTGTCTGCCATGGGCTCTCCGGAAGCCCGGTACGCCCTCATGACCTACGAAGCGGGCTACTGGCAGTGCAGCCTGCGGGCCGTCCCCTATGACGTGGAGGCCCTGGTGGAGGACATCCGCCAATGCGGCCTGGACCAAAGCGCGGCGGTTTGGACCCGGTGCGTGGTAGCGACCCTGCGCACGGGGATCAACCAGATCATCCCCACCGGGAACCTCGCCTACAAGCTGGCCCAGGAGCGGGGAACCGGCGGCACCTGGATGGATATCCCCCAAGCCTGCTGGGAAGAGGCAGCCCGCCGGCTGCAGGTCCCCCCCATCGGGCCGTAGCCGCCGCCCAGGCCAGAACCCCTGCCGCAGTCCCCGGAATTCCGGGCAAAAGGTTACGGAAGTCTTGCATTCCAAACAATATTCGGATATAATTGTTAAGATTTGGAGGGATGGGAAGATGCCCCTACTGAAATATGCATGCAAGACCTGCGGCAAGGTATTTGAAGAGTTGGTGCGCAGCCAAGAGAGCGATCCGGTGGCCTGTCCGGCCTGCGGTTCCCAGGATGTGGCGCGTCACTACCGCGGCAAGTGCAGCTTCGGCGCCCTGGGCAAGGGCGCGGGCGGCGGCTGCAGCGGCAACTGCGCGGGCTGCTCGGGATGCGGAGGTCATTAGTTTGGAAGAAAAGATCGTCATCCACGGGGGGAAGCCCCTGGTGGGCACCGTAACGGTCAGCGGCGGAAAGAACCCGGCGGTGGCTGTCATTCCGGCTACCCTTTTGGCCGATGATGTCTGCGTCATCGAGAACCTGCCCGATATCAATGACGTGCACGTTCTCTGCGAGATGATGGAGTACCTGGGCGCCAAGGTGAAGTTCGAAAACAACACCCTCTGGGTAGATCCCCGGCCGCTGCATACCTGGCGCGCCCCCACCGAGCTCGTCCGTAAAATGCGGGCCAGCAACTACCTGATGGGGGTGTTGCTGGGCCGTTTTGGCAAGGCGGAGGTGGCCATCCCCGGAGGCTGCGACATCGGCGCCCGGCCCATGGACCAGCACATCAAGGGCCTCAACGCCCTGGGGGTAGAGATCGAGCTCAAGCAGGGCATCTACCGCTGCCGGGTGGACAAGCTCAGGGGCGCGGAGATCTATCTGGATATGCCCAGCGTAGGCGCCACCGTCAATATCATGCTGGCTGCCGCCCGGGCCGAGGGTACCACCATCATCAGCAATGCCGCCCGGGAACCCCATGTGGTGGATCTTGCCAACTTCCTGTCGGCCATGGGCGCCCGGGTCAAAGGCGCAGGCACCGACGTCATCCGGGTACAGGGCCGGCCCACCCTGCGGGGCGCCCGCTACTCCATCCTTCCCGACCAGATCGAAACCGGCACCTGGATGTGCATTGCCGCCGCCACCCAGGGCGACATCACCATCCAGAACTGCGTGCCCTTCCACATGGAATCCGTCTCCGCCAAGCTCACCGAAATGGGCATGGAGGTGGAAGAGGGGGATGACTTCCTTCGTGTCCGCGGCACCGGCCGTCCTCGCCCGGTGCACATCAAGACCCAGCCCTATCCGGGCTTCCCCACCGATCTGCAGCAGCCCTTCACGGTGCTGCTGTCCACCTGCACTGGCACCAGCACCGTACTGGAGACCATCTATGAGGCCCGCTACGGCCATGTGGACCACCTGCGGCGCATGGGGGCCAATATCCGGGTGGAGGATCGGGTAGCCATCATCACCGGAGTGCCTGAGCTCTGGGGCGTGCCGGTGGCGGCCACCGACCTGCGGGCCGGGGCGGCCATGATCGTGGCCGGTCTGATGGCCGACGGCACCACCACCATCAGCAACGTCAAGTACATTGACCGGGGCTACGAGCACATTGTGGACAAGCTGCTGGAGCTGGGTGCGGATATCCAGCGCGTCTACGAATAAGAGGAGGCACACGCCATGGTACAGCTCTACATCGACGGCCAGGAGGGCACCACCGGCCTGGAGATCGCCCAGCGCCTGGAGGGCCGGGACGATATCGTCCGCATCACCATCGATCCGGACAAGCGGAAGGATCCCGCCGCCCGTGCCGCCTGCCTCAACGCGGCGGACATCGCCATTCTCTGCCTCCCCGACGCCGCCGCCCGGGAGGCCGTAGCCATGATCGAGAACCCCCGCACCCGGGTACTGGACGCCAGCACTGCCCACCGCACCGCGCCGGACTGGGTATACGGCTTTCCCGAGCTGATGCCCGGCCAGCGGCAGCGCATCGCCGAAGCGTCTCGGGTGGCCAATCCCGGCTGCTATGCCACCGGCTTTATCTCTTTGGTAAAACCCCTGCGCCAGGCGGGGATCCTGGAAGCCGGCGACCCGGTGGTCTGCTTTGCCACCTCGGGCTACAGCGGCGGCGGCAAGAAAATGATCGCCCAGTACCAGGCACAGGACCGGGATCCCGCCCTGGACGGCCCTCGGATCTACGGCCTCTCCCAGGCCCATAAGCATATTCCCGAGATGATGCTCCTGTGCGGCCTGGAGCGCCGGCCCTTTTTCAGTCCCATAGTCACCGACATCTACCGGGGCATGCTGGTAAACGTCCCCCTCACCCAGGGCCGGATCAGCCTCGAGGCGCTGCACACCCTGTACACCGCCTACTATGCCGGGGAGCGCTTCGTCTCGGTGCTGCCCTTGGATTCCGAGAGCTTGGGGTTAGGGGGCATGCTGGATCCCTCCCCCGTAGCGGAAACCAACCGCCTGGAGATCGCCGTCACCGGCAGCGATACCAACCTCATGGTCTCTGCCCGTCTGGACAACCTGGGCAAGGGCGCCTCAGGCGCCGCCGTGCAGAATCTCAACCTCATGATGGGCGCCGCCGAGGACGCCTTCCTGCGGTAAACATCACCCTGATTTTGGCATATAACCGGGCCGGACGCGTGTGTATGGGGGGTTTGGCGGGGGAGGGGAACCTTTTGCAAAAGGTTTCCCTCCCCCGCGCCCCCTCCCTTCTAAAACTTTAGGGGGAGGATGAGGAACATATACGGGGAACGGCTGCAAGAAGAGCGCAGCCGTTCCTTCTCTTTCCCGGCAGTCCCTTCCATTAAGGTTTTGGGGGAAAGGGGTTTGGGGGAAGGGGCCCTTTTGCAAAAGGGCCCCTTCCCCCAAGAAAATACAAGAAAATACGAGAAAACATGAAAGCAAAGGAACGC
>CALWDW010000032.1 GCA_944376795.1 uncultured Christensenellaceae bacterium
GGGCGGAGGCCTGGCGCATCCCATTACCACGGCCGGGGAGAACCAATATTACTTTCACCGCTGGTACCGCAATGCCCAGCAAACCGTGGCGATCGACTGGAGCGACCACGAGATGCGGAGCGTGCAGGCCAATATCACCCTCTATACCGGTTACTTTACGCCCCGGTATACCACCAGCTACGTGCTGAACGGGGGCGTTTGGCAGGATGCGATAGGCTACACTTTGATTGCGGCCACGGCAGCGGGAGAGAATGTATTCCTTTACTACCCCCATCGGACCCAGGACGGCCAAGCCACCGTCTACTGGTACGCCCAGAGCAAAACCGATGATCGGCTCTATGTGAATACCCTGTATCAGACGACGGTAGGGGAGGTGCTGGAATGGGATCCGGGGCTGGGACATTGGAAGCTCCAGGAGAATGTTCTGACTTCGGGACTTCCCCAAGACACCGTCGACACTGCCGGTACGCGCCTGGTGGATCACTACTATTGCTACATGGGACAGACGGGTCTGGACGCGTCTAACAACCATGAAGTTTATGTCAACATAAATACCACCGTCAATACGGTGCTGTCGCGGCCCCGGGATCCTTTGCGGAATGGCTACGCCTTTGCGGGCTGGTACTATTTTGACGACACGGAGACCGGGGAGAAGGTCTACATCGACGGCCTTCTCAGCGCCCAGCAGGGGGCCGGCTCCTATGACGAGGACCATGTGTATCTCGACCACGTAGGGGATGCCCATCTGCTGCACCGGGACGCGGGCGGACTGTTCTATTACGAGAGCCAGACAGGCTATCGCTTCAGCTATGAGAACGATGCCTCCATTGTCAGCAGCTCCCGGGTGCTGTACGCCGCCTGGGAGTCTACCGCGGATGTAAGCGCCTGGATTTATCACCTGGTACCGGTGGCCTCGGTGACGGAGGGCGTCACCAGCCTGCAGCCTCGGGGAGAGTCCGAGTCTATTTCTATTCCGCAGGATTCTGCCCAAGACGCCACAATACGGATCGGCGGCACGTGGTATTATATTCTGCGCACGGAGACCCGGGAAAAGCTCTACACCGGCTCTACCCTGGAGCTGGCGGCGTGGGAGTTTTGTACCGATAATACCAGCCGCAAGTGGCTTCCCAGGGAATCCACCATTGCCATGGTACTGGACGAGGGGACGCAGACGGTGGATCAATCGGCGCTGGATACGGTTACCGGGAACACCTACCGGGTGCAGAACCAGGAAGGCGGCTATGACTACTATGCCTTCTTTGTGTACGAGGCGACCCAAGAGGTGCAGTACCGGGTCTATGCTATCGACCTGGCGGCCGCGGTGTCTATGGGGGCGCTGGGGAATTACCAGGATACCTTCTCCCGGGATGCGCCCCCCGATGCCAATGCTCCCTACGTGCTGTACAGCGCCGAGCGTTCCTGGAATGACGGGGAGACCACTCTGGTTACCGAGAACGCCCCGGCCATCAGCGGCTACGTGGTTTATCTCTACAGCAGCCAGACGCTGCAGCTCCAGGCCATAGAGGGCGGCAACAATATCTACTTCTATTACGTCAGGGACGGCTCCCAGATCACCTATACCGTCCATTACTACCTGGCCCGGGATGGCGTCTATTCCCAGAAGAATCGGGTGACCTTTACCGAGATCCCGGCCATCCGCGGGGAGATCCTGCGGCTGGACCGCATGGGGGAGATGTACGGACTGCTCCTGTCCCAGGCGGATACCTACAGCGGCTACGCGGACAGCCAGGATGACGAGCTGAAGGCCCTCTACGAGCGGTACCAAGGCATGCGGGTAGCCTATACCCAGGAAGGGATGGAGACAGCCTTCACGGTGGACATAACACAGGCGGACACCCTGGCGCCGGCGGCCATCGCCGCCCTGCCGGAGGATTATTTCCTGGAGGGATGGTCCCCCACCGGAGAGACGCTGGTGCTCTCCAACGGGGTGGTCGTCGATGTCTATCTGGGGACGGCGGAGCTGGTGGTGCGCAAGGTGGACGGCCAGGGCCGCCCCCTTTCCCAGGCCGTGTTTACCCTGGAGCGGCTGGTGGAGGATCCCGCCGGGGACATCCTTCATGACGGGGTGCGCTACCGGGTGGACGAAGCCTTCGCGGCCCGCACCGGCCAGTCCCAGGCCGACGGGCGGGTGGCCTTTGGGGACCTGAGTGCCTGGACGGGAGAGGACGGCGCGGGGTATCTCTACCGTCTGACGGAGACCCAGGCGCCGCCGGGTTACAATCGCCTGGAAAATCCCATGTACTGCACCGCCCCCTACACGGTGGAGGGGACGACCCACTACGCCGTGACCTATACGGTAACCAATTCCGGCATTTCCTATCTGCCGGAGGCGGGCGGCTCCGGCGGGGTGCTGGGGGTCATGCTCTTGGGCGGAGGGCTGACGTCCGCCTCCATGCTTCTGGCCGCGGCCTTGGGACGGCGGCGCGGGAGACACCGGCACACGGCAAAACGTGGCGGCGCAAACCGCCCCACTTGGATATAAATCTTGGATTCTTAGGATAAGAGGGAGGAACTACGTATGAAACATTCCGCTTGCAGAAGGCTTTGGGCCGTGCTGCTCTTGACCGTGCTGCTGGGCAGCCTTCTTTCCGCCGCGGCGTGGGCCGCGCCGGTGACTGTCGGTGCCGGGGATGTCCAGGAGGTAAAGCCCGGCAGCGGTGGTCAAATCATCGTCACCGTCTATAACCAGGATCCCGGTAACCCCGGCACCGGTGAACCGACAACCGGATCCGATCCGGTTGCAGGCGTGGGCATCAACGCCCTGCGCATCGGCTCGGTGGTGGAGCTGACCACCACCACGACAGAGCCCACGACAGGGGGAGGAACCACCGTCACCACCGGCACCCAGGTGGCCTTTGGGTTGGATTTGGATGCGCCAGTGTCCACCACTTCCACTGTCGAGGAGCTGTTGGGCCTGACCGACGATGACGCCATTGCCGCCGATGGCAGCAAACACTACTTTGCTCCGGAGACGGTGATGAATGCCCTGGGGGGTGCCGATCAGGCGGCGATTGAGGCTGCGCTGGATGCAGACGGCAGCGGCGCCCGCAAAAAAGTTACCGACGATAACGGTGTGGCGGAGTTTACCCCTCTGGATTATGGCCTCTATCTTTTGGCCAAGAGCGAGCTTCCCGCGGTGGCTACCACCGATCTGCCGCCCTTCCTGGTGTCCGTCCCCATGTATGTAGGCAATGATTGGGAGTCCACCGTGTACGCCTACCCCAAGGTGCGCACCGCCACCCTGGATCTGACCAAGTCGGCGGCGGTGGAAGGCGTTTCCGCCGGGGCTCCCGAGCCCTTGCTCCATGTCTCTTCGGGGGACACCATCAAATATACCCTGTCGGTGCCGATTCCCCGGAACGTTACCGGCGCCCAGGACTTTAACGTCTTTAAGGTGACCGACACCAATACCGCGGGGACCTTGAAAATTGATACAGATTCCGTGGAAGTGAAGCTGGGTGACGTCATCCTTGAGCCCACAACGGACTATACGGTGGATCATCAGGAGGCTGGGGCTCCCGGCACCAACCAAATCCTTACCGTGAAGCTGACGGGAGCTGGACTGACAGATCTGAACGCGAAGCTGGATACTGCCGAGGTCACTTTCACCATCACCTATTCTGCCACGGTGAACACGGCCGTTACGGCCTTCCAGAGTGCGTTGAAGAATGCCGCTAAGCTGACCTATTGCCGGGGCGACGCGGCGGAAGCAGTGACCGGTGCACCCGAAGTAACCCTCTATACCTACGGCATCGAATTGACCAAGACCCTTTCGGATGGCGGCACGATCACGGAGAATACCATCACCTTTGGCCTCTACAGCGATGCGGCTTGTAAGATCCCTGTATCCATGACCAAAGACGGCCAGGGCTATTGGCAGGATGCTGCTGGAGGAGATTCGCTGTATGTCGGCGCCGATAGATTCCTTAAGTTGTACGGACTGAAACCGGGGACCTACTACCTCAAGGAGGAGGCGACCATGCCCGGCTACACCCGCCTGGCCCAGCCTATTACGATTGAGATCGAGGATGATAACAAAGACGGAACGATGACCGCCACCGTCAACGGGAAGACCGCCCAGGTGATAGAAGGCGTGGTGTCCCTTACCGTGGAGAATACCAAGAACCAAAATGGCTTCACACTGCCCCAGACCGGCGGCGCGGGTACGCTGCTGGCTGCGGCGGTGGGCTTGGGCCTGGTATCCGCCGGGGTGGTGCTGCTGACCGCCGTCCGGAGGAAGAAGCCCCAGCGCTGATGCCGCGTTTCATTCCTGCGGGGAAGGAGCCGTGCCGGGGGACTGGGTTTTTCCCCGGCTGTTCCGGGCCATGAAGAGAATGCTGCTCTTTCTTGCCATTGGGCTGGTCTTTTTGGCGGGGATTGCCCTTGTGGTCTATCCCATGGTCAGCAATACCCTCTATGAGCAAAACCAGTCGCATGTGCGGGCGGAATACGACGCCGCCGTGGAGGAGGCCGCCCAGGACCGGCTGGATGCCGCGCTCCAGGCCGCCCGGGACTACAACCGGGTGCTGCTGGAGGGATCCTATGTACTGACCGATCCCTTTGATCCCCTCCAGGTATTGGATCCCACCGTGGAGCCCTATGCCAGCCTGCTTAATCTGGCCGGGGATGGGGTGATGGGCAGCGTGGAGATCCCCAAGATTGACGTAGATCTCTCCATCTACCACGGAACCACCCCGGACGTCCTGGAGAAGGGGGTGGGGCACCTGCAGAATACCTCCCTGCCGGCAGGGGGAGAGGATACCCACACGGTGCTCACCGCCCACACCGGGCTGGCGGGGAAGCGGCTCTTTACCGACCTCACTGAGCTGGAGGCGGGGGACGTATTTTACCTGCATATCCTGGGAGAGGTCTTTGCCTACCAAGTTTTTCGGGTGGAGATCGTAGAGCCCACCGATACCCGGCTCCTCTTGGTGGAGCGGGGCCGGGACCTGGCTACCTTGGTCACCTGCCATCCCTATGGGATCAATACCCACCGCCTGCTGGTCTCCGGGGAGCGGATCCCCTATGAAGAAGCGGTGGAGCGGCAGACTCTGCAGGCCCAGGTCGCCCCTCCTGCGGAGAGTCTCTGGGAGAAGGAGTACCGGGACGCGGTGCTGCTCTGCCTGGCGGTGTATATTCCGCTGACCTTATTGGCGCTGCTGGTGCTGCGGCGGCGGCGCAGACGCCATAAGCACCTGCGCTCCACATTCTCTGCTTCTTCGGAATCCCGCAAGCTTTGATGGAGCCTGCGTTCTTTGGGGGAGGGGCCCTTTCTCTCGCCTCCTCGGAATCCTGACGTGTTTTCTCGCTCCCTTGGGGGAGAAGGCCCTTTTGCAAAAGGGCCCCCTCCCCCAAAAAATCCCGCCTCCTCGGAATCCTCGCGGATTCCTGCGGGGGCTTTTCGCGGAAAGCAGGCTTTCCGCGAGCTTGATTACAAAAGGCGGGAGCCTTTCGCGGCCCCCGCGCCCCGCAGTTTTGCCGCAAAGCGGCAAAACCCCTCATCGGGCAAAACGCGCCGTACACGCCGCCGCGTTTTGTAAATTACAAAAAATAAGGGGAACGGCTGGATTCGGATGGCGGCCGTTCCCCTTATACTCTCTTCATCCTCCCCCTAAGGTTTTAGAAGGGTGGGGGCCCGGGGGAGGGAAACCTTTCTCAAAAGGTTTCCCTCCCCCGCAGGAACTTCCCTCCCCCGCAGGAACTTCCCTCCCCCGCAGAATCCAGCCTTCCCAAAAAACCTACGCCTTCCGCATAGCCGCCGCCAAACGAACCCCACGGAAGGCCGCGTCCCGGGCCATGGGCAGCACGCCGGCCAGCGCCTCTTCCAGCGAGACCGGACCGGGCACGATAGGCAAAATGGAGGTGATTCCCTGCTGGTAAAGGGCGCTCACATCTCCCGCGATGGAGCCCACCACCGCCAATACCGGCACACCGGCCCGGCGGGCGCGGCGGGCCACACCCAGGGGAACCTTGCCTCCCGCGGTCTGTCCGTCGATTCGCCCTTCGCCGGTTATCACCAGGTCGGTCCCGGCCAGACGCGCATCAAAGTCCGCCATATCCAGCACCGCGTCAATTCCCTGCCGCCGCACGCCGCCACAGAAAGCCATCAGCGCCGCGCCCAAACCGCCGGCTGCGCCGGCGCCCGGCACTTCCGTCCAATCCTGGCCCAAAACCTCTGTCATTTTTTCTGCCAGGGAGGCGGTGCCTGCCTCCAGCTCCCGCACCATAGCAGGATCGGCCCCCTTCTGGGGGGCAAACACCGCCGCCGCGCCACGCGCCCCCAGAAGGGGGTTGTCTACATCGGCTACCAAAATCAATTCGGTTTCCTGAAGCCGGGGATCCAGCCGCCGAAGATCGATGGCATCCACCCGGGCCATGTCCGCGCCGCAGCCGGGCAGCGTCCGTCCCCGGGCGTCCCGGTAACACAGCCCCAGGGCCGACATTGCCCCCATTCCCAGGTCATGGGTGGCCGAACCACCCAACCCCAGGTAGATCCTCCGGCAGCCCGCGTCCAGCGCACCCAGGATCATTTCCCCCACGCCGCGACTGCTGGTCTGCAGGGGATTGCGCAAGGCAGGCGGCACCTGGGGCAGTCCCGCCGCCGCGGCGGTCTCGAGCAGGAAAGCTCCATCCGGAAGCCGGGCGGCAACGGCCTCCACGGGATTCCCAAGCGCATCGTGAACAGGGAGACGAACCTCCCGTCCCCCCAGCGCCGCCGAGAGCGCCTCCACGGTGCCTTCGCCCCCATCGGCCACCGGGATGCACGTAATCTTTGCCTCGGGGCAGGCCTCCGCTGCACCCCGGGACAGGGCTTCGTTGATTTCAGAAGACGCCGCGCTTCCCTTGAAGGAATCACTGGCAATCAGTATGCGCATGCTGCACTCCTTTTCAAAAAAATCCGCCCGGCAGAATCATGCCGCGCCGCAGGACTCCGCCGGCTCCTTATTAGTATACTACACACCAGCCGCTGTGACGATAGGATGCAGCATCCTCCTAAAACCATGCATCCAGGCAAAAATGGCTGCCGCCCCAGCCATTACCAAGAGTAGACCGGCGGCAAAAAGGATACATTACTACCAGCAAAGGAGGTGAACCAAGTGACGAGCAACAGCAATCGCACTCTGGTGCCCGAGGCCAAGCGTGCCATGGACACCATGAAGAACGAAATCGCGTCCCAGATGGGTATTGCCAACTACGCGCAGGCCCAGAAGGGGGATCTGACCACCCGGCAGAACGGCAGCATCGGCGGCGAGATGGTCAAGCGCATGATCCAGCAGGCCGAGTCCAGCATGGCCGGCAAGTAATCCCCGCATTCTCCGCGCCCCATGCCAGGAAAAAAAGGAAAAACTCCCTTCGTTCCCTGGCAGCCTGGGCACTTAGTATAGATCAAAAGGAGGTGAAATACGCATGGCTCGCAGCAACAAGAAGGTGGTTCCTGAGGCCGCCAAGGCCCTGGACAGCATGAAGATGGAGATCGCCAACCAGATGGGCGTGAACTTCTCCGCCGGCGACAACGGCAACCTGACCAGCCGTCAGGCCGGTTCGGTGGGCGGTGAGATGACCAAGCGTCTCATCCAGCAGGCCGAGCAGAACATGTCCAAGTAACCTTTACGGTACAACGGATAGCGTTTTCCCCATGACCTAGGCCGCGCTGATACAGCGCGGCGCCGGACCCAAGAGTCCGGCGGACCCGGCGTCCATGCAGCGCGAAATCCTCGCGGCGCATGGACGCCATTTTGCGCTGCAAAGGAATCCCGGTACGCCACACTTCATTCCGGCACGGCGCCAATTTGAAAAAATAAAAATAGCCAATGGCGGCGGAATATGGTATAGTAAGAGTTGTATGAGTTTACCACGGCGCCCTGCGCGCCAGGAGAGGAGGCATCCCGTGAGCGGTCGGATTTCCCTTGCCCGTGGAATACTTTTCCTCGGGCTTGCGCTGATGCTCTGCCTGTGCCTGGCCGGGATCCCCGGGGCCGATGACGCAGTCTGTGCGCCGCCCGCTTCGGTACGGGAAAGCGCCGCCCTGTATTGGCTGCTCATTCCCCTTCCGGCGCTCCTGGCCGCCTCCGCTCCTTGGTCGGCGCTGCGCGTGCCCCAGCTGGGCCGCAGCCCCATCCTGGGCCTGTGCCGGTGGGACGTGGGGCCGGGGCTCTTCTCCGATTGGTTTTTCTGCCTGATCGTCTATATCCTCCGGGCCCTGTACGGCCTGGACGGTATGAAACCAACCGCACCGTTTTCCCTCCCACAGCTAAGGAATTCATAAGGAGAACGCAATTATGGACTTTATTCTGGACGGCATTCGCCAGTTTACCTGGCAGCAGGGCCTGATGATGATCATCGGCGCTGTGCTCATCTATCTGGCCATCAAGAAGGAGCTGGAGCCCTCTCTGCTCCTGCCCATGGGATTTGGCGCCATTCTGGTCAATATCCCCCTGTCCGGGGCTATCACCCAGTCCCTCCAGGGCATCGGGGATGTGACAGGCATTGTCGAGTGGCTCTTCCACATTGGCATCGAAGCCAGTGAGGCCATGCCGCTGCTGCTGTTTATCGGCATCGGCGCCATGATCGACTTCGGCCCCCTGCTGAGCAATCCCAAGCTGCTGCTCTTTGGTGGCGCAGCCCAGTTTGGTATCTTCATGACCATCACCTTCGCGGTGCTGCTGGGCTTTGACATCCGGGACGCGGCGGCAGCCGGCATCATCGGTGCGGCCGACGGCCCCACCTCCATTTTGGTTTCCCAGGTACTCAAGAGCAAATACATCGGCGCTATCGCGGTGGCCGCCTATTCCTACATGGCCCTGGTGCCCATCATCCAGCCCATGGCCATTAAGCTGGTCACCACCAAGAAGGAGCGGGCCATCCCCATGCCCTACAATCCCAAGAGCGTCAGCAAAACCACCCGCATCCTTTTCCCCATCATCGTCACGGTCATCGCCGGCCTGGTGGCTCCCACCTCGGTGAGCCTGGTAGGCTTCCTGATGTTTGGCAACCTGATCCGGGAGTGCGGCGTGCTCCGTGCCCTCTCCGACACCGCCCAGAAGGATCTGGCCAACCTGATCACCCTGCTGCTGGGCATCACCATCTCCTTCTCCATGCGGGCCGAGCAGTTCGTGCAGCTGGAGACCCTGCTCATCATGGCCCTGGGCCTCTTTGCCTTTGTCTTTGACACCATCGCGGGGGTGCTCTTTGCCAAGCTTCTCAACCTGTTCAGCCGCAAGAACAAGATCAATCCCATGGTAGGTGCAGCGGGCATTTCGGCCTTCCCCATGTCCGCCCGGGTGGTGCAGCGTATGGGCCTGCAGGCCAATCCCACCAACCACCTCCTGATGCACGCTGCGGGAGCCAATGTGGCTGGGCAGATCGCTTCGGTCATCGCCGGCGGCGTCATCCTGCAGCTGGTGCCCCTGCTTCTGGGCTGATCCCACCGATAGGAGGTTCATTATGCATATCGATACTGTCGCGCTTCTCCAGTCTCTGGGCCTGATGTGGAAGGGTATGCTTTCCATCTTCGCCGTCATCCTGGTGATTTACCTGGTGGTTACCATAATGCTCCGGGTCACCGCAAACCACAAGGAGAATAAGCCCCAGGAGTAGGGCCGTTTCCTCGCCTTCCCAGGACAGCGCCGCCGCCGGAAAAGATTTTTCCGGCGGCGGTTTATTTATTTTTGCCCCCAGCCCTCAGGCTTCGCGGGAAATGCGCTTAGTAGTAGAACTGGGCCCGGGCGGGGCTGTCCAGCCGGAGCCGGACCACCGCCGGACGCTGCGCAGGCAGCTGCTCCGGCCAGCCGGTAATGAAGATCCGGCGGCCCTCCCGACGCACCTGGAGCTCCTCCCCGGTCTCCAGGATGGTGGCTGAAAGCACTTGGTTTGCAATGTTTCGAATGATGCCCACCCCATCCTTGGGGATCTGACGCACAAAGAGATAGGCGCAGTCACCCTTGGTGGCCATGGTTCCCACGGGAGTAAACTCCCACCAGGCAGGCAAAAGGCGCTGGGTATTGTAGAAGGCTTCGCCGTTGACGGCCAGCCAATCCCGGATAACGCCCAAGCCCCGCACCTGGTCGGCAGGAATCACGCCGTCGGGATCGGGGGAGACATTCAGAAGCAGGTTGTACCCGTTGGCCGCGCAGGAAATCAGCCGGCCGATCAATTCCCCGTCGGACACGCAGTGGGAATCGGGACTGTAGCCCCAGCCGCCGCCCATGGTCATGCAGCACTCATAAAGGGTATCATCCCCATTGCGAACGGTGGGAATGTTCTGCTCGGGGGTCTGAAAGTCGGCATGCATGCCGCTGCGGGGATTGATGAGAATCCCGGGCTGCAGCTTGCGGACAATGGGCTCCAGTTCGTCAGCCAGGAAGAGCTTCCCAGGATCGTCATAGCCACGGAAATTGGGATCATCGTCACAGTCGAACCAGATGATGTCGATCTTGCCATAGTTGGTCATCAGCTCCAGCAGCTGGTTCTTGTAGTGCTGGATCATCGCATCGAAACCCTCGGGATCGGCCTCCGGGCCCCGGAAGTATCCCGGGAACTCCCAATCCTTGCAGGAGAAGTACAGGCCCACCTTCAGCCCCTCGCCCCGGCAGGCCTCCACGTACTCGGCCACCAGGTCCCTATGGGCTGCGGTCTTCACGGAAGTAAAGTCGGTATACTTGCTGTCAAACAGGCAGAATCCATCATGGTGTTTGGTGGTCATCACCATGTACTTCATCCCGCTCTCCCGAGCCAGCCGGGCCCAGGCTTTGGGATCGTAGTGCTGGGGATTGAACTCCCAAGCCAGCTTGTGGTATTCTTCGGCGGGAATCTCCTTGTGATAGCGGATCCACTCCCCTTCCCCCAGGATGGAGTACAGGCCCCAGTGGATGAACATGCCAAAGGACGCCTCCCGGAACCACTTCTGATAGTCTTTCATTGGTTTACCCTCCAATTCTGCGCTGCGATTCCCAGGAATCCCAGGCATTCTGACAGCCCTATTATAGATTCGTTACGCTCTCTCTACTATTGAGAAAATTGTTTGAAACCATGGAGCCGTCTTTCCTATTCTTTATCTAAAAACAAAACGTTTCCTATTTGTGCGGTCAAAGCGCTGGCACAGACAGAAAGCCGCAGCAAGTGCGGCTTTCTGCAATTGGGTGTTGCGCAAACGCCCCCATACATCCTTGGCATGGGCACCCACCGGAAATCGTGTCCCAAAGGACCGAAAAGAAACCAATATGAAAGAACAGACAAGTTATTTATACTATGCTATGTAGTATACGCTTCGTTCTCTCGTCTGTCAATGGCCATTCCTGTCTTATTTGTCAAAAAAATCGCGAAAAAGGTTGAGATATACCATATGCCTCCCTCCGATGTGTGCTATAATGGCAGTACAATATTCCTTGTGAAGGAGGTCCTACCCATGAAGAAGCTCCAGATTGGCGTCATTGGCTGCGGCACCATCGCCAACGCGGCGCATATTCCCTCGTATATGCACAATGACGGCGTGCAGATCAAGTATTTCTGCGACATTATCCCCGAGCGCGCCCAGGCCGCGGTGGAAAAGTACGGCGTGGGCACCGCAGTGACCGATTATCACGACGTCATCAACGATCCGGAGATTGACGGCGTCTCGGTGTGCACCCCCAATGCCGTGCACAGCGTCATTGCTATTGACGCCCTGAAGGCCGGCAAGCATGTGCTCTGCGAAAAGCCCGCCGCCCGGATCTATTCCGAAGCTTTGGCCATGCAGCAGGCCCAGCACGAGACCGGCAAGATCCTCAACATCGGCGTGGTCAACCGCTTTAACAACGCCGTCAATATGATTAAGGACCTGGCCGACGCCGGAGAGCTGGGCAATATCTACCATGTGTACGTCAGCTTCCGCGCCCACCGTTCTATCCCTGGTCTGGGCGGTCCCTTCACCACCAAGGCTATCGCCGGCGGCGGCGCACTCATCGACTGGGGTGTCCACTACCTGGATATCGTCATGTACGTGCTGGGCGACCCCAAGCCCCTCACCGCCTCGGGACAGGCCTACTCCGTCCTGGGCAAGAATATGCGTGACTATGTCTACGAAGACATGTGGGCCGGCCCTCCCGACTATGACGGCACCTATGACGTGGATGACTTCGTCACCGGCCTGATCCGCACCGAAGGCCCCACCATCTCCCTCAACGGCGCCTGGGCGCAGAATATCGGCGTCAAGGACACCTTCATCGACTTCCTGGGCGACAAGGCCGGTATCCGGCTCACCTATGGCGGCGACTTCACCGTCTACGGCGTCAAGGACGGCAAGCTTAGCGAGGAAAAGCCCCAAATCGTCGTACCCGAAGGCCTGTCCGAAGATATGTTCCAGAACGAGATCAACGCCTTTGTGGACAACATCCGCCAGGGCGGCAAGATCCGCTCCTGCATTGACCGGGCCGTGCTCACCAGCCAGATCATGCAGGGCCTCTACGATTCCTCCGACGCACACCGGGAGATCGTATTTGACAAATAGCCCCCGGCATCCCATGACCGTGCGTTCCCCGTACGTTCTCCCGGGGGAGGGAAACCTTTTGCAAAAGGTTTTCCTCCCCCGAGCCCCCTCCTTTCGAAAACCTTAGGGGAAAGGTTGCTGGAGCATTCAAGGGAACGGCCGCTCTCTGCTTGCAGCCGTTCCCTCATTTTCATTGCAGTGTGGGGACACCCTCCTCGCCGGTACGAAGGTTCTAATCTGATGGAACACCGCCCCATCCTTCCCCCAAAGCTTTCGCGGGGTAGGGGCACGGGGGAGGGCGCCTTTTTCAAAAGGCGGCCCTCCCCCGCAGAACCTTTGACCGTGCGTTCTCCCGGGGGAGGGAAACCTTTTGCAAAAGGTTTTCCTCCCCCGAGCCCCCTCCTTTTGAAAACCTTAGGGAAGAATTACCGGAAAAATCCAGGGGAACGGCTGCGAGACGCATACGACCGTTCCCCGATTTTCATTGCAGTATGAGGACACACTCCCCGCCGGTACGAAGGTTCCAATCTGATGAAACACCGCCCCATCCTTCCCCCAAAGTTTTCGCGGGGTAGGGGCACGGGGGAGGGCGCCTTTTTCAAAAGGCGGCCCTCCCCCGCAGAACCTCTGACCGTGCGTTCTCCCGGCGCCTATTCGATCTCGATGCTGACGCGGCTGTACCAATAGCCTCCGTAATTGTCCCCCATGCCGGTGCCCACCACCCGGAAAGCTGTGGGGTCGACAGGCGACTGGGCTGTAAGCTCGTCATTGTAAAACTTGGGATAGGCCAGGGGGATGTCGTTCCAGCCGGTGCCCTGGCTGCCGGGGATCATGGTCAAGGGGCCCCAGTTTACCAGATCCCGGGAGACCGTCAGATAGGTGGCCGCCACCGGATCCATCAGCTCCAGCGTGCCCACATAGTAACCGGTATCTCCCAGCGCCGCGGCGGAGAACCGGCAGGGCGCCCCTGAGGAAAACAGCGGCGAGGACTGGCCGCTCCCCTGGTAGAAGAAAGAACGTTCCTCCGGATCCTCGATGGAGAAGCCCTCCGGCAGGGCCGGTTCGGTGAAATCGCCGTTATAGTACTTCAAGAAAGCGCCGGGAAGGCCATCTTCCCCCATTTCGGCCCGCGCCACGCAAATGCCGCCGGATGCACCGGGAGAGCCGTCCAGGTAGAAAATGTACATATACTCACCGTCCACCAGCAGGGAGGGATGCCGCACGCCATCGGAAACCTTGGTATCCGCATCATTAAGATAGGGCATGGCCGGCCAAACCACCGGCCCCAGATCATGCTCCCGCACCGCATCGGTGGGGAGGGTCTCCTGTCCCTGGTCGGGAATCACCGCCAGGCTGACAAACCCAAAGTACGCCGCCCAATAGTCCCGCCAGCCGCCGCCGAAATCCCCTGAATAATCCTCCTCTCCGAAGACCGTGCCCTGGGGCATTACGCTGTTGTCCCAGGCCTTTCCGTAGGCCATGTCGTTCTTGTTTTCGCAGTGGGTGAGGAAAAACATGTTCCGTCCGTCCTGGTAGGTATCGAAGACGCCGTAATAGTTCCGGGCCCAGTAATGGCTCTCCGGGTAGCGGGAGTAGGCGTCATTGCGCACGTTTTCCCCGCAGAGCATGGTAATGTCCTCGGGGTCCACATTGGCCCAGTCCATGAAGTTGCTCCCCTCCTTGAGCCCCACCATGCCGGTCTGAGCGGTGGAAAGCAGCACCTTCCAAGCGTCCCCCAACTTCAAGAGGCAAGGGGGAATCTCCCAGCCCACAAAGGACTTCAGCACCGGGCGTTCCCCGGCCATACCGGTGAGCGCCCCATCCTGGAGCACGGTAAGTTCCAAGGTATCGGGATCCAGCCGTAGTTTCAGCATGGCTTCCTCCTCCGTAAGCGCAGACGTCGGCGCAGGTGTGGGATCGGGTTCCGCCAAATCAGGGGGCAGCGTTATGGCCGGACGGGCGCCGGTCCCGGCCGTGGCCGCCGGAGTGGCCGCTGCGGCCGGGGTTTCGGCCGCCGGCGCTGTGGGGGTCTCCTGCGCCGCCGGCGCCGCTTGGCATCCGGCCAAGAGGACACATAGGGCCAGCACCCCGAGCTTCCAACGTTTTTTCATGAAGAATTCTCCTTTCATCCCAGGGCTTCGGGCGCTACAGCTCGATCTTGCTCCACTTCCCCCGGGCAAAGCGGCCGAAGTTCATGACAAACCGGCTGGCCTGGTCCAGGAAAAGGGATACCCACGCGCCGTAAAGCCCCCAGCCAACGGGGAAGGCAAACAGCCAGGTAGTAAAGGGCCGTATGAAGGTAATGCATACCAGACTGGTCAGGGCCACGTAGCGGGTATCCCCCGCGCCCCGCAGGCAGCCGGAAATGACCACCTGGGAGGTCTGCAGGAAGCAGGTTGCCGCCATGATCAGCATAATATCGCCGCCGGTGGCAATGATCCCCGGATCGTCGGTAAAAAGCCCCACCAGGAAGTACCGGCACGTCACAAAGAATAGGCAGATTACGCAGGAAATGAGAACGGCAATGCGCTGGGCCACCTTGCCATAGATCATGGCCATATCCCGGCGCTTCTGTCCCAGGCTCTGTCCCACCAACGCTGAGGCGCCTACCCCCAAGCCATCGCCGAAGGAGAAGGAAAGATTCAAGATATTCATACAGATCTGGTGGGTGCCGAAGGCAATGGTGCCCAGGCTGGCCACCGTGCGCACATAGGTAAAGAAACCGATCCGCATGAAAACCTGCTCCACCATGGCCCCGCTGGCAACCTTTACCACCGAAGAAATGGTCTCCCAATCCATCCGCCATGGGATTTTGTCCCGCAGAGAGAGGAAGTAGCCTTGCTTCATCAGGGAAGCGATCGCAATGACAAATCCCACTACATTGCCCAGAGACGTGGCCGCTGCCGCTCCCGCGATACCCCACTTGGGGAAAATCCAGATACCGTTGATGAGCAGGTAGTTAAAGATCATATTCACGATATTGGCGGCAATGTTGGTGACCAGCGAGATACGGGTATTCCCCACGCCCCGCTGGGCCGCGGTCAGGGTCAGTCCCACGCTGGAGAAGAAAAAACCAATCATGGTGATCTGGAAATAGAGTACCGCATCATCCAGAATGTCCGCCCCCGCCCCGGCCAGTGTGATAATGGGCCGGGCAAAGAAAAAGCCGGCCACCGAAAGCAGCAGAGACAGGACGCAGCTGATCTGCACCACCTGGCGCAGACATTTGTTGGCGCCCGTGTAATCATCCTGCCCCCGGCGACGGGCCACCACTGCGGTAACGCCTACGTTCAGCGACGAGATCATGGCCAGCAGGATCATCCGGGGCTGGCCGGTGATACCGATGGCCGCGATAGCCTCCACCCCAATGGTACTGACCATGATGGAGTCAATGATGCTCATCAGGCTGACCAGCACGGCCTCCAGCGCCGACGGCCAGGAAATGGCTAGCGCTCGTCGATACACATCCCGGCTGGGAGGAATCTCCCCCTGTACCTGTCCAGGCTTGAGCATGTGGGAACAAGAGAAAAAATTGCGCACAAACCGCACCATAGAAAACCAACGACCCCTTTCTCCCCCGCGCACACCCCTGTACGCAGCTCTTTCTTTGACACTCCTTTTCATTTTAGCACAAAAAATAACCCGGCGGGGGCTGCGGCGGCATTTTTGTAGCATTTGGTTTCATGCCGCCGGCTGCTTGGTTAAATCCGCCAATACCTCCTTGGGACCTCGGAACCGCCTTCCTGCGCATTGACAAAAAAAAGCAGGCCGGTATAATGGGCTTATCAGGTGACAATTCGATGCGCCGGGCCCGGCCCGGCCAGCAGAATAAGGAGGAAATATCCATGGCAATTACCCCCATCAAAGTGGGTCTCATCGGCTCGGGAGCCATCAGCTGCACATACCTGGATACCATGATCCATACCTTTGACATCCTGGACGTGGTGGGCTGCTCGGACATCATCCCCGAGCGGAGCGCCCGCCGGGCCGAGCTCTTTGGCATCCGCCAGATGACCAACCAAGAGATCTATGACGACCCGGAGATCCAGATCGTGGTTAATACTACTTATCCCACCTCCCACTACCAGGTTACTCGGGAGGCGCTCCTGGCCGGCAAGCACGTCCACTGTGAGAAGATGATGGCCGAAAACTTCGACCGTGCCAAGGAGCTGGCCGCCCTGGCCCAGGAAAAGGGACTGCGCATCAGCATGGCCCCAGACACCTTCCTGGGCGGCGGCCTGCAGACCTGCCGCAAACTCATCGACGACGGCTACATCGGCACCCCCATCTCCGCCCAGGCCATGGTGGTACGCGGCTATCACTACGCCTTCCCCGGCGACCTGACGGTGCTGCCCTTTATCTTTGACGAAGGCGGTACCATCCCCTTTGACATGGGCGGCTACTACATTCATGCCTTGATCCATCTGCTGGGCCCGGTGCGCCGTGTGGCCGGCTTCGCCCGCCCCTATGAAGAGAAGATCTTCTCCCACCCCATGCACCCCCGGTACAAGGAAAAGCTGAACCTGGCGCCCCCCACCATGCTCCAGGCCTCCCTGGAGTTCGAGTGCGGGGTCTACGGCGGCCTCAGCGTGGTGGGTGAATGCTTCGGCGAGACCCCCCGCCTGGAGATCTACGGCACCGACGGCATCCTGATCTGCCCCGACCCCAATACCTACGCCGGCCCTGTGCTGCTGAAGACCAAGACCAGCGACAAGTTCTATGAGGTGCCCTTCACCCACGGCTACGCCCTTCCCAAGCAGGCCTCCCTGGACAAGGGCGGCGAGATCGCCCGCTGGGCCGGCAGTTATCGGGGCATCGGCGCCGCCGATCTGGCCTGGGCCCTCCGCAACAACCGTCCCCACCGCTGCAGCATGGAGCTGGGCCTCCACGCCATGGAGATCATCCACGGCGCCCTGGTCTCCACCCGAGAGGACCGGGTCTACACCATGACCACCCACCCGGAGCAGCCCGCTCCCCTGCCCAGCGGCTTCGCCGGCGGCGATGCGG
Organism: uncultured Christensenellaceae bacterium; assembly: GCA_944376795.1. Taxonomy (GTDB): domain Bacteria; phylum Bacillota; class Clostridia; order Christensenellales; family UMGS416; genus CALWDW01. Next base: position 17,492 of record CALWDW010000032.1, read on the forward strand.
AAGGCTGTCTGGATACCTGACCTCTCCCCCCAAAGAGCGGTTCCCCCGCGCCGTACCGCCGGGGAAACCATCGGATAGGCAACCCCCTGCCTCCCCATCGGCACTGTAAGAAAGGAGTGTTTTTCATGCTCAAATCCGGATGGATCGGATTCATCGGCGGCGAAAGCTTCTGGGAGGACGCCGCCAAACTGGCCCAGCTGGGCTACAAGGGAATGGACAGCGACTGCGCCCACCTGCCCGGAGAGGGCGGCCCCGCCGACAAGGCCCGCCGCCTCCGGGATCTGGGGGTCACCCCCCTGACCGTGTCCATCGGCTTCGATCCCGAGAAGGGGCTCAAGTCCGACACGGCCCTGGCCCGCACCATCGAGAGCGCTCATGCCCAGGACATCGACCGGGTCACCCTGTGGGGCGGCTCGGCCATCCAGAGCTTCAGCCGGGGCTACGGCAACAACGGCACCTATGAAGAGCTGATGGCCGACTGTGACGCCATGAACTACGCCATCCCCAAGCTGGCCGCCGAGGGCCTGCGGCTGTGCTACCACAACCATTACCAGGAGTTCACCGTCTGCCACAAGAACATGACCAGCATGGACCTGATCCTGGCCCATACCGATGAGCGGCTGATGTTCGACCTGGACGCCGGCTGGATCACCGTAGCCGGGCTCAACCCGGTGGAGGTCATGGCCCGGCTGCAGGGCCGCATCGCCGTGGTGCACCTCAAGGATATCTATGACGTGGAGGCCTGCAAGCGCATGGGCGGCAACACCGCCCTGGAGGACGACAAGGGCTTTACCGCCTTGGGCAGCGGCCTGCTGGACGTCACCGGCGTCTCCGCCGAGGCCGACCGCCAGGGCATCGGCTACTGCGTGGTGGAGCAGGACCGCCTCCGCTACCTGGATACCCTGCAGTCCCTGACCATGGCCCGCTACCGTATGTTCGAGACCGGACTCTACGAATAAGACCGCGGGAAGGTGGGATTTTGCGGGGGAGGATCCTGCGGGGGAGGGAAACCTTTTGCAAAAGGTTTCCCTCCCCCGCGCCCCCACCCTTCTAAAACTTTGGGGGAAGGTTAGGTTAGTGTAAGGGGAACGGCTGCACTCCGAGTGCAGCCGTTCCCCTATTTTTTGTGATGGAGCGGATTAAAGGCGAAGCCGCCTCAAGGTTTTCGCCCGCCTTTTGCAAAAGGCGGCGGGGTCGAGGGGCAGCGCCCCCGTCGTCCTCCGCAGAGGACGAAATCCTCCTGCCCCCCAGAGCGCAGGAGGGGCGTCCAGCGTCCCCCAGGGC
>CALWDW010000033.1 GCA_944376795.1 uncultured Christensenellaceae bacterium
GTGGTTGGACATCACCGTATAATCACGGGTTTTCTCAATGCGGAATACCGCCATATTGGATACCTCCTTCCTTCGGTTTTGAAAAGTGTTCGTTTCGGCGGATTTTCGCCCCTGTATCACCACCCCGCCTCCCATGGGGGAAAGAATATGGGCGGTTTCACTTTCGCCGCCCACAGGCGAAAAAACAGGGGATTTTCCACCCTAAAACGCACACTGGATTTAGGGATAGAAAAAGGGCGGCTGCTTCAAAACAGCCGCCCTAATGTGGGGGGATATACAAGATATTTTTCTGTTCGGATGCCCGAAACCATTGATATTACTGGGTTTTTCAAAAAGTTCTGTATCGCCACTCGCACCAAAATAGTCTGGGCTTATGCCCGGGCTATTTTTCTTTGTATCTAGCGCCACTTTCTTTTCGGAGGAAGATGAACTCTTTTTGAGGAGTCAATGACATTCCTCTTGGCAATTTTAGCTTTATTCCTTGTTTTCCATATAATTATCTATAGAATTGGTTGACGGAGGATTGCTTGCTATGCTGATGATTGAATACAATCTTGGCGTTTCTACCGAAGCGGTATACCAAATAAAATGATTGGACCAAAATTTCTTTTGCGACGATAATGATTAAATAAATGAGGCCGTACGATGGTAGCGCACGGCCTTAAAATGAAATCTCTTACTTTCTATTTTTTCTGCCCGTAATAAGCATTTGCACCATGCTTACGGAGGAAATGCTTATCTAGGAGTTCCTGCGAAATTCCGTTTGTAGCCGGATTAAGCTGCCATGTAGCGTAAGCCATGCGGGCTACCTCCTCCATGACGGTCGCATGGTAAACGGCATCTGCCGCATCTTCTCCCCAAGCAAAAGGCCCATGTCCAGATACAATTACAGCAGGAACCTGCATAGGATCATTGTCCAGGAAAGACTCTACAATCACGTCTCCTGTATGGGCCTCATATGCGTCAGCAATCTCCTCGGGCGTCATGGGGCGCGTGCAAGGAATCGGTCCGTAGAAAGAGTCCGCATGCGTTGTACCGTAACAGGGAATGCTCCGCCCAGCCTGCGCCCACGTTGTTGCCCAGGTTGAATGCGTGTGAACAATACCACCGATTTCGGAAAAAGCACGGTACAGTACCAAATGCGTAGGTGTATCACTAGAGGGACGAAGGCTTCCCTCTACCTGCTGTCCGTCAAGGGTCAGAACCACCATGTCCTCCGGCTGCATGGTATCGTATTCCACGCCGCTGGGTTTGATGACTACGAGTCCCTTTTCTCGATCAATAGCGCTGACATTCCCCCAAGTATAAAGTACCAAACCGTTTTTTACCAGATCGAGGTTTGCCTGCCAGACTTTATACTTTAGTTGCTCTAATTCCATACCGAACCCTCCCCTATTTACTTTAGAATGATTATACAATACAATTCATCCCGTGACAAGCAGATGCAGCGTGCTAACACAATGTTTTACCTCCATCGAACCTATCAGAATTGTCATTGCTATTTTGAATAATATCCGTTAATTTCGCATATTTTTTCATTATTTCTTTCCCAACCTCTTGCAAAATTGGGGAACCGTGTGTATAATTGGAGGGACGATGAAGGAGGACGGAACCATGCAGTATGAGGTCATGATTGAAAAGGCCAATATCCTTATGGAGGCGCTGCCATACATTCAGCAGTTGGCAGGCAAGACTGTAATCATTAAGTACGGCGGCAATGCTATGAATGACGATGCCGTGGTGGAAACTATCCTGGAAGATATCACGCTGCTTAAGTATGTGGGAGTACATCCCATTGTTGTCCACGGCGGCGGCCCTGAAATCAACAAAATGCTGGATTTGCAGCATATCGAGTCGCACTTTCACCGTGGCCTGCGCGTTACTGACGCGGATACTATGGATACTGTGCAGATGGTTCTAGCGGGAAAAATCAATAAAGACCTCGTCTCCCGCATCAACAGTCTTGGCGGCAAAGCCATTGGCCTTTGCGGAAAGGATGCCAACCTTATTGAAGTCACAAAAATACCCAATAAGGATGGCGTAGATTACGGGTTTGTCGGCAATGTTACCAAGATTAATACCGACCTGCTGGAGATGCTCACCAAGGGCGGATATATCCCCGTCATTGCTCCCATCGGCACGGGACCTGACGGCGCCAGTTACAACATTAATGCCGATACTGCGGCAGGTGAAATTGCCGCTGCTATGAAGGCAGAAAAATTGATGTTCTTAACGGATATTGATGGTGTGCGCATGGATCCAGAGGATCCCAATTCCCTTATGGCTGTGATCTCTGTGGATCACATCTACCGTCTCATTGAGCAGAAGGTGATTACCGGTGGGATGATTCCCAAGGTCATGGGCTGCATTAAGGGCATTGAGCAAGGCGTAAACCGAACCCATATTGTCAACGGCACGGTCCCCCACCCCATCGTTCTTGAGATCTTTACGGATCGAGGCATCGGAACCATGGTAACCCGTTAAAGCAAAATTCCTTTCTATCCAGCACCGGCGGCTCGTCCTGTGCCGCCGGTTTTTTGTTGATCCGTCCTCATCTGAAAGGAGGTATTCCCATGGATCTTGAGCAGATCATTTCTCTGGATAAACAGTACTTTATGAACACCTTTGGTGAGCGGGTTCCTGTGTGTTTCACCCACGGCAAAGGTTGTACTCTCTACGATACCCAGGGCCGGGCCTATACTGATTTCTTTGCAGGCATCGCCACATGCGCTCTTGGATACCAGTATCCATCCTACACGGCGGCTCTCCACAGCCAAATTGATAAACTGTTGCACACATCCAATGTCTTTTATGTCGAGAACCAAGGACTCCTGGCGCAGGCTCTTGTGGAGAATTCCTTTGCAGACCGAGTATTCCTCGCCAACTCTGGCACGGAGGCTAACGAAGGCGCTGTCAAGCTTGCCCGCCGTTATTGGAAAGATCATGATCCCCGGCGCTATAAGGTGATTTCGCTGATGCATTCCTTCCATGGGCGTACGTTGGCCATGGTGGCTGCCACAGCGCAGCCCAAGTATCAAGCCCCCTATACCCCTCTTCCCGATGGCTTCGTCAATGTGGAGCTTGGTTCCCTCGAAGCCTTGGAAAATGCCATTGACGAGACGACAGCCGCCGTCATCATGGAGGTCGTACAAGGAGAAGGAGGCGTCACAGTAGGCGATCCTACCTATGTACGCGGAATCGAGTCCATTTGCCGGAAACACGGAATTCTCCTTATCGTTGACGAAGTCCAGACCGGCATGGGCCGCACGGGGAAGCTCTTTGGCTATCAGCATTATGGCATCACACCCGATATCATGACCTTAGCCAAGGCTCTTGGTAACGGCATTCCCATGGGTGCAATCCTTGCCAGGGACGCCGTGTGCGCCTTCCAGCCCGGGGACCATGGTTCCACCTTCGGCGGCAATACGCTGGCCTGTACAGCAGGCTTAGCCGTTATGCATGCTCTGTTGGATGAAGGCGTTCTTGCTGGCGTAGAAGAAAAGGGCGCATATCTCAAGGAAAAGCTTCTCCAACTGCAATCCCGGCATGCCTGCATTCTGGAAGTCCGAGGACTGGGCTTGCTTCTAGGCATAGAGCTAGATGCACAGCATCCTGCCAAGGAGGTCATGTCCGCAGCCTTAGCGCAAGGTTTTGTTGTAGGAACTGCCGCGCGAAATACCTTGCGTCTGGCTCCCCCGCTTATCATTTCCCTGGAAGCTATTGACGCGTTGGCTGCAGCACTCGATAAGATTCTCGCATAATACGTAGGAGTGATATCATGGATCTTTTGCATTACATCCCTAAAAAACCTTTTGCCCAAAAACATCTTCTGACCCTGCAGGACTACAGTTCCGACGAGATCCTGCAGGTGCTCTCCTGCGCACTGAAACTGAAAAAAGAGCTTAAGGAAGGGATACCTCACCCCATTTTGGCTGGAAAATCCTTGGCTATGATTTTTACCAAATCCTCCACCCGGACCCGCGTGTCCTTCGAAGTAGGCATCCACCAGCTTGGCGGACAGGGCCTTTTCCTGAGCGGCAATGACATCCAGCTTGGACGTGGCGAGCCGCTTCCCGACACGGCGCGGGTCCTCTCTCGTTTTGTTGACGGAATTATGATCCGCACCTTCAAGCAAAGCGACGTGGAAGCCTTGGCGCAGTATGGTTCCATCCCCGTCATCAATGGCCTTACCGATGAATTCCATCCCTGTCAGGTCTTGGCAGATCTTATGACCATTTATGAGCACAAGGGGATACTGGAAGGCCTAAAGATGACTTTTGTCGGCGATGGTTTCAATATGGCCCACTCCCTGATGATCGGCGGTTCTAAGGTTGGGATGGATGTAGTCGTGGCTTGCCCGAAGGACTATATGCCCCAGGAAAGAGTTGTGCGCTGGGCCCAAGAAAATGCCGCCGCTTTTGGCCGCACTGTTACGGTTACTCAAGACGTCAAGGCCGCTATGGAGGATGCCGATGTCGTACTTACAGATGTCTTTGCCAGTATGGGGCAGGAAGAGGAATCTGCCAAGCGACTGCGTGACTTCGAGGGTTACCAGGTCAACGAGGAGCTCTTCTCTTTGGCTAAGCCCGATGCTATTTTCCTCCACTGTCTGCCGGCTCACCGCGGTGAAGAAGTTACCAGCGGTGTCATTGATGGGCCACGCTCGGTAATCTTTGACGAGGCAGAGAACCGCCTGCATGCACAAAAGGCCGTTATGGCCCTGCTTATGAAGGGGTAACAATGCCGAATTTACTTATCCGCAGCGCTCTGCCATCCGATGCCCCTACCCTTCTTGAGATTACGCAAGCTGCCTTTAGCGAGTATGCCAGCCTCTCTGGGCAGGCGCATACGGCCTCCTTTGCCCCGCTAGCCGAGACAGAGGAAAGCATTCTTGCCGCCATACGGAGCAAGAAGGTGTGGATTGGATTCTATAACAAGACGAAAGCTATTGGAACCATTCGCTGCGAAATACTCCCGGGAAAAGTAGCGTACATTAGCCGGTTTGCAGTTCTGCCGAATTGGCAGCAGGTCGGAATGGGCAAAGAACTGCTCGCTGTTGCCGAACAGTATGCCCGCCAGGAGAAGGCAGAGGCTATTTGCCTGCATACGGCAACGAAAATGATTGCGCAGGTTCGCTTCTATACCAATCATAGCTACTTTGTCCACTCTACCTCCCAAGATCGGGGATATATCCGTGGGCTTTTTGTCAAAGAGCTGACAGGAAACGCTGCCTACGACTTGACGGCAGCACTGGAGAAATAGCGCCATGCGCTGGAATGCATAATATGCTTCCAGCGTTTTTTGCTGAGGCAATCGTAATCGTCACTGTTACAATAGTTCAAAAAGTCCAGCTTATGCTGGACTTTTTGAAGAGTGGACAGCGATTGGCTGCGTAAAGCCCTCCTCTTGCTATTCTTTTCCTGCGAAGGCTATTTGGCAAACATTTTGAAACCTTGCGCTTACTTTACTGGGCAAAAAAGCGATAAACCTCTCCCTTCTTCAGGTTTACACGGAAATGCCCCGGCCGGGTCTCTTCTTCCACGCAGGGGACTGATCCGGTATATAAGCTATCTCCCCATGGACTTACCAATTCATAAATCCCGTCTCGCTGCGGAACCAACTGAATGCAGGAAACCCGCCCCTGCTCAGCCCATGCGCTAATCAGAATCCCATTCTCTCCCCGCAGATCCTCAAAGGAGCACCCTTCCCGCCACCATGCTTCGGGAATGGCCGGAAATACCTGAATAATGCCGTCTTCGGTACGGAGCAGCATCTCCTGCAGTGCATCCGCGGCACACATATTCCCCTCCAGCGTGAAGGGGCGATAATGCAGACTGGAAACGCCACGATTCCTATAGTCTCCATTGAGATGAAATCCGTTGGGTGAGCAGAAGTTTTCCCAGAAGTTCCTTAGCTGGTAAGCCGCACCCTCACCATTCCCTTGGATTGCATACAGCTCGGCCATCCAAGCTACAGAGAATCCCGTCCAATTTCCGGGGCCCAGCCGTTCCAAATTCAAAACCGTGGCGTCAATAATCTCCTTTTCCTGCGGATTCTCATAGTCTAAGAGCCTTAATGGATGAATAGCCATGCAGTGCGCCAGGTGACGATGGGACTCCTGCAAAGACTCATCTGGGCTGAGCATCAGCACATGCTCCTCATTCACAGCCAGCGGCGCCATGTGCCGGCATACTTCGCTCCACCTTTCTGCCTCACCATTATTCAAAATCTTAGCCAGACGCTCTAGCTGGCGGAACAAGTACACCATGATGGAGAGATCGTAGTTCGTATTGGGCGTCAACCATGCCGCAGCCGTATCGTCGTGGATCTCGGCTGAAGAGGAAACAGGCAGCACATAATATCCCTGCTCATTCAAGGTCAGAAGACCTAGAATAAATTCTCCGGACTCCTTCATGTAAGGATATGCACGCTGACGCAGGAAATCCATATCGCCGGTAAAGCGGTAATGCCGCTCGAAGCTTTGGCAAAGCCACAGCTGCTGGGTAGGCGACAGCGAATACATAGGCCACCCCCCCAAGGGTTTTCCTTCAATATCCATAACAGCCGGAAGACAAATGCCCCCTGTCCCATAGAAGCTACGGGCAAAACGGCGGGCAGCTGGCACCTTTTCCCATAGGAAATCGATAAAGCTCTCTCCCTGCTCAATATGGTTGGCCTTTGCATAACTATAGTAGCACATTTGGGTATTCAGATCATGGTGATAATCGCCCTTCCAAGGTGGAAGCTGTCCATTGTCGGCTGTCCAAACTCCTTGCAGCGGCATGGGAGGCGCCCCTTTACGGGAACATGAGGCCAGAAGATACTGGGTTATATACCAGTTTTTCTCCATAAAAGGATCCGGCAAATGAATGGCACTGGCCTGCCAATACCGTACCCACCAATCGGCATGCCTCTTTTGGGCTGTATAATATCCTTCTGCCAGCATACGGCGTACACGCCTTTTCGCGTCCTCCAGCCAGTTGGTGCCATCCATACTGGCGGCAACGGTATAGACCAATTCCGTTCCGCCCTCGCGCTGCCCATAGGCTAGCACGATGCCATAGGACAGCGTATCGCTGACCTTCTGAACAAACCAGCGGAGCGCTGTCTCGCCCTCTTCACTTCCCAGTACCGGCCGAGGATACTTGAGCTGTCCCAAGGAGCCATTGGAAATCTCCCTGGCATCCACATCGTAAACATAGGTATACTCTTCCCCCGCAATGCCAAAGGGAGGATTCTCAATAGCAAAGGAAAACGCGCTACTGGGCAGTTCCACACGGATAAATCCCGCATTCTCGCAAGCGTGATGATAGGCTGAAAGCTTAGCCTTCCCGACCAAATCAATCTGCGCCTCTGCATTGGCAATGTTTAATTGAGAAATGACATTCCTGCTTTTGCCAAAGTTAAAAATGATCTTTCCTGCAGGAAGCTTTGTTGGGGTTGGCGCATTATAAGGCGCGTCAAATTTAGCACGAATGGCTTCTGTATCGCCGGCCTTTGCCAGCTCCACCAAATGCGCATAGGTGAAATCGGCGTCGTAAATTCCGGGATACGGGGTCACATCCCAAATGTCGGTTCGATCCAAGCTGAAGCGAAGGTGATCACTTTCACCCCAAATAAGGCAACCCATGCGCCCGTTTCCTAGCGGAATGGCCTCGTCCCACTGTCGTATGGGTTGAGAAAAGGAAAGCTGGCTTGTGGATTTTGGTATCCGGCTCATGTATACCTCCAGAATGTGTGGTATCCATTATATTCGCCTTCAACCAGCTTCCTTCCTTCCTTGAATGCTTATTGTGCCTCTGGGTAAATGGACCTTCTCCTCTTTATTGGTAGCCAATACCCGTATACTGCGTGTTTTTTCCGGATCGCAGCGCATGGGATTCTGATCCAATACCACCAAGTCATCTATTTTTCTAACTCGTAGAGATCCCTTTTCTTTTTCCTCATGATACTAGTAAGTGGCGTAGTATGTAGCTCCCTTGATCGCATCGTAAAAACTGATTTCCTCGGTATCACGCCCAAGCACATGCCCATTTCATGTACGACGATTCACCGCGCGTCCAATGGTCTCTAGCATATTTGGCGTAATAACAGGGGGAAGCTTGGTGAAAGGTATACGAAAAACCGTGGGCAGTAGTTGACGCTACAGGATGGATCTGTTCAGCGCGTGCTTTCCTGCGATTCTGTAGATGGTTAGCTTCCCAGTGATAGGTAGGGGCCCCAAAAACGGAGGGGATAACACCAAGCTTTGCCATGCGTTTCAATTGATCGTTTCGAAGAATCTGGGCATAAGTCATTACAGGCCGCCGGAGATTTTCCTTACTAAAAAGCGGCTGCCACCATTTCCATGCCCTGTAGAAGTAGCTGCGCCACGGTATTTCCGCTGCAGTGGGTCAAAAGCTGATGACACTCCTACACCGAGCGTTGAGTGAGCGTGACAGCCTCTTTATTATCATAAATGGAATAACCTCAATATCTGTCCTCCCTCCTTCATAAGGCTGAGACGGCCATGCCGTTTGGCCTTGCGGGGGCCCATTGAGAAAGAGCTGGCATTCTCCTAACCGCAGCCGTCCTCGATCTTCCTTCAATATTGCTCATGAATTCGCGAGAATTCCCAACCTTTCCGAATATCCACACAGCCTACCACATCCAAAAACAGAAGACTCTTACGCGCCATAGCTTCCCAAATTGCCAATTTCCCTTCTCGTACAAACCCTTCCCAGACGGAAGCATATCGTCTACTGGCAGCCCGACTTGTTTTCCTCTACAAGTTATATCCTCTAGTCGAATTCTCATCCTTCTGGGCGACTGCTGAGCTCCGAAAAGGATTTACACAGCGGATGATGATATTTCCTCCTAAAAAACCCTTTACAATGAAACAATGTTATGTTACAATGCGTTCGTAGAACAAAACATTGTTACGAGGTGACTGCCATGCTGATATCCAAAAAGGATTTGCTGGTGCAGACTGGGATATCCTACGGTCAGCTCTACCGCTGGAAGCGGGAACGGCTTATCCCCGAAGAATGGTTTATAAAGCAGCCTTCCTTTACCGGACAGGAGACCTACTTTCCCAAGGACAAGATTCTGACCCGCATTCGTGCTATCCAGGAGCTTAAGGATCGCTATCCCCTGGAGGAGTTGGCAAAGCTTCTCTCTCCTGAGGTTGCAGAGCGCAGTTTTACTGCACAGGATCTGGAAGTTATTGAGGAAATCGATGACCGAGCAATCCCCGCTATCATACAAGGATACGGAAAATCTATCCTAAGCTATGTAGAGGTTTTGATTGCTATGGCACTGTGCCAATCCCGCCAGCGACACGACATATCCTTAGGTGCCTTTATTCATATGATTGAGGGAATTCAAGACCAAGCTGCACGCTGCAAGAATACACAGTACATTCTCACCATCCTTGTGCTGGAGGATCAGTATTATGTCCTGCTGTACCAAGAGTCTGCACAGCTTCTCTTGGATGGAAGGCTACGCGTGCTAGAATCCATCCCTCTCGATGACCTATCCAGCCAGATGAAAATCAAATACCGGAAAAAATTCCGTTTTGTATTTGAGGACGATAGGCACGAGGCAGCAGACAACGGACACTATGAATATGCCAATACATGAGCCAAGGAGCAAAATACCATGTCAAACTTTTGGAATATGGGAAGCCGCAGGCTTTGCGGAGGCACGTACCGCCGCATTTTCTCCTTTGGCGCCATGGAAGTTACGGACTGCCATAGCGAGCGGCTCCTTAACTTTGGCAGCATGCGCATGGAAAACTGCCAAGTGGAGAAAGCCTCTTCCCGCGGCGCTCTCCACTGCCACAGCACAACGTTTCAACGCCTTCACAGTATAGGATGCCTCCAAACAACGGGCGTATGCCAGTGCGAGGAGCTTCGGTTATCAGGCAGCGGTCAATTTGCATTTCTAGATTGTGAGAGCATTGTATTGACTGCTGGAAGCCGTCAAGAAAGAGCGGTTGTAGAAGGCAACATATCTGCAAAAACCGCCCTTATCCTTCTTCCGATAGAGATACACGACGGTTTTGACGCCCATACATGGATTACAGGAGCGCCTGTTTCCTTCCATACGGTGGCATGTGAATCGTTTTATGGCATGTCATCTATCTGTGCTGACGAGGTCAATGCCGAGCAAGTCTATCTGTTGGCTTATCCAGATACCCAGATCTCCATGATCACAGGGACATCAATCACGGTGAGTCCCCATGCACCCAAGGATAGCTCGGATATGATCCCCCGCATCGACGTAGCGCGAAATCTCCGGCGTTTTCAACCGTCGCAGACTGGACTTATACATGTCGGCACTATCGAAGGAGATACGCTACTTCTTAGCCATACCCAAGCCAAATCCGTCCAAGGACAGGATGTTCAAATCGGTGAACTCTGCATCATTGATCAAGTTATATATAGCCATTCTGTTCGTATATCTCCGAAAGCCATTGTCCACGAGGTAGTGCAACTATGACACAGAAACATCACCTGGAAGGTATTGGTAAAATCCCTTCCGGTACTTACGAAGAAATCAAAATAGAGGGTATAGGCAAGATTATCGGAGCCATTTCCGTCGACAGCCTGCAAGCTGAAGGTATGCTTAAGGGAAAGGGCTCAATTCATGGCGGTGTTTTAGCCTTGGAAGGAATCGCGCGCTTTTTCTCTCCAGTCCATGTCAAGGAGATCCGGATGGATGGAATCCTCAAAGTGCGTGGCGCCGTGCTGGAAGCGGATGCCTTGCATTGCGATGGTTATTTGGTATCCACATCTGAGATCTCTGCCGATGAGATCGTGATACAAGGAACTGCCTCCGCGCCATGCCTTTACGGGGACACGATCCTCCTTCAAAAGGAAGAAACGAATCAGCACTCCCTTCCTTTTTTCATTCGCTTGTTTTCCAGGGCATACTTCGGTCGACCACTTCGCCAGGGACAAATACTGGTCGACCGCATTGAATGCACCCATCTTACTGCCTCTGCACTGCGCAGCCATACTATTTCGGCAGAGCACATCGTGCTTCGGGACGGATGCCAAGTGGATACCGTTTACTGCAACGGCTCATTGGAGATAGATTCATCCTGTCAAATTAACCATATCTTGTCAGATAACACAGAAATCCTGCAGAAAGGAGCAAAGCCTATGGATTCTCGAACTATTCCCCAAATCCTTACGCTTTTAAAAAAAGGGGCCATTTCAGAGAAGGAAGCGGAAACGATGCTAGCATCTTTGGTTTCTATGCCATCCCAACCAGAGCTCCCTCCTCTGCCTTGGGAGGATGACGATTCTTTGCACATTGTAGTCTATCGAGGCCATCAACTACTAAAAACTAGCGACCCACAGTCCCGAAGCCTCACTGTGGAATACCAGGGGGACGTCCTCAATGTCAACAGTTATGTCTCCATTACATGCGGGCAGGTAGAAGGGCACGCGCATGCCGGCTACTCCATTCAGTGTACCAGTATAGCGGGCGGCGCCAAAGCAGGCGGCGACATTAACTGCCGCGGAGATATCGAGGGAGGCGTCAAAGCCGGAGGTGAAGTCAAGATCATCAAAACCTGATACTGCAAAGCTATATTCAGCTAGAACAGGCCCTCACTTTGTAGTATAATGCTCCTATGTACATGTAAAGCGAGGTGATCCCCCCGTGCGCCTGAAGGTTATTGCCTGCAAAGTGCTCTATCGGGAACTCTATTATCTGAGTTGGAACAGCAAGAATATCATTGATATCCAGCTTATGGAGCAGCAGCTTCACTGCACCCCTGAAAAGCTTCGGGTCTGCGTGCAAGCTCAAATCGATGCCACTGAGGCAGAGGATACCAAGTATGACGCCATCATATTGGGGTATTGCCTATGCAGCAACGGCGTTGTGGGGCTGCACAGCGACCACACGCCTTTGGTCATAGCCCGTGGCCATGACTGTATCACCCTCCTCTTGGGATCCAAGAAACGCTACCGCGATATCTTTGACAATGGAAGAGGCGGCATTTATTGGTATTCTCCTGGGTGGATCGAACATTCTCTTCAGCCAGGAAAGGAACGATATGAAGCGGTTTATGCCGACTACGTAAAACGTTTTGGAGAAGAAAATGCCGACTACCTCATGGAAATGGAGCAAAGCTGGATGCGTGAATATTCCCAGGCAGTTTACGTAGATTGGCCACAGCTTCACCATGAAAGCTACTGGAAATATACCCAAGAATGTGCGGACTTCCTCCATTGGGAATGCCATATGGTAGAAGGAAACGACAGCCTCATGCGCGGGCTTCTCGAAGGTCCGTGGGAGGATAGCGGTCAATACCTAGTGGTTCCCCCTGGATACACAATACAGCCAACGTATGATAGCGCCGTTATGAAAGCGAGCCCATTATGAGCCGGCTTTCGCAGGGAGGTAACCCCTCCTTTTCCCAATCGGTGCGCCCCATCTTCCTGCGCATAGCATGGACGGCGGCGGTAGCCATCCTTTTCGGTGGCCTGTACAGCTATCTCACCACGCAGACCGAATGGATCGAGCAAACATATGCGACTCGCATTTACCCCGCCTTGGCTCAACCCCTCAGTGCTCTTTCAAGTATATTTCCCTTTTCGTTTGCGGAGCTTCTTGCCATCGCTGCCGTGATCGTTCTGCCTGTAACTCTGGTCATTACGATTGTCCGTTCCATTCGACACGGCGCATTTTGGCACCGGTTTTTGCAGTGGATCGCCAATCTCTTAGCTATTGCCACTGTGCTGTGGGTGCTTTTTTTCAGCTGGAGCCTCCTCTACTATCGGAAGACTTTGGGCGAGCAGCTGGGGCTACCTGTGACCGAATCCTCAACGCAGGAGCTCGTCACCCTGTGTGAAACGCTCATTGCCCAGGCCAATGAACTCCGTGCCGGTCTCCAGGAGGATGAAAATGGAAATATCCTTTTCCCCGAGTCCTTGGCTGAAATGCTCTCTAAGGTACCCTCAGCCTACGCATCCTTTTCGGAAATTCTTCCGTGTGTCTCCGGCTCTCTGTATTGCCCGCCTAAGGGCATCATGCTGTCTCCTTTGATGAACTACACCCAGATCGTAGGAATCTATGTACCCTTTACCGTAGAACCTAATGTCAACACCGCCATACTTCCTACGACAATTCTTGCAAATGCCTGCCATGAAGCGGCCCATCAGCGTGGCTATGCCCGTGAAGATGAAGCAAATTACTTAGCTTACCGCGTATGCATGGTATCAGAGGATCCTTATTTTATGTATTCCGGCACATATTTGGCATTGCTTCACGCAATGAATGCCCTATTTGACGTTGATCGAGGCACATACTTGCAGCTGCGCGCTACCTATAGCCGTGCTGTAGACCATGACTTTACCCAGGAACGGCTTTTCTGGGATCAATATGAGGGGCCTATTGCTGAAGCCACGGATACCGTCAACGACCGCTACCTTCGTGCAAATAATCAGTCTGACGGTGTACGAAGCTACGGACGTATGGTGGATCTCCTTCTGGCTGAAATGCGAAAATGGCCATTATCAATGTTTTTGTTTTCTATATTTGACTTCCCACAATTCTATTGTGCAAGGAGGACTGTTTCTTATGCCCAAAAAACATGCCGTCGCAACATTGGGAAGCATCTTAAGCGTGCCTATTGCTTACGCACCAGGCTGCGCCACGATATCCGCCCTTATGTGCATCGTCTCGGGGCTGGTTCCATCCATCCAAGTTCTTGCCATGGCTTCCTTTATCAATTCCGCACTGGCGGTTGCCTCTGGAGAAAGCGTTTTGGCTGACGTTCTGCTTCCTATCACGGCTGTCATCGGTATCCTAGTCTGGCAGCAGCTTTATAGGCCCCTGTCCCAGCTCGTCGCCGCGCGTTTCCTGGCCAAGTTGCGCACACGATGCCGCACCGGCGTGCAGGAGAAAATTGCGCGACTACAGTACACGCACATCGAAAACCCTGACAGCTGGGACCTTATTGCACGGGTCAGCAAAGACAGCGAGACACGATTGCGGGATGGGTACCAGCACTTTCTGGACTTTGTTTCTCTCATTCTCTCCACCACAGGCGTCCTTGCAATCCTAAGCGCGCAGGTGTGGTGGGCAGGATTGCTCTTCATAGGCCTAGCCATCCCCCTCTTTT
Organism: uncultured Christensenellaceae bacterium; assembly: GCA_944376795.1. Classification (GTDB taxonomy): domain Bacteria; phylum Bacillota; class Clostridia; order Christensenellales; family UMGS416; genus CALWDW01. The sequence goes on from CALWDW010000033.1 coordinate 14,120, forward strand.
TTGTAGCCATACGTACGGGAAGAGCTTCCTATAATGCCGATCGCGAAGTAACCTTAAGCCGTCGCCGGTATGGCTATCTGGCCGAGGTACTGGACGACCGAGAATACGTTGAGGAACGCACCATTTTTGGCTATACTCCAGCTATCACCCAACGCTGGGACCAATTTTACGAGAAGGCGCGTCGTATTTTTTTACGTGTTAACGGAAAATGGTTTGTCCGCTCAAAAGCTGCTTCAATCGCCGCGGCCCTTGTGTCGCTAGTCTGCCTATTTATCCTGCTGGAACCCACGGTGAAGGGGCAGATCACCATCGGACTTTTTATTTCCCTGACAAGCAGTCTTTTTGGCTCTGTCAACTATATTTCCTGGCAGCTCTCCTTTCTGACCGAGGAATTAACAAAAAGTTACGAGTACCATCGGGACTTACGAGAGTTCATGGCCATGGAAGAGCTGCCTGGCGCCATCGCGGAGCCTGCTTCCCCGCCGCCTGCTTTTGACAGTCTGGAATTCCGGGACGTCTCCTTTTCCTACCCTCACACGTCCAGAAAAATACTGAACCATCTCTCTTTCTCTATCCAAGCAGGCAAGCGTTATTCCTTTGTCGGTGTAAACGGTGCAGGCAAGACCACCATAACTAAGCTCATTACCGGGCTCTATGACAATTATGAGGGAGAAATCCTTCTCAACGGCCGCGAACTCCGCACCTATACCCAGGATCAGGTCAAAGCTCTATGCGCCTCGGTATTCCAAGATTACGCACGCTACAGTATTTCCTTAGCACAGAATATCGGCCTGGGAAAACATGGCGCAACTCTGGAAGAGATTCAAGCCGCCGTCCATACGGCTGGACTTGATGGAGCGATAGAAAAGCTTCCCCTGGGCCTGGACACCCAGCTGGGTAAGGTATTGGAAAGCGGGGTAGATCTCTCGGGAGGAGAATGGCAACGCGTCGCTATAGCGCGTTGTATTCTGAGTCCTGCTCCGATCAAAATTCTGGATGAGCCAACCTCCGCCCTTGACCCTATAAGCGAAAGTGAAGTGTACAAGAAATTCAGCGAAATCAGTCGCGGTGCTACTACCCTGCTTATTAGCCATCGATTGGGTTCAACTCGTCTGGCTGATACGATCTATGTACTGGAAGGAGGCGCCGTATCGGAAGCCGGAACCCATGAGGAACTTATGACCCGTGGCGGCGTGTATGCGGCCATGTTTGAAAGCCAAAGGAGTTGGTATCTATGACAGCACAGAATCAAAAAGCAATGGGCTATTTTTCCCTTCTGCGGCGCTGTTTCCCCATGGCGCTCAGCCCCTTCCCCTTGTTAATTGCGTTATATGTGGCGGTAGGAATCTGTCATGGCACATCGTATGTGCTGCAGACCTGGACCACGCAGCTTTTCTTCGACGCCGTGACCCAGGCGGTGGTCCAGCCAACGCTTCTCACACACGCTATCCTCACGGCATGCCTGCTGGGCGGCAGCATGATTCTCTCCCCCATACTGAACGGTGTCCACAATTTCATGAATAACACCATCGTGCAGCCGAAAGTGGTGGGACATCTGGAAAAACTCCTTCATGAAAAGGCCTCGCGCATTATGCCCATCAGCTTTGAAGATCCCAGTTTTCTTGATGATGTCAACAAGGCGCGCCAGGGGATGCAGCAAAGCTTTGGCATAATCGGTATTGCCGTTACGCTTTCTTGCTTCTATCTCCCCTATTTTATTGCAACAGGATTCTATCTGTGGAGCGTCAAGCCGCTGTTTGTCATCGTGATCCTCCTTCTTTTTCTCCCGCTCCTGTTAACCCAAATTGTGCGAACCAAAATCTTTTCCGAGCTTGAAGATCACGCCGCTCCGCTGCGTCGGCAATATGAGTACTATGATCGCTGTATCACCCAGAGAGAATTCTTTAAGGAAACAAGGCTCCTTGGCGGTTTTGGGTTCTTTCACCGGCTGTATCGGGATGCACTCTCCTTGTTTAATGCGGAAACCTGGAAAGCCGAGAAAAAAACTGGCCTTATCGAAATCACTCTCAAGCTTGTTACCCTTCTTGGATACGGAGGCATTCTCTACCTTATGGTTACGTCCTTACTGCATGGTGAGATCTCTGTAGGCGCCTTTAGCGCCATTTTCTCCTCCTTGGGTATGATATACAGTATTATGGAGGAAATCATCTGCCGGCATATTGGGGAAATGACACGCAATGTGGGGGCAGTACGCAACTTCATCCGTTATGTGGATATGCCGGAGCGTCAAGGGCGTCCAACGCCCCCTGATCTATCTCAAGGGATCCGACTCGATGGCGTCAGCTTTTCCTATCCGGGAAGCGATCATGACTGCGTTCGGAATATTTCACTGGACATCCGCAGCGGAGAGACGCTGGCCATCGTCGGGGAGAATGGCGCGGGAAAATCAACGCTGGTTCGCCTGATTACCGGTATCTACACCCCTTCTCAAGGCCATGTGTTCCTAGGCGGCCAGGATACCTCCCAAGTGTCCTTACAAGCTCTGTTTTCCCGTACCAGCGGCGTATTTCAGCGATACCAGCAGTACAAAATGACACTCCGGGAAAATGTACAGATCAGTCAAACCCAAAAACCAGCCCGGGATTCCGACATTGCTGGCGCCCTGCATAAGGCCGACCTGGATATAAAGAACCCAAGCTTTACGCAAGGCCTAGATACCATGCTGGGAAAAGAATTCGACGGTGTTGACCTCTCGGGGGGACAGTGGCAAAGAATTGCCATTGCACGCGGATTCTACCGGGATCACGACCTCATCGTGCTGGATGAACCCACTGCAGCCATTGATCCTGTAGAGGAAACACGCATTTACCAAAAGTTTGCCGAAATTGCGCAATCGTCCACCGCCATTCTTGTGACCCACCGACTAGGTTCGGCCCGCATCGCTGACCGTATCGCAGTCATGGACAATGGCCGCATCGTCGAACTAGGCAGCCACGAGGAACTGATGTCGCATTGCGGAAAATACGCGAGAATGTTCCAATCCCAAGCGCAATACTATAGCTAAGGGGGCTTTATTTGTTCCTACCCGGTAGACGCCGTCGTTTACCGGTTTTTTTTGCCGTATTACCTTTGCATCGCCGATAAGCATTATGCTAATATTGCATCATCAAAAGAAAGTGAGGGACGCGCAATGGCTGAAATGATCCAATCCTATTACGAGAATGTTGACCCAAGCACGCTGGACAGCTATTCCACTACACCTACATATTATGTTGTGTCTACAATAGGGTATCTGATTGGTGTAAACGCCATTGAATTTCAGCGTGGAAAGCTTATGGATACCATTTTCACCCAGTTGGAAGGTCAGGCTCCCGCCAAGATCATACGTTCCTTGTGCCGGATTCGTACTGCAATCTTTCACCACTATGGAGCCATTTACCATAAGCTTGCCTTTGAACTCCAGAATCTCAACACAATGCCAGCGTATATTGATCAGCAGGATATCTCCTACCTGGAGTCGCAGAATATCCCTATCATTAAGGCAAACTGCCAAATTGCCCCCTATATTGCGCACATTAACAAGCTCATTGCCGACCGCATTGGTGACTGCCAGGATTTCTCCCCAAACTGGCTGGAATGGAAGTATGTTCGCGACCTTTTCATCATGCCGGGCGGCCAGCAGGAAAAGAACATTCGGTCGGAAAGCAAAAAGTTCAATGCTAATCGCTCGGTGTATCCCTTTCAGTGCTACATTAACTGGACTTCCGGCAACCATGGAAACCTCCTCTACAATGATGGCAAGTTCGTTTCCCTTCTCTACCAAGAGAACGGCGATAGCTTCCATGAATACCGTCAGGTAACCGATGCCAGCGCCCAGACAAAGAGAGGATTATACAACTTCATTATTACTCACAAGCGTATCGCTATGGTGGTGGACTGCGAAAATGCGGATCCCTACAAGCTGTGCGCCGTGCTGAAGAATATCCATGATCTTTGCGGCGCAGATGCGGACCATGTACAGAAGATTATACTCTTTGATGATCCTCATACCGTCCATGCTTGGAGGATCTTGGACCGGTACGTATCCATCCCTGTAGAGCACGAAATGGTGGAGCGGGTCAATGACTACAAGTCCCTTGTGGATATCCGCATGACGGCAGGCACATGTAAAGAGTATTACCAAAATGGAATTGATGCCTTTCTCATCGTATCCAGCGATTCGGACTACTGGGGCTTAATCTCTGCCCTGCCAAACGTGGACTTCCTAGTACTGCTCGAATACAGCAAATGCGGCGTCAGCCTGCGCAATGCTTTGGATAGTGCGGAGATTGCCTACTGCCATATGGATGACTTTGCTACCGGCGCCATTGACGATATCCGCATGGGTGCGTTGCGAAGAGAGATGGAATCCTACCTTGAGGAAAACTTCCATTTGGACATTCCTGATATGCTGGAAAAACTCCTATTCCAGGCAAGAATGGAGCTTTCTCCAACCGAACGGGAAAACTTCATACGCAAGTATGTACGCACCCTCCGCCTAGCCTTTGATGATGAAGGGCACGGCCGTTTAGAAATCGTTCGTAGCTGACGCCTGGTCCTTGCTGCGGACATCCCCGTAGCATCCTTGTAAGGTTCCCTTGGCGGCGTGCCGAAAAAGAATCGTAGGGTTCTCAAAACAAACACGGCAGGACAGTTCTTCAAAGGGCTGTCCTGCTACTTTAGGCTTTAAGATTGATTCGCAAACCGCCCTTGATGTTTGGATCAGCCCGGTGTCTTTTTTAGCTGTGTATGGTTTTGCTTGGATGCCGCTTATTCTCCCTGCAGACACTAATTAGGCCGTTTCGCAGACCAATAGAATGGGAGCGCTGCAGTGTCTTTATTCTGCAACGCTCCCGTCGTTTGCTGCCTCGGTTCGCATAGAATCTCTTTTCACGAGAAGAGGATGCATTCTAGCCCCCAGCCTAAGCTGGCGCCCACATCCTTCGCTTTTCGTTTATATCCGAAGAGCTCCAATCAAATCGGTAACCTTTTCCACACCGTAACGCTCCATGTAGGAGTCAATGCCGCGGATCACTTCACGACAGGTTGTGGGCGACATAAGGTTTCCTGTTCCTACCATCACAGCGGTGGCCCCAGCAAGCAGGAATTGCACTGCATCTTCACCGGTCAAAATCCCGCCAATGCCCACAATGGGAATTTTGACAACCTGTGCCGCCTGATAAACCATGCGCACAGCCACTGGGCGCACAGCAGGTCCCGAAAGACCTCCCGTTATATTTCCCAGCACAGGACGGCGGGTGTGGACGTCAATAACCATGCCCGTCAGCGTATTGATCATACTCAGGGCATCTGCCCCAGCTTCCTCTGCCGCCAGCGCCACTTCCCGAATATCAACGACATTGGGGGAAAGCTTGACAATCATGGGCTGTTTCGCGCAGGCCTTTGCCTCACGAACTACCTCCCGTACCGCCTCGGGTCTGGCACCGAAGGCTACGCCTCCCTCTTTGACATTCGGGCAGGATATATTCAACTCAATGAGATCAATTTTGGCATCACGCAGCTTGGTAACCACGGTGCAGTACTCTTCAATGGATGAACCTGCTACATTGGCAATCAGCGTCGCGCCCGATTTCTCCAGCCTTGGCATCTCGTTGGCCAAGAAAGCATCAATGCCAGGATTCTGCAGCCCCACGCTATTTAGATTGCCCGAAGGGGTCTCAGTAATGCGCGGTGGCGGATTTCCTTCCCGTGGTGTAGCTGTAAGAGCCTTGAGGGAAATGCCCCCCAGCTCACGGAGAGAAATGTAGACGGAATATTCCTTTCCATATCCAAAGGTGCCGGAAGCAGCAATCACCGGGTTCTTCAGTGTTACGCCACAGAGATTGACCGATAAATCACGGCTCATAGTTCCACCTCCCGAATTTCGAATACGGGCCCATCCAGGCAGACCCGCCGGTAGTGCCAGTTATCCCCTTCCTTTACCTTACAGGAACAGGTATAGCATCCTCCAATGCCGCAGCCCATGTGCTGCTCCAGGGAAACATAGCAAGGAACTTGCGGATAATTCTCCATCACCTTTCCGAGCGCTTTGAACATAGGCGTAGGGCCGCACGCAAAGACCGCATCATAAGGTGCTTTTTCCATTTCCTTATTCAACAGATCCGTGACGAAACCCTTCGTGCCCAGTGTTCCGTCGTCACTGGCCAGATGCACGGCATGCGCCGCTTTGACAAAGCAGTCCACAGCATAGGCGTAATCTTTCCCACGGAATCCTAGGAAAGCGTCGGCTTCTACCCCGGAAAAACGCTGCAGTATGGTGTACAGCGGCGCAACTCCCAAGCCTCCACCCACCAACGCGATGCGCTTAGCGCCTTCAGGAAGCTCAAAGCCGCGTCCCAGAGGGCCCAACACATTCAGTTGATCTCCTTCCTTGACGTCGGTAATGGCTTGGGTTCCTTCCCCCTTCCGCTGAATAATCAGCTTCATGATCTGGGACTGGGGATCGGCAGCATGAATGCTGATCGGCCGACGCAACACCATCTCCGGATGACCCGGAACCTTAATATGGACAAACTTTCCGGGCATAATAGGCCGCTTGGCCGCTTCAGTTTTTAGCACCAGGGCGTAGGTATCAATCGCCACCTTCTCACAAGCGAGCACAATGGCAGTGGTTTCCATCATGGGCTTAATCCTCCTCAAAGGTTATTTCATGCAGACCCAAAGGCAAGAGTTCCTGTTCGCTCTTCCCAAACTTGATGGCCTGGACCAGGGCGTGCGCCGTATCCAGCGACGTGAGGCATGGTACCTTGTATTCTACGGCCATACGGCGCAGCTTGAATCCGTCCCGATCTGGATTGCGGCCCTTGGTTGGGGTATTAATAATTAGGACAAACTCACCATTGCGCAGCATGGTCTCTATATTCTGCCCTTCCCCATCAAAACCATTCAAGCTGTTGGCAGGAACATAGCTGCGGTTAAGCGCATAAGCTGAGCCCGGCGTGGCATACAAAGTGAAGCCCATGCTGGCCAGTTCTTCACCAAGGCGCACCATTTCCTGTTTATCGGAATTTGCACAGGAGAGGAGCACGTTACCACTGTGGGGCAGCTTCATGCCAGAAGCAATTAGGCCCTTCAGCACGGCTTCCGCATAGGTGCGCGACATGCCCAGGACTTCACCAGTGGACTTCATCTCCGGTCCCAGGCTCACTTCTAAGGCCGGTAACTTCTCAAACGAAAATACCGGAACCTTGATAGCGTAAATATCACCGCTCTTATGGAGACCGCTGTGATATCCTTGCTCTTTCAAGGAAATACCCAGAGAACACCGTGTGGCCAAATCTACCATAGGAATCCCTGTGACCTTACTGATATAGGGAACCGTACGGGAAGAGCGAGGATTCACCTCAATAACGTAGAGACGGTCTTCATACACGATGTATTGGATATTGATCATGCCCTTGACGTGGAGTTCCCTCGCCAAATCCATCGTCACATTAACCACGCGCTCGGTCATCCGGCGGGAAAGAGACTGTGCCGGGTAAATGGAGATACTGTCGCCCGAGTGTACACCCGCGCGTTCCACGTGCTCCATGATGCCCGGAATTAGCACATCCACCCCATCGCTAATGGCATCCACCTCAATTTCCTTGCCCATGATGTACTTGTCCACCAGGATCGGATGCTCCGGAATGCCATAACGATTGATGATCTGCATGTACTCACGGATATCATTCTCGCTGGAGGCAATTTCCATACCCTGGCCGCCCAGAACATAGCTAGGCCGAACCAGTACAGGGTAACCAAGTTTTTCCGCTGCCTCAACGGCTTCTTCTTCGGTAAATACTGTACTTCCCTTCGGACGCGCAATCTCCAAGCGCTCCAACAGTTCATCGAACTCTTCGCGGTCTTCCGCGGCGTTGATATCCTCCAGGCTGGTTCCAAGGATGGGATATCCCATCTCCACTACCGACTTGGCCAGCTTAATAGCTGTCTGTCCGCCGAACTGTACCATGACCCCTACAGGCTTTTCGATTTCCAGTACATTCTGCACTTCCTCGGGGGTAAGCGGTTCAAAGTAAAGGCGGTGGGCCGTATCAAAGTCTGTCGATACGGTTTCCGGATTATTATTGATAATAACCGTGTCATATCCTGCCTGGCGAAGAGCCCAAACGGCATGTACCGAACAGTAGTCAAATTCAACACCCTGTCCAATGCGAATGGGCCCGGATCCCAGCACCACTACGGTAGGATGGCCGGAATTGGAAGCCTCGTTCTCCACATCATACGTGGAATAGTAGTAAGGTGTCTCCGCATCAAATTCTGCACCGCAGGTATCCACCATCTTAAAGGTGGGAAGCACCCCCATTGCGGTGCGCATCTTGCGGATCTCCCTTTCGGTCAGCCCGGTCCACTTCGCGATGGCCTTATCGGCAAAACCCATGCGCTTAAGAGCGCGCATATTTTCTCGCGTCAGATAGTTGGCGCCTTGGGCTTTGACTGCCTCTTCAGCCAGTACGATCTTTTGCAGTTTATAAAGATACCACGGGTCAATTTTGGTGATATCATAAATATGCTGTGGGCTCACGCCGCGGCGCAGGGCCTCGGTCACCACAAACATTCTCTCGTCACTCTGCCAATGTAGCAGGCGTTCAATGTCTTCGTCCGTGCAAACAGCGGCATCCCGAAACTCCAGCGATACCAAGCCTAGTTCCAAGGAACGCACAGCTTTCAGGAACGCCATCTCAAAGTTGGCTCCGATAGCCATCACTTCGCCGGTCGCCTTCATCCTGGTTCCAAGTGTCTTCTCTGCTTTGGTAAACTTATCAAAGGGCCAACGTGGGAACTTGATAACTACATAGTCAATCGTTGGCTCAAAGCAGGCATAGGTCTTTCCGGTCACGGCATTGAGGATCTCATCCAGGCCATATCCCAGCGCTATACGGGTTGCAACCTTCGCAATGGGATACCCTGTTGCCTTACTGGCCAGTGCGGAAGAACGGCTGAGCCGCGGATTGACCTCGATGACATAGTATTGCATTGAATCGGTATCCAGTGCGAACTGAACATTGCAGCCGCCCTCGATCTTAAGGGCTCGAATGATATTGATGGCGCTGGAGCGCAGCATTTGGTACTCGGGATCCCGAAGGGTTTGGGCAGGAGCCACTACGATGGAATCACCCGTATGAATGCCTACAGGGTCCACGTTTTCCATAGAGCAGATGGTAATGCAGTTGTCTTTGGCGTCCCGCATAACCTCAAACTCAATTTCCTTCCAACCAGCCACAGACTTTTCAATGAGGTTCTGTCCCACCCGGCTCATCCGCAGTCCGTCAGCGCAGATACGAGCCAACTCCTCAGGATTGGAGGCAATGCCGCCGCCTGTTCCTCCTAAGGTATAGGCGGGACGCACAATAACCGGGTATCCTACCTGATCGGCAAACTCCATAGCTGTGTCTACATCGTGAACGATTACTGACTCAATGCAGGGCTCACCAATCTGCTGCATGGTGGTTTTGAACCCTTCGCGGTCCTCGGCGCGGTAAATAGTTTCCACAGTTGTACCCAGCAGGCGCACGTGCATCTCGTCCAAGAATCCGCTCTCTGCCAGTTCCATGGCTACGTTCAGGCCGGTTTGGCCGCCCAACGTGGGCAGAATCGAGTCCGGGCGTTCTTTACGGATGACGCTTTTGACCACTTCGGGGGTCAGCGGCTCCAGATAAACTTTATCAGCAATATTGGGATCGGTCATAATGGTCGCCGGGTTCGAGTTCACGAGAACCACCTCGACGCCTTCGTCCTTCAGCGCGCGGCAGGCCTGGGTTCCCGCGTAATCGAACTCCGCAGCCTGCCCAATGATGATCGGGCCGGAACCAATAACCAGTACCTTTTTGATCGACATATCACGAGGCATGAGCAGCCCTCCTTTACTTACAACGCTTGATCAGTTCCAGATAATCGTCAAACAACCACGCGGTATCCCGTGGACCCGGACTGGCTTCAGGATGGAACTGCACGGTAAAGGCCGGAAAATCCTTATATCGCAAACCTTCCACCGTCTGATCATTCCAGCTGCGCATAGAGACTTCCATACCTGCAGGGAGGTTTTCATCATCTACGGCATAGCCATGGTTCTGACTCGTGATATAAACGCGATCCTTCGCGAGATCCTTTACCGGGTGGTTGGAACCTCGATGCCCGAAGTCTAGCTTCTTAGTGGTCGCCCCATTTGCTAAGGCAAAAATGGAGTGTCCCATGCAGATCCCGAAGGTCGGCTTCTTGCCAATCAGGTGGCGGACATTTTCAATGATCTGGGTGTTCACAGCCGGATTCCCCGGGCCGTTAACCAGCATAAAGCCATCGTGTTCTCCCGCCAGGATCTCCTCCGGATCCGTAAGCGCCGGATAGACGGTCAAGGCACAGTGACGCTTGCGCAAAGATGACAGAATAGAAGCTTTAACGCCAAAATCCAGCACGCCGATGCTGTAGCCGTCGCCCGGAATTTCAAATTTCTCCGGGCAGGTTACCTTCTCGATAGGACGGCCCATATCGAACGCCTTCATCTTGGCGATTTGCTCAGCCGTTGCCGGCTGCTGGGTAATGATACCGTTAAAGCTGCCCTTAACACGCAGCATCCTTGTCAGCGCCCGCGTATCGATACCCTGGATGCCCACGATCTTATGCCGGGTAAGATAATCGTTAAGGCTGCCGGCACTGTACCAATTGCTGGGTGCTTCACAGATTTCCCGTGCTATAATGCCGCGGATCTGCGGCTTTTTGGATTCGGGGTCCTCCCAGTTAAATCCGATATTTCCAATCAGGGGATACGTAAACATAACGATCTGCCCATAAAAGCTGGGATCCGTCAATCCTTCCAGGTATCCCGTCATGCCGGTCGTAAATACGACCTCTCCCACTGCTTCATCGATCGCTCCAAAGGATTCCCCTTCAAAAACCGTCCCGTCCGAGAGCGTTAGATAGGCCATGGTATTCCTCCTATATTCTAGCGGGCAGCCAATGCCTGCATAATATCGTCACGCATGCGCAGAGCCTCCCGGCGGGCGGCCGCAGCAAAGTCTTGGGTGTCCTGCTTCTTCCAAGCGCAAAGCAGAGACCGAGAAGCATTAACCACCGCACCGCGTCCTTCCATATCGAACATCCCTGCCAAATCCTTCCCCGAAGCTCCCTGGGCGCCATATCCGGGAAGCAGGAAGAAGGTATGCGGCATTCTCTGCCGCAGCGCAGCACCCTGCGCAGGATGGGTCGCACCGACTACGGCCCCTGCGCGATTGTATCCATACCGGCCTTCGCTGCCCTGTCCCCAGGCAATCACCCGGTCGGCCACGGCTTCATATACCGTTCGCCCATCCGACAACACCATATCCTGAAGCTCGCTGGAGGACGGATTGGATGTTTTGACCAGCACAAAAATCCCCTTGTCCTCCTCTTGGCAGACCTTCATGAAGGGTATGATACCGTCACTTCCCAAATAAGGGTTCACCGTCGCAAAATCTGTCGGAAATCCGGCAAACTCTGTTCCATCCAGCGGCGTTCTGCCCAGGTGGGCCATGGCGTACGCCTCGCTTGTTGCCCCGATATCATTGCGCTTCACATCGGATATGACTACCATACCCGCCGCTTTTGCCATCTGGCAGGTATCCCGGAAGGCTTGCATTCCGGCCAATCCCAGCATCTCATAATAGGCAACCTGCACCTTAACGCAGGGTATGATATCCCTCAGCGCCGCAACAAGCTGGGTATTGTATGCCAAGATCGCTTCTGCCGCCCCTTGCGGCGTCGTCCCATCAAACTGGGATTGGAAGCTTGCCGGAAGATACTCCCATCGGGTATCCAGCCCCAAGGCTGTCGGGTTCTTTGCTGCGTCAATGGCTTCAATCAAGGTATCCACAATCATTTCATACACCTCTTCATAAATATACCATATCTCGCATCAATATTCAACAGTATTCCCGCCTACAATGGTGTAAACGGAACGTGCCGTAAGCTTCATGCCGCCAAAGGGGTTATTGTGTCCCTTGGAGATAAACTGGGAAGGATCCAGCACATACGGCGTTTGGATATCCATTACCGCCAGATCGGCAATCGCCCCCGGAGCAATGCCGCCTACCGGAAGGTTCAGAATCTGTGCAGGACGTACGCTCATCAGTTCCAAGAGTCGCGGTAGCTCCATGTGGCCCGATGCAACCAGAGCCTCATAGCTCAATCCCAGCGCCGACTCGAAGCCGGAGATACCCGACAACGCCGAAGCATACTCCACATTTTTTTCATCAATATGGTGCGGGGCATGATCGGTAGCGATGCAGTCGATGGTTCCGTCTACCAACCCTTCCACGATCGCTTCCCGATCCTCTTCGGTCCGCAGCGGCGGATTTACCTTGGTTGACGTGTCGTAGATTTCCGTCACCAGGGCATCCGTGCCAACCAAATAATGCGGACAGGTTTCGGCGGTTACCTGCACGCCCATCGCCTTGCCCCAGCGCACCAGTTCCACACTGCCCTTCGTAGAGATATGGGCAATATGGACGGGGACATGCAGCTCTCGAGCAAGAAGGATCTCTCGGGCTACCATAATTTCCTCAGCGGCCGCCGGAATTCCCCGTAAGCCCAGCAGAGTTGACTGCAGTCCTCGATGCATGGATCCATCCGCTGCCAAGGAGCGGTCTTCACAGTGGGATATGCACTTCATGCCAAACCCCGCTGCATATTCCATAGCCAGCATCATACGGCGAGAATCGTCCACAGGCTTTCCGTCATCGCTGAGCGCCACGCATCCTGCCGCCTTCAGCTCTCCCACCTCGGTAAGCTCCTTACCTGCTTCTCCTTTGGTGATGGCTCCAATCGGATATACCCGCACAGCCCCAGCCGCCCGGGCCGTCTCTATGATCTGCCGGGTTACGGCGGCACAGTCATTTACCGGCTTTGTATTGGGCATGCAGCACACACTGGTAAAACCCCCGCGCGCTGCAGCCCGGGTCCCTGTTGCAATGGTTTCCTTATATTCATAGCCCGGTTCCCGCAGATGGCAATGAATATCAACAAGACCGGGAGCAACCACCATGCCTGTAGCGTCCAACGACTCCGCGTCTGGGTAGGATAACCCCTTTCCCACTTCGGAAACCTTGCCATCCACGCAGAGAATATCCAGTTTCTCATACAGCCCACGTGACGGATCAATGGCTGTGCCGCCATGAATCAGCAGTTTTTTCATCGCTCTCCCCTCCTTGTCAGCAAAAACATAACCGCCATACGCACTGCGACGCCGCTTGTGACCTGGGCATTGATCACCGACTGGTCTCCATCGGCAATATTGCTAGCGACCTCGACTCCACGGTTCATAGGCCCGGGATGCATTAAGAGCGCACCGGGCTTGGCCATTGCCAGTCTCTCTGCATTAATGCCATACACGCTGTGGTATTCCCGCAGTGAGGGAATCAGGCCGCCTTCCATACGCTCCTGCTGGATCCGCAGCGCCATGACTACATCCGCCTGCCTTACAGCGTCCTCAACGCAATCCGTACACTCTACAGGCAGTTTGTCACTAGCCGGGGGCATCAACGTGCGCGGTCCCGCCCAAACCACCTTGGCGCCCATGGTGGTCAGCCCCCACATATTAGACCGGGCCACCCGGCTGTGGAGTATATCCCCCACAATGGCCACCTTCAACCCCTCCAGACCTCCGAAGTGCTCCCGCATGGTCATCATATCCAGGAGCGCCTGGGTCGGGTGCTCGTTCATGCCGTCTCCTGCGTTGATGATTCCGGCACGGGTGTGCTTTGCCAGAATGTGCGGCGCGCCCGACATGGGATGACGGATGATAATCAGATCCGTGCCCATGGCATCCAGCGTGCGTCCGGTATCGATCAGTGTTTCTCCTTTGGCCACGGAGCTGCCTGACGCTGAAATATTGGCAGCAACGGCCGACATATACTTGCTGGCCAGTTCAAAGGACATACGGGTTCGCGTACTGTTTTCATAAAAAAGCGTAACAATAGACTTTCCCGTAAGATGGTTGCTCTTCTTGTTGCTGGAGGAAAGCAAATGCTTCATCTGAGCGGCTGTATCCAGGATGAGCGTAATCTCTTGGGCGGAAACATCCCGCAGTCCAAGAAGATCCTTCCGTGCTAGCATCATTGTCATTGATCCTTTCGTAAGTTCCAAACTTGCCTTGTGATGTTTTACCTCTCATAGAGGGCCACGTTTTCCTCGCCGTCAAACTCCATTACGTGCACTCCTACCAGTTCACTGTGGGAGGTAGGCACGTTTTTCCCTACATAGTCGGCACGGATGGGAAGCTCCCTGTGCCCGCGGTCTACCAGAACTGCTAACTGAAGGGTACGGGCGCGTCCCATATCCATCAGCGCCTCAATGGCTGCGCGCGCCGTACGTCCTGTGTATAGGACATCATCTACCATAACGATATCCCGTCCGTCTACCTGGAAGGGGACATCCGTACCATTCACCGTTGGATGCTCATTGAGAAGAGAAAGATCATCCCGGTAGAATGTGATGTCCAAAATCCCCATCGGCACTATCACACCTTCTACTTGCTCAATTTTCTCCACAAGCCGACGGGCCAGCGTCACGCCGCGCCGCTGGATACCGACAATGGCCAGGTTCTCCGTACCATGGTTGTGCTCGATGATCTCATGGGCGATCCGAGTCAGAGCCCTTCCGACGGCATTCTCATCCATCAAGTTTGTCTTGAACTTCATGTCCGCTCCTCCTCCGCTGTACAAAAAAAGCCTTACCACAAGGCAAGGCATGGCAAATAACTCTATGATGCTGCTCTCCCTTGCCGGCCTCACGGGACCGAGTTAAAGGTCAAGATCCAACTGATGTTAGGATAGCACATTTGGAGGGGAAAGTAAAGGATTTTATCTTCGATCCACAAAAAAATATAAAAGAGAAAGGGCGCGCCTGTAGCCGTTGTAAGGCTGACGGCTGCAAAACGCGCAACCTGCTTTTCTGCATGGAACTCATAAAGCGAATAGTCCAATTCCTCGTCTCCACTGGACTGTCCTTACCATATGGGACAATTAACTGGCTAGAACGCGATCTCTGTCATCGTAAAGCCATGTCCTCCCGTCATCATGGAGAGACCCTTTTCCGTGACAAGGCTCCGTCCGGGGCCCACAACGCAAAGAACCTGTGGAAACCCTTGCAGTGTAACGCTGCCATGGAGCGGGAACTTGGAGTCTCCCATCAGCCCATTCTCCACGTTGCCCAAAAGAAGTCCCAAACGGCCTTCCTTGGGATAACGCCAGAATAGGAAGTCCCCCGTAAACTCGATTCGCTCCTCTTTCCAGCGAATCTGTTCCGTACCCCAGCCCTTTTTTGCAAACGACTTGGCCACCGCCCAAACCAGCTGCAGGCTCGGAATGGATACTACGGTTAGGTTCGTATGGCCCGTCCCCCACTCCGGCGTTTCCCAAATCCATACAGGTAAATCTCTATGTTTGGCAAAGACAGGGCCTCCCAGCGCCTCAATGAGCGTTTCCCAATGAGAAGATGCTTCCAGTGTACGCTCCTTTTGATTCACCACAACCGCTGTGGTGCCAATTTCTTCCGCCAGTTCCTTTTGCACCGTACCCGCAACAGGCAAGGGCGCCACAGCGCGGCAGGTATGCGCCGTTATGGAAAAAGCGTTTCGGATCGCCGGACTATACATCCCGCACTGGCCCATGAACAGCACCGGCTCTCCGGCTTGGGCACGCTGCCGTAGGGTCTGCGCTAGGGAATCATCTGCGCAAACAGGCATAGGATAAATCCACGCATCAGCCTGCACCTGATCAATCCACGCGCTGCGGGTAGCGGACAGCACCGGGACGCCGTACTTCATCAGCATCGGGACCCAATTGTCATAGGCTTCACCACGGCAGAATGGCGCTGGATGGCGCACCGCGTACTCCATGCTCTCCCGATCATAAATCACGCAGGGGCCGCCAGGCAGCGGATCGCGCCGCAGATCCTGAGACGCCCGCTCCACCATCTGTCGCAGCCTTTCTACACTTCGTGCTGGAATCAAATTGCTCCCACGGTTCATCCAGGATGCATATAGCCCGCAGGAATGCATCGTCTTTCCTCCCGGAAGCTTGACGCATGCATGGCTCATTGCCCACGTCATCCATGCAAGCTTGTCCGGGAAATCCAAGATACTCTCAAAAGGCTCCCACGCATCAAGACCTTCAATCAGGAATAGATGTCCTGTTGGCGTGCCCGACAGCATCACCATATCGCTGAGAACATTCATGATGCCGGGCGTATAGCCCAATGTGTCCGCCCGCCAGAAATCTTGAAATGCCGAGCACCAGGTTTGGGTAACCCACAGATCCAGCGCTCCGCTGCGTGCGATCCGTTCCAGATCGAACCCCATAGAGCGGCGGGTTTCCATCCCCGAATAATACCCGGAGTATCCAACCGTCACAATTTCGGGCCGCATGTGCTTCAGGGTTGTGAGCATTTGGACAACCCCGTCATTCCACAGGTCTGCAATCTCCGGATCCATAAAGCGGTTCCCCGCTGCGTCAGCAGTCCGGCCGCCTCCGTGCAGCGCATAGTCACGGAATATTACGGCCGAAAGCCCCACCGCCTGGGTCATTGCCGCTACTTTGCGGGCAAAATACACGCCAAAGGTCTGCCCGTGCTCCGGTGCGACCGCTTCCTCTTCTGGAACGAATACCGGTGCTCCGTACCAGAAGGTATTATGCTGAAATCTGGCATCTCGGACCTCCGGATGCTGGGCAAACCACTGTCCTTGGATGCTGTATGTATAGATATCCTCTTCTCGGCCCGTTCTTCCTCGATTGTGATCCAGGGCGTCCGTCACCATCATATTCTGGCTGCCATAGTACATAATACCAACATGGAACGGGTGCAGCCCCCGGCGGTCAGCCTCCGTGCAGATTGCCGTCACCAGCTCCTTGAGCCGGCGGTACGTCCACATCTCATACTTTGGGCCGTTGCAGCATGCAATGGGTTCATCCAGATTCCCGTTGAAGCACAGCGCCGAATCCATAAGCCAGCCTACACACAGCATGAGGCCCTTACGTGCCGCCTCTTCACGAGCCCAGAGAGGCCCCAAACGGTCAAAAAGCTCTACAGCCTTTGTAGAGGCAGCTGCGCCCTGAAACCAATAGAGATCCGCTTCCAACCAAGATTCCCTAAACATTCACGTTTCCTCCATTCCAAAGAAGGATATTTGTCCATTCTCTTTGCCCAATCGCCGGATACTTTGCGCAGAGCCTATCCTGGAAAAGACAGCAGTGTGTGTAAGGGATACGGTATCCCGAGAAAACCGAGCGTTTTTTGTCGAGCTCCCCGTTCTACAACGAACTGGAGTGATTTTCCGTCATCAGCCCCCACCGAAAGCCATAGCGATCCACTAGCACGGCGCATTGGGCGCTATATGTGGTGCTATGCAGCGGATAAATAACTTTTCCTCCTGGTGCAAGCACCGCAAAAGCCCACTGGACTTCTTCTACCGTATCAAGAATGACGGTTAAAGAGAGTGCCAAGCTCGTCTGGAAAGGCACGTCCAGATTATCACAAAACATGATGCGCTGCCCGCCAATGTGCATTTCTCCATGGTAAACATAACTTTTCTGTGCCTCTGTCAACTCCTGCGCAAAATCTCGGGGATCCGCATCCCGATAATGCATGACAAAATCCGTGTGCGCGCCAAAGGCCTTTTCATAGAGAGCCATAGCCTCCGCACACTGGCCGTCAAAATTAAAGTTTGGGACGACTTGCACCGAAAACACCTCTTTCATAGCAGTTTAGCAATTCTTTGCAGCTGGTTTCCTACTTATAAGGGCCTTCCTTCCCGTCGGCGCAGCACCTGGAGTACATGTGCAAAATCCTCCGGAAGCGGCGCAGAGAATTCCATGGTCTTTCCTGTAACAGGGTGGCAAAGCTCCAGACGCAGGGCATGGAGCAGCTGCCCCTCCAAGGTAAAGGCCTGCTTCCGAATGCCATAGACCGGATCTCCCACCACAGGGTGCTTGATATGGGCCATATGCACACGAATCTGATGGGTTCGCCCCGTGGCCAATCGGCATTCTAAGAGGGTATATGCCGTAAAGCGCTCTTGAACATGATAGAAAGTTAAAGCTTCCCGTCCTCCCGGAACAACGGCCATTTTTTTCCGATCCACAGGGTGCCTGGCAATGGGGGCGTCCACCTGGCCGTCGTTTTTGACAACCCCTTCCACTAGCGCCCAATACGTACGGTGCATACGTCTCTGGGCCAGCTGTTCGGTGAGCGACTGATGGGCCCGATCGGTCTTGGCCACAACCAGGAGCCCGGTGGTATCCTTGTCAATGCGATGGACAATACCCGGCCGGATTGTGCCGCCAATCCCCGACAGGTCTCGACAATGATACATCAGTGCATGCACCAGCGTGCCCGTCATATTTCCTACAGCCGGATGTACAACCATCCCCCGCGGCTTGTTGATCACCACAATATCTCCGTCTTCATAGACAATGTCCAAAGGCAAATCTTCCGCTTTGAGCTCCATTGGCTGAGGCGCCGGGATTTCCAGCCGTATCTCCTCTCCGCCATTGAGCTTCATCCCTGCCTTGGCCGGCTTTCCGTTGACCCAAAGCTGCCCGTCCCGGATCAATGAAGCAATCCTGGAACGTGTCAGCGAGGCCTCCTGTGCAGCACAGTAAACGTCCAATCGTATCCCTGCATCATCCCTTTTGGGATGGAAGATCCTCGTTTCCATTGGCTTTCTCCCTCTGCGCGGCGCCGCGGTCGTGGACAAAAAGAATGTAGATTCCCAGCAGGATGGCGCCAATTACAAGACAACTGTCTGCAACATTGAAAATGGCAAAATTGATCAATTTAAAATAAAGGAAATCAATGACGTAGCCATAAACAATGCGATCAATCAAATTCCCGATCGCGCCGCCCAGCAAAAGCCCCAGGATAGTCCGCAAAAACCTTCCCATACCCGACCGATAGCGCACAAGGAAGTACCCCATGATCCCAACGGCAATCAGAGTAAATACAATCAATATCCATTGTTTCCCTGCCAGGAAGCTAAACGCCGCTCCGGTGTTTCGCGCGTATGTTAGGTGAAAAACCCCTTCCCACAGCGGAATATCTTGGATGGGCTGCAGCACATAGTATGCCCAGAGCTTGGTAATGCGATCGACAGCCAATGTCAAGGCAGCGACAAGAAGCGATAGCCACATACAGTAAGTTCCCTCTCTTCATTTCCGGCCAATGCGCCGAGATTTAGGATATAAAGTTCCAGTTTTCAATACTTTGGTAGGCATTTGCTTCCGATGCGGCGGTAATCCCCGTCAGATGGTCACCGATAACCAGCGCATGACTTTCAAAGTAAAGGCTCATCCACGGAAGATCCTGCAGAAGAAGATCACAGATGGCATCCGTAGCCTCCTTGAGTCCATCCGCCGTTAGCTGATTCTTTGCGTTGTCCAGCAGAGAATCCATCGCACCAGAATTGTACCCGTTGGGATTGAGCGCTCCATCGCTTCGGAGCATCGCTGACAAGTCGGGAATTTGGGAGAGATACCATCCTCCTAAGGCGATATCATACTCTCCCGCGGAAAGAGCGCTTTGGTACTCTTCCGGCGTTTTGACGAGAATCTCTACCTTGATTCCTACGTCTTTCAATTGGTTCTGTATCAGCCGCGCTACCTCTTGCCGGCGGTATCCGTCCTCCCCATCGCTTACCAACAGCCGCAAGACAAAGTCCCCCGTTATGCCTCCCGGCGAAATATTATAATAGGTGTCGGACGTGTTCTGCTTCCGCCAGCCTACCTTTTCCAATGTCGCACGGGTCAGTTCTGGCTGATAACCATAGGTCAGTAGCCTGCCGTCATACAGCCAGCTATTTGGCATGATTGGAACGTCCACCTGAATGGCCGCGCCCACATAGACATCACTAATCAGAGCACTTCGATCAATACCATAGGCAATGGCCTGCCTCATAGTCGGCGTACTTACCTTATTTGAGGACAAATTGTATGCAAGAAAGTAAAAGTAGGGCGTCACATAACTATATACCTGCACACTCTGAATATATTCATAAGAGTCCAAGGTGACTGTATCGGTCTGCACCGCATCCAACTGCTGTAGATAGAGAGCCGCCAATGCAGATTGGGTATCGCTGTACGCGTTGACTTGAATTTTCTCAATGCTGGGACGCTTTTTCCACCATGCGTCCTGTGCAGTAAGGGACATACTCTCCCGGTTAAGCGCATCCAAACGATAGGGTCCTGTGCCGATCAGCTGCATCGGATCGCTGGAAGCGGTCATTCCAGAATTGCGGTACAAAATCGGGAAATCTAGTGCGTGAAGTATCCCGTAATACGGCTCCTTTGTCACCAGCACAATCGTCGCATCGTCTGGCGCACTCCAGCTTTCCAGCCAGTCGAGGCGGGTGGCGTAGGGAGAATCCAATTCGCTGTTTTCCCGGATTTCCTGCAGCATATTCAAAGTATAAATCACATCTTGGGCATTGAATGCAGCGCCGTCATGCCAGGTTACGTTCTGCCGGAGCCGCAGGGTCCACGTCCTTGAATTTTCGTCCACCGTCCAAGACTGCGCCAATGCGCCCTCTGGCGCGCCATCCTCTCCCGTTTCCACCAGGGGCTCATAAATCAAGCCTAAAAGGCTCCGTACTTCACGTTGGGTCGCGCGAAGCGGATGCCATGTTGCGATTTGGGAGGGCATGGCCAGACGCAACGTTCCCTGGCTTGACGTAGAAGCGGCCGTAGGATTGGGGGTCGAAGCCGGCGGTAGCGTCGCGGTGACGCCTTCACCGCTACCACACCCTCCCAGCAGCATAACACACGCGGCAAGCAGATACAGAAGAACAATTCGGAACCTACACATGGGTATTCTTTCCCATCCGCTGGCTCTCCTCTTCCTCCAGCTCCTCATAAAGGGTTTGGACATAGCGCGCAACTTCCCCCATGCTGTCGGTGGTATCGATAACCCTTGTAACGCGGCGGCGGCGTTCGCTCTCCGTCATTTGTGCATCAATCCGGGCCAGGGCTTCCTCTTCATCCATGCCGTCACGTAACCGGAGCCGTCGAATCTGTTCATCCACGCCACAGGAAGTCATCCAAATCTGGTCACACACCTCATCTGCCCCCGATTCAAAAAGAAGCGGAGCATCCACGACGGCGATTACTGTGCCTTCCTTTCGGAAGCTGGCAAGTGCCAGGCACATATCCTGAAGAATGTACGGATGGAGAACCTGATTGAGAGTCAGTACTTTCTGCGGATCGGCAAAGACTGCTTTGGCCAGGGCTTTCCGGTCCAGCGAGCCATCGTCGCAGAAAAAACTGTCGCCAAAAGCATTTCTCAACGCTTCATTCCCTGGCTGACCTGGTTCCACCACCTTTCTGGAAGCCGCATCAGCATCCCAAACCTTCGCGCCAGCCTCCCGTAGTGTTCGGCTGACCGTGGACTTTCCCGTTGCAATACCACCGGTTAAACCCAATATGAGCATATTTGTCCTCCTATCTTGGCACCCGTTGACACAGCCTTTCCGCGTCTTCACACCTGCTGGAGCCTCCTGAAACTGCGCATTGTTTTTTCAACGGAAATCAGCTTACTTTACGTCAAACCAGCTTTTTCCTTGGTGGACATCCACCTTTAGCGGCACATGCAGTTCCGCCACCTGCTCCATAGCTGTTCGAAGCAAACGCGCAACCGTTTCAGCCTCTTTCTCCGGTGTATCCAAAATCAACTCATCATGCACCTGCAGCACCAACTTGGCCGAAAGCCTCGCTTCCCGTAACGCGTTGTCGACACGAATCATGGCTAACTTAATGATATCCGCAGCCGTGCCTTGAATCGGGGCGTTCATTGCCATGCGCTCCGCCGCGGAACGCAGGTTATAGTCCCGCGCTTTGAGATCGGGCATAGGGCGCCGGCGTCCGTATAGGGTACGGACATATCCGTTCTCTCTCCCAAACGCGATAACCGCATCCATAAAAGCCTTTACCCCTCGATAGGTCTCTAAGTACCGTGTGATATAATCCCCTGCCTGAGCACGGCTGATTCCTAGCTGGCGGGACAGCCCGAAGTCGCTAATCCCATATATAATGCCGAAGTTTACCGCCTTTGCTCCGGAACGCATGGCAGGCGTTACTTCCTCCAAGGGGACGCCGAATACCTGGGAAGCTGTCTGTGCGTGAATATCCTTCCCGCTGGCAAAGGCCTGGATAAGTCCGGGATCCTCAGCCATATGCGCCAAGATACGCAGCTCGATCTGAGAATAGTCGGCATCCACCAATACACAGCCTGGTGAGGCTACAAAAGCCTTGCGAATCAAATGCCCCTCTGGCAGACGCACCGGAATATTCTGCAGATTCGGTTCTGAAGAGCTGAGCCTTCCTGTTGCAGTTCCCGTTTGATTGAGCTGGGTATGGAGGCGGCCTGTCTTAATGAGCGGCAAAAGCCCGTCCACAAAGGTGCTTTTCAGTTTTGTAACCTGCCTGTACTCCATCAATAGGGGAATGATCGGATGCTGATCGCTCAGCTGCTCCAGTACAGCTGCGTCGGTTGATGGGCCGGTTTTGTTTTTCTTAATCACCGGAAGCTCTAGCTTTGTAAAGAGGATTTCCGCCAATTGTTTTGTTGAGTTGATATTAAAGCTCTCACCAGCCTGTGCAAAGATATCTGACTCAAGGCCACGGATACGATTGTCCATCTCGGACTGCAGTTCCAGAAGCACGTCTCTGTCTACGGCGAAGCCCACCCGCTCCATATCGCAGAGCACGCGCACAAGCGGCATCTCTATATCACGAAAGACGGACAGCAGACCTCTTTCCTCCAGCATATGCTCTTGTTCCGCTGCCAAGCGCCACATATCTGCCGCATGAGGCGCTGCCACCACCGTATGCTCGGCATCCTGCAACAACCTTGGCAGGTCATAGCGCCCGGAAGCTGCATTCAGCAAATACCCCGCAAGCATTACGTCAAATAGGCGGGCGTCCACTGAAACGCCATATGGCTCCAACTGATGCATCCAGGCCTTGGCATCGTGAAGGATCAGCTGAGCCTGTCCGCCAAACAAGGGAGCCAGCGACGGAAGAACCTCCGCCAACTCCAGCCCCGGAGAAGCAAGGTCCGTCAGCAGAGAAATTTGGTACAAGATTTCTCCATCAAAAAGCGTTAAAATATCGCGGTGGCAAATGCTGACCTGTTCCTTTGTGGCCATATCCTGGACTGCCGCTTTGATCTCCTCTAACGATGCAAGCTGCCGCTCAGGATAGACAGCACGAGAGGGGGGGCTTTCCGAATTCCCTACTTCACCGTGTACCGCCGGCTCAATCCGGCGAAGCAGGGAAAAAAGCTCATACTTTTGCAGTGCCTCCTTGATATGGGTCTGCCCCAAGGGAATGCGCGCACAGTCCTCGATGGAGAATTCTACGGGGGCCTCCCGGCATATAGTAGCCAGTTCCTTGGAAATTCTGGCCAATTGGGCATTTCCCTCCACCTTTTCCCGTTGCTTGCCCTTGAGTTCATCCGTATGGGACAAAAGCCCCTCCAGCGTTTCGAACTTTGCCAGCAGAGCGAGGGCTGTCTTTTCCCCCACGCCGGGGATCCCTGGGATATTATCCGAAGTATCCCCCATGAGCCCCTTCAAATCCGGGATTTGGGAAGGCGCCAAGCCGTACTTTTCCTTCAAGGCAGAGGCATCCATCATTTGCGTCTGTGTAAGTCCCTTCAGCGTAAGCAATACACGCGTCTTGTCCGAAATCAGCTGCAGCGCATCCCGATCCCCCGTAATGAGCAGCGCATCCATACCCTGGGCCTCCGCCTTGCGGGACAGCGTACCCAAAATATCATCGCCCTCGTATCCGGGAATCCCCACCACACGCACCCCCATGGATTCCAAAATCTCCTGGGCAATAGGGAACTGCCTGCGCAATTCATCGGGTGTGGGCTTTCTCGTAGCTTTGTATGAAGAGAACGCAGTATGCCGAAAGGTAGGCCCGTGCATATCAAAGGCCACGGCAACATACTCCGGCTGGTAGTCATCTAACGCTTTAAAGAACATATTTAGAAATCCGGCAACGGCCCCGACAGGTTCGCCCCGGGAGGTTGTCAGCTCCGGCATAGCGTAGAATGCGCGATAGATCAACGAATATCCATCGATTGCCATCAAGGTTTGGGACATGCGTGCATACCTCTTTTTCTCATTGGAAAGGGCACAATGCGGCAGTTGAAACCCTTCCACTATATCTAAGCAGAATACCATATTCCAGTGCAAATTACAATCAAACGCTGGAAAGGAAGTTGGATTTCTTGTAGGAGTACGAAATATCTTGGACAGTTGGATAAAAAAGGACGAAGGATATGGCCGCATCGGTTAAAATTAAGTTCCCACACCACGACTCGACGAGGGGTGGGACACACCTTTCACGAGCAACCGTGTAAGCGCAGGACATGGCATATCGGTAACGTCAATGCAATACGCAGAGAAATACAGCGTCAGTCGTGCGAAACGTTTGTACCTCTACTTCTGGAAGACCCGATGGGAGGGAGTGATGGGAATACCCTTGCTCTGTTAGTTCAGAGACCTTTATCATATCCTGCGGTTAAGACGAAAACGCCATATAAATGAGCAGATAACCCATTCCATTCAACGGATCCAGTTGGATGAAAAAGTAGTACCACGCAGGTGTATTGCAGGTCCAGGACCCCGACTGTTCTAGTACACCACCATTAATGAGTTTACCTGACCGCGTTTCCTGGCCGCTTACCCCGAGCAATCCACGTATTCTTTCGCAAGTTTTCCCGAAAAGCTTTCCGCGCAGTACGCCGCGGGGGGGATCCAGCGGAATGCGTTCAGCGGAACAATAGCTTTGCGTTTACCAACCGTTTTTTCAACGTCAAGCGAGGACTACCTGCTTTGTTTGAAGCTGCTGCCGCCGGCACAAGCTTATCCGTCCTTGTCGCCTCGCCACAACGGGAAGGTAGAAAACAGCCATCGGGTAGATGGGAAGCACTCTTGCTCCTGACACAGCTTTTACTCTCTGTGTGACTTTGCAAAACAGCTTGCTGTTCACAACCATCGCTCAAACAACTTTTCTATGAGCCCGCTGAATGGGCTTTCTCCTTCGAGTTCACTGTCCATCTAATATGTTTGCCATACCGATAGCTAGTATATTCAAGCAAAGAACGCCTGCCAGCAAAGATGCTGGCAGGCGTCGCTGCGGTTCATGCTATTGAGGAATTGCCACACCGCTGAGTACGGCATTTTCCCTTTCGTCGCGGAACTGGTTGGTATAGAGTTCATAGTAATGGCCACGAAGTTCCATCAATTCTCTGTGACTTCCCGATTCGATGACCTTGCCATGATCAATGACCAGGATACGGTCAGCATTGCGGATCGTAGAGAGACGGTGCGCCACGATAAAACTGGTTCTGCCTTCCAAGATCTTCTCAATCGCATGCTGAATATGCTGTTCGGTCTCCGTATCGATGGAAGAAGTGGCTTCGTCCAATACAAAGATACTGGGACGGCCCAAGATAGCCCTGGCAAAGGAGATGAGTTGCTTTTCTCCAGTTGAAAGCCGTCCGCCTCCCTCACCCACATCGGTATCATAGCCCTTTTCCAGACGACTGATAAATCCGTGGGCTCCTACCAGCTTGGCAGCTTCCTCCACCTGCGCATCGGTGGCGGAAAGATCACCGTAGCGGATATTCTCTCGGATGGTACCGGAAAAAAGCTGAGGAGATTGCAGCACGTACCCTAGATTGGAGTGTAACCACAGTTGTGAACGTTCCTTGTAATCAATTCCATCGATAAGAATACGGCCGCTGGTTGGTTCATAGAACCGGCAGATGAGGTTTACAATAGTGCTCTTACCGCTGCCTGTCTCTCCCACCAAAGCAATGGTTTCGCCAGCTCTGACAGAGAGATTGAAGGTATCAAGGACCTTTTCCCCACCCGTATAGCGGAAGGTAACGTTTTCAAAGGTGATATCCCCGCGGAGCGCTTCCCACTGATCCCTATGCGGAGTGAAGACATCGCCGTACTTTGCGATAACAGCCGGTGTATCGGTGATTTCCGGCATCGAATTAACCAGATTAATGACGCGCTCAGCCGCCGCCTGAGACGACTGAAGATCAGAAAAGATTCTGGCCATATTCATAATGGGCTCAAAGAAGTAGCCGGACAGGGTCAGAAAATAGGACAATTGTCCCAAACTGAGCCCCATGCACTGCACTTGCACGCCGCCAAGCCACAGAACGCCGGCAGTCGCAAACGAACCCAAAGTGCCTACAATTGGCCAATAGATTGCGGAAAATATTGCGGCTTTGATGGAATGCTCTTTCATAGAACCGGTGAGCACGGAAAACTCTTGAGCGTTTTTTCGTTCGCGCACCAAGGTTTTTGTCGTGCGGGCTCCCATGATTCCTTCGTTGAAGGCACCGGTAATGCGGGAGTTGGCCTTGCGAACCTCTCGGTAGGAACGGAGCATTTTTTTCTGAAAATACACGGATACGACCGCGATTGGAGGCAATACGGCAAGCATGACCAGGGCCAACTGCCATTGTACGATGAACATGCCAATCAGCGCACCAAGCATAAAGACGAAGCCCCAGGTCAAATCAACCAGCGACCATGCAATCGTATCAGCCAGGCGCTGGGCATCGCTGGTCATGCGGGCCATAATGTATCCGACGGGCGTCTTGTCATAGTAGCTGAAGGATAGCTCCTGCAGTTTTTTGAATGCATCTTTTCGGATATCGTGGCTCATACCAGTCTCCACCCTACCTGCTTGGTCACAGAAGAGGAAAACGCAGCCAGCGCTTGACATCTGAAAGATGAAGTAAATGATGGCGAAAACCCATAACCCCGCCGTCTGCTGCTTACCGATAAAGTTATCGATGGCATAGCTGTTCAGCATGGGAAGAGCCACGTCTACGACACCGCTCACGATCATGGCGCTCATCAGCGTAATGATGTGCCTTTTATATCCCATAGCATAGCGGAATATCGTACGCCAGGTACCGAAGTTTACCTTTTGATCCTTATATTCTTCTTCTTGAAAGTAGCTCATACTTAGGCTCCTTCCCCAGCGGCTGTCTCTTCCTGCTCCACTGCGTTTTGAATGTCCCAGATCTTCCTGTAAAGCCCTGGCTGGGCAATAAGCTCCTCATGCGTACCTTGTTCGGTAATCCGGCCCTGTTCCAAGACAAGGATACGATCTGCCTCCATTAGCGTGGAGATCCGATGGGAGATGATGATGGTGGTGATCCCTTTACGCCGCTGGGCTAAAGCTTTGCGAATAGCCGCGTCGGTTTGGGTATCTACCGCGCTCAAAGAGTCATCGAAAATAAGAATATCATTTTCCCGGAGAATCGTCCGCGCAATGGCGACGCGCTGCTTTTGTCCACCGGACAGGGTTACGCCGCGCTCGCCAACAACGGTATCATATCCTTGATCGAAGGATGTAATAACGTCATGAACGGCAGCTACGCGAGCTGCTTCATAGATGGCTTCTTCGTCGCGAACGTCCTGGGTGATTCCAATATTATCCAGGATACTCCGGCTGTATAGGAATGGCTCTTGCAGGACGATACCTACACGGCTGCGCAGGTGATCTTTATCAATATGGGTTAATTCTACGCCGCTAATAGTAATGTGGCCTTTTTGGTAATCGTAAAGGCGCTGCAAGAGGCTGACCAGGGAAGATTTTCCGCTGCCAGTAGATCCCAGAATCGCAACGGTTTCCCCGGGATGGATCGTGAAGGAGATGTTCTCCAGCACTGGCTTCTCATCGTAGGAGAAGGTGACGTTGTCAAAGACGATCTCACCCGTAAGATCGGGCTTTTGGGGATTCTCGCCCGAAGTCTCTTCCTTCTGAATGAGTATGTCGTTAATTCGACCAATGGCGATCATTGTCTTGCTCATGTTTCCGAGCATGCGGCCAAGGCTTCGGATAGGCCACATCATCATGCCTTGGTAGGAAACGAAGACCAAGAACTCTCCTAGGGAAAGCTGACCGTTGGCGGCAAAGGAAACGCCCAGCACAATCACAATTAAAGTGGGAATCGCAGCTAAGACATCGTTGATAGACCAGAGATAGGCAAAAAGTCGGTTCAGCTTGACGCCTTGAGCGCGAAAATCATCATTGGCCGTCGAGAACTTTTCTTCTTCGAAAGCTTCTCGGCCAAAGGCGCGTACCACCCGTACCCCCGTGAAGTTCTCCTGCATCACGGTAGATAGGTGACCGTCCGCCTGTTCAGTGATGCTAAATTGCCTATCGATCTTTTTAAGATGAATTGCCGAAAAGATTACCAGAGACGGCATGAGGAGCAGGGTAAGCAAAGTCATCATGGGATGAATCTGCCACAGAAGCACAGCAGCGAGGATGAACATTGCAACGATACGGAACATTTCCACCAATTCATTGGAAATAAAACGGCGGACGGTTTCTACGTCGGTAGTGCAACGCTGAATCAGGTCGCCGGTTTCTGCCTTCACGTGGTAGTCATACGGAAGCCTCTGTAACCGGCCATAAAGCGCTTCTCGCATCCGCAACGCAATGCTTTCCGCTGCAGTTGCGGTAAAACGGCTTCTGAAATAGCTTAGAAGGCTGTTGAGCCCATTAAAGAAGATCAACAGCAGCGCACAGATCCAGAGATTGGATGCCAAAAAACTGGGACCGCCATATCGATTGATCCAGTTAATGACCCAAGCAGGAGCTGCCATAGGTGCCCCCCCCAGCACCGAATCCATAATAAAGCTTAGTACTTTGGGCCAGATGAAGGAGATAGCTGTAGTGCTGAAGGCGATCATAAGACTTATAACGTACAGCCATCTGCTTCCCTTCGAAAAATTCCAAAGGACCTTCAGTCGGTAACGGTTCAAGTGATTCCTTCCTTTCTCCGGGACAGCCATACATAGCTCCCGAGACGTGAAAATTTGCCATGCGGCAAAAGTCGTAGCGAACCATACTTATTTGGGCTTATTTCCGATAGCACACAGGCACAAAAAAACTGTAGTTGGATTCATTGCCACTACAGTCCTGATGCAAAGCCTAACAAGAAGATCTACAAATTGCTTTGGAAGATCAGCCGTCAATATAAAGGCCGGAATGATGCATCGGGAATGGGCCAGTGAATTTGCGGTAAGCTGTTGAAGAATCCAGATCCAATAACATCAGTCCAACCTCCTTTTCACATTTATGGCATCATTATACCCTGACACTGGAATGACGGCAAGGGCGATTTTGCTCTTTGTAACAGGGCGTTACAAAAAACCAACGCTTAATACAAAAAGCCCAGGAAAGACCTGAGCAGTTTGCTATAAAATCATACTACACATATTCAACGTTGTGTGCCGCCGCACGAAGAAGACGGTTCATTACTGCCAAACCTAATCCATGGGGTTCAATACCTTGACAAATCCCCAGGGTGGCATGAATATGATCGATTTCCCGCAGCAGAGAGAAGAGTGACTCCGCCATTGCTGCAGAGTCGCCTACATCCCCCCACGGCAGACAGCGGCGCCTGCCCATGCAAGGAATCCAGGATTTTGCCAGTACAAGTACGGGCACGCCTCCTTTTGCCGCTTCTTCGTCGTAGCGGGCAGCCATACGCTTAAGCTGTGGTTCTAGGGGGCCTTCAACCACCAGAAGACGCGCCTTGGGCGCATAATGGCGGTGCCGCATACCGGGAGAGGCGGCAACAGCGCCTTCGGCCAATGGGGTCAAGGCCGTCTCGTCAACCTCTACATTCCCCCATACGGATTCGATCATTTCCGGCGTTACACCGCCCGGGCGAAGGATTTTAGGAACAGATCCAGTACAGTCTACCACGGTGGATTCGACGCCAACCCCACAGACGCCTCCATCCAGAATCATAGGAATACGGCCCTCCATGTCGGCCATGACGTCCTTGGCGCAGGTTGGGCTGGGACGCCCGCTGCGATTGGCGCTGGGGGCGGCAAGAGGACAGCCGGCCAAACGAATCAACACATTGGCTATCGGATGAGAGGGCATTCTGACTGTAACGGTATCCAGACCCGGATGAACGGCTTGGGGAATATGGGGCTTGGCAGGCAGAAGAACGGTTAAGGGCCCGGGCCAGAAGGCTCGAGTCAAGGCAAGCGCTACCGGTGTGACTTCTTTAACAATGGCGGAGAGCTCTTCCCTCTCTGCAATATGGAGAATCAAGGGATTATCAGCCGGACGTTCTTTGGCTGCAAAGATTTTTTGCACTGCTTCCGCATTCATTCCGTCGGCGCCAAGTCCATATACAGTCTCGGTGGGGAATCCTACGACCTCCCCCCTCTGAATAAGCTGTGCGGCGGCGGTTATATTTTCCGTGGTTGCGGGTAGAAGTAAAGTCTCCATTTGATTCGGGTACCTCTCCTTTTCGTGGAACCGAAATGCATCAACAGCCTGCGCAGCGGTTTGTCAGCGCATGTTAACCTAGTTATTATATACCTAATTCTCAGACTTGACAATTCGGACGCGGCGTCGGATTGCATTCCTTTGGCGGATTGATTATAATGAAAGAATCAGGAGGAGGATGGAGTATGAGTAGTAACGGTGTAACCTATCCTGCGGGTTTCCGGGCAGCGGGCGTAGCATGCGGTTTGAAGAAGAATAATGCGCTAGATCTCGCGGTGGTGATCAGCGATGTACCCGCTACGGCCGCCGCGGTTTTTACGCGCAATGTTGTTAAGGGGCATAGCTTGCAGGTATCGCGGCGCAATGTGCAGGCAGGCACTGCCCGTGTTTGCATTATCAATAGCGGCTGTGCCAACGCGTGCATGGGGCAGCGTGGGTGGGATGACGCCATCGCTATAACGCAGATGGTGGCAGAAAAGGTAGGCTGCGCTCCGGAAGAAGTACTTCCTTCGTCTACGGGTGTTATTGGGGTTCCCCTGCCGATGGAGAATCTCTCCTTTGGCATTGCGGCCGCCTGCGCGCATGCCAGCCCTGCCGGAGGAGCGGATGCGGCCAGGGCTATTATGACGACGGACACGCATCCCAAAGAGGTGCATGCTTGCTTTATGCTAGAAGGACGAGAGATTCACTTGGGCGGTATGGCCAAAGGCTCGGGGATGATTCACCCCGATATGGCTACGATGATCAGCGTGTTGACCACCGATGCCGCCATTGAGCGGGAGGCCCTGGATGCGGCTTTGCGAGAAGCGGTTAGCAGCACGTACAATCGTATTTCGGTGGATGGCGATACCAGTGTCTGCGATCAAGTAACTATTCTTGCCAATGGCCAGGCGGGGAATTCCCCCATCGTTAAGGGAACAGCGGCTTTCGATACTTTTGTTGACGTCCTTACGGGCATGGCCCGAGAGTTGGCCAAAATGCTGGCCGCCGATGGCGAGGGCGCGACAAAGCTCCTTACGATTACGATTCAGCATGCTCCCAGCGATCATGACGCGCATCTAATTGCGGCAGCCATCGCAAAGTCCCCTCTCTGCAAAACGGCAGCCTACGGGCAGGATGCGAACTGGGGACGCCTGATGACGGCTGCAGGATATTCCGGAGCTATGTTTGATCCGGAAAAGGTGGACGTTTATATCGGGGATATCCAGGTCTGTCAGAACGGCGTTGCCAAGGATTTTGATGAGGAACAGGCTCTCAAGGTTCTTTCGGAGAAAGAGGTTGAATATACGCTGGACTTCAAGCAAGGGGAAGGCTTTGATCAGATGTATACTTGCGATATGACCCATGAGTATATTACGATCAATGGATCCTATCGAAGCTGACTGCCCATTGTGCTGAGAATGAGAAAACAGGGTGGATGCTGGTTGCATCCGCCCTGTTTTACACTTTTATAGCGCGCTGGATCGTTGAAACTTTGGAATGGATGGGTTTTCCTTATTTCGCACTGTGCAGGGAAACCATCAGGCCGGGAGCTGATGCGTCCTCGGCTTTGTTTTCCTGTGTTCCGACTGCTGCCAGCAATTCTCCGGGGAGGCATACCGCGTTTTCGTGAATTGTGCAGCCGTCGGTTATGTCCACGGCACGGTCGGAAGCCAAATCCTGTGCCAGAACTTTTTTTCCAGTGATGGGCTCGGGATAGATAAGCGTAATGC
This sequence comes from uncultured Christensenellaceae bacterium, assembly GCA_944376795.1. GTDB lineage: Bacteria > Bacillota > Clostridia > Christensenellales > UMGS416 > CALWDW01. The sequence continues at coordinate 46,173 of CALWDW010000033.1, forward strand.
TTTCCCAATAACCAAAGAGGCCCACCGGTTTATCCGGCGCTTCTATGGGCAAAGAAACCGATGCCCGCGAAAGTATGACCTGTTCTCGGCCCATTCTTCTTGGCACGGAGAAAGCTGCCACAGCGCCGTTAGGGTGTTTCGATGCAAGAAGTATAGGGGCATGCTCCTCGGTGCAGCGCATATGCAGCGGTCCTATATTTCTCGTTAGAATCTGAGGACAGGCTTGGGTGATGGTGTGCCCCAAAATATTGGCGTACCATGTGTCTCCCTCTAAAAACGAACAGCAGTCTTCGGCCAATTCGGAAGAGGCATAGGCTTGTCCCTCTTTCAAGGGAAAGGCAGGTGCCAAGTTTTGCCAGCGGATAGCGCGCGTTATCTCCTGCAACCGTGCATTCTTGCTAAGGGAAGATCGCATGATGCCGATGGCAAGTCCCAAGGAGGCGCCAATATAGGGCGCGTCTTCGCAATTCAAAATACACGAGGAGCCCGGAAGCATACGGAACAGCTCCGCCGCGCGGTCCAGTGTGGATGGAGCATACAAGGGGTTCAATATATCATAGGTGCGGAAAGCATCCGAGAAGGAGGCGATGGCGGCTGCGCGCTGGGGATAATCTCTCCAGCCTGCAAATCGACCATTTCCCTTCTGTATGCCGTTTTCAATCCAAGCATTGTTGACGGGAGGCAGACACAGGCAGTGCTCGATGATAAGATTGGGCGCCTCTTTATCACGGAGGGCACAGAGGCGTTGGCGCCACGGGATATCATCGGCATGCGTACCCCAGTCCACCTTCCAATATGCAATTTCCGCCTGGTTGGACCACCGAAGCCTCTCAATCCAGTAGGCATCGGAAGCATCGGACGTCATGGCTCCGTGTTGGGAGTCTTCGCCCATTGCTTGGGCGGCGACCCAAATACCAAGGCCTTTCCAACCAGCTCGATGGATCATTTGTGCTAACTTAGTTAGACGTTCTACGGGGGTTCCTTGGCAGGAGGGAAAGCGCTCCGCATCCGGGATGAGAGAGCCAAAGCGCCACATTTCTTTGCTAGGATCGGCACCCATGGGAACATCCCATCCATCATCCAGTACAAAAAACAAATCTTTGCGAATCTCTGGGTATTGATAGGCAAGTCCGTCGGGGCCGAAAATATTGGCCTCCGTCATGGCGTCTCGAGCAAGCATGGCCCCTTGGTCACCGAGAAAGTTCTGGGGCTGGGCTTGGAAGCTTTTTTGTTGCCCGATAACGTTTTGTGCACTCCAAGTGCAGTAATAGTTAGGCGTAACTCCCTTTGGGTTAGGAGGCAACAGATTCATTGCAAATTTTCCTCCTTGCTGGCAATTTCCTGCAGGTATAGCGGCTTCTCGGTGTAATACTCCGGATTATTATACCGGTTATCTGCCGCCACAGGCAAAAGTGCTCCGCCGTCCATATAGAGGGTGGTTCCGGTGATGTAGCCGGCCCCGTCGCTGGCTAAGAAGACAACGGCCTTGCCCACTTCCTGCGGAGTCAAAAATCGCTGCATGGGAATGCGCGGTGCCATAACATTGACGTAATTCTCTACGGCGCGTTCTTCAAACCACTCCAGTTGGGTGTATCCGGGTGCGATGGTAACACAGCGGATCCCATACGGAGCCAAGTCCATTGCAATGTTTTTGCCTAGCTTATCCAAAGCGCCTTTGGCAGCGGCGTAGACCGAAAAATCTTCCCAGGTTCCCATGGAGTGATTTGACGAAATATTGATGATGGTTCCTTTGATTCCATCCTTTACCATGCGCCGTGCGGCGTACTGGCCGGAGAAATAGGTGCCACGCAGGTTGGTATGGATTACTTGGGAAAAGTGCTCGGGTGTCGCGTCCAGATAGTTCATCTTGCGTGTAATGCCTGCGTTGTTGACCAGGAGGTCGATATGGTCAAAAACCTGAAAGAATTCATCATAGAGGCGACGCAGCTCTTCGAGATTGGAAATGTCGGCCTGGAATACGTGACATCTGCGTCCTATATTCCTGATTTCTTGGGCCACCTCTTGAGCGCGCTGGGCATGCCCACCATAGTGAACGCCAACATCCCATCCAGCCCGCGCCAATTCCAGGGCAATTCCCCGGCCAATGCCCTGGGAAGATCCGGTAACCAAAGCGATTTTGCTTGCTTGCATATGCATTTCCCCTTTCGTGACTGGGTTATTCAATTGTTCATGGTAGGCCTTCGGCGATGAAATGAGTATGGCCAATCCTGTGCATTCCCATGGACAGAAATTTCCCGCCGCATAGCGGAAAGAATCCAGCTAGTGGCGGGAATCCCCTGTAGGATGCGCGTTGTAGCGTTCTTGCAGGCGTGTTATTACCCGGTCGATATGCTTTTCTGCGGCATCCAGAGCAGCGTCCCGGTCTTCGGGAGCTTCCTGCGGCTGTCCCATGAGTCGAACAAACTGGCTGACCTTGAGGCCCAGCGCTTCCTGCATATCCTGGTCGGATCCCTGGGAGCATACCAAATAGTAACAAAGCAGAGAGTCAGTCTGACCAATGCGGTGGGCTCGATCCTCAGCCTGGCTATGCACGGCCGGCGACCAGTCCAGCTCTCCAAAGACCACACAGGTTGCTCGCTGGAGGTTGAGTCCGGCAGCAGCACGCAGACTTATGCAGCATAGAGGGCTACGTCCTTCCATGAAGCTCTGCACGGCCCGGTCTTTGGCTTTTTGCGTTTCTCTTCCGGTGATAAAAACGGGATGATACCGCTTCAGGTGCCGTTTGTAGACATCAAATACGCTATGGTGGTGGGCAAATAGCAGAACCCTCTCCCCTGCCTCAATCAATGCGCCGGTAAACGCGCTTACCCATGGCGCTTTAGCCAAGCCGGTTGCCTGCCGTTCCACGGCTACAATTTGTTCCCGGAGTAATGCGGCCCGGCTTGCGTCCAAGGATACACCTCCCTGCAGTGTAACCAATTCCTGCATGAGTGTCCCAAGGCGCTGTGTCTCTTCCTGATAGATGGCGCTATCGGCATCTACCTCCTGGACGATACGCCTTTTGGCCGGGAGTTGGGTCAGGACTTCGGATTTGGTTCGCCGGAGCATGAGTCCTTCTTGGCGCAGGTGATCTCCCAACAACTCAGGCTTTGCTACGATATGGTTTCCATATCCATAGCACCACTCGCGGGTAAAGCTTTCCCAGTCGCCTAGACAGTGATAATCAATAATATTCATCACGTGATAGATCTCTCCCCCATGGTTATAGATAGGGGTTCCTGAGAGACCGTAGACAATCTGTGCGCTGTCGGCCAAAAGACTGGCGGCTGCGTATTTTTCGGTGCCCGCATGGCGAAGCTCCTGGATTTCATCAAAAATGACGGCATGAAACCGGTACTGAGGAAGTGCCGTCTTCCAGCCGCGAAGGAGAAGGTAATGAATGATGTAGATGTCAGCCTCAGGGAGTGCGTATGGAGTAAGTCCGCGCAGTACATGCACCCGTGCTGCAGAAGTTTCTTCGCCCTGGTTGCCTGGCATGCGGAGAAAGCGGGCAATCTCACGTTGCCAGTTTGTAATCAAATGCGGTGGCACCACTAAAAGCACGGGCCAGCGGTCTTCCTGCACGAGCTGTGCCAGGGCCTGCACGGTTTTTCCCAGCCCCATCTCATCTGCCAACAGCGCGCGCTGATGGTAGGCAAGAAATCCGACGCCCTCTTGCTGAAAAGGCATTAGCGTGGCTGTAAAGCGCAGCGAAGAAGGCTGTATTGATACGGGATAGATCCGATATGTTTCCAGGCGAAGGGCTTTTTCACGGGTTTCCTGCAATGCCTGTTCCCAACGTGCCTGATCCCGGGGAGCAATGGAGAGAGGGTACCGCATCATCAGCCAATTGAGATCTGCAATAAACCGCCAATGTGCTGTAAAGGTTGCAATTCCGCGGCGTCCCGCGTCACAACCAGGAAAAAGTCTTTTGGCCAACTGTGTAACTGCGGGATCGCCCTTGATAGTCCATGCACGGCGGCGGGTATTGTAGGAGAGGGTCCCGTATGTTTTTTCCGGCACAGGGGCACGGCGCAGATATGCCGGAAGCGCATCCTCCTGGGGGATGGGATCACTCCCCCCTTCCATAGCACCTTCAATATAGAGTTCGTCATCATAGTTCATGGCAGTGCAATCCCCCATAAGGCGTGCAAGCTTAGCACCTTACATGGCTTTCCAGCAATATTGCGAGGAAGTATCACGCTGCGCTCCACGACTACCAAAAGGGCAGTAATCTGAGGGCTGGCGCAATAGCGCTGCAATTGCTGCAGCAAAGCTTTGCGTACAGGCTTCCCCTTTTTGACTTCAATGCCGACACCGCCGTCGGTCAGAAAATCGATGCGGCTACCCGGGAGAAGGTTGGCCTCTCGATGAAATTGAATTCCATGCGTCTCCAGTGCCGAGGCGATAGCCTTGTGCAGATCGTACTCGCTGGCTGAAAGCGTTACGCGCAGGGGTCCCAGGGCCTGTACCACACGTTCCAATTCCATAGCTTCCTCCCGTCCCGATATGCTAGAGCTGTCCTGGCACGTGCCAGGACAGCTCTAGCATATCGTATTTTTCTTTAGCTGGCAACTAGAGCCCCAGCATAAATTGGAAGGTCAGGTCATCGGCTTCCGGAAGCCCCTCGTGTCCGAAATCGGGATAAATTTCTACACGTTTTTTGCACGTCATGTGATTATAGGCGGCAAACTGTGTCGAAGGCGGGCAGATGGTATCCATTAAGCCGGTGAACATATACGTCTCTGCCTGAATTCGAGGGGCTAGGAATTGCAGGTCAATATATCCCAACGTTGTAAACACCGCATCTTCCCGGAGATGGCGAGGATCAAAGAGACGGAAATACTCCTTGAGTTCGGAATAGGCTCCGGTGGCCAGATCCATTTCCCATACACGCCGATAATCGCACAAAAAGGGATACATGGGAGCCGCCCGCTGAATCCGAGGTTCCAGTGCTGCGCAGGCGATGGTAAGAGCGCCGCCCTGGCTTCCACCCATCGCCCCTACCCGCGAGGCGTCAACCTCAGGAAAGCTCATAACAATGCGCGCAAGCTGTGCGGTATCCAGGAAGATGGAGCGAAAAAGGAGCTTATCCGGGCCATCATCCAGCCCACGAATGATGTGGCCATGGTGAGTATTGCCGGAGACCGATCCCAGATCTTGTGAGAGGCCTCCCTGCCCACGGCAGTCCAGCGCCGCCACGGAGTAGCCGGCCAGGACATAGCGCAGCTTATCCGACCATCCGCCACAATTTCCCGTGTATCCATGAAACTGCAGCACCGCCGGATGGGGTTCCGAGGAGATAGGCCGCAGATACTTGGCATGAATCCTTGATCCGCCTACGCCTGTAAAGTATAGGTCGTAGCACTGGACTCCGGGACATGAAAATGACGCCGGAATTAGTTCAACTTGGGCGTCTACCGCATCCAGTTCCGTCAGAGCCCGCTGCCAATAGGCTTCAAAATCTTGGGGACGGGGATTGCAGCCCTGGTATTTTTGCAGCTCATGCAGTGGCATATCAATTAAGGGCATAGGTTTTCTCCTCCTTTTTGCAGCTGAAATGCCTGATAAAATTCGCGCAAAATCTGAAAAATCCTTCTGGGAAGCAAAAAGAAAGCCGCCGGGATTGCCGGCGGCTTTTAGGAAACCGATTCAATTTAGGTGATGGAGATATAGCGGCTCTGCACGTAGACAAGCTGCCCATTATAGAGGACAGTATGCCACTCGCTGCCCTCTTCGACAATGGAAACTTTAGCACCCAATGGCAGGGTGGCGCTAACAGCGTAGATGGTTGACGGACCTTTTCGCAGATTAACGCTGGTAGTGGTAACACCGGTTGCCACGACTTTAAAATCCTCGTTGATTTCTACGTAAGAAGCGCTTACGTAACCCGAGCGACCCTGGTAGTCGATACGATGCCATGTCAATCCGGCTTGCTGAATCAGGACAATAGCGCCTTTGTTCAGCGAACCAATCGAAGAATAGTTGGTTCCTGCTCCAGAGCGGACAAGCAGCGAATCCACAGTAACCGTACCGTAAACTGTTTCGGAGGGAAGCGAAGGCGTTGGCGTAGGTGCGGGGGTTGTTTCGGCGCCGGCAATGGAGACGTAGTCACTGCTGATATAACCCGTGCCGCTTCCAAAGGAGATTTTATACCAGCCATTCAGCGTCTCGAGGATGGTGACTTCTGCATTGCGTCCCAGAGAGCCAAGTATGGAATAGTTGGTTCCGGCGCCCGAACGTACGCGCACCGAAGATCCTGTAACCGTCCCTTTCTGGGTGACGGAAGGAGTTGTACTGGGTGCGGCGGTTGGAGTGGGAGTCGGGGTTGGCATCGGTGTGGGCGTAGGCGTCGGTGTAGAGGAAGAGTCGCTGAGGACGATATAGTCCGCGCTGACATAGCCCGTTTGTCCATTGTAGGAAATGGTATGCCATTGATCCCCTACCACGGTGATGGAAACCGTCGCGTTGCGCGGAAGCGACCCAAGCACAGAATAGCTTGTGCCGGGACCTGAACGTACGTACAGAGAGCTGGCGTTTACCGTACCGGTTTTCACGGTTGCAGACGATGTAGAGGTTGGCGTGGGTGTAGGCGAAGCCGTTCCCTCCGAAATCGTCACATAATTGGCACCAACATAACCGATCCCATTGTTATAGGATATTTTATGCCATGAACGGCCCCGCTCCAGGATAGTAACAGTTCCTCCGCGACGAATATTGCCCAGAATGCTGTAGCTGACGCCTGGTCCCGACCGAACCCGCAGAGAGGAAGCGGTTACGGTGCCAATCAGCGTCGTACTGGTATCGGGCGCGGGCGTAGTGCTGGGAGTTACGGTAGAACTGGGATTGTCTCCGCTGCCATCCTCTTCCAGATCACGAATGTAGACGCTGCTTACGTAAGCATCCGTTCCCTTATAATCGATCTTATACCAGCTTCCCTTTTCAAGAATCGTCACGATGGTGCCGTTGGGGATGGTTCCCAGAGAGGGATACGAGGTGCTGGGCCCTGTCCGTACATTCAAGGAACTGGCCGTGACTTCACCGCGCATAACCGCAGGATCGGGAGTTGGATCAGGGTTGCTTACTGGGATATCCGCATTGCTGTCACCATTGAGTTGGATGTACCGTGCAGATACGTAGGCAACAGTGGTCTTGTACGTGATACAATGCCAGTCCGTACCCTTGGACACAATCTGCACTGTTGTTCCAAAGGGAATGGATCCCAAGGCGGCATATTGCGTGCCAGGACCGGAGCGAACCATAAGGTTGGTAGCGGTCACGGTACCGGTTATGCCGGGGCTGGGAGATGCATTGGGGGTAAGCGTAGTATCAGGCGAAGCTCCTGCGACTACTTGGGTAGACTGGACATATCCCAACGTGCCATTAGAGGCATTATACACCAAATGCCATCCGCCGCTCGTTTGGAGAATCTCGACCTGGGCGCCTGACGCCAGGCTGCCACCTGAAACGTAGGCTGCGGAAACCGAAGCCTCTGTCCGCATCGTAACGCCGCTTGCTACGACGGTGCCCATTTGCGAGCTGCGCGCCGGAATGGATCCCAACGGATCGGCAGTGGAGCCATTTTGCTTGAGCTCCGTACCGGTATAGTAGAAATCCAGAATCTCGGTATAACTCCAGCCCTCATTGGCCATCGTTTGGGCTCCCCGCTGGCTCATACCGATTCCATGCCCATAGCCGCGGGCTACAATATAAATACACTTTTTGTTGCTGGGCTGCTCCACATAGTAAACACGGTGACTTGCCAGTGTAGTGGTTGCCCCCTTGAAGGCGGTCTTTAGATCGGCGGTTTCAATGGTAGCGTCCAAGGTATAGCTGGAACCATTGATTGTTACGCGGGTGGTCACTGTGGCCTTTTGGAATTCATAGCTGGAGGAATCATAGCTGCCGTTGCTATTGGAGGCTGGAAGCGTGTGCAGGGAGATATTATCAAAACCTACGATGGTAATATCATCACTCGCACAGTCAATGCCCTTGGCTTTTGCCGCAGTCACCAGGGCGGGCAGCATGACGCCTTCCAGCCGGGAATCCAAAGTATAAGTATCTCCACAGGTGACGGGGAAAATGAAGCGATACAGAGGACTGCTGGGGTTAGCCAGATCATAAGGATCATCCTTGACGGTATGGTATGTATTATATGATCCCCAGTAGGGTTTCCGGGCACGAGTTTGCCCGCCATTGCTGGCAGAATATACGCCGTCGCTGATTTTCCCATTCCAGTAAAGCGCTTGGCCGGCGGTGGCCCTAATGGCAGCCAGGGATTGGGTGTTCGCAGGGTTATAGCCTCGGTAAACCTGGGAAGCGGTGGTATCTACTACATCGTAATCTCGTGAGGAATTCATTGAGGCGATGGCATAGGTCCGAGAAGCGACTGCTTGCGCCTTCAGCGCTTCGATGGGCCAAGAATTGCTCATTTCATGCGGAACCACACCCTGCAAATAGTCTTCCATAAAGACACGGACCACCATGCGAAGGCTGGATCCTGTCGTGGAGATGGTCATATCTCCCGGGTAGTTGTAACCGCTGGGACTGGTGAGGGTCAGCCAGTTATTGGATTGCGAGGAAGATGCCCGGACGAGCGTTGCGGAGGATCCTAGAGGAATCAGGGTTCCGGACAAATTCAGAAGGAGCTTGCTGTTGCTGATGCTAAAGGTTATGGAAGAACCCTGCTTCAGAGGAATGCTGGGGTACTCTTTGATATAGTAACTTCCGTTGACCTTCATGGTAACGCGTGTGGGGCTTCCGTAGCTGGAAAGCAGGACGCGTACATAGCGGACGTCCGATGCAGCCGATGCCGTATTAGCAGGAATGCACGGAACCAAGAATAATGCCAAAGCCAAAAGGCAAGTTATCACTCGCTTTCTGAATGACATGTGTACCCTCCTTCATGGGATGTGTTCTGTCTATCATCAATCTAAGGAGAAGGAACCTTATCCTACCCTGAAATTAATACTATCCTACCATATCTGGGATGGAAATTCAATACACTCGTAACAATATTGTAAATATTACCTTCCAACTATAAAAAAATTCGACCCCAACCAATGAGTTCGGTCGGGGTCGAATTACAGATGCCCAACGATTACTGCTCGACAGGAGCCTCAACGGGGCAAACACCGGCGCAAGCGCCACAAGAGATGCACTGATCGGGGTCGATGACGTAGGTCGCATCACCCTCAGAGATCGCGCCGACGGGGCACTCGGACTCGCAAGCGCCGCACTTGATGCAGGTATCCTGAATAGCATATGCCATGGAAAATTCACCTCCTTACGCTTTTCAAGGAGCGGAAGACCGCTCCAAGCTGGATATATTGTAGCATCATTCGTCACGTTTGTAAAGATAGAAGAAAGGAATGTTACTTGCTTCTTTTGAAAAGCAGGATCAAGACCCGTTATATTGACGTGAAGCGCGTCCCGCTAGGATAGACACATCATCAGTGCCAACTTACAGTGCTCGTAGGTGAGTCCACCCTGCATATAGACATTATAAGGCGGACAGAGCGGCGCATCGGCGCTCAGCTCAATGGATGCGCCCTGAACGAAGGCGCCCGCCGCCATAATAACCTTATGCTGGTATCCTGGCATATCCCAGGGTTCGGGGGTCACAAAGCTGTCCACAGGAGAGGCGGACTGAATAGCTTTGCAGAATCGAATGAGTTTTTCACTGTCTCCTAAGCGAATTGCCTGAATAATGTCCGCGCGCGGAGCATTCCATGCCGGAGAAACCTCCATGCCCAGATCCGCATATATTTTTGCGGCTAGAATGGCGCCTTTTACGCTCTGGGCAACCACATGGGGTGCCAGAAAAAGCCCCTGATAGTAGGCCTGATAACCATAGGCGTAAGAACCAACCTCTGCCCCGATGCCAGGAGTTGTCAATCGATACGCCACCTTTTCCACCAAATCTTTTCGACCGCAGACATATCCTCCTGTGGGTGCTATACCACCGCCTGGATTCTTAATGAGTGAACCGGCCATAAGATCCGCACCCAAATGGGTCGGCTCCTGGTCTTCGATGAATTCCCCATAGCAGTTGTCCACCATGACGGTAACCTGAGGCCGGATCGCGTGGCAACGTTCTGCCAGCCGGCCAATTTGGGCAACCTGAAGGGCAGGACGCCAAGCGTAGCCGCGGGAGCGCTGCACGTAAACCATGGCAATGCTGGAATCCTCGCGCAACACTCTTTCAACAGCTTCCCCATCAATGCCTCCGTTGGGCAGAAGTTCGACCTGTCGGTAGGAGACCCCCCATTCTGCCAACGATCCTTGACTAGGATTTCCCGAAATCCCGATTGTCTCTTCCAGTGTATCATAGGGTTTTCCTGTGACGCAAAGAAGGGTTTGGCGGGGACGCAGCACGCCATAAAGACACAAAGCTAGGGCGTGCGTACCCGAGACGATGCCGGGACGTACGAGAGCGGATTCTCCACCCAAAGAGCGGGCATAGAGGGCATCCAAAGTATCCCGGCCCAGGTCATCATAACCGTAGCCGTTGGAGCCAAACAAGTGGCGCGCTTCGACTCGCAGATCTCGAAAAGCAGAAAGGACGCGGGCCTGACAGCGGAGCGCACGGGCATCTACTGCATCAAAAACACTTTGGACATCGCGTTCTGCGCGTGTAACTGTAGAAAATGCCTCCTCTGAAATAGAGAGGGCGCGCAAAGCCGGATCAATAGACATGAAATGAATTACTCCTTTCCCCCAATTTGCGCTGTCTGCAGCACACGGAAAGCCAGAGCAGCCGTATCTTGAACGGAAGCGTCCAGCCATTGGATTCTTTTTTCCCGGCGGAACCAAGTCATTTGGCGTTTGGCATATTGGCGTGTCCGCAAAATGATTTCGTCAATGGTTTCCCCCAGGGATGCATGTCCCTCCAAATAAGGGAAAACCTGACGGTATCCCAAGCCCTGCATAGCTTGGTGTTCAGGGGTTAGCCCCTGTCGCTGCAGGGCGCGGACCTCTTCCACCAATCCCTGGGCGAACATGTCCCTTACACGCTGGGCAATTCGTTCATCCAAGAGAGACTTGGGCCAAAACAATCCGACCCAGGCCTGTACGCAAAACTCCAGCCGGCGCTCCTGGTATGCGTCTTGGATAAAGGAAGAAAATGGCTTCCCGGTTATGGCATAGACCTCCAGCGCGCGGATTACTCGCCTTGTGTTGTTTTTGTGAATGCTTTGGGCTGCGCAGGGATCCACTTGGGCGAGGCGGGCATGCAGGGCCTCAATCCCCTCTCTTTCCAACTGGGCCTGTAATGCTTCTCGAATCTGCGGATCACCTGCGGCGTCTGCGGAAAACGCCATCGGGTATAGGAGGGCGTTCACATAGAGGCCGGTGCCTCCGCATAGTATGGGGATTTTTCCTCGGCTGTGGATGCCGGCAATGCAGTGCAAGGCATCTTGCCGGTACTGGGCAACGCTGTACCCATCCAACGGTGACACAAAATTCAACATGTGGTGTGGTACGCCCATCATTTCTTCTTCTGTTACCCTGGCCGATCCGATGGCCATCCCCTGATAGATCTGCATCGAATCCGCTGATACCACTTCCCCATTTATGCGCTTGGCTACCTCCACAGCCAAGGCACTTTTTCCCGAGGCCGTCGGTCCAACGATTACAATCAGCGGGTTGTTTTTTTTCATCATGTTACCACCCGTTTGAATTGTTTTTCTAAGTCCTTGCGGGTCATCACCATGCAGATTGGGCGGCCGTGAGGGCAGGTCAGAGGGATTTTTTCCTGAAGAATGAGCTGATAAAGCTGCCGGATCTCCTGTTCGTCGAGGGCATCCCCCGCTTTTACAGCTCGCTTGCAGGCGGCCTGGGCGATAGCACAATTCCGCTCGGTCAGGTCTGGATATTCCTTGCTTTCTAAAACATGAAGTAGCTGAATGACAAGCTCCTGGGCCTGCAGCTGTCCCAAGACCTGGGGCAGAGCACGGATGGAAAAGGATAGACGGCCGTATTCCTCCAATAGGAATCCGGCTTGCTCCAGAACCTCCAGATTCGCCAAAATGGCAGTCTTTTCATCGTACGAGACTTCAATGATCTGGGGAATCAATAGCTGCTGGGAAGCGATTTTCCCCTCCTCCAGCTGATGGCAGTAGCGATCAAATAAAAGACGTTCATGCGCGGCATGCTGGTCAATCCATATAAGGGTTTCGCCGCTCTCCAGAATGATATAGGTACGGAAAGCCGTTCCTAAAACGGTATACTGTCCATCTTCCCAGGCAGGGAGCTCCGTCGCAGCAGACGGAGCAAGGGGGACGTCTTCCTGTGCCTGCCGGAGTGTGGACGTTTGCACAGGCGCTGCGAGGATGTCCTGGTAGCCTCGATGGGCATGGGCCGTTTGGGCAAATGCCTGCTCTCGATAGGCGCGAACCGCTTGCCGCAGGGTAATTTGTTCATGGGACGCAGGATCATCTGCAGCGGCGCGGGCAGTTCCTTGGCTGCTTTGCTGTGACAATGCCTGGGCCAGCTGTGGAAGCGGCATAGAGGATTGGGAAGGCGTAGGAATTTCAGGCGCCGGTTCGGGTGAAGAGGCCTGGGCGAAAGCAAAGTCTACAGGGCTTTGGGTCATTCCTCGAACCGCCGTTCCTACGATGCCGGAGACAGCCTGAAAGACGCGCGACTCATCAGCAAAGCGCACCTGAAGTTTATTGGGGTGTACATTGACATCAACCCATGGGCCGGGCATTTGGATATGCAGGACGCAAAAGGGAAAGCGCTGGGACATGAGTGCCGTGCCGTAGCCGTTTTCGATGGCTTTGGACAGCATGGGGTTTTGAATGGAACGACCGTTTACAAAAAACAACTCATGCTGCCGGTTGGCACGGGCAATGCCGGGAAGGCCAAGACAGCCATCAATATGGATGCCCGCCATTTCGTCATGAATTTCGACGATATTGGTTGCGGCGTTTTTCCCATAGACAGTATAGATGGCGTTGCGCAGAGAGTTATCTCCGCTGCTATGGTATATGATTTTACCATCATGAATGAATTTAATTGAGATTTCAGGATGGGACAGCAATATCTTTGCAACCACGGAGGAGATATAGCCGGCCTCGGCATGCGGAGATTTCAGAAACTTTTTCCGCGCGGGAACGTTGTAGAAGAGATCCTCCACCGTCAATGTCGTGCCGTCCGGGCATCCGGCATCCTGCACGGTGTCCAATTCTCCGCCTTGACAGCATACGCGGGATCCAACCGCGTCTTCCCGACGTTTAGTTACCAATGTCACTTTGCTGACAGCGGCGATCGAATAGAGCGCTTCACCACGGAAACCCATCCAGGCCAGGTTTTGCAGTTCATCCATATTTCGCAGTTTGCTGGTAGCATGGCGTGCAAAAGCTAAAGGGATGTCTTCCCTTTGGATCCCTTTGCCGTTGTCAGAAATCCGAATTAACCGGGTGCCCCCCTGGACGGCCTCCAGCGTTATGAAGGTTGCTCCGGCGTCAATGGCGTTTTCCAACAGCTCCTTGACCACCGAAGCCGGCCGTTCTACTACTTCCCCTGCCGCAATTTGGCTTGCCAGTGTCGGATCCAGCAGCGCGATTCTTCCTTGCTCGGGCATGGCTACTTCATTTTCTCCTTCAGCCTATTGAGAATGTAGAAAGCATCGATGGGCGTCGTCGTCTGCATATCCATGGCACGAATTTCTTCCAGTACGTCATTATAGGGAAGCAATGCCGACAGACCCAGCTGCTGCGCCTTGTAGTCTTCTTTGCGGTTGAGAGCCTCCCCGGCCTCTTGTGCTGAAGCAATCAGGCTTTCCTGCTGCAGATTGGCGTCCTCCAAGCGTTCCAATATGGTTTGGGCACGGGTTAAGACTTCTTCGGGAAGTCCCGCCATCTGCGCTACATGGATGCCAAAGCTTCGATCTGAACCGCCTCGCACGATGCGGCGGAGGAAGACGACCTCTCCCTGCATTTCTGTGACTGAAACACAATAGTTGCATACACCTGCAACACGGCCCTCTAGCTCGCAAAGCTCATGGTAGTGGGTAGCAAACAAGGTTTTACTGCCCAAAATTTTACGATTACATATATACTCAATAACCGCCCAAGCGATGGAAAGCCCATCGTAGGTACTGGTACCACGTCCGATTTCATCCAGGATGATGAGACTGTTTGCTGTAGCGTTCCGCAGAATATTGGAGAGCTCCAGCATTTCGACCATGAAGGTGCTTTGACCGGAAAAAAGGTCGTCACTGGCGCCTACCCGGGCAAATACACGGTCTGTAATGGGAATGCGTGCCGAATGGGCCGGCACAAAGCTCCCCATATGGGCCATGATAGTGATTAAGGCTACCTGTCGCAGATAAGTGCTTTTCCCTGCCATATTGGGTCCTGTAATAATGAGAAACCGATGATCTGTCATATTCATTTGGGTTCCATTGGGAACGAAATGCTCTCCGCCGGGAAGGGAGCGTTCCACTACAGGATGGCGCCCTTCTACAATGTCGAGAGAACCGTCTTCTGTGATGGCGGGCTTGGTAAAGCGATTCTCCTGCGCCGAAGTTGCTAAAGACAGCAGGGCGTCCAACTGGGCAAGGAGAGAGGCGACCTTCTGCAGACGCGGCACTTGAGCATCCAGAGCCTTACGAATCTCAACAAAGAGCTGATACTCCAACTTGACGGAGCGCTCATCTGCGCCAAGAATGGTATTCTCTAGCTCCTTGAGTTCTTCTGTTATGTATCTCTCTCCCGTCGAGAGGGTTTGCTTGCGGGTGTACCGGTAGGGTACGGCATCCAGATTGGATTTGGATACCTCAATGTAATAGCCGAAGACCCGATTGTAGGAGATACGAAGATTTTTGATGCCCGTAGCTTCCCGCTCTGCAGCTTCCATTTGGGCAATGAGTTCCCGGCCGTTGCGCGCTGCATTGCGGAGGGAGTCGAGTTCCTCATGGTAACCGTCGCGGATGATATTTCCGTCGCGGATTCCAACGGCAGGCTCGTCCGCAATAGAACGGGAAAGCAGATCGTGAATATCGGATAAGGGATCCAGGTCTTTGATAATATTTTTCAGCAGCGGCGTTTGCACAGTAGCCAGATGTTTTAGCAGGTCCGGTAGTACGGCGATCGATTGCTGCAGAGCTAAGCAGTCCCGTGCTGTGATGGTTTCATAGGAAATTCGCGTAATAATCCGCTCAATGTCTTTAATTTCCCCCAGCTCATCCTGAATGAACTGCTTGCGCGGCAAATCCCCCATCAACTCTTCCACAGCATCCAGACGGGCATCAATCTCTCGCTTCTTTTGCAGGGGCTGCTCCAGCCAGCGGCGCAAGAGGCGGCTGCCCATCGCCGTTTTGGCGCGGTCCAGCAGCCATAGGAGCGTCCCCTTTCGTTGATGACTGCGTAGCGTACGGGTGAGTTCCAAGCTTTGCCGGGTAGCTGCGTCAATCATCATGGTATCCTGAATTGAGTAGACATATAAATGCTTTAAATGCTGCTGTAAAGCATTTTTCTGCATATCATACAGGTACTGTAGCAGCGCTCCTACAGCGCATATTCCTTGGGGAAGCTCGTTGATTCCCAACTGCGTCAGACTTTGGGAGAAATGCTGCGTGATGGTATGCGCGGCCTCAGCGCGATCCCAGGCTTGTGTCTGGTAGTGATATGGCTCAACGCTTACGGCCTTTGCCAATACGGCGTCCTCCCGGAACAGCGAGAGGGCGTTAGGATCGGCAATGATTTCAGCGGGATTCAACCGGACAAGTTCGTCCAGAAGAGACTGCCTGGATTCGGACAAATCAATTTGGGTTACGCGGAATTCACTGGTCGACACGTCAACATATGCAAACCCCATGACTTTTTGCGCCAAGGAAAGGGCGAGGAGATAGTTGTTGGATCGTTCGTCCAGGAGCGTGCTTTCGATCACTGTTCCTGGCGTTACGATGCGGACTATGCCCCGCTCCACCAGCCCTTTTGACTCTGCGGGGTCGGTCAGCTGT
Source organism: uncultured Christensenellaceae bacterium (assembly GCA_944376795.1). Lineage (GTDB taxonomy): Bacteria > Bacillota > Clostridia > Christensenellales > UMGS416 > CALWDW01. The sequence goes on from CALWDW010000033.1 coordinate 62,143, forward strand.
TCACAGATGGCTACCTTATACCCCTTTTCCATCAGCCGATTGAGATAGGTATCGACGGCATGATACGGTACACCGCACATGGGAGCCCGCTCCGCCAAGCCGCAGTCCCGTCCAGTGAGCGTCAAATCCAGTTCGCGCGACGCTGTGATAGCGTCGTCAAAGAACATCTCATAGAAATCCCCTAGGCGAAAGAAAAGCAATGTGTCAGGGTTTTGCTTCTTCAGCTCAAAATACTGCCGCATCATGGGGGAAAGCTTTGCCGCCATGAGATCCTCCTTTTATCCGCGTAAGACGAGATCCGTATGCTTAGTGGTGTCCGCAGCCAGCGCAGGTGGAACAGCTGCCGCTGCAGCCTTCGTCTCCCGTGGAGCCGGTCAGATGGAACGTAATGATTTTGTTAACCTGATCCATGATCCCTTGAAAAGCCTGGTTGGCTTTTTGATAGGACGAAATCACTTCATTCTGGCCCGCTTGTTCCCGGAGCTGCCGGTAGAGAGTCATTTTTTCACGCATGGCGTCTTCGTCTTGCTCGGCCTGCTCCATCAACGCACGTATATCATCCTCTAGGGCATTAATCCCCGTCATGATGGCAAAGGCCTGTTGGTCGGCCTGGAGTGCGGCCTGTGCCGCCATCAAGTTCTGATAAGCTTCGCTCTCGTGAAGAGCTTCTCCCAGCTGCCTAGCTGTTTCAAATACCATTGTTTTCCTCCTATTGGGCTTGCGGCCCTTTTATTGCTATTTTTTAACCCGTCCCGAAAGGGTATGCGCTTTAACCGTAGTGATCTCTATGGGAAGAATCTGGCCAATCCATTCTGGGCTGCCTTCAAAATGAACCATCCTTCCTGTAGAGGTGCGGCCGTTGAGTTCGCGGGGATTACGGATGCTGACGTCCTCTACCAACACGGGAAAAACCTGTCCGAGACAAGCAGCATTGTTTTCTGACGAAATTGCGTCTTGCAATGCGTTCAAGCGGGCAAGCCGTTCTTTCTTCGTATCCAAGGGGATTTGCGCCTCCATGGCGGCGGCAGGGGTTCCCTCACGGGGGGAGTATAAGAAAGTGTAGGCAGCATCAAAACGAACGGATTCGACTAGCTTAAGCGTATCAGCAAAGTCCTCCTCCGTCTCGCCGGGGAAGCCTACAATGATGTCGGTAGTCAGCGAAATATCCGGGACACGCTCCCGAAGGCGGCGCACCAAGTCTATGTAATGCGCCCTATCGTACCGCCTGTTCATCTTGGCAAGAATGCGGTCGCTGCCGGACTGCACAGGAAGGTGCAAATGGTGGCACACCTTGGGAAGTTCTCCCATCACCTGCATTAGCGCCTCCGAAAGATCCTTGGGATGGGATGTCATAAAGCGGATGCGTTCAATGCCATCGACAGCATGAAGTTGACGGAGGAGCCCGGCAAAGTCTAAGGGCTTCTCCAGATTCTTGCCATAGGAGTTAACATTCTGCCCTAAGAGCGTAATTTCCCGGACACCATCGGCAGCCAGCCCTTCAGCTTCATGAAGAATGTCTTCCGGCAGTCGGCTTCGTTCTCTTCCGCGCACATAGGGTACAATACAGTAGGAACAGAAGTTATCGCACCCATACATGATACTGATCCACGCCTTGCACCCGGCTTTTCGGACAATGGGAAGGTTTTCCACCACTTCCCCCTCCTGGGTGTCGACTTTGACCACGGTATGCCGCCCTTCAATCGCTTCCCACATAAGCTGTGGAAAGCGGCACACGTGATGGGTGCCAAATATAATATCTACATAGGGATACCGCCTGGCCAATTTATGTGCCACCTCGCGCTGCTGCATCATGCAGCCGCATATACCAATGAGGATCTGAGGGTTGGCCTCCTTGAGTGCGCGCAAAGCGCCCACATTTCCGAATACCTTCAATTCGGCATGTTCGCGGACGCAGCAAGTATTCAGCAGGATTACATTGGCTTCTTTGAGGCTTGGAGCTGGAGAAAAACCGGCAGACGTCAAGAGACCCGCAAGCTTTTCCGAATCATTCTCATTCATTTGGCAGCCATAGGTTTGAATCCAGTACCGGGGGGCTCGGCCTTGATAATACGCCCGGATCTTCATTAGGTACTGCTGTTGGCGCAAGTCCTCCCCAAAGTCGCGTCGTATGGTTTTGGTCATACACTCGATCCTTTCCTAACGAAACTTCTTATTATTATACCTTTTTTCCTCGATTTCTGCAAGGAAGGAATCGGCAATTGCCGCAAGAGGATGAAACGGCTATAATAGTTACAAAAGCTGGTGGGAGGCTACAATATGAACGCTGTCTTAGCGGAATATGTGGAGAAATGGCGGAATTCTGCTGTTGGTTGGAGAATCATTGCCTATGGATCGAGCAATACGGAACTGTGTCTGCACAGCCAAGGCGCGCAGAATTGGGTCGATCACCTTATGATTGCCTTACGTACGCAGGTTGGGTGTCAGGTATCCGTTACCAACCAAGGCATCTGTGGAGATACAGCTTCTGGACTTTTACAACGGTTCGATCGAGATGTAGAGCCATTTCATCCGGACTGCGTGATCGTGACGATTGGAGGAAACGACGCGGGACATGGTGTTGCTGTGGAAGATTATTTGGGACAGGTGGATGCGCTTTGCCGGATGATTCGGCATATTGGCGCCAAGCCCGTGCTACAAAGCTATTATTTCCTTCTCTATGATCAGCTCTCTGCGAATCACGCCACCTTGTATCCTCGTTATGTGGAGGGGCTGCGCTATTATGCTGAAGCCAATGGGATTCCTCTGTTGGATCCCTATGGTCCCATGGAGGCTTACTGCCGGGTGGATCCGGCTGGTTATGCATCCCTGATGCTGGATGGCCTGCATGTCAATCCGTTGGGGAATGCAGTCATGGGAAAGCTTGCCTGTGAGGCCTTTGGCCTAACCATGCCGGAACTTCCTGCAGGTACGCAGCGGGAGCTTGATATCCACTGGGCCAAGCTCCAGGCCGCGCAGGGAGCTTTTCCCTCCGAGAAAAAACTGGAATGATTTCGAAGATTGCGGCATAATGGCAGCTGTGGTATAATGAAATCAATCAAAAGGAGGAGGATTCTCTGCCGATGAAAGTATCACAGCTTTGTGTGGCTGCGGGGGTGACAGCGCTCCTGGGGATAACCTGCGGCTTTTCCGCACTGGCTGAACCGGAAGCCTCGCCCTCCAACCCAACAATAAGTCCCGGTCCCAGCCCATCACCTGCGGTTACCGTAGCGCCTAATGCAACGGTAGGAGACGTTCCCGCAGATGGAGAGTCCCCGGTACCAGTCGAAAGCGGGGACAGCCAGGAATATCCCACCATTCGAAAGGGAAATTCCGGCGACGAAGTAATTTTGATCCAGATGCGCCTTCGGGATCTTGGGTATTTCAATTATAAGATTACTAACTACTATGGAAGTCTGACCGAGACGGCGGTTAAGTCCTTTCAGCGGGAGAATGATCTTCCTGCTGATGGAACGGTGGGACCCGTTACTTGCGATGCCCTCTTTAGTAATAAGGCCATTCGAAAGCCCATTGTGCCGATTGCCACCCCCACGCCAAAGCCTACTAAAAAGCCTGCGGGTTACGTTGCTGAGGTACCCATTGGCGTGATGACCGATTGGTCCAAGGTGACAAATCTTTGGCCTCGTGGTACGAATTTGCTGGTTATTGATGTAGAAACTGGTGCCCAAATGACTTTCCAACGGGTTGGAGGACAGCTTCACGCGGATGTTGAGCCGCTTACCGCCGAGGACACCGCCAAACTCAAGCGATGCTATGGCGGCACGTGGAACTGGAGCCGGCGCGCTGTTGTGGTCAAGGTTAACGGTACATGGACGGCAGCGTCCATCAATGGCTATCCCCACGGAAAAGAAACAGTTCCGAATAATGACATGGTTGGACAGGTGTGCATTCATTTCCTTAACAGCCGCACGCATATTCGAAACATGAAGGACCCTGACCACCAGGCTATGGTTCGAAAGGCCGCTGGTCAATAGGCTTTAATACAACAAGACCGGTGCTCTGTAGAGCGCCGGTCTTGTTGTATTTGGCATTCTTCCCCTCCCCTATACGCCGCGGAAGCCTTTTCCAATGATTTCGCTGGTGTTGGTAATAAGAATGAAAGCCGAGGGATCAATGCTTCGCACGTACTGACGCAGCGCTTGCGCTTGTGCCCTTTTGACGGCAGCTAAAACTATATAGCGGTCTGTATGGGTATAGGAACCATACGCCTTCCATACCGTAGCTCCTCGCCGCAATCTTTCCATAATGAATTCTTCCACCAGTTCATGCTTACTGGTAATAATGGTACAATATTTTCGTAGGTTGATGCTTTCGATGACGGTATCCACTACGGCTGCCTTTAGGATGAGTCCCAATATAGAAAAGAGACCTGTCTCTGCGCCGAAAACAAGGCACGAGATCAAAACAATGCAAGCATCCGCGCAAAACAATGCTTTCCCAATGTCTAGATTTGTATATTTCCGGAGTATCATGGCCAAGATGTCAGTACCGCCTGTGCTGGCCTGCATATTAAACAAAATGGCCGATCCTACCGCCGGGAGCATTACGGCAAAGATCAATTCTAGAAGTTTCTGGTCGGTAAGCGCATGAGCCAGGGGAAAAACCTGCTCCATGATATAAATGCTAAGCGACATGAGTAGACTGCAGTAAACGGTCCGGATTCCAAAGGATTTTCCGAGAAAAATGAAGCCGAGTATTAGGAGAAGTACATTGATTACTAAAACCAATGTCCCAGGCGTGATGTTGGGAATTACATACCCCAGTATGATTGAAATGCCGCTAACTCCGCCGGTGGAAAAGTTATTTGGAAACTTGAAGACATAAACACCGGCGGAAACAAGCAAGGTTCCCAGGGAAAGCAACAGATAGTCCCGTATCTTTTTGCTCATGCATACCTCCATGCATTTTTTTCTGTACTATTATAGGACTGTATATCTTAAAATGCAATGTTCGATTTTGCTTTATAAGATCATAGAAAAGCGGCCTGCTGCCTTTTGCAGCAAGCCGCAGGTGAACGATCCGTCCATAGAAGGAGTGATTTCAATCAGGAAACTTTGCCGAAACCATGTGCCATTCCCCTGGTACAAAATCGTTGTCCGTCAGGATTGATCGGCCAGCGGAATGCGGTACGTAATATGCGTAGCGGCATCGGTTTGGGTATTGATAACGCACAACAGGACTTCGTTTTTCTCCTGTGAAGGAGCCAGAGTACCGGAGATGGTTTTTCCCCACTCCCGAAGGGTATGCGCGGCATTGTCATAAATAGACAATCCCATCTGAAAAGCATCGGTAATATCGCCATCAAGATATGACTGGCAAATTAAGCTTTCGCCCGAAGCATCCCAGCACATATCAATAATATCTGACTTCTCAGCAACGATCCAAGTAGAAAGCGTAGGCAGGTTCATAACTTTCAATTGGGTCGTTGTAGCTTCATTGGTGACGTTATCCTTGTTCAAGACAGCCATGTTCCCTGTCTGATGATGGATACGGAAAGACGTTCCGTCAGTAATCTGCGTCACAAGGCTGCTTGCGATGTCCAGCGCGTAAACCGAGCTAATCCCGGTGGTTTCGTCTGTTTTAACAAAGAAAATGCTATCCTGATAATAATCCAAACTGCAGTCATCCATACTCATAGCGGTATAACTCCACGAATCCGCCAAGCTACCATCTTGAAGGGTAACAGCATAGAGTCCCAAGGTCTCTCCGTCACCGGTTATTCCGAAGAGTGTGGATGAACTATCATGCCATACGAAGGAAGGTGTATCATAACCAAAGCCGATGGCTTCCCCGTCAATGACCTGCTGGGTTTGTGTATCATAGATCATCAGGCAACGACGCACATCCATATAGTCCAGAAAAGCCAAATAGCGCCCATCGCTCGAGTAGGATGCCACTGAAATGGAGGAAAACTCCATTTCTGGCAATAATGACGTGGCGTCTGCACCGGGTTTCCCGATGTACAGCTGCTCATAAACGTAGTCGGCACGAGAGTCCACGCCGGGAATAATGCTGGACTTAGCAAACAGATAGCTTTCTCCATCCGGGCACCAGGCCAAAAAACGCCCATCGGGGATGAGGACATCGGTGGCTTTGGGCTCACCATTCTGGCAAACGACCTCAGCGTCCGCAGCGATAGATAGCGAATTATCCTCTGCGGCATGAGGGAGACTATTTGCAGGAATCGAAACAATGGAAGCCAGTTGGCCGGGCAAAAGCTTTTCTAACGTGCCTTGGTTCGCGGAAAGATAAGCCTGTGCATCTTGCTTTGTGGGAAAGCCTTCAGATACCAGGACAGTGTGTGAACCGTCATCGCAAAGTGCTGGCGAGAAATGAATCGAATTCAGCGCGCTGAAGGAGATCATAGTGTCCGGACATGCTACCTGAATAAACCATTGCGGAGATGCCTCCATATTTGTATGGGAGGAGTCTCGATGTAGATACACGCGCAGCTGATTTCCCTCTTCAACGACCTGGTAGGTAACAGGCTCAGAGAGATGCATATAAAGAACGGAAGAACTTCCGTCCGGGGCCGCTTTGGTAAAAATCCCTAATATCGGCGTGTTTTCCAACATCTCGGCATCCATAAACGTGCTGTTTTGGTTAACTCCATGAAAATTGAAGGCCAACCTGCAGAGATCAGGATAGAGGCTTGTAGAAAATGTAGGAACACCACTGGCAAAAGAACCGTTAGCGTCTGCGCTACCATCCAAAAAACTCATCGCGACCACAACGTCTGCATCATATCGGGAAATGGTTATGGATCCAATATCGGCTGCTCCAACATCTTTGCCGCCACCCAAGGATTGGGTAAGATCATAAAAACCCGTCTCAGCATCAGCGGGAACGGTCGTAGCATCCGTAGGTTCGCTTACCACCGCAGTGCACCCTGCCAACGAGAAAAGCAGAACTGCTATGAGCAAACAAGGCCATGCCTTGGAAAACTTTCGAAACATCAAGTATACCTCTAATATCGATCATCAATGCCGTCGTTATTCTTTGTTGCGAAAGAATTCCAACTTCATTGCAATTCCAGTATACCACACTTGCGCAAGGTAATTAATCACAAAAGTAAAGAATAATCTAAAATAAGTATGATAATTCTTGGATATTCTATTGCAAAAGTCTCGTTTTCGCCATAGTTTCCTTTGTTTTACGACTTCCCTGGATACAGGATTATACATAACATGCAGAAGCTATTAACCGCCTTGTCATACCTGTAACGTCCATTCCAAGGCAGTTTTACCTGGGAAAAACGAAGGACGCCGACCGGGGCGTCCTTCAGGCAACTTGTTTTGCTTCCGGCATCCATTAACGGAGCGTATCGGCTCAGCGGCCGGGAAGAGTTTCGGGGCTTCCGTAGTCTACGCCAAAGGTTTCCACCGTAACAGAAGCCATTTCCATAGGCTCAAGAGGACGGTCGGTAAAATCCGTAGGAGCGGAATGAATCTTTTCCACTGCGTTCATGCTTTCTTCATCCATAACTTTTCCAAAGGCGGCATATTGTCCGTCCAGGAAGAGGGCATTCCCCGTAACGATGAAGAACTGAGAACCGCCGGAATTCATGCTCTGTGCACGAGCCATGGAGATCACGCCCGGCACATGGGAGACATCATTCTGCGGAAATCCATTGGCTGCAAATTCTCCGGGGATGCAATACCCGGGTCCCCCGCGTCCGGTACCGGTAGGATCTCCCCCCTGGATGACAAAGTTTTTGACAACGCGATGGAAAATAACGCCGGAATAAAATCCACTATTCGCCAAAGCGATAAAGCTCTTAACCGTGTTGGGGGCCTTCTCCGGATACAGCTCAATGCGAATAGTGTCCCCGTTTTTCATGGTGATCGTTGCAATGGGATTTTGTGCCATAATTTCACCCTCCTCAATAAAAGGTGGGGAAGGAATTTTCTCCCCTTCCCCACCTTTCAAATTTCTTCTAGTGATACTGGGGCAGCCAGTCACCGTGTTCGGCAATCAGGTCGTCGCACATGGCACGGATATCGTCGATCGACAGCTCGCTGGCCGTGTGAGGATCCAACATGGCCGCCTGATAGATATAATCCTTCTTCAGCGTCAACGCCGCCTCAATAGTCAAAAGCTGAACATTGATGTTGGTCATGTTCAGAGCTGCCAGCTGTACAGGCAGTTCTCCAACGTAGGTAGGTGTCACGCCAGAGGCGTCCACCATACAGGGAACTTCTACGCAAGCCTTGGCGGGCAGGTTGGGAATCAAACCATGGTTCAGGACATTGCCCCCGATCTTATAGGGCTTATTTGTCACCATGGCTTCCATGATGTAGGAAGCGTATTCATGAGTGCGCTCATGGGTCAGCGTCTCGTTGCTTACCAATTCTTCCCGCATCTTTCCCCAGCTGGCGATTTGGTTCACACAGCGGCGGGGATACTCATCTAGCGGAATATTGAAGCGCTCGATCAGCTCCGGATACTTGTCCTTAATGAAGTAAGGCACATACTCCGCGTTGTGCTCACTGGATTCGGTAACATAGTAACCAAACTGCTTCATGATCTCGTAACGCACCATGTCGCTATGCTTCTCGGTTCGAGCCAGCGCCCGGCGCTTAATTTCCGGATAGAGATCCTCTCCGTCTTTGGTGACCTCAAGCAGCCAAGCCATATGGTTAATACCGGCAATCTTCCACTGGATTCTGTCGTCATACTCCATGCCAAGGCCCTTGAGCAAGCCGGAGCAACATACCTGCACACTATGACAGAGGCCCACTGTTTTGACGGAAGTGCCACGTAGCATGGCGCCGGTAAGCATGGCCATGGGATTGGTATAGTTGAGGAACCAAGCGTCAGGGCAGACCTCCTCCATATCCCGGGCAAAGTCCAACATGACGGGAATTGTACGCAAGGCACGGAAGATTCCACCAATACCGAGGGTATCGGCAATGGTTTGGCGGAGACCGTACTTGCGAGGAACTTCAAAGTCCGTAACGGTACAGGGCTCATACAGTCCAACCTGAATGGCATTGACTACGAAATCGGCGCCGCGGAGAGCGTCTTTACGGTTCTCTACACCGAGATAGGCCTCGATCTTAGCTTTGTTTCCATGGTTTCGGTTAATGTTCTCCAGCATCATCTGGGAATCGGTCAAACGCTGGGGATCGATGTCGTACAAGGCAAATGTCGCTTCGCAGAGCGAAGGTGTTAGCATGCAGTCGCCCAGCACGTTTTTTGCGAAGACTGTGCTACCAGCCCCCATAAAGGTAATTTTCATGACCGGAAAACCCTCCTATCGCTTATTTCCCTCCCGAATCATTTGAAGAAGCTTCTCTCGAACGTCGGCAGGCAAACTATTCTCCAAAGTGTTGGGCTTGACGCCCTGCTGCTGGCGGGCGATGCGTTCCCGCCGATGGATAGCCTGCTGTACATAACCCAGCAGTTCCTGAGCGGATACCCGGATACCTCCACGCCCCATAATGACCGTCTGCTCGGTGGAATCCGACGTAGCGACTCGAATCAGGCCTACGTCCCGGGGATTGATTTCGCTGATTAAGCGTTCGATGTAGTGATCCGCCGTTTCACCGCGCCGGGTATACACTAGTTCAACACCAAATCTTTTTTCCTTTGTATATCCAATACGCTGGGTATGGTAGGCATCAAACACTACGATGATTCGTTCCCCGCTGACCCCTCTGTAGTCGCCCATAATCTCGATCAGCTTATCACGAGCGGCATCAAGGCCCACGAGATTCACCAGACTGCGCAGTTGAGGCCAAGCATGGATGATATTGTAACCATCCACCAGCAGTACGTCCATTGGCTTTTTATCCCTTTGCATGGACAAGAAGGACTATTTGGTCCCGACAGCGCGCTGTCGGACCGCTTCAAAGATTAAGACCGCTGCTGCTACCGACGCATTCAGTGAGTCAACGTGTCCCTGGAGAGGAATCCCAGCCAGCACATCGCACTGCTCTCTTACCAAACGACGGATCCCCGTTCCCTCGTTGCCAATTACGATGGCGGTGGGACCGGTTAAGCGCACGTCATAGCAGCATTGGCCTTCGGCGTCAGCACCCACAACGTAAATGCCGCGCTGCTGCAATTCTTCAATGGTGCGGGTAAGATTGGTAACCTTTGCCACGGGCATGTGCGCTAGGGCCCCTGCGGAGACCTTAGCTACCGTAGAAGTCAGTCCAACGGAGCGATGCTCCAAGGTAATAATGCCCTGGGCTCCGGCACAATCTGCCGTTCGAATGATGGCGCCTAGATTATGGGGATCCTGCAGTTCGTCCAGCAGAATAAAGAGCGGGGTTTCGGTCGCGGCGAATGCATTCTCCAGCATAATATCTAGGGGAGTATAATCCATTGCCGGCAGCATTGCGATCATTCCCTGATGCTTTTGCGAGGGGGAAAGCTCGTCAAGCTTTGCACGGGGAACTCGCTCAATCTTAACCTTTTCGCGGCGGGCAATGCCCAGGATGGGGAGAATGCCTTCCTCCTCCACGGTAGAGGAAATAAGCAACTTTTCAATCGTGCGGCCCGCCTTCAATGCTTCCCAAATGGGGTTCCGTCCTTCCAAGATTGTTTTGTGGATATCTGTTACTTCCTCAAGGAACGTCTGGTTTGGGGCATCCCCATTTGCACTGGCATCATCGCGATATTGATGGCTGTATGGCTTGCCTTGGTAGGATTTGGGCGCATCTGGGTGAAAAACATGGCCTCGATCTCCCTTGGAATAGGGACGCGCAGATTTCTCATAGCGATCAAAACCGTGTCCACTCCCCTTACGCCCTTTTTCTGTGCCGCCGCCTGTGTGCGCTGCGTAAGAATTCCGATAAGAGGTTCGTACCCCCTGTGGACGCCCCTCCCGGCCTTCGAGTTTTTCGGAAATACTGCGAGAATCTGCCGTAGTATGGCTCTGGTTGCCGGGACGAGAACGATTGGGATTGTTTTGCGTATAGGCACGGGAACGAAATTGGCTGGATTCGCCGCGACGGCCCCCGCTATGCGAGTCGTAGGAATTTCCTTGCGGCGCATCCCCCCACTGAGAAGCCTTATTCCGACCTCTGGCACTCTGATCACCATGATTACGCATGATTATCCGCCTCGATTCTCTTAAGCATTTCCTGGTAACGCATCCGAATAGCTTCCGCTTGGCCGCAGCTCTTTTTACCCTCGGGACAGCTTCCGCGCAGACATCCCGGGCCAACACCAACAAAGAGATGCGGTGCAGCACGGTTGACCTGCTCCAACATAGTCCAGGCCATGGCACGTATTTCCCACTGGGCACGATTGCAGCAGCGCATGGAAAAAAAGTGGTGAAGCTCTCGGGCGTTCATCGTCATAATGATACGCGTACCCGCAGCATTGGGCAGTACAAAGCGCGCATCTTCAAAGGAATGCTCTCCTTCCCCGCCCAGTGCATCTACCCATTGGTTATACCACTCCTGCATTTGGGACATTTGGTCTTGAAAACGTTTTACAGCCGCATCCCCCAGTGCCTGTATCGAGGGCGGAATGATATAGTCAAACGTTTCACCATCATGGGAAACCTTACCCACATAGCGCTGGGACTGTACGGAAAAACTGGCGAGACGGTGGCGGGTCAGCTGTGCCAAGAGAGAGCGGGACACGCCTTCAATGCCGAACGTAAAGCTGGCATGCTCAATACAGGACAGGTGGCCCATCTCAATCAGTCTCTCTAGATATTTTGCTTGGTCTTTCTTCTGAACACCTTGGGCAATTTCATCAATGGTACTGCTAGAGTAACACAGACGTGCCGCCATGGAGACGGTTTCTTCCGGAGCGGGAGTGTAGCGCAGCAGTTGAACGTTTTGGTTTACTTGGGACAATTTGCATCTTCCTTTCCGGCAGCGGCCTCTGTGGCGTCGTACGCCCAGGTCATGATTTCCTTAGCGCGCGAATCCTGGCCTGACAAGTACAGATACCCCAGCAGTGTCTCCAGTGCCGTAGCAAAATGATAATCTTGAATGGAAGCATTCTTTGCGGCGGTAGGCGTCTTGGCATTCCGGCCGCGCTGGGCGATCTGCCGTTCCTCTTCGTTCAAACGATCCCATAGGGCTTTCAACGCCCGACTCTGCCCCACGGCACTTACAAATGCAATGGCGCGGCGGTTGAGGCGGCCCGTTGTATCCTCATGGGTGCTGACGAGCCGGGAACGGACGTAAAGATCGTACAGGGTATCTCCCAAATAGGCCAACGTCAGCGCTGGCACCTGCGCAGCTTGCTGCGGCAAAAGAGGTTCTTCGGGAAATATGGGCATGCCTAGACTCCTTCCGCATTGGTAAATTAATTGTACCATACTTTTGCTATCTTGTCAGCCGGTGGAATCAAGAACCTTGCGGAGTTCTTTCATTTAAGAAGCATCGTCCTATCTTTCGAGAATAAAAAAGGAAGGCATGCACAGCCTCCCTTTAAAACGGCCGAAGAATCTTTTATGTTGTATAGCCCATGCTTTCTGCAAGCTCACGGATATAGGCAACCGCTTTGTCATAGAGCTGGGGCGTTGCCAGGTGCTCCATCATGACGGGACAGTTGGGTTTCAATGTTTCGACGCATTGGATGAGGGTTCGGTGATCCAAGTATCCCTCTCCCGCCACGACTTCATCCAAATGTGTGGTAAGCTTTTCGCGCAGCAAAATATCCTTGCAGTGGATACCCACTAACTTGTCTCCCAAACGTTGGAAACAATCCCGAATGATGGCCCCGTTGGAATAGTATTTTTCTGGGGAATTGATCATGTTTACAGGATCAAAGTGAACTACGAAACGAGGGTGGTTGACCTCCTGAAGCAGACGCAAATGATCGTCCACCGTCACGGGATACATCCAAGGCATGAATTCCAGCGCATAACCGGAATCGTGGGGATCCGCCTCTTCCAAAACCTTTCGAACAAACCGCACCGTCATGGCAAAGGTTTCTTCTGTAAGATTGAGAGGGTGGGGACCATCCCAGACAAGCCCTCGGGAAGAGGACACATTAACACAGCAACCGGCTCCCAGCTTATCGGCAAAAACCATGCGGTCAATTGTATTGCGTAGCGCTTGGGACGCAATTTGGGGATCCGGATGGAACGGATGGTTCAAAAAGGCGCTAACTTCTGCAATTACGATGTCGTTTTCCGCAGCAGCGGCACGGTATTCCATGATTTCGCTGTCAGATGCTCCCAGGTCAATGGGTGCATAGGCGGCACGGTAACCGTGTTTTTTGCATATAGCCACCCACGCCTCTGGAGAATGGTAGCTTTCAAAAATGGGGGCACCAATACGCATTAGCTCACATTCCTTCCTTCTAGTCGTTTTCCAGCAATTCCAAGATCATTTTGAGCTCTTTGCGAGCGTCCGCGTAGGCGTAGCGTCCTCCAGTGTACTCGCCCTTTTGCATCAGGGGGTATCCCATGCTTTCTAGGATCTTAATCTTTTGCGGCATATTTTTGATTTCAAAGGCAATGTGATGGAGCCCTTCCCCGTTCGCATCCAGGCAATCGCGCCACACAGAAGGATTCTCATCGGGCTGGATCAGCTCGAACTGCACGGGACCCAGTTGGAAGAACCCTTGCTTACAGCGTGCGTTGCAAGGCTCTCCGTTGTATGTAGCATGGGTTTTGTCATAACCATCGCTCCAGAAAGTTTTAGGAACTTCAACGCCCAGCAATTGGGCCCATGCTTCACAGGCCTTATCTACATCGTGAACCAGGATTCCCACTTGCACCATTACGCGGTTGCCAAGGATAGGTTTCCCGGCGGCTTTTGCCAACTTAAGAAGCATGGTAGCACCTTCTCCGTGCTCCGGATCAAAGGCATTGGCCTCTACCAGAGAGCAAGGAAAGTCTGCACACTCCCCACAGTGATTGAGTCCACGGGCAAGACAGCACTTAGCGGTTGCGCATTCTCCATGAAAAGGCTCGCCGTCCGAAGTCTGGCAACCTTTGCATTGCGTTTTTTCGTGATAGTCACAGGTTTTGCAGCACAGCCCACAGCAAGTCAGATCTATTTCGCTCATTGGTTCGAGGCCTCCTCATACATAGTTTTGCCAGCACAATAAAAGAGCATAATAAAAGTATATCGTGGCGTCCTGCAAAACACAATGGGCTGAAATGATTCCAATAGTGCAAAATCTTACACAAATAATAGCATGGCGCTCCACGATGATCCTCATCGTAAAGCGCCATGAAAAAGAATCAGTTGATGGGTAATCCACCGGCACCTAGGTACGCTGACTCTTGCCTTCTCAGTATGGCAAGAACCATGCAGCTTTATGCATCGTTTTTGGGAAAATGCCAAACATTTGAGGAGGCAGTGAACCACTTAACTTTAATCCTGGGGTGCGGAAGGAGGGGAAGCTTCGGTGTGGTCTCTTTTTCCGCCACGCGGACGATGGGATTTGCGGCGCGGCGCCCCTTCTCCATCTCCGCTGCCGTGATGACGGGGTACTCGAGAACGGCGCGATTCTCCTTCTTGGGAGTCTCGCACAGGGCGTTCCCCCTTACTGGGCTCCTCAGGAAAAATGGATATATCATTAATACTCTGAGCCTTATTTTCATTAACAGGGCGAGGACGAGGCGCCCTAGCCCGTGCCTGATGGGCAGCCCGCAACTCGCGCGCACGGTCCGCTCGGCTTTCTGCGTCCGCCGTAACCTCCAGCAAGGTTTTACCAACCTTTGCTTCGATTTCGGCTACGGCCGCTTGCCGCTCTTCTGGGGTAACAATCCGAACCTCCTCACAAGGATACTCTCGAATATCAAAGCTCAGGTCAGGGAGCGTCACACGAATTCGGAACTTTTCACGCAGAATAAAGTGTTCGACCATTTCTCCTGGACCATCCGGCGTAATAACGTCCGCGCCAGCTTTGGGAGACTTTGCCTTCTCCTGGGCATAAAATTCGTGTTCGAACTGCAGACAACACATCAGCCTACCACAGAGTCCGGAGATTTTAGACGGATTAAGAGAGATGTTCTGATCCTTGGCCATACGGATGGATACCGGCACAAAATCATTGAGGAAACTGGCGCAGCATACAGCGCGGCCACAAGGGCCAAGCCCCCCCATCATTTTGGTCTCGTCTCGGACGCCAATCTGCCGCAGTTCAATGCGGATATGGAATCGAGCCGCTAGATCGCGGACCAGCTCACGAAAATCTACCCTTCCATCCGCAGTGAAATAAAAGATGATTTTCTTCCCATCAAATGTATACTCCACATCTACCAGCTTCATCTCCAGTTGCCTGGCCGCGATGCATTCCAAACCAATGGTCATGGCTTCTTTCTCTTTGGCCATATTATCGCGGACCCTTTGACGATCGGCCTCTGTGGCGACGCGTATCACAGGTTTGAGAGGAGCCACGATATCTTCTTCTGCAACTTCCCGCGGAAGAAGCGTGACATCAGCATACTCAATCCCGCGGGAGGTTTCCACCACCACGGCATCTCCCTGCTTGTATTCAAATCCTGACGGATCAAAATAATAATTTTTTCCTGTTCGCCTAAAACGAACACCTACAACCATTGTCATAACGTTAGCTCCTATTTTATCCATTCCGGAAATGGCCGGTTACTCCGCGGCCATCAAATCCAATAAAAGGCTGTCCATAACCAAAGAAGGGTTAGCATTTTGCGCCAAATCATATTCTGCCCGTATCAGACTGGCACATTTGCGGCGAAGCGCACCATCATGATACCGTGACCGAAGAGCGGCTAAGTCCTTCGCGTGATCTTTGTGGATGAACAGCGATGCATCTTCCAGCAGACAGTCCCGCAGAATTGTCTGCCAAAAGGATATGAGCTGCGGCCAGCGAGCACGCAAAGGCGTTACATGCTGATAGGCCAAGAAAATTCCACCAGGTGAGGACAGATAACGCAATACCGCAAAAGCTTCCTCTCGAATTTGCCAGATGCTATCATCCCTGGCCATCTGCATGGCGCGTCCCACCCAGCCGTCGCTGAGGTTTGCAATGACCTGTGCGCGCATTGTCATCATGCCCCAACGGTTGACAAGAAGCTGTGCCAAATCCCGTGTCGGTACACGGCACATACGAAGCATGGCGCATCGGGAAATGATGGTGGGCAGCAGAGAAGAGAGTGTGTCGCAAAGCAGTAAGAGGATGGACGCTTCTGGCGGCTCTTCCAAACTTTTAAGGAGCTTATTTTGGGCGGCCAGACTCATAGCATGGGCATCCTCTAGGATCACGATGCGGCGTCCGCCTTCATAAGGCTTTACAGCTAGCTCGGAAATAATCTGTTCTACCGATTTGGAAACGACCGTATTTTTTCCTGAAATCCCTATGCGAACTACATCCGGATGATTTCCGTGCAAAACCTTCTGGCAATTGCTACAGATTCCACAGGGTGCATTTCCATGCGTACAGAGCAATGCCCTCGTCAGAATCTCTGCGAGGGTGCTCTTTCCGGCTCCGGCCGGGGCGGATATAATCAGGGCATGAGGTACACGGCCTGACGCGACCATGGCCTTACATCGAGAAACCAATGACTCCTGCCCTATCAAATCTTCCCAAACGGCATTGACCATAGAGGCTAATACTTCTTAAACTTCTCTACGTCCAGAACAAATACCGTTGCACCGCCAACGACGACCTCGATCGGATACGGTACATAGGCACCCGTGGAGCCTGCCACCGGAGAGGGAGAGGTGGCAATCTGCTTGCGGCTGTGGCAAACCTTTTCCACAATAGACAGAGCACCGTCCATCTTGTGGTCATCCACGCCCAAAAGGAGCGTTGTATTCCCGGCACGCAAGAAACCGCCGGTGGTAGCTAGCTTGGTGATGCTGTATCCTTCCTGCATCAGGTTGCTGATTAGCCGGCCGGCATCCTCATCCTGCACAATGACGATGATTAACTTCATGATTAAGCCCTCCTTACAAGTAAACGTTGCCTTGCCTCAATTGCGAGACATTGAACGTATAACATTAGCTCCCACGACCTTATTGTATCATTGTTCTTTGCCCGCGTCAACTGTTGTTTGTAAGAATTGTCTCATTTCTTTTGGCGGAATCTTAATACATCCTACAAGAGATGACAGAGGCTTGCTCCTTGCCTTATCCTCGGCTTTTCCAGGCGGCATAAATCATTTCGGATAGCTTCTCAACAGGAAGCGCGGCGTCTGCGAGGAACACGCGCTGCGGATGTTTCAAGGCAATTTCCCGGAAGCCCTCGTATACACGTTGATGGAAATCCAACCTTTCCGCTTCAATACGATCCAGTTTCTTCGTATGCATACGTGCTCTGGCCTCGCTTGGATCCAAGAGGAGCATAACCGTCCAATCCGGTTCTAATTCGCCAACCGCTTCCCTATTGATCGCCAGCACCCGTTCGGCGCCAAGCATCCGTCCATATCCTTGGTAGGCTAATGAAGAATCCAGAAAACGATCGCACAAAACAGTTTTTCCTGCATCCAGTGCTGGAAGTAGGACCTGACGCACATGCTGAGCGCGAGAGGCGGCATATAGATAAGCCTCCGTTAAGGCTTCCATGGGCTGAAGCGACCGATCCAGGACAACAGAGCGTATGGCTTCCGCTATCGCATCCCCGCCTGGCTCGCGCGTCCGCAGAACACTTCGCCCTTCCGCAGTAAGGCGCGCAGTAAAAAGCTCAATTTGCGTTGTTTTTCCCGCGCCGTCAATCCCCTCAAACGTTATGAATGTGCCCGCCATTTGGTTCCACGACCTCCTGTAGCTTATTTACCAACTGCTGTGGAGATTCAGCTAGGATATCCGCGCCAGCTTCTTCGAGCTCTTGTGCACTTCCGTATCCCCACAAAGCGCCGCAGGCAGGGATCCCTACAGCATGGGCGCCTTGCACGTCATAGAAGCGGTCGCCCACCATTACGCAGGGAGATACCGGCCCATAGTGATCCAGCAGGTACTGCAGCAACTGCGGCTTTTCACAGCGCTCCGTCCCCAAAGTTGCTCCTACAATTCCAGAGAAATACGGACGTATGCCGAAGTGATCTGCTATGGTATGGGCCATCGTTTCCGGCTTGGATGTACAGATGAAGAGGCGCTTTCCCGCCGAACGCAGTGCTTCCAGCATGGGGATTACACCATCATACAGCCGATTATTGAAAATCCCCTCTTCCCGGTAGTACTGGCGGTAGACATCAACACATTCTTGGGACTGCTCCGGTGTAAGGCCATAAAACGTCTGAAAAGCGTAAAACAATGGGGGCCCCATAAATCGTCGCAGCATGGCGGGGTCCTCTTCTTGGATGCCTACGTAGGCCAGAGCGCGCTGCACGCCCTGTGCAATACCCGGTGCAGAATCCGTAAGCGTACCGTCCAAGTCAAAAAAAACCGAGGCAAACATATAAACGTCCGTCCCTTCTATAAACAAGGGGCTACGCCGAATTTGGCGCAACCCCTCCTTTTTTCTACTATTCATCCGAAGCGGGAGGTGTGTAGGTCTGCTTGTTATCCAGCATCCAGTTGATAGTAGTGATAACATTGTCTATATTCTCAGTATAGACAGGAATACAAATAACCATATCTACTGGAGACATCCCTAATTCAAAGAACCCTTCCATTGCATCGATGGGAATACCGGCAATATGTTCTTCGGTCGTCTCGGCCTCCATGCCAGGCATGTTTAGATTGGTTACAGCGTAGGAAGGATCGATGCATTCCGGAATATGAAGACGATCCAAAATAGTTTGTCCCGATTCGTCAGGCACGTCCAACGCCATCCAAGCGCCTTGGAAGGCAAACACGTGGTATACATCCTGCGGAACCAACCAAATATCCCCTTCTTCGGCCGCCAGTCGGGCAAACATCAATTCAGCGCCCGTGCCAGCATCTTCTCCGTAGGAAATGGTAAAGAAGTCGATCAGTTCCTGATCATCAGGCAAAACGGTTGCAAGCTCGTCAACCCACTGCTGTGCGCTTTCATCCAGAATGTAGGCAGCTGAAATGATGACAACCTGTTTGTCGCCAGGCACAGGAGGCTTAGTCGCGCTGTAAATCAGGTTCCAAACGATTGCCATTGTAAAGAATGCTGCAATATAGATGACCTTGCTATACTGAAAATGGCTTTTTAACCGTTTGGAAGTGATGCGTAGATCCATGGCTACCTCCTCCTACTGCCACTTACGAACGTGGGCGCATGGTGGGGAAAAGTAGTACGTCGCGGATAGACGGCGAGTTGGTTAGAAGCATCACCAAGCGATCTACCCCAAAGCCTACGCCGCCCGTCGGAGGCATACCATACTCCATGGCGGTGATAAAGTCCTCATCGATTTCAACATCTTGATTTTCCCCGTGCTTTTCCCGCGCTTGCTTCTCAAAACGCTCACGCTGGTCAATTGGGTCGTTGAGTTCGGTGAAAGCGTTCCCCATTTCGCGGCCATAGATAAAGAATTCGAAGCGCTCCGTAAGCCTGGGGTCGTACTTTGTCTTCTTTGCCAGAGGGGATATCTCAATAGGATAATCATAGATAAAGATGGGTTGAATCAGGTTTTCCTCCACCTTTTCCTCAAAGAAGGCATTGAGGCACTCTCCCCAAGTAGCATCCTTTCGGACTTCAATACCCGCAGCCTTCGCCTGGGCACGAGCCTCCTCATCGGTGGAAAAACTGGAGAAATCCACACCGGAGTATTCCTTAACCGACTCCGCCATGGTCATCCGTTTCCAGGGGGTGGTCATATCGATAACTGCATCCTGATAAGGGATCTGAAGAGTTCCGAGAACGGTTTGCGTGACATGGGTAAAGATTCCCTCGATCCGCTCCATCATGCCATGGTAGTCCGTATATGCCTCATACAACTCCATCATGGTAAATTCCGGATTGTGCCGTACCGACATTCCTTCATTACGGAAAATCCGGCCAATTTCGAAGACCTTGTCAATGCCCCCTATGATCAAGCGCTTGAGATGAAGTTCCAACTCCACCCGCAGATACATGTCCAGATCCAAGGTATTATGGTGTGTCTTAAAGGGACGGGCCCCAGCATTGGTGGTATGATTATGGAGGACAGGCGTCTCAACCTCCAAATACCCCAAGGACTCCATATACCGGCGTAGTTCGCTCAGAATTCGAGAACGCACGATAAATGTATTCTTTACCTCAGGATTGACGATTAAGTCAACATAGCGCTGGCGGTAGCGAAGATCAGGATCCTTCAGGCCGTGGAATTTCTCGGGCAAGGGGAGCAGGGATTTGCTTAGGAGGTCAACCGACTGGGCATGGATCGAGATCTCACCGGTTCGCGTCTTAAAAACCGTACCTGTACAGCCGACAATGTCACCAATATCCAGTTTCTTGCAGTCGGCATAGGAATCTTCCCCTACCTCATCCCGCTTAATATACAGCTGGATGGCACCTGCGACATCATGAATGTGGGCAAACATAGCTTTTCCCATAATTCGCTTCGAGGCAATGCGTCCGGCCACTGCTACAGTTTGCCCTTCCATAGCATCATAGTTGTCCCTTATAGCCGCAGAAGTATGGGACACCGGATAGGAAACCTTAGCAAAAGGATCCTTCCCCGCATCCTGCAACTCCTTTAGCTTTTCACGGCGGACCCGTACAACGTCAGCCAGTTCCTCTTGGGTCATTTCCTCGGCAATCGCAGCCTGTTTTTGATCCATCTCTTGCATCGGGCGTATCTCCTTTACTGGCGCTCTACGGCAACAATTTGAAGCTTGCGAGTACCTCCTGGCGTGGTCAGCTCCACCACGTCGCCTTCTCGGTGCCCCATACAGGCGGCGCCGACAGGCGATTCATTGGAGATTCTTCCTTTGAAAGGATCAGCCTCATTCGATCCAACAATCGTATACTCCCGCTGGGTATTGTTGCTTTCATCCAGCAAAGTAACCTTTGTTCCAAGAACGACAACATCACCCGCGGCGGGCTGGGTATCTTCAATGACTTCAACGCTACGGAGCGTATTCTCCAAGGTGCTGATTTCTCCTTCCACGAAGGCCTGTTCATTTTTGGCGTCTTCATACTCGGAGTTTTCAGAAAGGTCACCCAAGGAAATTGCAGACTTAATGCGGTCTGCGACCTCTTGGCGACGGACCGTCTTCAAATATTCAAGCTTTTCTTCAAGCTTAGCAATGCCCTCACTGGTCATATAGTTTTTACTCATTACAAATCACCCTCCAGCACCATAAAAAAGGAAGCGAGCCAAATGGCCGCACCCTTTTGAAAGTTTCTATTCATTATATGAATGAATAGAAAAAAAGTCAAGTCCTTCTGCGGAAATCCCCTGAATTTTCAAAAAATTCACAGTTAGTTGCCTCCCGTGGCTGCAGATAATAAGGCTTTCTCCATCACAGCCCCCATCGCCTCCAGCGTTTCGGCACACATGATCTCCTGGCGTAGCCGCGCGGCGCCCGGGATCCCCTTAAGGTACCAAGCCATATGCTTGCGCATGGCGGCAACCCCAAACTGCTCCTGACGGATTTCGCATAGTTTCCGAGCATGCTCCATGGCTATTTCCACTTTTTCCCGCGGGGTTGGAAAGGAAACGGGGAGCCCTTGCAAAGCCTGCTGGATTTGGGAAAAAATCCATGGGTTTCCCTGGGCGCCCCTTGCCACCATGACGGCGTCGCACCCTGTTTCGCGAAGCATTGCCAGTGCGTCTTGCGCGGAGAAGATGTCTCCATTCCCTATGACGGGTATTTCTAAAGCTTCCTTAACGCGGGCAATCGCTTCCCAATCCGCCTTGGGGGCGTAGAACTGCTCCCTGGTTCGTCCATGAATGGTTACAGCCGATGCGCCGGCGTCTTCCATTTTTTTTGCAAAGTCTAGATAATTGCAGTGAGCATCGTCCCAGCCCTTGCGAAATTTGACGGTTACTGGCTTCTCTATATTCCGTCTGATTTCTCGTACAATTTGGCATGCAAGCTCTGGTTCCCGCATAAGTGCGCAGCCTTGACCAGCTTTGACGATTTTGGGGGCAGGACACCCCATATTGATATCAATGATATCGAAGTCATTGCCATAATCTCGCGCCATCTGGGCCATAACTTCAGGATCTCTGCCAAAGAGTTGCATGGCTACCGGGCGCTCGATTGGCGCGGTTGCGCGCAGCGTTCCACCTCGTACGGGATTATAATACAGCCCCTTGGCGCTAACCATTTCTGTGCAGGTTAGTGCCGCTCCCATTCGCCGGCAGATACTGCGAAAAGGCATATCGGTCACACCGGCCATGGGCGCCAACCAAGCGCCGTCAGGAATCTCAACTTTACCAATTCTCATGATTCTATCACAGGAATCGGGGGAAGTGTTTCCACCGGTGTCGGGTCGGGAGTAGGTTCTGCGGATACCGTAGGTGTAGGAGAAGCGCTAGGTCGCAGGGTAACGTCAGGTTCATCGGTAGGAGTGGCTTCGGGCTCTAGCTCCTCTAGTTCTTCCATATTGTCAATCATCCAAATCCCACCGATTAATTTACAGGTAACACGATACCGGGCGTGCTTCCAAGCAGGCAAAGCTTCCTGGACCGGGTTGCCGTTGACATCTGTATTCGTTCCTTGCAAATAGCCATCCATGGTGGGAATGGACTCTTCCACCACCAAAGTAGCCGTGCCATTCCACGGCTGACACCAGATTTCCTCCACCCGAAGGTGATATACGAAATCTGTAACCTCTGCACCCTGGTATGGATTCTCTTGCAGGAGGGAGTCCTGTGCCAGCCAGGTATCGGTAAAGTACATGGATAGGCTTAGGCTATCATCGACTTCGTAGGGGGTAAGGATCGTTGAGGCGCGCATTTTAAGACCATCGGTTACGATAACATAGGCATTGGCGGAATTCATAGCAATCTGGTAAACCAGCACCAATCCACCTGTCAGCAAACCAACGGCTAAAAGCACCTTCACGGCAAACCAGCCAAACCTCGCCAGATATTGGTATATTTTCATCATCTCACCTCTTACTGTCGTCCCTTGTTCAGACGGGAAGAGCCTTTCCGGGGTTCCATCCGAGTCCCTGCGCGACGGCCAACGCCATATCTAAGCCGCCCGCGGCAGCAAGCTGATCTAGACATGCCGCCTGTGCCTCCCGCCGGGTGAGGGGGCTTTCTTCCAACCCCAAAGCTTCCAGCCTGTCCTCTATACATTGATAGAGGTTAATAGGCCAGCCGTAAGCCTCCCCCTTTTGATTTGTTTTGCGCACATTGTCAATGATTGTGACAAGCCCCAGGCTTTGCAATCGCTCCACCGCCCTATCTACGGCATGGTTACCTTTCCTTCCGTTGCCCATTTCCTGGCGAAGCTGCGAAGTAGAAAGGACCCGTCGGCAGGAGAAAAGCAAATAAACCTGATATGTCACCGCATCAAGAAGTCCGGCACGATATAAGCTTTCTATGCCATCCTCTGGCTGGCAGGCAGCTAAAAATACAGCAGTATTGCGAAGGCTTACAAATCCTTTTTTCCCACCGAAATGACATCCGTACAGGCCTCGGCCTTCTCTGGGGAAACGAATGCGAAACTGCCATGGATCGGTATCCTCTTTATCGGTATGCCACTGTGCCGGATCAGCCCACATGCTTATAGATGGAACCCGAGATTCGCTTCCGAGCCAAAGCATCCCATACTGATCCAATTTTCTTAGGAAATCCTGGTAGTCCAACATCCGTATCACCTTCTTAGTATGGGTTATGGTCGCGTTGGCCATACGCGCCGGCGTCCGATGGATATGGCCTTATGCCGGCACATCTCTTGGCAGCAGAAGCAGCTGATACAGCGGCTGTAATCCACCTTCGGACGATGGTCTTCTCCCATAGCGATGGCGCCGGGCGGACAGGTCCGTTGGCAGTCTCCACAGCCCTTGCACGCTGCATAATCAAACAAAGGCCAGTCCCGCAATGCTGTGCGTAATGGTTTGGGAACAACAGCTACAGCCCATTTGCGAAGCTGGCTTACAATAATGTTCCTGGACTTTACAGCAGGCAAAAAAGGACGGGCACAGCGGCATGCCTCCAGGGAATCCCCCAGAATGATGATATTCTGCAGATGGGGTCCCAATAATCCTCGGGTAATGCTCCGCTGTACGGTGAGCATTTCATGGGCAGGGAGGCCAGCCAGTTCGACGCACACCGCATCCAAGGCATAGGGATTGGGAGAAGCCGCAAGGAAGTTAGCCCATCGCGGTGTTCCCGCAGTTGGCCCGGCTCCCTCCATCGCCAGGATTCCATCCATAATATGGAGTACAGGATGGACCGTACGCTGGATATCCAGCAGCATGTCGGCAAAATCATTGCGTTTGGGGAATATGGCGTGGTGCTGCGCTTTACTCAGCCCAGCCATCACGCCGTATAGATTTTTCACCGCACCGCTGTATCCGGTTAACCCATGCGTTTTAAGCTTGGGGAGGTTGATGACCGCGTCAACGTCGCGCATTCCCTTGGCCATGGGGATTCTTTCTAAGACGTAGGGATTGGGAACCGAGACCCAGTCCCACCCTTCCTTCGTCAGCAGTGGGATTTTTTCTTCTTCAGCTATAGCTTCATATCCGCACGCCCTGTAGATACGCCTAAGCGCCTCCTCCGTAGTATGAAATCCCGGATTGTCTCCCAGGACGGGGAAGCCACCGGCTTCCTTAATCATTCGAACCACAACGCGTACCAAGGTCGGATGGGTGACGACAGCCCGCTCTGGCCCAGCAGCGCCAATCATATTGGGCTTTACCAATACGCGCATACCCGGCTGGATATATGCCTCTATGCCCCCCAATGGCTCCAACAGAGATTGTAGTGCACGCAATAGACCCTCAGTTTCATAGCTTTCGCACCGGCGCAGGCTTACTTTCATAGAGCAGCAGTCCTCCTACCCTAGCAGGTAATGGAAATTATGCACGTAACCGATTAATAGTCCTCCGCCATTTAAGAGGATGTACCCAATTCCGGCTGCAACCTGCTGCCAACGGAGCCGGTGACGGGATGCCAAGCATACCGCAAGAAACATCGTATAGCCTCCCGTTATCACACCGATGGTGGCTGCCAGCGTTCCAAATACATTGGCAGAGTCGGTGACTAGCCACGCCCACGTTGAAGCTGCGTTGTCGACAATAAGCAGAATCCGTGAAGCATACAAGGCCAGTCCGCCACCGAGAAGCAACGTGCCCATGATGCCCGACAGAATCTGAAGAGGTGTAAAATGCTTTTCCCATGCCATGCCCAGAGTCAGTCCCGCAAGGTATCCGCCGATCAAGCCGCCAAGGTGGCCTAGGTTATCGATTCCCTGGCTCATGAACCCCATAATCAAATTAAATGCCACGTAGACAAAAACCTGAACGCCAAAAACGGCATTGTATATCTGCCTGTGCGACTTGCTGAAGGCAAGAAGCGAACCCAAAATACCCAAAATCGCACCAGAGGCTCCCAGAGCATTATAAGTGGAAAACGCATACCCCGCTACGCATCCGGTAAATCCGGACAGCAAAAGGATCAGAGCATAGCGTCCCTTGCCATAAAAAGTTTCAGCATAACGTCCCCAGACGTAGAGAGCAAAGCAATTCATGAGCAGGTGCATTATGCTCCCATGTAGGAACATGGGTGTTATAAGACGCCACCACTGCCCCATGGTAATTAAGGCATTGATTCGCATTCCCATGAGGCTTAGGTACCCTGTGTTGGCCCCTCCCCACCCTAGCCACTGGGTAACCGTATCCGCCAAATAGATCAATATGCACAGGGCGATATAAGCGTAGGTAACCCAAGGGGCAGAACGATCAAGCCGTATGCTGCGGTTATGGAATTGCATGGGCGTGTCGCCTCCTTACTGGATATGCTTCTCAACAAAGCGGGCGATGCGCTGCAAGGCCTCTGTTATCTTTTCTTGGCTGGCAGCATAGGAAGCGCGAACATATCCTTCGCCCGATTCTCCGAAGGCTGTACCAGGTACCACTGCCACCTTTTCCTCTCGGAGAAGATGCTGGCAGAACTCTTCGCTGCTCATACCGGTGGATTGAATGCAGGGGAAGCAATAGAAAGCCCCCAGGGGCTCAAAGCAAGGTAACCCCATACTGTTAAATCCATGATGCATAATCCTGCGGCGGCGATTGTAAGCACGACGCATGCGGGAAATCTCACGAAATCCATTATCCATCTCGCTTACCAGTCCTTCTAACGCAGCCATTTGTCCCATAATGGGGGCACACATAATTACGTACTGATGGATCTTCAGCATTGCGGCAATGAGCTCTTTGGGACCGCAGGCATATCCCACGCGCCAGCCGGTCATAGCCATGCACTTGGACATTCCTGACAACAGAATGGTTCGCTCCTGCATGCCTGGAAGTTCGGCAATGGAAACATGCCGGCCCTCGCCATAATAGAGCTCAGCGTAGATTTCATCCGAAATTACCAGAAGATCATGCCGCATAATCACGGGAGCAATGCGCTCCAGATCCTCGCGCCGCATAATTCCCCCCGTAGGATTGTTGGGATAAGGAAGTACAAGAATGCGGCTTCTCTCGGTGATAGCAGCCTCCAAGTCTTCGGGCTGCAAGCTAAATCCGTGCTCTGCGTAAGTGCGGACGGCTATTGGAGTTCCCATAGCCAGCGTAACGCCGGGGGCGTAGCTCACATAGGAAGGATCCGGAATAAGCACTTCATCGCCAGGCGAAATAAAGGCGCGCATCGCCAAATCGATTCCCTCGCTTCCGCCAACTGTAACCAAGATCTGCTGATGCGGGTCATAGTTAAGGGAAAAACGTGTGCGCATATACCTTGCAATGGCTTCCCGCAGGCGGAAATCACCCCAATTGGAAGTATACTGGGTTTTTCCTTGCTCCAATGCGTAGATGGCAGCCTCTCGCATTCCCCATGGTGTAACAAAGTCAGGCTCTCCCACGCCCAAGGAAATGGCATCCTCCATCTCCTGCACAATATCAAAAAACTTACGGATTCCTGACGGCGGCATATTCCGCACGCGTTCGGTTACTTTGCTTTCCATGCTCATGGCGAGATCACCAGCCGTTCGTCCACTTCATCATCCATAATGACGCCATCCGCCTTGTACTTCTTCAATACAAAGTGAGTTGCCGTAGAGAGCACGCCCTCAATGGTGGAGAGCTTCTCCGCAACGAAAAACGCAACCTCCCGGAGGCTGTGCCCTTCCACCTGCACCTGCAAATCATAGCCGCCAGACATCAGATATACAGCGCGAACTTCCTCGAAGTTGTAGATACGCCTGGCAATGCTGGCGAATCCGCGATCCCTCTGCGGCGTAACACGCACCTCGATTACAGCCTCCACCAGGTCATGATCGGCCTTTTCCCGATTGATATGAGCCGAATACTTCAGGATAATGAGGTCTTGCTCCAGCTCCGAAATCGCCTGGGTAATCTCGGCTTCGGGACGTCCCAGCATAATGGCCATTTTTTCCACAGGGGTCCGGGCATCTTCCGATAGTATTTCGAGAATTTCTTCCTTGAGGCCTGTCATATTGGTTCCTCCTCCCATTTACTTATGCTACACCGGCGAAGTCCGGCTGGTAGATGGTTTTTAAGCTGTCCTTGGCTTGCTTTCCCCCATCCTAAAGGGGCTCCATCGAGGCTGGCAACCATCCAGCCTTTTCCACTGCAAGGCAGAACCTCGCCGGCTAAGTAGGCGTCCGCCTGTCCTGCGCCGAAGTCCAAAGGGAATTGGGAACAAACCAAGCCTGTCATGGCCAGGCTATGATGGGGAACAAAATACCCCTTTCCCGCCCTGCCAAGGGGAATTCCCGCTCGAAGGCAGGTGATTCCATGGGTTTCCAATAGAATATCGGGATATAGATGAAAGCAGTCGCCCTCCTGCACAAGCTGGCCGGGTAAAGGAGCGCCTCCCATCTCATCCCAGAAGGCTTTCCAGGTTTTAGCATCCTTGCATGGGGGAAGCTTTTTCCGCGCGATGGATGGAGAAGAACCTTCTATGCGCAGGAAAGCCGCCACAAAATGGCCCTCTCCGCGCCCAATATGGGGCGCCATCCGGGCACAGTAGGTTTCCCCGTTCTTTCCGGGCCGCCATCCGGGGATTGAAAAGGAGTACGGCGCATAGTCGGGATGCGTATCCAAAAACCAACACACTATATCTTCGTTCTCTGCCGGCGAAAATGTACAGGTGCTATATACAAGACGCCCACCACGTCGCACTAGACGGGCAGCGGAGGACAGAAGCAGTTTCTGCCGCCCGGGACAGGCGTCGGCGGCGGCCGGGGTCCAGGCCTGGCGTGTTGCAGGATCTTTACGAAACATGCCCTCGCCCGAACACGGCGCATCCACCAGAACCCTATCAAAGCCTTCTCCCCAGATCTCCGCCAAGCGATCAGGATGTGCGGAGGTGACCATGCCATTGATAACGCCCCAACGCTCTAGATTGGAGGAAAGAAGCGGAGCGCGATTGCGTACATATTCATTAGCAACCAGCAGTCCCTTACCCGCCAGTTTGGATGCGATGGCTGTAGCTTTTCCACCAGGTGCAGCGCACAGATCTAAAACCATTTGTCCCGGTACGACATCCAGCACCTCGGCCACAGCCATAGCGCTGGGATCCTGCAAATAGTAGAGTCCAGCGTTATGATAGGGATGGCGTCCAGGATGGATGCGTTCCCCATCATAATAGTAGCCCTCGGAACACCAGGGGACATGATCGATCTTGTCACTTAACCGTTCCGAAAGGATACGCGCATCCTTTCGGAGGGGATTGATCCGCATTCCCCAGCTTTGCGGCCCATCCAATGCCTCCAAAAGCAGGGAGGCTTCCTGAGGAAACTCTCGATGGATTCTGCAGACAAATGCTTCGGGAAGCGGTATATACGGCTTATTCATGGCAGCGCCATCCAGCAATGCTATCCAGGTCCTTTTCCCTGGCCCCATGGGACAAAACCCATTCCCGCATGGAAGACCATGGCAAAACGCTCCCCATAAGCAGCGTACACTCCCCTTGGATTTTCATGGTTTCGGCACAGGCAGGAACAATCCAGCTCTGCCCACGCTGCAGCCTACGGGATTTGCCAACAGTCGTGAGAGTACCCTGTCCTGCCGTAACGGTTATAGCGTAACAGGTCTGAAGGGATCCACTCCACGCCCCATTTATAGATAAGCGTTCCAAAGCAAAGTCATGATGGCATAGCAAGGCAGTCCTTTGGGCGTCGCCTTCGCGCCAGCTGTAGCCTTTTACCGGCCCTTTGTAAGGGGGGAAATCCTTGAGGACCTCCAAGGCCTCCGCAATGTGCAGCGGACGGCTCTTTCCCTCTGCGTCCACCCGGTCCCAGTCATAGACGCGATACGTGGTATCACAGCTTTGCTGGATTTCATAAACGATTACCCCGCTGGTTAAGGCATGCATCATTCCAGCCGGTATGTCAATGACATCTCCGGCCCGAACCGGAATGCTGCGCAGAGAAGACACGATATCTCCTGCTGATACGGCATGCGCGAAATCAGCAGCCGTGCAATCCAGACCGTAGATGATTTGCGCGCCCTTAGGCGCCTGCAGTATAACCCAGGCTTCGGTTTTGCCGCGTCCGCCCGTCATGCGGCGAGCCGCCGCGTCATCGGGGTGCACCTGTACCGAAAGGTCCTTTTCCGGCGCAATGACTTTAATCAGCATGGGAAAATCCGAGATTTCATCGCGCCCATAGAAATCACGGCTTGAGAAGGCTGCAATGTATTCGGAAAGGGTCTTCCCTGCCATGGGGCCATCCATGATAACGCTCATCCCGGTAGGATGGGCAGAAACCTCCCAGCTCTCAGACGTGTCCTGAAAGGGGG
Source organism: uncultured Christensenellaceae bacterium (assembly GCA_944376795.1). Classification (GTDB taxonomy): domain Bacteria; phylum Bacillota; class Clostridia; order Christensenellales; family UMGS416; genus CALWDW01. Next base: position 91,855 of record CALWDW010000033.1, read on the forward strand.
CAGTTGGCCGCCAGCACTCCTGCATTAACGTGCCACCCCAAAGCGCCCTGGCAAAATAGGGTGAAAGCTGTACAGCTTCTTTCAACGAATCTCTCATCCTGGCCCCTCCTAATAGGATTTGAATCATTATAGCCGAAAAAGCTTTCCACGTCAAAGAAAACCCAATAAAGTTTAGCTGCAAGCCTATGTAAACCCAATGAAAAATGCTATGATGCGGAGAATTCAAAAACCAAGCACCGTACCGCTGTAAAGCCAAATAGTATACTACAAATGTATTGTAAAAGGAGAAGGCGTCGCACGAACGGACACCTTCTCCGCGTAGCATGGGCCAAACGGCAGCGCATACCCCATTAGTTAGCACAGGATCAAGCACATATCCCTGGGAATGCCTGCTGCACCAAATGGCAACCCTCACTGGGGAAAACGGCCTCGCGGCTTAATCTAGACTGGCAATGGCGTCTTTCAGGTTTTGAGCGGACATCTCCACCGCTTCCATCACAGGCTCCAAGCCTTCGAACTCCACGGAAACGATGCCATCATAGCCGGCGCGCTTCAGGATTCCAAGGCATTGCGCCACGGGAACAACGCCATGTCCCAGGATTGTACCGCGCAAGGAGTTACCGCCGCGGGTATTAAACCAGCCCTGCCCCTTGATCGGCATACCTTTTTTGAAAAAGAAGTCCTTCGCATGGACATGGAACGCCAGGCTGGCCACCCGCCCTACAGCCACATCCGAGCTTTCATCTGCGCACATAAAATTCCCCATGTCGACCAGCAAACCGAAGTTCGGATGGGCTACGGCCGAGACAAGCTTCTCCACGCGCTGGCTGTCCTGGGAAAAATAGCCGTGGTTTTCTGTCGTCGTGCGAATCCCCTTACTCTGCGCGTAATCCGCCACAGCGCGTACGCCCTTTACCAGGATGGGAAGCGCATCCTCATAGGTGCGAATTCCTCGCTCAGGAACCGGCCCATGGGCCAGATCGTGCCGAAGAAGCGGGGCCCCCATTGCTGCTGCCACATCCACATGGGCTTTGTACTGGGCAATAGAAGCCTCAAAGTCATCAGCCAGCATATTGCCGCCTACAGCATAGCAGGCGATGGTTACACCCGCCTCCTGGCAACGCTTTTTCAGCATGGCAGCATATTCCAATACGTTGTCCTGCGGCATTTCGAAGTCTACAAACTCCACGGCATCGAAGCCCATTTTGGCAGCAATGGCGGGAATCTCATCCAACTTGAGTGTTCCCTTTTCCAGTAGCTTATGGAATGAATACGAACTCACACCTGTTTTCATGAGATGCTCTCCTTGTCCATGTATTTCCGGTGATCCTCTACCGGCATTATAGCGCAAATACAATCAGGAGGCAACCGGAGAATAGAAAAGCGTCCGGACCACTTTTACGCGGACGGACAAATGATATATACTTTCGCAAGTAACGGTGCTTTAGTCTTCTCGTATCCCGTACTAGAGGTCTCTGCGCAGCTTCAGTATCGTGACGTTGATTTCTCCATCTCGCGCGTCGCTTGAACCATTGTAGTTGAGATAAAACTGCGTTTGGGCAGGGGCTCTCAGGATAAGAAAGGCTGATCCACAGGCGCTGGATCCATTTGCGCTGGTCGCAAAATAGATACCGGTCTCCAGATGCGATGTGCCGTTATATACGGGGGTTACCTGCATGTAATTGGGGGATTGAAAAACGGCCGATACCTTATAGGAGATGAGATAATATCCCGGCTCAAGTGTAATTCGCTCCAGGCTTGCCTGCACAATATTTCCTGTAGGGTCCGTAATATCGGGAAACAGCGCAATAGAGGTTCCCATCGTCAGTGGATACTGCGTATTGATGAATGAAGCAAAGACATCATCCGGGATTGCACCCGTAGCCCCTGTGGCACCCGTAGCTCCTGTGGCTCCTGTAGCTCCCGTTGGGCCCGTCATCCCTGTGGATCCAGTCGCACCGGAAACGCCCGTGGCACCCGTTGGCCCGGTCGCTCCGGTTGAACCCGTTGCACCGCGTGGACCGGCAGCGCCAACAGCGCCGGTCGCTCCTGTGGGCCCGGTTGCACCTGTCAATCCTGCTATCCCGGTCGCCCCTGCAGGCCCGGTCGCACCCGTAGCACCTGTCGGCCCGGTCGCACCCGTAGCACCTGTCGCACCTGTCGGTCCTGCGGTGCCAGTAGGCCCTATAGGCCCCGCGGCGCCCGTAACGCCTTTGTCTCCAGAGGGACCGGCAGCACCTGTGGCGCCGGTAGGCCCCGTCGGTCCGGTTGCCCCGGTGACCCCCGGGATTCCCGTGGCACCGGTTCCACCCGTCGGCCCGGTCGCACCCGTAGCACCCGTCGGCCCGGTCGCACCCGTGGCGCCGGGGATGCCATCCGCTCCTGTAGCTCCTGTGGGTCCAGACAAACCGGTAGCACCTGTCGGGCCTGTAGGTCCTACAGATGAGGCCCGAGAGGCATAACAGGCACATACATAGCGAAGCAAATTCATATTACCCCATCCATGACAACAGTGTTCATAGTCAGCCAATGTCCATCCCCGCTTTCGTCGTATTCCCTATAACATATATATGCAAAACTATCCATGCCGTGCTTTGATCAAACATCATACCGCAGGCTATTAGTGTTTGCCTGAGTCATAAAACACTGAAAATTCAAGCAGCAGAGGCATGTATACCTCTGCTGCTTGATGAATGTGCTGCCCTACTGATTCTCTGTGTCTATGCTATTTCTTCCTAACGTTCCGCGTAGCCACCACATTGGTATCTGTTCCCGCTACGTGAGGAATGATTACATCGCCCACATGGACAGGAGCGCAAACCTTGCAGCGCTTGAGGGCCTGCAGCACCTCGGGGATTTTTGCCTTAGAAACGCTTCCTTGGGTTCGTACCGAAACAAGAGGCAGATCTCCCCCCTCTACCCAAACTGATGAGGTTACCGTGCGCTGCGGATCCACGAATTCATCTCGACCATATCGGGCTCCACGTTTGCAGGTATTTCCGCGCACAACGATCTCTCCATCCTCTGCCTGCGAAACAGTGAGACGGCAGCCCACCGGACAAACCGTACAGACAAACTCCTTTTGGCTGACCATTTTCTATCCTCCTATAACGCTCACGGTAATCGTCCCCGCAATGTCTTGCAGTTTTTCTGCAGGAAGCGTCACTTTTTCCATTTCCCCTGGTGTCATGACGGACTTCTTCTTTTGCAGAAGCGTCTTGTCCCCTGCCTGGATGGTAAGAGTGGCCGGCTTAAAGACACCGCGGGTCCGCAGATAAATGTCCACATCTTCGTCCCCGGGAACAATGCGCTGCGGAACCGTGTAGGAAACTCCAGAGCCATTTTGGACGGAAACCGTTATTCCTTCGGGCTTGCGGTCCTGCATTATATAGTCAGCTGCAGCAATCCCCGCCGTTTGGGCCTCCATGCTAACATTGTCAACCAGATCATGCACATGAAGCACATTTCCACAGGCAAAAATCCCCTCTACGCTGCACTGCCTATGTTGATCTACCATAGCGCCCTTCGTCCGAGAATCCATTTGAATCCCTGCGGCCTCGGTGAGCTCATTCTCTGGCAAAAGTCCCACAGATAGCAACAGGGTATCGCAGGGAATGTATTCAAAGGTAGATGGAATGGGCTTACGATCCCCGTCAACCCGTGCGATCGTCACTCCTTCCACCCTGCTCTTCCCGTGGATCTGCACCACAGTATGCTCAAAGCGGAGAGGAATGTCGTTGTCCTCCAAGCATTGCACAATATTGCGCGTCAAGCCACTGGAATAGGGCATCAGCTCGCAAACCAATTTTACCTTGGCTCCTTCCCAAGTTAGGCGCCGCGCCATAATGAGTCCTATGTCGCCCGATCCCAGTATAACAATCTCCTTACCCGGCATATAGCCTTCCATATTGACAAGGCGCTGGGCACAGCCGGCAGTGTAAACCCCCGCGGGTCGGGTTCCCGGAATATTCAACGCCCCTCTCGTGCGCTCCCGGCAGCCCATGGCGAGGATAATGGCTTTCCCCGAGAGAACCATGAGCCCATCCTGAGCATTGACAGCCACAACTTCTCGCTGATTTGTGATCTCCAAAACCATGGTATCGGTCTTGCAGACAATGGAACTATCCTGCACACGGTCAATAAAGCGCTGCGCGTATTCAGGACCTGTCAGTTCCTCGCCGAAAAGGTGCAGGCCAAAACCATGATGAATGCATTGCTGCAGAATGCCTCCGAGCTGGCGGTCTCGCTCCAGGATCACGATATTCTCCTGGGGAATACCTCTCTCGCTGCAGGCTAAGGCTGCGGCCAGCCCAGCCGGTCCGCCTCCTACCACGATGACGTCCCATTCCTTACGCATGCGTCTGATCCTCCCCGTTCCTTCCGTCTTCTTTAATCTTTCCGCAGACCATCCAGGACCCTTTGCCAAACTTCGTGACCTCCTGGAGATCCATCCCCGTTTCCCGCGCCAGAATCTCCATCACGCGGGGAGAACAGAATCCTCCTTGGCATCGTCCCATGCCAGCGCGTGTCCTCCGCTTAATTGCATCAATGGAGCGGGCTGGTACCGGACTATGAATCGCAGCGACAATTTCAGCCTCTGTAACGGTTTCACAACGGCAGATAATCCTTCCATACAGAGGATTATGGGCAATTGCTTCCGCCTTTTCTTTGCGATTCATGTGACGGAAGGGCTTGGTATGCTCGCGATGCGGCGAAAAGTCCGGTCGTTCACGGAGAGGCAGTCCCCCATCTCGTAAAAGATCCCGAACATACAAAGCGATAGCCGGCGCAGAGCTCAGGCCCGGAGAACAAATCCCCGCGACATTGACGAAGTTCTCTACCGTACCTGAGCGTTCAATCAAGAAATCATGCTTCTCCTTCAACACTGCACGGATTCCGGAGAAGGATGTAATGACATTATAAAGATGCAAGTCGGGCACCGAAAGCCGAGCACAGCGGGTCAGCGCATCCATACCGCTTTGGGTGGTAGAAGTATCTTCTCGATCCTGCATATCCAGGGCCGTAGGGCCGGCAAATACATTGCCGTCAACCGTAGGGCTTACCAGCACGCCCTTGCCCATGGCCGTCGGCGGCTGGAAAATGACAGTAGAAACAACGGTACCCTCTTTACGATCAAGGAGCATATACTCTCCCTTCCTGGGACAAATTGTAAAAGGCGCGCCGCCTGCCAAAGCGTTGATGCAGTCAGCGTAGACTCCCGCCGCATTGATAACCCAGGAAGCGGATATTTTTCTTCCATCAGCTGCGGAGATTTGCCACGCGTCCTTGTCTCGCTGCAGGGAACGCACCTCAAAGTCTGTCAGGATGGACACGCCGTTGACAGCTGCGTTCTCACACAGGGCAATGGTTAATTCATAAGGACAGGTAATGGCCGCAGAGGGCGCCCAAAGAACACTCTGAACCTCTGGACTTAGGTGTGGCTCCCGTTCTCTTGCCCAGTCCCCCGTCTGAATTGACATATCCGGCACGCCGTTTTGTATACCTTGCTGATAGAGTTTCTCCAGATGCACTTCGTCTTCCGGAGAAAACGCCAACACCATTGATCCAATGGGTTTGTAGGGCACTTGAAGTTCTGCGCAGAGACTCGCCATCATAGCGTTTCCTTGAACGTTGAAGCGAGCCATGAATGTACCGGGATCACAGTCATACCCCGCATGAACAATAGCACTGTTGGCCTTGGATGCGCCCGAAGCAACATCACTCCCTTTTTCAACGACAGCGATGGCAAGCTGATATCGGGATAACTCCCGAGCAATGGCGGCGCCAGAAACGCCTGCGCCGATAATGACTACGTCGTACTGCATACTTTGATCTTCCTCCGCAAAAGTCTCTTCCCACAACCAATGCAAAAAAAGCACGCTAAAAACACCTCTTGCAAAAGGCTGTTTTGCGGCTCTCCTTTCTCTGCCGAACTATTTGGTTACAAAAAAGTATACCACCTGTCCTCCATTCCCGTCAATGGACGCAGGTGGTATATTTGTACAGTATTTCTAGGCAATTTGCCGGGTGCCATACGGCGTTAAAGGTTCCAGAGAGCCTCTTGGCTGGTAGAGACAGCCAACGCTCCAGCGGCAAGGGCGCGCATGGCTTCCCGCTTCTCGGTAATCATTCCCCCGGCAATCACCGGGCGCCGAGATTCACAAGAGAACTGGGAAATGGCTTTATCCAGCAGGCCGGGCATAAGCTCAACCATGTCAGGCCGCGCTTCCGAAACCAGGGCAATGCCGCTAGCCAAAGAGGCGGAATCCAAGAGGAACATTCTCTGTACGGTACACAGCCCTTCTTCGGCAGCCGTCCGCAGGAGGCTGGTGCGTGTGGATATCATGCCATCAGCATGCCATACCCGGGAAAGGAAGCGTACACCCGCTGCATCCCGGCCAATCCCCTCTACCAGATCAATGTGGAGAAAGATTTTCTTTCCGCCTTGCCGCAGCATATCCATCATGTTGGGCAACGTAAGAATGTCCCCACCCAGAATAAACGCAACGCCCACCGGAGAGGCTGCGGCTTTTTCGGCCGCTCGCAGGTTTTTTACTGCCGCAATGATGGGATTTGTCTCCAAAATGGCCCTGTACTCACGCAGCGTACCCATGTGATCAGGCTGTTTCCACTGCAGCAGCATCCTGGAGCCCCCACTGCTCCACGGCCATGGTGCGCATCTTATACTTCTGAATCTTGCCGCTGGCCGTCATGGGGAAGGAATCCATGAACCAAACATAGCGCGGAGCCTTGAAGCGCGAGAGTTTTTCCTTGGTGTACTGAATCAGCTCCTCAGCTGTTACACTTTCCCCTTCCTTCAGGATAACGCAGGCCATGACCTCTTCTCCGTACTTAATGTCCGGCACTCCTATAACCTGGACATCCTTGACGCTGGGATGGGTATAGAGGAATTCCTCCAGTTCCCGCGGGTAGATATTCTCGCCGCCCCGAATGATCATATCCTTCAGCCGGCCCGTTATCTTGAAGTAGCCGTTCTTGTCCATGGTGCCCAGGTCCCCGCTGTGCAGCCATCCATTCTCGTCAATGGCAGCGCGGGTCGCTTCCGGCATCTTATAATACCCCTTCATTACGCAATAACCACGAATCACGATCTCTCCTACCGTATCGTAAGGCATATCGGCACCCGTTTCGGGGTCGACAATCTTGACTTCCGTGTGGGGAAGCGTGCGACCGACTGTGTTCACCCGGGCTTCTAGGGGATCGTCCGTGGTGGTCTGGGTAACAACAGGCGAGGACTCAGTTTGCCCGTAGGAGATGGTGATTTCCCGCATCCCCATCTCTTCAATCACCTGGCGCATGACTCGAATGGGACAAGGAGATCCGGCCATAATGCCCGTACGAAGCCCCGGGAAAGAGAATTCATGGAAACGCTCATGTTCCAGGATGGCAATAAACATGGTGGGCACGCCATGGAGCGCCGTACAGTGCTCATTTTGGACTGCTTCCATGACTTTAACAGGATGGTAAACCTCAACCATACACATAGAAGTCCCGTGGGTTACACAAGCCATGACGCCCAGCACGCATCCAAAGCAATGGAAGAGCGGAACAGTAATACACAACCTATCCGCAGGTGAAAACTTCATACAGTCACCGATAAACTGGCCATTGTTGACGATATTATAATGGGTCAGCATAACGCCCTTCGGAAATCCGGTGGTACCAGAGGTGTACTGCATATTGACAACATCGTCCGGCGTTGTAGCGGCAGTTGCCTCATCCAAAACGCTGTCCGGAACCTGCTCGGCCAGCGTATACAGGTCGGAAAAGGCGAGCATGCCCTTTGAAGGCGTGTCTCCTGCAAAGATAACGTTTTTGAGGTATGGAAGGTTCGGATCCTCCAGTTTTCCGGGCTCACTGTCTTTAAGCGTCGGGCACAGCTCGTTGATACAATCCACATAACTGTAGCCCTTAAAGCTGTCAATCATGACAAGCGTCGTCGAATCCGACTGCTTCAGCAAATACTCCAGCTCATAAATCTTGTAAGCTGTATTGACAGTAACCATGACCGCGCCCATGAGCGCTGTAGAAAACTGGATAATCAGCCACTCTGGCACGTTGGTAGCCCATATAGCCACATGATCTCCCTTTTTCACGCCGAGTGCCATCATGCCTCGCGCTGCTTTACGGCAGATTTCATAGAACTCCTTGAAAGTCCATCGGATTCCACAGCTAGGATAGATGATAAATTCCTGATCCGGCCGCTCGTTTACGTTCCAGAGCAAAATATCGGTAATGGTCTTATACTGCAAATCTCTCATAGTTGGTCATCCTTTCAAAATATGATGAAAAACAAAAGACCTTCGCCTCTTTCAGAGACGAAGGTCAAACTCCGCGGTACCACTCTGGTTAGGGCACTAGGCCCCCACCTCCTTCGGGCACATCCATGCCCTACCCCATATATCGGTGGGGAACCGGTCCAGCCTACTTGCTTCGGTGGACAGCTCAGGGGCCAGTTTCGCTGCATACACCACTGCCTCGCACCGACCGGCAGCTCTCTGGAGGTGGGGATACAACTACTTACTCCCCGTCATAGCCAAGGCTATGCAACTCATTGGACCCTATTGTACCAGAGACTTCCTCTCGTGTCAAGGCAAAGGCGGAAAATTCTCGGAGTTAATTAAAGGCGTGCACCGTCCTCCGACCATGCCTTCCACAGCTATGCTTTCAAAACACTGGGTAGGAAAAAGCGTTGCGCTAAACATACGCGTACCATGATCAGCAAAGAGCGTCATAGCGCAATGATCCAATATGGCATACATATGCACAGGTCCCGTTTCTAGACGATGGATTGCATATCTGCGGCCAAAATCGGGATCGATCTCCATATTCCCGCTGTGTGTCCGGTCGAGAAAAATGCAGTTGTTGTCATCAACGCCAAACTCTACATATTCGCCAATTCCATTTTGCAGACGGATAGAAAAGGGTGCATCTCCTTCCAACTTCATTTCCATAGCCCCTTGCGGAAGCGTCTCCGACCATATATCGTACGAGTCACCGCGAAGCATCTCCATCGACGAAATGACGTTGCCCGAAAGCCTATACCCTCGTACAGTAGGAACCAAACGAAGTTCAATGGGTAAAGACATCTGTCCACGATACCCTTCAGTAGGCATTTTATCCGCGTAAGTCCAATTGGACATCCAGCTTATCAAAACTCTACGTCCGTGGGGCTCTCCAAAAAAAGTAACACCTGCATAGCTGTCCGGACCATGATCCAGCCAAAGCGTATGGGGGCGTTCACACTCAGATAAGAATGTAGAACCGTCATATTGTCCCACAAAGTATTGCGTTCGGGATCCACCATTTTCGCGGCCCATTCCCATGCTTACCAAAAGCACCCACTTCTCTCCCTCCGGAGTCGGCATAGGAAATACATCAGGGCATTCCCAGACGCCCGGTGCGCAATTTCCTTCAGGGCCAAAGCGTCCTGTAAAGGACCAATGGATCAAGTCCTGCGAACGAAAAAACTCCACGTGATCTCCCGCCGCTAAAACAAGCCCCCACCGCTGCTCTTTTCCAAACCAAAAGACCTTGGGATCTCGAAAATCCTTATATCCAGGATTAGGAATTACAGGATTATGGGGATACTTCTCAAAATGAATGCCATCCAAACTGTAGGCTAAAGACTGCTGTTCTAAGCCATGCGGTCCATGGTGCGTGAAAAGGCATACCAACGGCGGTTGGTCGTTATCTCCAAGACCGCTCGTATTGTTTACGTCGCTGACAGCGCTGCCAGAAAATATCATACCAAGGCTGTCGGGATACAGTGCAATAGGTTGATGCTCCCAATGCAGCAAATCCCGACTGGTGGCATGTCCCCAATGCATGGGCCCCCAATAACAGCTATACGGATGATACTGATAAAACAAGTGATAAATCCCTTGATGGTAGACTAAGCCATTGGGATCATTGCTCCAATTTTCCTTTGGGGAAAACTGCCACTGTGGTCGATATCGCATATCCATTGGTTTCCTTCCCTATCGCCGTAATATGCAAAAAGCGGCGTGTTTAACGATTGATCAATCCAATCCCAGCCTAGTTCGACTGTCTTGACCTCGATCCTTAAACATTCCGCTCCTCGCGTTACCATATGTATTACTTTACTTCGCAAACTCCGTAGCACGGGTCTCCCGAATGACATTGACCTTAATCTGACCGGGATACTCCATTTCGGTCTCGATCCGATGGGCAATATCACGAGCCATCAGAAGCGCCTGCGCATCGTCAACCTTATCGGGAAGCACAACAATCCGCACCTCACGACCGGCTTGGATAGCGTAGGACTTCTCCACGCCTTCAAAGGAGTTAGAAATCTCTTCCAGCTTTTCTAGACGCTTGATATAGCTCTCCAGTGTCTCGCGCCGCGCGCCAGGTCTAGCGCCTGAAATAGCATCGGCTGCCTGTACCAGCACAGCTTCTACGGTTGTAGGCTCGATATCGTTATGGTGAGCCTGGATAGCATGGATAATATCGCCATGCTCCCGATACTTCTTTGCTAAATCTGTGCCTATCTTCACATGCGACCCTTCCACCTCATGATCGATAGCCTTTCCGATATCGTGCAGAAGGCCCGCACGCTTCGCAACGCGGACATTGGCTCCCAGCTCCGCAGCCATCAAGCCCGCTAGGTGTGCCACTTCAATGGAATGCTTCAAAACGTTTTGTCCATAGCTGGTGCGGTACTTGAGACGGCCCAGAACCTTGATAAGCTCGGGATGGATTCCGTTGATTCCCACTTCAAAGACCGCACTCTCGCCAGCTTCACGGATCTGCTGTTCAATCTCTTTGCGAACCTTCCCCGTCAACTCTTCAATGCGTGCAGGATGGATACGTCCATCCGCAACCAAACGTTCCAAGGTAATCCGGGCGATTTCGCGGCGCACCGGGTCAAAGGCTGAAAGGATCACCGCTTCCGGTGTGTCGTCAATAATAAAGTCCACGCCTGTTACGGTCTCCAAGGTGCGGATATTTCGGCCTTCGCGCCCAATAATCCGACCTTTCATCTCCTCGTTAGGCAGGACAACCACCGAAACCGTGCTTTCCGCCACATGATCGGCAGCACAGCGCTGAATCGCTTGGGTAATGATATTGCGCGCGATTTTATCGGCATCCGCCTTGGCGTCCCGTTCTATATCACGGATCATCAGCGCAACATCGTGACGCGTATCCTTTTCCGCTGTCTGCATAATGATTTCGCGCGCCTCTTCGTGGGTTAAATTGGAAATCCGCTCCAATTCATGCACCTGCTGATCACAAATCTCTTGGGTTCTTTCCTGGAGCTTAGCAATCTCTTCCCGCGTGGCTGCAATCTTCTCCTCACGGCTCTCCAACCCCTGGGCTTTTTTGTCCAGAGAGTCCTCTTTCTGCTGGAGCCTGTGCTCCACACGAGTTATTTCCGCCCTGCGATCACGGATCTCATGATCCAGCTCCGTACGCAAGGTATGTACCTCTTCCTTGGCTTCAATCAGCGTTTCCTTCTTCAGCGCTTCGGCCTGTGCGCGGGCATCATCCACGATTTGCTGCGACAATGACTCGGAACGGCCGATTTTATTCTCAATGATCGACTTGCGATAGAAATACCCTCCCAAAGCGCCTGCTGTCAGGGTACCTGCCCCTATCACAATCTCCATAATAATACGAGCAACTTCATTCACTGGAACCAAAGCACCTCCCCTCTTCTAAATCTCCCTATCAAAGCGGTTTTTACCGCACAAACAGGATCCATTCCACCTTATACAATGATAATACACCGTTATCAGCCTGTCAAGCGGCTCTCCGTCATCCAGCCGCTTATTCAGCATAAAGAATCCGGCCGCAATTTTCACATTCGCCGATGCACTGCTCTTCGCGGATCTTTTTTGCTGCTGCTGATGGAAGATCCATGTGGCACCCCGTGCAACGGCTCCCGCTCAATGGGACAATAGGGTTAGTGGCATTGCTCTGGCGGGCCGAACGGTACCTAGCCATGAGGGCATCTCCAATTTTCTGTCCCAAAGCTTCCATCTCTTCCTTGATCGGCGCAGTCCGCGCCTGTACCTTTGCAAGTTCTTCATCATAGGTCACTTTCAAAGACGCGTAATCCGCTTTGGCTTTAGGGATATTGGTAGCCATCTTTTTAACTTCCTGATCCATATTGGCAAGCCGCTTCATTAAGCCGGTAAGCTCTTTTTCCTGCCGGGTCAGGTCGTTAAGAAGATTATTGGCCAAGCGCCGCATATCCGCCACATCATCCCCATCCGACTCCTCGTCCGCTGCTTCAAAGTGAACGCCCATCTCATCGAGCTCCTTCAACGAAGCCGCGTACTTCGTCTGCACGGTTTCAAGAAGACTGCGCAGTTCCTCAGCTTCCGCCTCCATTTTTTGCAGATTGTTTTGGGAATTAACCAGATAATTGCGGGCATGCAGCAGCTTTTTTCTCACTGCCGAGGCCCGCAACTCATCCTCGATGGCCCTAACTTTGTCATCCAGGCCCTGGTATTCCATCAGCATTGCAAGCTGTTCGGTCATCCTTTTCCTTCCTTTCTCTCCTATTCGAACATATCCCTATTCCCGAAAATAAGGACAAGTGACAGTCTCCGAGCATAAAAACTCTATGTTATATTGTACCGCATTTGCACAGGATTGTAAATGGTTAACTATATGGGAAATCACAGGATATTCGCTCCAATAGTGGCCTGTCTCACAGACTAATAAGCCCAATGACTGTGCCCGCAAAGCATCGTGATACTTGATCTCTCCCGTAACGTATGCATCGACGCCCAAGGATGCCGCTTCCTCCATGACATCTCCCCCGGATCCTCCCAGCACGGCCACGCGTTCCACACGATCCGGGGTGCGTCCGCAAAAACGTACCCATGGGGATTCTAGCTTTTCCGACAGCCAGGCCTTCCAAGCCGGCAGAGACATGGGCGCGGGGAGCCTGCCTATGCATGCCATTGGCAGACGGGGATCCCAACGAACGTCCAGCAAGCCCAATCGTTCCGCCAAAGCGTCGTTCACCCCGGGATGCGCCGCATCAAGATTGGTGTGGGCAGCATATACAGCAATCCCATTGCGTACCGCCATGTAAACAAGACGGCTTTCTTCCTGGTCCTCTCGGATTTGCTTCATTCCATGGAAAATAAGCGGATGGTGCGTGACGATCATATCTGCCCCTTTACCGGCGGCCTCTTCCAATACCGCCGTGTCTAGGTCCAGTGCCACCAATACCCGATGGATGGGATCCTTCGCAGAACCGATTAACAGACCGACATTATCCCAAGACGCACAGCTCTCCTCCGGCGCCCATTGTCTCATCCACTTACAAACATCCGCCACTTTTGCCACTTTCCATCGCTCCCTTCTCCAGCAAAGCAATATGTTTTCCTTCGGTTTCTCGGCGCGCATCAATCACCGCCAAAGCCTGTTGAAGGCCGTCGCCACCCCGATGGATAAGTCGTGCTCGTTCTCTTCTATCGCCTTCGCGCCGATCTACAAGCCATTGATAATAAACGGGATCGTTTTGGGCAAGCAGATAATCGCTCAATGTATAATCTTCCTTCTGCTGGATACGACCATTGCTACCGGGCACAATCCGGAAAATAAAAAAATATCTTCCCTCTTCTTGAATCAAAGCTTCTTGAACAACCGGCCAGTCTTTCTCTGCCAGCCATTTTCGCAGAAACGGGACGCCTTGCATAGGTTGCACCAGAATTTGATCACACTGACTTACAATTTCCCTGCTATCTTGAAGAATATTCGCAATGGTTTTCCCCGAAAGTCCCGCAATGACCACGACATTGGGGAGTAAATCCTGCCAATTCCGGAGTCCATCCGACACTTTTGGGTACAACTTGGCGTCTACGCCATAGTTTTGAGCTAGGCGCACTGCTTTTTCCAGAGAGCTGCGGCTAATATCCACGGCAAAAACTCTTGGATTTCCCCGCAGCAGTAGAAAAACAGCTAGCTTTCCGTGATCACATCCCACATCGGCTACGACCGCATGAAAAGGGATCGCATCGGCAATCCAACGTAAGCGTTGGGATAGTTTCATAGTATCCTCTCTGAAAGAAGGCCCCCCCTCTTCTGCAGAGGGAAGGCCGTATTGGCTTCTAGGGGAATGGATTCGCTATATGGCGGTTTCTGCGCCGGGAAAAAGCGCAAAGATATAACATTTCACGGGTTAATCAAGAAAATCCTTGAGCTTTTTGCTGCGGCTGGGATGGCGCAGCTTGCGCAGCGCCTTGGCCTCAATCTGTCGAATCCGCTCCCGCGTCACTTTAAACTCTCGCCCTACTTCTTCCAGTGTCCGCGCCCGTCCATCATCCAGTCCAAACCGCAAGCGAAGTACCTTTTCCTCCCGTGGCGTTAGGGTGTCCAAGACATCCATAAGCTGCTCCTTCAGCATAGCAAATGCTGCAGCTTCAGCCGGCGCTGGCACATCGTCAGGAATAAAATCACCTAAATGGCTGTCTTCTTCCTCACCGATAGGGGTTTCCAGAGAAACCGGTTCTTGGGCAATCTTCATGATCTCACGGACCTTTTCTTCAGAGATACCCATTTCCTTGGCAATTTCATCCGGCTGTGGGTCGCGGCCCAGCTCCTGCAAAAGCTGGCGGGAAACACGGATAAGCTTGTTGATGGTTTCTACCATATGTACAGGGATGCGAATGGTACGGGCCTGGTCGGCAATAGCACGGGTGATAGCCTGCCGGATCCACCAGGTAGCATAGGTGGAGAACTTATATCCTTTTCGATAGTCAAACTTCTCCACTGCTTTAATCAGTCCCAAATTGCCTTCCTGAATCAAGTCCAAGAACTGCATCCCACGACCCACATAGCGCTTGGCAATCGAAACAACGAGCCGCAAATTGGCCTCAGCCAACTTCCGTTTCGCCAACTCATCCCCTTGTTCCATACGTTGGGCCAATTCGATCTCCTCATCGGCCGACAGCAAAGGAACCTTACCGATTTCCTTTAGGTACATACGCACCGGGTCATCGGTACTGATTCCTTCCGGCACTGCCAGCTCGGGATCCAGGAAAGCAGCATCCGGCTCATCCGCTTGCAAGCCGCCGGTATACTCAATACCCAGAGTATCCAACTGCTCATAGATACGATCGATCTCTTCAGGCGTGAGCTCAATGCCATCCAGCATATCGCCAATTTCCTTCTCAGAGAGCGATCCTTTATTTTTCCCCAGCTCGATGAGCTCCTTGATTCTCCCGGATTTGAACTTTGGATTATTTTTATCAACTGCCGTCAAGGACGAGTCCCTCCTTCTTGGGGTCCATCATTTCAAGGTCTGCAGCTTTTCATACTGCTTCTTCAGGGCTAGCTTGCACTGTTGCCGCTCCTCTGCAGGGAGAGCTGGCAACAGTCCGGTCAGTTTCTTGATCTCCCGCTCGCACTGATCGGCCTGAATGGCCCGCAAGCAGTCGGTGAGTATTTGATCCCGCGAAGAGGCGGGGAATTCCTTTGTCAACAGTTCTCCCAAAAGGGACCGCACATCTTCCTCCGCCAGATGCAATACCTTGGGTATTGCATCGGTAGCATGCTCCTCTAAAAAGGCTGCTGCCCTGGCATGGAGAGGATTCAAGTAGCCAACCTCTTCCATTACAGAACGAATTTCACCATACGCGGCTTTTTCATGGACAGCCAGTGATAAAACCGTCTTTTCCCATGCGCTCCGTGCAGCATCCTCTGTCGAAATACCGTCGGCATCTCCTGGTTTATTTTGCCGGATATTCTCCGAGCTATGCATGACGAGATCTCGACCTGAAGGATTCTCGCGCCCCATCGTGTTTTGAAGCAGCCTCTCAACTTCGGCGCGTATGTCCACCTCCGAAATCCCCGTCTCCAAATGCAGCTGGCCTATTACAACCCCGCGTTCTATTGCGCTTTCCATTGGGGCAATAACTTCCCGGCAAACCGTTTGGACATATTGCATGCGCTGCTGAGGATCGGATAAATTCTTACCCCTGCGCAGCGCAGCAAGACGGTAATCCGTGGCTTCAGACGCCTGCTCAATCCATTCCTGGATTTGTTCCAACGGGTATTTCCGCGCCATATCATCGGGATCCATGGCATCTGGTATAGTCATAACCCGGGCGTGCAATCCTTTTTCCTGGAGAATCGGGAGCGCACGCTGGCTGGCCTTGATGCCTGCCTCATCTCCGTCATATGCCAGGACGACTTCTTTACTATACCGCCCGATCAGTGCAGCCTGTTCAGGCGTCAAAGCCGTCCCCAGAGAGGCCACCGCTGTTGCTACTCCAACTTGATGCAGTGAGATTACATCCATGTAACCTTCTGTCAATACAATCTGCGGGATGTTTTGCTGCCCGCGGAGCATATGGAGTCCGTAAAGATTCTTTCTCTTATTGTAGATAGGCGTATCAGGAGAGTTCAAATACTTGGGCTGGCTTCCATCCATAACACGCCCACCAAATCCGACAACACGCTGCCGAGTATCCAAAATGGGAAAGATAATTCGATTGCGGAATGCATCATAAGTCCGGCCGTCCTTCTGCATAAGCAGAGCCGTTTGCAGAAGTTCCTTTTCCCCCACGCCGTGGCTTTGCAAAGCAGAAGCAATATTATGCCAACCATCGGGTGCAAAACCAAGTCCAAACCTTTTGATGGTTCGTAGGCCTAATCCACGCTGCCGGAGATATGCGTAAGCTTCCTTTCCTGTAGAAGAGATTAACTGCTCATGAAACCAGCGGGCTGCCCATGTACATGCATTATACATAGCCGACCTTTCCGCTTGGAATTGTGATGAACTGCCGCCATTTTCTGCACCAGCCGGGATAGGCAAATGAGCCCTCTCAGCCAGTCGAAGGATGGCTTCATAATAATCACAATGCTCTATGTGCTGAATGAAGCTGAAAACATTGCCTCCTGCATGGCAGCCAAAACAGTAATAAAACTGCTCGTCCGTATTGACGCTAAAAGACGGAGTTTTCTCTCCGTGAAATGGACATAATCCCCACAATCTACGCCCTTTCGGGCGAAGCGCCACATATTGCGATATCACGTCCGCAATATCATTGTGGGACAATACATCCTCAATAAACTGTTCTGGCAACCTTGGCATAGGCTACACTCCAACGTATTATTCGATACACCTGTCAAATATCCTGCACAAACCGTCAATCGTTTCACAGAAAGGGATCTGGCCACTGTGCCAAATCTCTAGTCATATAATTCGCCCTGATTTTTCAATTCCCTGCTGCCATGCCATGATTGCGCCACGATCCGAAACGAGCTTTTGTAAAGAGACTTAATTCATTCAGATAATTCTTCCTAATCTTCGCAAAGCAAATCCCCCGCACACTTCCAAGAACTCATGTGCGGGGGATATCCCTTTGAAGAAGCCTTCTACAAGCTCAGCAGCCTATCCAGGTCGGCCAACAACCAAATCGCCGGCGTTAAGCCAAAGGACCTTACTTGCGCGGATTCTTGATCGCGGCGTGCGCGGCAGCAAGACGGGCAATCGGCACCCGGAAGGGAGAACAAGAGACGTAGTTCAATCCAATGTCATGGCAGAAGATGACCGAAGACGGATCTCCGCCGTGCTCACCGCAAATGCCCATCTTCATACCAGGACGAGTCTTACGACCTAACTCGACAGCCATCTTCATCAGCTTGCCAACGCCAACCTGATCCACGCGGGCAAAGGGATCGCTCTCAAAGATCTTGTTGGCATAGTAGTCGTCCAGGAACTTGCCAGCATCATCACGAGAGAAGCCGAAGGTCATCTGCGTCAAGTCGTTGGTACCGAAGGAGAAGAACTCAGCCTCCTTAGCAATTTCATCCGCAGTCAAAGCGGCGCGCGGCACTTCGATCATCGTACCAACCATGTACTCGATCTCCGCGCCCTTGTCGGCCATGACCTGCTTGGCGGTCTTGTCCACAACGTCTTTGACAAATTTGAGCTCCTTGACCTCGCCTACCAAGGGGATCATGATCTCAGGAACAACCTGGAAACCTTCCTCCTGGTTCACTTCGATAGCAGCCTCGATAACGGCGCGGGTCTGCATCTCCGCGATCTCGGGATAGGTCACAGCCAAACGGCATCCGCGGTGTCCCAGCATGGGGTTGAACTCATGCAGGCCATCGATTACGCTCTTCAGATCGGCAACCGTCATGTTCATTTCGGCAGCCAAGGCCTCGATATCCTCCTGCTTGGTGGGCAGGAACTCATGCAGAGGCGGATCCAGGAAGCGGATGGTTACGGACTGACCGTGCATGGCCCTATAAATGCCCTTGAAGTCTTCCTTCTGCATGGGAAGCAGCTTAGCCAAAGCAGTACGACGCTTCTCTTCATTAGGTGCCACGATCATCTCGCGCATTGCAGCGATACGATCCTCCTGGAAGAACATGTGCTCGGTACGGCAGAGGCCAATGCCTTCCGCACCAAACTTGTAAGCCACATCTGCGTCGCGGGGAGTATCGGCATTGGTGCGAACCTTTAGGTTGCGCAGTTCATCGGCCCAACCCATCAGCGTAGCAAAGTCACCGCTCATGGAAGCGTCTGTAGTCGCAACGGCCTCAGCGTAAACGTTTCCGGTGGAGCCATCCAGGGAAATGTAATCGCCTTCGTGAAGGACCGTGTCGCCGATGGTCATCGTCTTGTTTTCTTCGTCAATCTTGGCCTCACCGCAGCCGGCAACGCAGCAACGGCCCATACCACGGGCAACCACGGCGGCGTGGCTGGTCATACCGCCGCGAGCGGTCATGATGCCCTGGGCGGCAGCCATACCCTCGATATCCTCGGGCGAGGTCTCGAGGCGGACGAGGACGACCTTCTGTCCAGCCTTGGCAGCGGCAGTAGCCTCCTCAGCGGTGAAGTAAATCTGACCGCAGGCAGCGCCTGGAGAGGCAGGCAGGCCCTTGGTGACGGGCTTGGCAGTCTTCAAAGCGGCAGCATCAAACTGGGGGTGCAGCAGAGCATCGAGCTGCTTGGGATCCACCTGCAGAACGGCCTCAGCCTTGCTAATCATGCCCTCTTCCACCAGGTCCACAGCGATCGCCAGAGCGGCAGCGGCGGTGCGCTTACCATTGCGGGTCTGCAGCATGTAGAGCTTGCCCTTCTCAATGGTGAACTCCATATCCTGCATGTCGCGGTAATGATTCTCCAGAGTCTCGGCAATCTTCACAAACTGCGCATAGACCTCAGGATTGGTCTGCTCCAGCTGGGTAATAGGCTGGGGCGTACGGATGCCAGCCACCACGTCTTCGCCCTGGGCGTTCATCAGATACTCGCCATAGAGCTTCTTCTCACCAGTGGAGGGATTCCGAGTAAAGGCGACGCCCGTTCCGGAATCATCGCCCATATTACCAAAAACCATGCCCTGCACGTTGACGGCAGTGCCCCAGTCGCCGGGGATGTCATTCATGCGGCGGTACACAATGGCACGGGGGTTGTCCCAGGAACGGAAGACGGCCTTCACGGCCTCCAGCAGCTGGACATGGGGATCCTGGGGGAAGGGTTCGCCCTTCACTTCCAGATACATGGCCTTGTAACGCTTGACAACCTCCTTCAGATCTTTGGCAGTCAAGTCGGTATCGAGCTTAGCGCCCACCTCTTCCTTGACGGCATCCAGGATCTCGTCAAAGCGCTTCTTCTCCACCTCCATAACAACGTCGGAGAACATCTGGATGAAGCGGCGATAGGAGTCATAAGCGAAACGCTCATTTCCAGTAAGGGCAACCACGCCCTGCACGGTCTCATCGTTCAGGCCCAGGTTAAGAATGGTATCCATCATACCAGGCATGGAAGCGCGGGCGCCGGAGCGAACCGAGACCAGGAAGGGGTTCTCCTTGTCGCCAAACTTCTTGCCGTACTCATCCTCGGTGATCTTCAGAGCGGCGTAGATCTGCTCCTTGATCTCGTCGGCGATGACCTTGCCATCCTCATAGTAACGGGTGCAGGCTTCCGTGCTAACCGTGAATCCCTGAGGAACGGGCAGACCCAAACCGGTCATTTCGGCCAGGTTTGCGCCCTTGCCACCCAGGAGATTTCTCATGGTAGCATTACCTTCTTTGAACAGGTATACGTACTTGTGAGCCATGAATGATCCTCCTTAAGTTATGGGTAAATGGAAATATGGGAAGCTCGCGCCAAATGGCGGAAGCTGACGAACACACACAAGAAAAGCTCTGTCTGGCCGCAACCAGTCCGCACAAAGCCTTCCGTCCTGTAAAGTATACCCTATTTTTCCATGTCATGCAACCGGTTTTCTCACAAACTTATGAATTTTTTTCTCTCAAATCTCGGCCGTCTGAAGCTGCCCCCATGCAGAAATGAGCGCCGTTTCACTTGCAGAACCCTGTACAGCCTCATTCTCCGAAAGATTGGACGTCTTTCGCGGAATGCGGAGACCTATGCGCGCGGATCCTTCTTCCTATCCAACGCGCCGACGGGATGATAGACATGATCTCGAAGTTTATGGACAAATTCGACGGCGCCAAAGCTCTGTTCCAATTGATGAAATAAGGTTTCACGCCAGAGCTCTTCCAGCTGTGGGCGGATTTGCTTTGACAGGCGCAGGATACGCACCCTCTCCAAATCCGCGCCAAGCAGCAGACGCATGGAGGCAAGCGTACCGGGTAAAACGGTATGGGCGTCCGCATATCGGAGGCGGCATATGGGGCAAAGGGCTCCGCCGGCCTGGCATGAATACCAGGGAGACTCTTCCAAGGGAGCGCCGCACTCACAGCAGCGGTCAATTTGCGGGAAAAGGCCCTCCAGTTGGAGAGCCTGCATTTGGTAATACAACGAGATCATCCATGGGTCATTCTCCTCCTGGCATAGGGCGGCCAGGCATCGGGCAGTCAGCACAAAGAGTTGCGGCCTTGGCTGCCCTTCGGTTAGCATGACTTCCGCAACCTCACGAATTTGGCTGGCGCAGGTCAAAGTATCCAAATTATTCCGAAGGGCATAAAAGGACTCTACTACGCTGACCTGGGTCATAAGGTAACGGTCGCGGTTTTCACGAAGGATATATTCTCCAAATGTATACAGCTCGCATCCGTTAAAGAGGGGGCTTTTGGGACGCCGGCAGCCTTTGGCTGCTGCGGAAATCCGCCCCATACCCGGTGTAAAGAGGGTAACCATGCGGCTTGTCTCCGAAAAATTCGCATAGCGAAGCACGATCCCATAGGTTTTAACCAGCGGCATAGTCTCCCTCCTTTCTCATGTATACGCGGAAGACATCCCCTAGTTTTTTCCCGCAGGAACATATCCCGCTTCCCGAATGAGGGCAGTTCCCTCTTCGGTTTGCAGCCACTGGAAAATCTCCCTTTCCGGAGAATCGGCGGCCGCGTCCTGCCGGATTGTAGCATAGAATGGATTGACCAGGCTGTACGCGCCGCTCTCGATGGTTTCGTTGGAAGGCGTTACACCCTCCACCGCAATCATCTTAATGTTCTCGTTATCATACATATTGGCTACATAGTAATACACCGAAAAGCCCAAAGCATTGGTTTCGCCGCCAAACTCGGCAACCTTGTCAATCAGTTCGCCCATCTCTTCAATCACCTGCTCCGTAGGAGGAACCATCATTTCCACATCGCCCATCACCAGCTTGCGCATCAGTGTCTGGCTTCCCGAGTCCTCTCGCCGCTGATAGGGAATAATGGGCTCGTCCTTTCCGCCCACTTCGCTCCAATTGGTGATCTCTCCGCTGTAAATACCCACCAGCTGCTCGACAGTCAGAGAATCCACAGGATTGTCCTTCCCCGTAAGGAACACCAGTGCATCCCGGCCGATCTCTGCCTGCTCCAGTTTAGCTCCGGATTCCTGCATAATCTCTACAGTATCTGCCGAAGGCTCATAGGCCAGGACCAGCTGGACGCGCCCTTCACACAGCGCCAAGTACGATGGGTTTGTATTGGAGAAATTGGCGGCCGTCAGCGCTGCAGCGGTGTCCGCATCCACGCCAAGCATCCTCTGGGTCAACAGATCCACCAACGGCACATTGGCCAAAGATCCATCAATAATGGGGAAGTTCTCCAGCGTATAGGGAGCGTCCGGCGCCGGCGTGGAAAAGCTCTGGTTGGCCGTAGGAGCTGCAGTTGGTGTAGGAGCCGATACGGCAGTCTCTTCGGGGGCTGCTGTTTTGGCATTGTCGGGAATAGCTGTCTCCGCTGCGCCAGGCAAAGGGCTGATCACCGGGGCTTCCGCAGGAGCGGCCGTGCATCCAGTCAGGGTGAAAGCGCCCACCAGCAGCAAACACAGGACGCTTAGAACGTATTTCTTCATCATGATCATTCTCTCCTATCCCAATGTATCGTACCGTGAAGACTGGTAAATCCACTTTCCCGTACGATCGATATATCCTTCGTACCAACCTTGGTACACGAAGTAAAGATCCTCCCCCACGCACTCCATATAGTTATAGATAGGGTTCAGGATCGGCTCTCCATCCAGGTTAAAAAGGCCATAGAAGCTTCGTCCGCCAAGAGGCACTTGGGCAATCAGCCCACCCTCCGAATCGATCTGCGGGAAGCTGGTCATTTCCTCAATGAGGATCTCCCCTTGCAGGTTCACCAGCGAGTTAATCCCCGTATTGTAATCCATGATTACATACCGGTCATCCCCAACCCGCTCGGCATCGTCGCAAGGGGGCAAATCTACCTTGACACCTTCCGGCGTGTACAGGGAGAAGGAAGTCCCATCCGACCAGGCGAGGGTAGTATAGTCTCCATTGACATTGCGGAATACCTTTTCGGGAATGGTCAGAAGCACATTGCCCTCACTATCCAAAATATCGGTAACATTCTCCCGCCAGGCCGTAATATATACCGCGTCATTCTCCGTCTCAATCACAATATCATCATAGATAAAGTCAGTCAATGGCTCACCCTCTTCGTTTCCAAGGGCCACCATGCCGTCTCGATAGACCTGGGTGCAGGCGTTGGCGGTCGGGCTTCCATAAATCAATTCACGCCCTACCATTTCGGGCACCGGGTTCCCCTGGAAGTCATAGGCTTCCTCAATGCGGTTGTTCTCAATATCGGTATTCGTAGAAATGCGGATGATATAGCCCTCGAAATCCTCGGCATCCTGCCACTGTACCGTACCAAAGGTTGTGTAGAAGCCTTGGTAGTATGACGACCTGCCCTCTGCGTCACACAAATCCACCGTCCCCTCCAGGGACAGAATCTCCTCCCCTTCTTCGTTCAGCACATGGTTCACGGCGCCGTCCCACCAGGTAAAGTAGTAAGCACCGTCCACACAAGCCAGCAGGCCACAGCTTCCGCCCTCCTGAATGGGGAGAATTTCTTTGCCGTCGGAAACCCGCACAATACCCCAATTCCGCTGCGCATAAGCCTCTACTTCATTCTCTGCGGCCTGCCTATTGACAGAAACCAAAGCAAAACCCGGGCAGAGGGGCTCGATATCAGTGTATTGGAACGGTGTAAGAATTTCCAAGGTCTTTTCGTCCATCAATGCATAGTTATAAAGGACTTGATTGTCCTCGTTCACCTGGCGCTGGGCTACCTTGAGCCATCCCGTGTTGGGAGAAGAGAGAGCAAGACTGGTATCGATACGGTCGTATGACGGCTCTGCCACCACCTGCCCTGCGGTATTCATGAGGCCGTATTGGGCGTCTTCGCGGATTACAATATAGGGTCCGCCGGCGGCTGTCTCCTCCTCCGCCAAGGCGGCCGCCGGCGTCAAAGCAACGAGTGCCAGCAGCAGCGCCGCCGCACAAGAATGCAGACGTGCGATGAATTTCCCGTGTCGCAAGTTAATTCCCCCTTTTTAAACATCTTACTTTGCATTGGATGATATCACGGACGTTGCGGCGGAGAATCCCTCCCCCAGCGCCTCCGAAACATCACTGACCAGCACAAAAGCGTCGGGATCGACTGCGTGTACCAGTCCCTTGAGCCGGTCAATTTCCCGTGGGGAGATGACGCACATAAGGACGTCGCGGGGAGCTCCCGTATACATTCCTTTCCCCGGAAGAAGAGTCACTCCTCGATTCATTTGACTGAGGATTTTCTGGGATAGTTCCTCTCCCTGGGTGGTGATGATCCAGAAGCACTTGACCGCATGAATCCCCACTTGGACAAAGTCTGTGACCTTGGCCGAAATAAACAGGGTTACCAGAGAGTAGAGGGCAATACGGGGCCCCAATACTAGAAAGGAGGCCGCCACCACCAGGAAATCAATGGCAAAGAGCACCCAAGACACCGAAAGAAACGGCACGTAACGATGCAGCAGCGCCGCGGCCAGATCCGTCCCGCCGGTGCTGGAATGGGCCCGGAACACCAGCCCTACGCCGGCTCCCAGCAGCAAACCGCCATAGACTGCGGCCAGAAAAATGTCGTCTCCGATTGCCCCAAGAACCCCCTCCGGCAGAGGAAGGGTATCAATCAATAACGCAGACAGCACCATCCCGCAAAGACTGCGGAAAAGGAAGCTCTTCCCTCCCATTTTCCATCCTAGGGCAAACAAGGGAATATTGATGGCAATGGTAGCCGCTCCTACCGGCGTTCCCGTCTGGGAGTGGAGAATGGTCGCAATGCCCGAAACACCACCAGGAGCAATGGAATTGGGCACCAGGAAAACACGGTACGCGAATCCCATGCATACCACGCCCAGCACCAAGAAGAGAAGCTCCTTAATTTGGCGTTTCATTCTGATTCCTCCCAAGGGCGGCTAGGGAGCGCCTGGGGCAGCCCATCCAGAATGTCCAGGGCTGTGAGCGCGGGCATACCCACTTTTTGGGCGGCTATGCCTCCGGCGCGTCCGTGTATCCAGGCGCCCGCCCAGGCCGCATCGTAACCGCTGAGTCCCTGGCCTAGCAGTGATGCCACAACACCCGTAAGCGTGTCACCGCTTCCGGCCGTTGCCATGCCAGGATTTCCGGATGTATTCAGCACCGTTGCTCGGCCTGGCGCGGCGATGACCGTAGTCGCTCCCTTGAGAAGTACGGTCCATCCGGTAGCCTCGGCGGCCTGGCGCGCTGTGTCCACAGGGGATTGGGTTACCTGGGGGATTGTAATGCCCAGCAGCCGGGCCATCTCTCCCGGATGCGGCGTCATAACGCCATGCTCCCGGGGGAGGATCCATTCCGTGTGTCCATGCAGCACATTAATGCCGTCGGCATCCAACACCATAGGCAGTTGGGTTCTTTCCAAAATTCCCCGGACAAAGGCTCGCGTCTGCGGTGACTGTCCCAGGCCGGGTCCCACCGCCAGGGCGGAAGCCCGCTCTGCCAAATCCAGCACGTCCTTGATGGCCATACCATCCAGCATTCCGTCAATGCTGGAGAGCGGCCTTGTCATAACGGTCCAAGGCGCAGAAGGCGTTTCTCCGCGGGGATAGCCCCAGCTGACCAGTCCAGACCCCGTACGCAGCGCGGCCGCCGAGGCCATAGCCCCCGCGCCCATCATGCCGTGGCTTCCGGCCAAGACCAGCACATGGCCATAGGTCCCCTTATGGCTGTCTATCGGCCGCGCGGGAAACACCTCATCCACAGCATGGGCATTGGTCTGCAAAAAGTCTGGTTTTTGTGGAGACGCCAGTCCAGACAGGGGGGCAACCGACACCCGCCCGCAGCAGGCCCGCCCAGGGAAGAGCAAATGTCCCGGCTTGCGGCAACCCAGGGCCACTGTCTCCGTAGCTTTCACGCAGGGATCCAATGTCTCACCGGTGTCACCCAGTACTCCCGACGGAATATCCACCGCCAAGATCGGAACCCCTCCTGCCCCGAGAGCATTGATGGCGGAAATGGCGGCTGCGTGTCCTGGTCGCAGCGGCTTTTTCTCCAAGCCCGTGCCAAGAACCGCGTCAATAATGAGCGCATACGCATTCGTAGCGAAATCCTCCGCGGAGAGAAAGGACGGGTTCAAATCCGCAAGCCTTTGATAATTCCGGGCTGCATCCCCTTTCAACCGTTCGGGAACAGCAAGAAGCAGCACATCGACCTGCCGGCCTGCTTCCATAAGAAGACGGGCCGCGGCCAGGCCGTCTCCTCCGTTGTTGCCTCCACCGCAAACCACTCCAATCTTTCCGCATTCCGCCATGCGGACGGCGGCCTGTACAACAGCCCGAGCGGCTTCCTCCATCATCTCTATACTTTTAATTCCACGTGCAAAGGCTTCTTGCTCAAGCCGGCGCATTTGCTCACAGGAAACGACTATGCTGCACCCCATGCTGATCCTCCACAAAATCTCTTACATCTCTCCATCAGGGCATCCTTCCACCACCGCCACAGCCAGTGCCATTCCCGCCTCATGAGCAATAGAGACCCAGACCCGTACCCCCCCCATACG
This sequence comes from uncultured Christensenellaceae bacterium, assembly GCA_944376795.1. Classification (GTDB taxonomy): domain Bacteria; phylum Bacillota; class Clostridia; order Christensenellales; family UMGS416; genus CALWDW01. The sequence goes on from CALWDW010000033.1 coordinate 118,156, forward strand.
TTGGAGGTGTGCCCGTGCCTTCCCCTGCAAATTGACCCGTGGAGCTCCCTTCGCATCAGGAAGAATGGCTACATCCTCCAGAGGACAGCCTGCCAGTCCGCAGCCCATAGCCTTGGCCACCGCTTCCTTGGCGGCCCAGCGGCCTGCAGCCCACTGAATCGGGTCCGCCGAACACCGGAGAATTTCCCGTTCCTCGGGAGTAAATACGCGCTGCATAAAGTGCGGCCGGGTCAGCGGCCTTTCCAGCCGTGCAATTCGTACCATGTCGGTGCCGATGCCCAGGATCATCCTCGTTCCCCCGCGGTCACCGCGTTGACAATGGCTTGGGCCACCGCCTGGGTGGCTGCGATGCAAAGCGCATTGTATTCGGCCTGTTTCTCCCCATACGATAGGGCAAAAAGCGTATCGCCATCCAGCATAGTATGCACCGGACGAATGCTCCAAGCCATGCCGTCGTGACTGATTTCCGCCAGACGGTTGCATTGGGCCTTGTCCAGCTTTGCGTCGGTAGCAATAACGCCAATGGTTGTATTGCGTCCCATCGCCATGGGCTGATGGGCGGCTCTTTCCAAGATGGCGTCGCTCCCTGAAAGCCATCGTCCGTCCCTCGACCGCGCTCCCGCCACTTCCTCCAAGGTATAAGGATCAAAAATATCGCCCAGGGCGTTCACCGCCACGATGGCGCCCACCGTAACCCCATTGGGAAGACGGACGGAAGAGGTTCCAATGCCGCCCGGCATGGCAAAATCTCCTCCGTAGGCTTTCCCCACCGTAGCCCCTGTACCGGCTCCCACCAAGCCTTGCTCCGGTGGATTCTCGGTGGCAACCAGGCAGGCATCGTATCCCATCTGCGCGTCGGGACGCACTTGGGCCGACCCAACCGAAAGGTCAAAAATAACGGCGGCCGGGATGATGGGAACCTTCGCTACCCCCACATCAAACCCGATGTCCTGCTGCTCGCACCAGTTCATGACCCCGGTGGCCGCATCCAGGCCAAAGGCGCTTCCCCCTGCCAATACCACAGCATGCGCCCGCTCAACCGCATTACCCGGACGCATAAAGTCGGTCTCTCTGGTTCCTGGGGCGGCGCCGCGCACACTGACGCCTGCAACCGCGCCGGCGGTTGCCAGGATCACGGTGCACCCTGTCCGATGGGGCCGGTCCGAAACATGTCCAACCCGAATGCCTGCTACGTCGGTAATGCTCCCTTGATATCGCATGGTCGTTCCTCCTTTATTCCTCTGCCGGACGTACCGTAACTTCGCCAGTCGATACGGCCTCCACCGCGTCCCCGCGCTGAAGGAGCAGCTCACCTCGCTCGCTGACGCCTATAACAATACCATCCCGGGTACGGGGACCATCTACCATGTGGATGGGCTGTCCCAGCAGCGCCATACGTTCCCGATAGACCGAGGCAATGACGCCAAAGCCCTCCGACTGCCACCGGGAGAGGTAGTACTCCGTCCACCGGCAAATCCCCTCGGCCAGCCGCGCCCGTGGATACTTGATTCCCGTTTCCAGGAAAACCGATGTTGCTTTTTCCCGGAGCTCCTCAGGAAAGTCCTCGGCACGCAGCTGCATATTGACGCCCGTCCCGATGATCACCCAGTTAACCCCTTCCATATCGGCTGACAACTCGGTAAGAATCCCACAGAGTTTCCGGCCCTTCACCCACAGGTCATTGGGCCACTTGATCAACGGAATAAATCCGGCCATTTCCTCCACCGCGCGGGACGCCGCCACTGCCGCAAGCAGTGTAATGGGCTGTACCTGGGCCGCTGGCATGTCCGGCCGCAGCACCAAAGACATCCACAACCCCATACCCGGCGTAGAAACCCACGCGCGCCCTTTACGCCCCCGTCCTTGGGTTTGGGCATTGGCAATAACCAGAGCGCCGTGGGGCGCGCCCTGGTTGGCCCAGTCCCTGGCTGCCTGGTTCGTGGAGGTCACGGTATCCAGACAACGAACCGGTCTTCCCATTGCAACGCCAGGGGCACGCTCGTAATCCAAAAGACAAGGTGCTATGACATCGGGACAGATCCGCATCCGGTACCCTTGTCCAGGCATAGAGTCGAAGATGCCGCCAGCGGCCTGCAGCGCACGGATATGCTTCCATACCGCCGCCCGGGTAATGCCCAGTTCCTGGCTGATGGCTTCTCCGGAGATCCAGGAACCTTCCCTCTCCAGGAAAAGTCTCAATATATCATGATCTTTCATGATTTCCTCCTCGGTGTGCGAACCTAAGGATAGCATATCATAAATCCACGGAAAAATCATCCAAACCATTTGCACCCGGGAGACTTTTTATGTATCATAGAGACACCAGGTAGGAAAAGGAGGAAACCATGCTCGATATGCCTCAGGCGCTGCGGCGCATCAAGGAGAATATTTCCCAGGTCATAGTCGGCAAGGAGGATGTCATCGATCTGATGCTCATCAGTCTGCTGTGCGAAGGCCACATCCTCATTGAAGATATCCCGGGAGTTGGCAAAACGTCTCTGGCCTCCGCACTGTCGCGCTCCATTGGCTGCACCTTCCGACGCATCCAGTTTACCCCGGATGTGCTGCCCAGCGATGTCGTCGGCTACAGCATGGTAAACATGCGCAGCGGCGAGTTGGAATACCATCCAGGGGCGGTCATGGCCCAGATCGTGCTGGCCGACGAGATCAACCGCACCTCACCCAAAACCCAGTCTGCCCTTCTGGAAGCCATGGAAGAGCGGCAGGTTACCGTGGACGGACAGACCTATCCCATGGACCGCCCCTTCATGGTTATGGCCACGCAGAACCCCGTGGAATACATTGGCACCTATCCCCTGCCCGAGGCCCAAATGGACCGCTTTCTTATGCGCCTGCGCCTGGGCTACCCTTCCATGGTGCAGGAGGTAGAGATCCTGCGCCGTTTTGCGGAGGGCGATCCGCGGAAGGATCTGCGGCCTGTATTGCAGGCCAATGACATCGCGGCGATGCAGGAAGCCACCCAGCAAGTGTATTGCGATCCGCTTATGCTGGAATATATCGTCGCCATTACCGGCAAGTCCCGGACGCATGAAGATCTCCAGCTGGGAATCAGCCCCCGCGGTACGCTCAGCCTTATGCGCGCTTCGCAGGGAGCGGCCATACTATCGGGCCGCGACTATATCATTCCCGACGACGTGCAGAAGGTGGCCGTCAGCGTGCTGGCGCACCGCATGATTCTCAAGCCGGAGGCCCGGCTCAAGGAAATGACCACGGAGCGCCTGGTAAAATCCTTCCTCAATCTCGTGAAAGTACCGGTGTTTCAATAAATGCGCTCCCGGCAAATCGGATTTGCCCTAGTTACTGCCTTTGTCCTGGTATCGGCGCTCTATACCGGCGAGGCGCTATACTATTATGCGCTATGCGTCATGGCGGGCATACTGCTCATTAGCGTAGTTTCTCTGGCCTTTATTTCCATCCAATTCAATTACCTGCAGGCGCTTTCCCCCGCCTCCGGCACCAAGGGAGAGACATTGTATCTGGATATTACCCTGTATAACGATACACTTTTCATATTTCCCTATATCCGACTTCATTATCAGCTGCTCCCCTCTCGGGAAAAATCCATCAAGCGCAGCGCCTCCTTTTCGGTGCTTCCGCGTTCCAACGCACGGATCCGCGAAAAGATCGACTGTCCCTTCCGCGGGAGGTTCTCCATTGGATTGATGCAAGTGGATTTTTGCGACATTTTCGGCATCTTTCGCGTTACAAGGCGGCTGGAGGCCAACCAATGGCAGAAACCCCTCACGCTGCAGATTCGCCCGCGCATTGTGGCCATGGAGAGCCTGCCGCTTCCTGCCCAGGAGGTGGAAAGTGTGATTCCGCAGCACACCCATCAGACCGAAGACACCGCCCAAATCAACAGTCTGCGGGAATATCAAGATGGGGATACCCTGCGTAAGGTTCATTGGAAGGCCACGGCGCGTACCGGCATTCTCATGATCAAAGAGTATGAGCTGCAGGCCACCGCCTCTCCCATGGTGTACTTAGACTGCAATACCCTGCATCTGGAGGCCTTTGACCGGTTGCTCATTGAAGACCTGCTCATCGAATGCGCCGTAGCAGCTGGAAGTTACTTGCTCAAAGCCGGACTCTCCATGGACTTGGTCGTACACAATCCCCAGCGTGCACAACAGCATTTTGGCCATTTAGAAGAGTTTGGCGCACTCTATCAATACCTGTCCGACTTTCAGTTCGCCGGAAACCAACCTATAGAAGGGATCCTTTTGGATGAGCTTTCCCAGATGTATCACGTGGGCTGCGTATATATCATCACCCAGGAAATCACCGCGCAAACATACGACCTACTGATTCAGCTGAGTAAAACGTCACACATCGACATTACCGTGTTCTGGGCACATCTGACTCCCGAAGAAGATTTCCCAGTGGAAAAGCTGCGCATGATCTATGAGATGCGCGAGCACGGCATCCACGTCGTGGAGCTGACGCCTCCCCTGGGACTTGCGGGAAAGGAGGCGGCAACATGAACGGAACCCAGCGACTTCATTCCCTCATGAAAGGTTCTTTGCGCTTTCTGTCTCCTTCCTTTCTCCCCTGCTGGATTCTTGCCTTTGCCCTGACTCGAGCCGCACAGGTCAGTCTGTACATTCCCGGGTCCGTGGCCCTGGTTCTCGCAATCACGGGGGCTGCCGTACTGCTGGCTTCCCTGATTATGCATAACCGCTATATTGCCATCGGATTTGGCGGAATCCTCATCATAGCGGTTTTGGTGGTGCTATTTGCTGATGAGGGGCGTATCGCCCGCCAGCTGCTGACCCAGTTCGAGTGGTTTGTTCTGTATTGCTCCGGTGTGGAGACACTGGAGGGAGGTTTCCCGCTTGCAGCACTCTGCTCCATGGGCGTGTTGATCAGTATGGTCATTGCGGCTTTTGGAATCCGCTGGATCTTTTTCCCCGGGCAGCTGGCTGTCGCATCAGGCTTGATCTTAATGCTTTGGCTCCTCGGCCACAGTGAGATTCTGATCTATACTTTGTTGGCTTTCACCGCGTTAGGCGTCAATTTTGCCATATCCTTCGGTCAATACGCCCAGCGGCATCAGGATTCCGGGGGACACCAATATGTCATTGCTGCTTGGACGCTGCCGGTACTGGCCCTGATCGGAGCATTGGGCTATCTCATGATTATCGAAGCGGGCGATCTTCCTCGTTCCAATTGGTTAGGCACCCGCCTGGATGTGGTCAATGATTACCTGGCGCAATACACCGGGCTGGTGAAGGAGCAGGAGAATGGCTTTTCCCTGGCCAGCGTAGGCTTCTCTCCTCTTGGCGGCAGGTTAGGCGGTCCGGCGAAGCCTATTGATTCCAAGGCCTTCTATGTCCGGGCTGATCAGTCTATGCTCTTGCGCGGCGCCGTTTACGATCAGTATTCCGGTACCCAGTGGAGCAAAAGCCAAACCGTATTGCAGCAAAGGCTGGGTGTCAGTGAGACATATGCGGCCCAATGTGAAACGTTTAACACCGACATGCCGCCGGCGGAAAATGTGCCGCGCAACTTCTATCAAAGCGTTACGCTGACCATTTATCCTGAGTACATCCATACCAGCAATCTCTTTGTCCCCTTCCGCATAGACAGTGCCGTCCCTGTGGATGCCATGACCATGCTGGTTTATTTCAATGCCTATGGAGAGGTCTTTGCTTCTCGCACCATTCCACAGGGTACAGGCTATACGATAACTGCAACGCTTCCCAATTACATGCACGGCCAATTCGGCGCCTGGGTAGAATCCTATCAAGCGGACCATGCGGAGGACTGTGTCACCGATGCGTCCCTCCTGGAGATGTATACCCAACTGCCAGACGATTTGCCTGCGAACGTCGCCGCACTGGCTGAGGAAATTACGGCGGATGCCAGTACGCCTTATCGTAAAGCTTATGCCATCATGGCGTATTTGGCGGAAAACTTTATCTATACCTTGGAACCCACGGTACCCCCCGCGGATCAGGACTTTGTTGCCTACTTCCTGGAAACAGGAGAGGGCTATTGCACCTACTATGCCAGCGCCATGGCGGTCTTGGGGCGCTGTGTCGGGCTGCCCACCCGGTATGTAGAGGGTTTCCGCATCCCCGATTCTTCGGAAAAAGATGCGCTCCGTTTGGTCTCCTTCCAGGATGCCCACGCTTGGTGCGAAGTGTACCTAGACGGCATTGGCTGGATCCCCTTTGATCCCCTCTCTGTAAACCTGGACGCGGAGAGCCAGCCGGCTCTTCCCAGCGAGCCGCAGCCTACCGTAGACATTTCCGCCTTCATGAGCCAGACGCCTTTCCAGGGTGACATGCCGGAAACCCCAGCGGAGAGTGGCAGCAGGATCTCTTCCTGGTTTTGGCTGGCCGGGGCCGGACTGCTCTTTGTGGTCGTGGTTACTCTACTGATCATCCTTTGGGAGCGCCATACGCGTCCCCAGCGCCTATTCCGTAAAACGCCTTTGGGGCAAATCCAGCGGCGTTATGCGGATATTCTTAAGCTGTTAACCTACTATAACGCTGAGCTTCGTCCGGGGGAAACGCCCTACCAGTATGCTGCCCGTATTGATAAGTGGCTCTATCTCTCCAGCGGAATCCGTATGCGGGATCTCGCCAAAATTCTGGTTGCGATCAGTTACGCCCGTCACAATCCTACTCAGGAGGACGCGGCAGTTTTTCAGAAGTTCTGCCAAGGCCTGCGCCAGTATACCCGGAAAAACATGCCCTTCTTTTACCTCTGGCACTATGTTTTTCGGATCCCCTACCGGCGTCCTGCGTATTCTTGAGCTGGCAATCGCACATAGTAATGGTAAACGCTAGATTCCTTGGAGGTTCCCCATGATTCCGTATCCCTGCCAGATGTGCCACAGTATATGCGACCAAAGGACAATGATTCCCTGCACCCGATGCGGCGTCCTTCTCTGCCCCGCATGTGCCAAAGAGGGCGGCTTATGCCGCGATTGCTTGGAACACGACGAGCTGCAGCAAAGCTTGTAAGAAGTCTCCCTTGACAATCCCTTTCCTACGCGCCTATAATGCATCCAACGAAGGAGGTGGATCCCATGCAGCATATTGCTGACAGCATTTTGGAAACCATTGGCCATACTCCGTTGGTGCGTCTTGCGCGCCTTGCACCGGGTCCCGCGTCCCTTCTCGCGAAGGTTGAGGCGCGCAATCCCGGAGGAAGCATTAAAGATCGGGCGGCCCTTTTCATGATCCAGGAGGCCGAAATGGCGGGCGCTCTGCGGCCTGGTTCCGTTATTGTAGAGCCCACCAGCGGAAACACCGGCGTTGGACTGGCTTGGATCGGACGGCTCAAAGGATATCCTGTGATCCTAACAATGCCCGAAAGCATGAGTGCAGAGCGCCGGATGCTGCTAACCGCCATGGGAGCCCAATTGGTTTTGACTCCTGCGGCGCAGGGTATGAAGGGCGCCATTGAAAAAGCAGAGTCGATCCTAAAGCAGACGCCGGGGGCATGGATGCCCATGCAGTTTGCCAATCCTTCCAACGCCCACGCCCACGAATGCACCACGTCGCAGGAAATCTGGAGGGATACAGACGGGAAGGTGGATATTCTTGTGGCAGGCGTTGGCACCGGCGGCACCCTTACGGGGACGGCACGAGGACTTCGGAAGTATAATCCTTCACTCCAAGTCGTCGCTGTGGAGCCTGCTTCCTCGCCGCTTCTTTCCGGCGGAGAGGCCGGCCCGCACGCCATACAAGGAATTGGCGCCAATTTTATTCCCTCGCTACTTGATCGGAACCTTATCAATGAAGTCATAGCCGTGCGGGACGATGACGCCATGGAGGGAACCCGAGAGCTGATTGCGAAGGAGGGCATTCTGGCCGGGATTTCATCGGGGGCGGCCGCCTACGCCGCACAGAAAATCACACTGCGTCCCGAAAATGCGGGAAAAACCATTGTGGTTATTCTGCCCGATACGGGGGAGCGTTATCTCTCGACCGGCGTTTTCCAGGAGAAGTAATGCAAGCCGCAAGAAAAAGGCATATGTCTTGATATGGACATATGCCTTTTTCTTGTATCTAAATCTGGATTTGCAGGATACGGTACTTCCGAAACTGAAACAGCAGCTTACCAACACAAAAGGGATTTTCAAAAGTAAGGAGCGCAAGGCGCTCACAGAACAGATAAAGCGGACAGAAAAGGGAATCGCTGAAAAGCTGGATAGACTGCCCGATGTTCTGAAAGAGGACGGTTATCCCGATGTGCAGGCATTCATGGCAACCTACCGCAAGGCGGAGGCTGTCGTGGAGCAGTACAATCGTGACCTCGCCGCATGGGAGCGGCAGGTCAGGGAAAAACAGAAACCCGCCCAAAAAGAGCAGGCAAAGCCACCTGAACGGGAGAGCGTATTGAAACGCCTGCGCCAGCTTCAGGCAGAGGGCAAGCAGAGAAACCAGCCGAGACAGAGTAAGAAATCCTTTGACAGAGATAGCCGATAGGCATTGAAAAACCGCCGTTATGGTGTTACCCATAGCGGCGGCATACATAGCATTTGTAGCTACTAAATTAATTGTTGTATTTTTTTGATTTGTTTAA
>CALWDW010000034.1 GCA_944376795.1 uncultured Christensenellaceae bacterium
GTTTAGCTGTACAATCTTGTCGGACATGGCTTGCTGTCTCCTTTCGGAATGGTGTGTCGCGACTTCATTCTACCAGAGTTCTGCAAACCATGTCTTTTTATTTTTGCGAAACTTATTGTACCTTATCTGCCTGGGTATTGCCGAAATGCTCCAGAGCCGCCGGGTCCAAGGGTATGCTAGGGATCCATCATATGGTTGTCTTGAATCCAGGAAATCCCCAGAATGCGCTGCATCCATGCGTCGTGGGAAGCCGATTCTGTGAGATGGGCCAGGAAGGCGATGACCTCACGCAGACTGCCCTCGATGAGGTTAGCGGCGACCGGGCGTCCCTCTTCTTCTGCTAAGATGCGGGGGGCGGGCGCCTTGCCTTCCCGCAGCAACTTGGCGGCCTTCCAGTGGAAGCCGTGGATGAGCGTATCGATGCAGAGCATCTTGGCGGCGTAGTCCCGGCAGCGGGGATAAGCCGTTACGAAGTCCTGAAAGAGGTAGGTGGCGTTGGCACCATAGAGCTGCTTTCCCTTGTAGGTGAGATGGAAAGCCCGCCAAGTTATGGAAAAGCCGCAGGGGCATTGCACGCTTCCTCTTTTCTTTGTATATCTTGTCCGCAGCAGGGGCAGGTAACCCAACCGGTTTCGTGGGCGCGGGTAACCGCCAGGATACTCTCACAGCGGGCATACAGCGCCGCGCCCACCTCGTCGGCCAGGGCCTCATCCTGAAAACCTGCGGCGTCGCTTTCGTAGAGCGATCGGATCAGAGCTTGGGGCGCCTTGGGTGCCCAGCGGATGTAAGGATCCATGGCTTTCCTCCTAAGTTAGGGATGTGCAGGGACGTGGGCATGCCATCCTCGCAGCGAATGATAAAAAGAACGCGGGACGCACAGCGGAGTAAGAGGCTCCACCGTACGTCCCACGCTTATGAGCTTAGGGCTTTACTTGGGCAGCTTCCTGGTCAGCAGGAACGCATCGTGGGTGCCCCGGCAGAAGGGACGTACCACGTATTCCAGGGTTGCCTTTTCGGGCTTAAGCTGGTACTGTTCCAGGGGGATGGGGCCGCAGCTGTTGCTACCCAAGCCGCACTGGGCGTAGTCGATGTTGACCCAGGTGAATTCGTCGCTCTCCAGCTCATGGATGTGCTGGGCGGCGTCCAGGGCCTCGTCGCTGTAGTCGTGGGCAGTGAAGCTAAAGGTGGGGGTTCCACAGAAGATCAGTCCCATGCCCAGGGCATTGGTTAGGGCCAGGAAACGGGTATCGCAGTGAGCGCCGTTCTCCTGGGGACGGACGTAGTCTTCGTGAAGCTCTGCCACCTTGGCCTCATAGAGACCAATGTCGGCGGATTCCTTCTTGTCCACGTAGTTCTCCTGGGGACCGCGACCGTAGTAAATTACCCGATCCAGCTCGCCGGAGAGCTGCCAACGGGTACCCAGGCGCGGCAGGTAATTGACCTTGGCCTCGGTGGGATCGAAGTCGGCCTTGACGCGGATGGAACCGTCGCCGTAGACGGTATAGGTAGTAATAGTGCGGCAGACCGGTGCGGTGGTATAGGGAGACTGCACGGTTTCCACCACTACCTCTACCTTAGAGGCGGAGAGCTGCTGCCAGCTGAAGGAGACTACCCGATGCTGGATTTTGTCCAGACCAATCTTGCGCCAATCCATCAGCGCACCGGCGCGGTCGAAGGGACGGCCATCGTTGTCGGTATAAGCGCGGTAGAGATTGGTCTTGGGCCCCTCCTCCAGTAGCGGGGTATCCTGGTATTCGTAGGCCTCGATGACGCCGTGGTAGGTATCGAAGCTTACCGCAAACTCCTCACCATAGATAATTAGGGCGTGACCATCCTCTTCCACCTCTAGCGGGGGCAGGGTGCAGGCGCAAACCTCCTCCTGGGCCATGGCGCACAGAGGGAACTGGGCGGCGGCCACCTCAAAGCCCACGGGAGCCCAGAGGGTATCCTCCTTCAGCAGGAAGGAGAAGTTCAGCTGGTAGTCGGCGCAGGGGCACATCTTGGGTAGGTCAATGACGACCTCCTTAGAAGCACCAGGAGCCACGTTCAGGCAGCCCACGCAGCCGGAAGCCACCGCCACACCGTTCTTTTTCACCTGCCAGCCCCCCCAGAGGTTGGAAAGGGAGGTGAAGTAGTTGCGGTTGGTGATAATGTAGGTACCGGGCTTTCCCTCCACGGCGTCCACGCGCACCGGCTGAATAACCCGCTTGTACTCGGTGAGGCCGGTGTGGGGACGGCGATCCGGATAGGTAAGGCCGTCTACGCAGAATACGTTGTCGTTGGGCATGTCGCCGAAGTCGCCGCCATAGGCGTAGAATTCGTTGCCGTCATCATCCTCCACGGCAATGCCATGGTCGGCCCACTCCCAGACGCAGCCGCCGATGAGCCGGGGCGACTTGTAGATCAGATCCCAGTACTCTTTAAAGCTTCCGGGGCCGTTGCCCATGGCATGGGCGTATTCACACATGAAGAAGGGGCGGCCGTCATCGCTCTTGGCCTCATCTTCCAGCGAGGGACGCCACTGATCAGGCATAGTGGGGATGGTGGGATACATGGTGCTGACCACGTCTACCTCCGGCGCGGCCTGCGCTTCGCAGTAGTGCACCGGGCGGGTAGCATCCATGGCCCGAGTCAGCTCGATCATGGCCTTGTGGTTAGATCCGTAGCCCGACTCGTTGCCCATGCTCCACATCACGATGCTGGGATGGTTCCGGTCGCGGCGGATCATGCGCTCCACCCGGTCCAGGTAGGCGTCTGTCCAATCGGGATGGCTGGAGAGCACCCAGCCAAACTGCTGGTCACCATGAGTCTCCAAGTCGGCCTCATCCACCACGAAGAAGCCGTATGCGTCGCAGAGGTCCAGAAAGCGGGTTTCGGGGGGATAGTGGCTGGTGCGGATGGTATTGATATTGTGTTGCTTCATCAGTTTGAGATCTTGTTCCAGGACCTCGGTGGGGATGGTATGACCCAGCTCCCAGTGGGTATCATGATGATTGACGCCCTTGAGTTTGACGGAGACGCCGTTGACTAGGAACTCCACGCCACGGATTTCCACCTGGCGGAACCCGACCTTGACGGCGGTAGCCATGAGAATGCGGCCGTCGCCGCTCTTGAGGGTGGCCGTTAGGTCATAGAGATAGGGGGCCTCGCAATTCCACAACGTGGGCTTTACGATGTCCCAGCAGGTGTCGACAACGGCCTGTCCGGCGTCGTCGAATTCGGGCTCTACCGTCAGGGAGGTGACTTCCGCGCCATGGTCCAACAGTGCCAGGGTCAGAGTCGCATCACAGTCACAGGCGCGGGCCACTTCGGCGTGAATGCAGAGCTTGGCGTCGGTGTAGGCGGCGTCCAGCGCGGTGCTGTAGTACAGATCCTTGAGATACAGAGGCTCGGTGGCGGTGAGGTATACGTCCCGGAAAATGCCGGAGACCCGCCACATATCCTGGTCCTCCAGGTAGGAGCCGTCGCTCCACTGCAGCACACGAACGGTGAGCAGGTTGTAACCTTCCTCCACAAAAGTGGTGATATCAAAGGCGGAAGGCATGTGAGGAACCTTGGAGGCGCCCACGTAGCTTCCATTGACGTAGACCTCAAAATAGGAGTCTACGCCGTCGAAATTCAGCACCACCCGCTTACCGGCCCAGGCGGCGGGGAGGGTGAACTCCTTGCGGTAGTGGCCGGTGGGGTTATCATCGGGGACGAAAGGGGGATCATAGGGGAAGGGATAGTTGATGTTGGTGTAGTTGGGGACGTCATAGCCCAGCATCTGCCAGTTGCAGGGTACGGGAACCAGATCCCATGCATCGGCGTCAAAATCGGGCGAAGTCCAGCCCTCCGGGGCCAGGGTGGGATTGGGCGTCCAGAGGAACTGCCAGCGCCCGTTCAGCTGACGGTACAGACTGGAAGCGCCGCGGCTATAGGTCAGGGCCGACTCTGTGTCGGCATAGGGGAAAAAGCTTGTATGCCCGGGGAGCCGGTTCTCATGCAGGAACTTGGGATTGTGCCAAGCAGGCACCGGACGATCAATTGCCATGGATACCTCCTTATAAGCATATAAGATACGAATTCATTATACCGCACCCGCGGGAAGAAATCCATGTCCTTTTGCGGAGAGTCCATGGGGGAATTTGACATGGAACGGTGTTTTCCGGCAAAGATTTTCATAACAAGGGCTTGCACGGGGGGCAAGAACGTGCTATATATGAATATATTGCTAGCGAGCATAGCGTTGATCCCTGGGAGAAGACGCGGAGCCGGTACTGTATCGGCCCTTGTCAAGCTATGCCACGCTCAAATCAACGGAGGAATCTTATGTCAAAAATCTTGGTGGTCGCCGAGAAGCCCTCGGTGGGCCGTGATATAGCCCGTGTGCTGGGGTGCAAGACCCGCGGCCCGGGCTGCATTATGAATGACGAGTACGTGATCACCTGGGCCATTGGGCACCTGGTGGCACTGGCTTCGCCGGAGGAGTTGGATGACGCCTATAAGGTCTGGAGCTTCGACACCCTACCCATTATCCCCAAGGAGATGAAGGTGAAGGTGATCCCCCGGGTGCGTAAGCAGTACGAGCTGGTCAGCGAGTGGATGAACAGCCCGGAGATCGACTCCATTGTCTGCGCCACCGACTCCGGCCGGGAGGGAGAACTGATCTTCCGGCTTATATACAATATGGCGGAGTGTACGAAGCCCTATAAGCGGCTGTGGATTTCTTCCATGACCGACGAGGCCATCAGCGAGGGCTTCCGAAACCTTCGGCCAGGGTCGGAATATGACAACCTGTATGCCTCGGCACGTTGCCGCAGCGAGGCCGACTGGCTGGTGGGGATGAACGCCAGCCGTGGCTTTACACTGACCTACGATACCTTGCTTTCGGTGGGAAGGGTGCAGTCGCCCACCCTGGCTATCTTGGTCAAGCGGGAGAGGGAACGCCAGAACTTTGTCCCCCAGATCTATTGGGAACTGTGGGCTACCTTCGGCAAATACAAGGGCTGTTGGTTTGACCCGGAGAAGCCGGCAAGCGAGCACCCCAGCCGCATTACCGAGGAACGGCTGGAGGAGATGACCGCCTTTGCAAACGAAGCCAAGGGAAAAATGGGCGAAGTTACCAGCGTGGAGAAGACCCAGCAGGTTACCAAGCCCCCGCTTCTCTACGATCTGACCACCCTCCAGCGGGACGCCAACCGGGTCTTTGGCTGGCCGGCGGTGAAGACCCTGCGCATTGCCCAGAACCTGTATGAGAAGCGCAAGGTGATCACCTATCCCCGTACCGATAGCCGGTACCTGAGCCACGATCTGATCAAGACACTAAAAAGCCGGCTCTCTAAGCTGAAGAATCCCGCCTGGGATCCCTTTATCCCCCTGGCAATGGAGTCCCAGCGCAGCCTGGGCGGCCGGGTCATCAACGATGCACGGGTCAGCGACCACCATGCCATCATTCCTACCGGGAAGTCGGTGGACATGAAGAAATGGGGCGAGGAAGAGGCCGCCCTGTACGATATGGTGGTACGCCGGTACATCTCTATATTCCTGGATGACGAGATAGCCGAACTGGTGAAGGTGGTCACCAAGGTGGAGAAGCATTCCTTCCTGAGCCAGGGCAGGACTGTGCTCCAGAAGGGCTGGACGGCGATCTATGAAGGCATGACGGCTTCCAAACGGAAAAAACCCGAGGAAAAGCCCCTCCCCGAGCTGGCAGTGGGAGACGTCAAGAAGGTGACCTCCGTCAAGCTTACGGAGAAAAAGACCCAGCCGCCGTCCCCCTATACCGAAGCTATGCTTCTGGGCGCCATGGAGAACGCCGGGCGCACCATTGAGGATGAGGAGCTTCGGGAGGAGATGAAGGACTCGGGCCTGGGTACCCCCGCTACCCGCGCCTCCATCATTGAGCGGCTGATCCAGGTGGGCTATGTTCGCCGCCGGGGCAAGATCCTGACCCCCACTGAGAAGGGAATGATCTTTGTCCAGGTGCTTCCCGAGCCTATGATCAGCGCCGAGACCACCGGCCGCTGGGAAAAAGGACTGGCGCAGATCGGCCGGGGCGAGATGGATCCCGACCGGTTTATGAAGGATATCTGCGACTTTGTCGTGGAGATTGTGGAGGAATCCCGCCACAAGAAGCCCGACATTACGTTTCCCCAGACCGGTCACTCTCTGACGGCGGGGGCTGCCAAGGAGCCCTTGGGCGTGTGCCCCATGTGCGGGGGCAAGGTGTTGGAAAACTCCAAGGCGTTTTACTGTGACCAGTGGCGCAGCGGCTGCCATCTGACCATGTGGAAGAACGGTATGGTCAAGGAAGGCGGACCCATGCTGGATGCCGAGATGGTGAAGACCCTGCTGGAGGAGAAAACCCTGAAGCTGGAGAACGGCATGATCGAATTGGTACGGGGCAAGCCCTATGCCCAGTGGCGCGCCCTGGGCCCCGACGGCGAGTACCTCCCTCCCGCGCAGCCTGAGGAAGAGGCCGCCCCTGCGCCCAAGAAACGGCGCAAAAA
This sequence comes from uncultured Christensenellaceae bacterium, assembly GCA_944376795.1. Taxonomy (GTDB): domain Bacteria; phylum Bacillota; class Clostridia; order Christensenellales; family UMGS416; genus CALWDW01. The sequence continues at coordinate 6,492 of CALWDW010000034.1, forward strand.
GGCATGAGGCCCATGCGGCTGGACCGCTACCTGGGGCTCTGTGATTTGGGCACCCGCAAGGAGATCAAGGCGCTGATCAAGGCCGGCCGGATCCGCGTGGACGGCGCTCTTCCCCGGGGGCCGGAGGACAAGGTGGAACCGGATGCCGTCCAGGCCACGCTGGACGGAGAGCCGCTTCTCTTCCGCCCGGTGGCGGCGGTGCTGCTCTATAAGCCCGCCGGGTACCTGTCGGCCACCGAGGATCGGGGCGGGCCGACGGTGATGGAACTGCTGGACGATGCCTTGCGCAAGCGGGCGGTGTTCCCGGTAGGGCGTCTGGACAAGGATACCACTGGGGTGCTGATCCTCACCGATGACGGAGAAGGAGGGCATGCGTTGCTGTCCCCCAAATCCCACGTAGAAAAGGCCTATGTGGCCCAGATCAACCGCCGGATTGGAAAGGAGCACATGGATGCCTTTGCCAGGGGCGTGGAGCTCAGCGACTTTACCGCCATGCCGGCGCTGCTGGAACCTCTGCCCGACCGGGATGGTGCCCACTATGCCCGGGTAACCCTTCATGAGGGAAAGTTTCATCAGGTGAAGCGGATGTTTGCCGCCCAGGGCCGCAAGGTGCTGGCCCTGCACCGGGAGCGTTTTGGAAGCCTGACGCTGGATCCCGGGATGAAGCCGGGGGACTGGCGGTACCTGACCCGGGAAGAGTGGTCGGCCCTTCGCGTGGAGGCAGGCCTGCCGCCTTGGCCGGAGGAAGTTTAGCCCTCTGCCAAGCAGCTTCGAATTCACGCAAGAACCCACCGCGGATACATCCTTCCGCGGTGGGTTCTTCGTTGGCTCGTCATGGGTCATGCGCGGGGCGGTCACGGCCTGTGGCCCTCACACTATTGCTGCCGTAATCACAGCATTTTCTGCAGAGCCATGCGCAGACGCCGTTTTTCCAGGCAGCACTTTTCCTGCTTGTCTGCTGGATTTTGCCATCAAAGTCTTCTTGAGGAGCGTTGCAGCATACAACGCAGAGGCGCTTGAGACGGCAGGGGACAAGCGTCTGCGGAAGAAATACGCGGCATACAGGAACCCCCAGACGTGGCAATGGGATCGAGGCTGAGCAGGAAAGGCCTGTTGGCTGCGAATAAGGCTTGAAGCCAAAAGACGACAGGACAGCCCTTTTCGGGACAGTCCTGCCGTGCCTATTTTGCAGTGGATCCTGCCTTGACTTATTTTGCTGTGCAGATGGTCTGATTGCCGGTGGACCAGACATGATCCTTCTTCGCCGCCGCTGCTGTGTTCTGGGCCATGACGCCCACCAGCGGATGGGGGATATAGAGCTCCTCCAGCCAGGCGCACTCTTCGGCTGTCAGCTCCAGATCCACCGCCTTTGCGGCGCCATCGATGTGGTGAAGCTTGGTGGCTCCTACCACCGGAGCGGTTACCTTGGTCAGCAGCCATGCCAGGGAGATTTCCGTCATGGATACGCCCCGGCGGTCAGCCAGCTCTGCCACTCGGGCTAGAATGGGGGCGTCCTGGTCCTGTGCCCCGCCATACTTCAGCTGGGCGTAGCTGTCCTCCCGAAGCCGCTTGGAAGTCTCGCCGGGGTGCTTGGATAGCCGCCCGCCTGCCAGAGCGCTGTAAGGCGTCATCGCAATGTTTTCTTCCCGGCAGTAGGGCGCCATCTCCCGCTCCTCCTCCCGGAAGATCAGGTTGTAATGCCCCTGGACGGAAACAAACTGGGCGAAGCCCTCCCGCTCGGCCAGGGCGTTGGCTTTGGCGAGCTGCCATGCAAAACAGTTGGAGATGCCGATATACCGGGCCTTGCCTGCCTTTACAGCGTTGTTCAGTCCCTCCATGATGTCATAGAGGGGCGTCTGGTAATCCCACATATGGTAGATATACAGATCTACATAGTCCATCCCAAGATTCTCGAGGCTCTTGTCCAGCATGCGCCGGATGTGTTCCTGGCCGCTGATTCCAGCTGCAATCTCTTCGTTGGTGCGGGGCAGGAACTTGGTGGCCACTACCACCTGGTCCCGCCGGGCAAGGTCCCGGAGCGCACGGCCCACATACTGCTCACTGGTGCCGCTCTGGTAGCTGATGGCAGTGTCGAAGAAGTTGACGCCTAGATCCAGACCGTGTTGGATGATCTCCCGGGAGTGCGCTTCATCAATGGTCCAGGAGTGCTGACCGTTCCGGGAGTCGCCGAAGCCCATGCAGCCCATGCAGATACGGGAAACCTTCAGATCAGAATTGCCGAGTTTTGTGTATTTCATATGCTCTCACCTCAAAGGTTCAATCCGGATACCCAAGTCTTCAGTTCTTCATCGTTTAGTCGGCCGTTGAGGAGCCGGCCATCCAGAATCCTGGCGCCGGGAGCGCTGGCCTGCAGCGCCGAGGCGGACCTGCCCAAGCCGCTGCCGCCGGAGGTAGCGAAGAGTATGATGGTCTTTCCGGAGAAGTCATAGGATTCCAGGAAGCTGTTGATGATTGTGGGGGCCACATACCACCATACAGGGAAACCCAGAAAAATCACGTCGTGCGCGGCAACCGGGGCATTGGTATCTGCCAAGGCAGGCCGGGAGTTTTTGTCGCGCATCTCCACACTGCTGCGGGAGAGCTTGTCCGTCCAGTTGAGGTCGGCACTGGTGTAGGGAACGGCGGGCTTGATCTCGTAAAGATCCGCCCCCACAACGTTTGCCAGAGCGTTTGCCGCTTTGGCGGTAGTGCCGGTGGCGGAGAAATAGGCGACTAGTGCGTTCATGAACATTTCCTCCTTATAGAGATTTTTCCAATGCATAGGCCCGATCCGCAAACGGGCTCTGTTTCGTCCTGGATACCGTGCAGCAGCCGGTCCCCAAGATCATACCCTGATTCCGGAAGTTCATATGCTGGCAAAGGGTCTGATAGTGAGCGGCCAGATCCCGCATGGTTCAGTCGCTGCTGTCCCAGGAAGTGGGAATGGGGACTGTTTTCCGTTTCTTTTCGGACAACTTACCGGTGAATCTGTGAACCGGTCAATGACCATTTTCAACTGGGCGGACATGCCAAAGTAGTAAAGGGTGTGCGAACACCGCCATATCCGCCTTCGGTAGCAGCTCCCGCAGCTTGTTGATATCATCCTTCTGCACACAGGGACCTGGCATACCTCAGGCATCCCATCCAAGGCAGGGGTGGAGGTTTGCCCGTGCGGCGTCAAAGACATCGACCAGGTGGCCTGCCACCTTTGCACCCTCCATAAAACGCTCGGCCAGTAGGTTGGGGGAGCCGCGTTTATGGGGACTGCTCTCGATCATTAGAATATACAATCAGGATACCTCCTTGCCCTCATTGTAAATCTCCTCAGTAAAAATGTAAAATGCTAATTTTCTATTTATAAGTATTCTTTTGAGGCATTTCTGCGTTGCGCTGCGGCTGCGGATATGATAGGATGAGAAGAAGGAGGCAAATGGATGGAACTTCGTGTTTTGAGATACTTTTTGGCGGTGGCTCGGGAGGAAAACATCACCAAGGCTGCTGCCCTGCTCCACTTGACCCAGCCCACCCTTTCCCGTCAGCTGATGCAGCTGGAGGAAGAATTGGGGGTGCAGCTCTTTCATCGCAGCCGTTATCACATCATCCTAACCGATGAGGGGATGCTGCTGCGCCGCCGCGCCCAGGAACTGGTGGATTTGGCAGACAAGACGGCCCAGGAGTTTCAGAAGAACCCGGAGCTGCGGGGAGAAATCTCCATCGGTAGCGGGGACCTGGAGACTATGACCATCCTGGCGGAGTTGCTGGCAGATTTTCAGAAACAGCATCCCCAGGTGACCTACCAAATCTACAGTGGGAATGCCGACCACACCAAGGAGCGCCTGGAGGGCGGCACCCTGGATCTAGGGTTGTTGCTGGAGCCGGTGGACATCAGCAAGTATGACTTCCTCCGTATGCCGGGGAAGGAACAATGGGGCGTCCATGTTCGAGAGGATTCTCCTTTGGCTTCCAAGGAAACGGTAACGGCGGAAGATCTGGCGGATGTTCCGCTGATCGTTTCCAAGCGAGGACTTGTCCAGCTGGAACTGAAGCGGTGGTTTGGATCCTATGCGGAGCGTATCCAGATCTCCGCCAGCGGAAACCTGCCCTACAATATGGCCCAGATGGCCCGGGCGGGCATGGGCGCCTTTCTCACAGTGAAGCTGCGCTGCAGCTACGAGGGCTTGCGATTCATCCCCTTATCCCCGACTCTGGAGGCAGGGACGGTCCTGGCATGGAAAAAGACAGAGGCCTTCCCGCCCGCATTGTCTGCCTTCATGGAGTATGTGGAGAAATGCCTGGTTTCTATGTCTGACGATCCAAAATAAGCATTAGATATAAATTGATTTGTGTATTACAATGCAGGTGTCCGCGGAAGGACGCCTGCATTTTCGCTTTGGAGGGTTTATGATGACCAAACAGGAGGCGAGTGAACGCTATCAAATCCCTATGCACATCCTGAGTGAATATGAGAGCTGGGGGCTGTGTGGGGCGGTGAAGGTGGTCATGGGGGCCTGGCAGTATGACGATACAGATCTGGACCGGCTGAGTACCATCATGACGCTCCATGACCTGGGATTTACTACCACAGAGGTGGAGACCTATATGCGGCTGCTGCTGGAGCAGCCCGATACGGAGCTTCAGCGGCTCAGGATGTTGGAGAAAAAGCGAACGGCCGCCCTGGATGAGATCCACTTCAGGGAGCGCCAGCTTCAGCGGCTGGACGACCTGCGCCACGAGATTCGAAAGACACGAAGCAAGAAAGGAGACGGCAAAAAATGAAACGACGATTTGCCGTGCTGACTGCTTTGCTCCTGCTTTGCGGCCTGACGGCCTGCGGCGAAGCGGAGACCCAGAGCGGCCCCGGCCAGTCCTCAACTGGACAAGAGGAAATACTGTCCGTTGGGGAGACTTCCATGCCTGACCTGCCTATGCCTTCCGCCGTCACGACTCCGGAGGCAAGCGGATCCGGAGGGGAGAGGGAGACGGCGGAGGGCCGCGTGTTGGTGGCTTACTTCTCCGCCACCGGCAATACGGAGGGCATCGCCCTGCAGCTGCAGAGCATCCTGGACGCCGAACTCTTTGAGATCATTCCGGAAGTGCCTTATACCGAAGAGGATCTCCGTTACAGTCAGGATGACTGCCGGGCTAACCGAGAACAGAATGATCCCGCCGCCCGGCCGGCCATTGCCGGCACCTTGGAAAATCCGGAGGACTACGATGTGGTGTTCCTCGGTTATCCCATCTGGTGGGGACAGGCGCCCAAGGTGGTCTACACATTTCTGGAGAGCTGCGACTTGCGCGGCGCCACCATCGTGCCGTTCTGCACCTCCGGCTCCAGCGGTATCGGCTCCAGTGCCGACGGCCTGAAGGAGCTGACGGAAGACACCCAATGGCTGGAGGGCCAGCGTTTTGACGGCGGTGCGTCCCAAGCCGCCGTAGCCGCTTGGGTGGAGGGCTTGGAGCTCCCTGGGTCCGCTGCGGCAACGGAAAACGAAGGAACGCGGATCTGCCTGGCTTTCGCCGATGGGGAAGCTGTTGCCGTCCTGGAGGACAATGCTGCCACCCGGGATTTCCTTGCCATGCTGCCCGTCACGCTTACCTTTGAAGACTACGCCGGCGCCGAGAAAATCAGCTACCTCTCCCAGGACCTATCCACAGAGGACGCGCCAGCCAGTTATGATCCTCAAGTGGGTGACGTGACCTTGTACGCGCCCTGGGGAAATCTGGCCATATTCTATGCCGATGCCGCCAGCGCCTCCGGCCTGGTGCCCCTGGGTCGGGTGGTCTCCGGCTTGGATCTTCTGTCTGCAATGGACGGAGAATTTGAGGTATCTCTCTCTATCGCAGGGTAAGAGCCGAAACGCTCCATGGCCGATTGATCTGGCCACAGAGCATGGAGACCCTTCGTTATACCTGCCCATTGCAGAAGCTCCATACCTTGTGTCCATGGAGGCTGCTGCAAGAAACAGAGGTTTCGAGCAATCCATCCTTTGGAGGTGTTTTTTATGGAACTGTCTGAAGACGCGAAACAGTACTGTGGCAAACAATTTGGTCAGGAACCCTTTGGACTGGCGGAGAGCGACCCGGAGTTTTCCATGCTTTTCGCCAACTTCGCCTTTGATGAAGTGATCCGAGAGAGCAAACTGGACGACAAGACCCGGTTCCTGGCCATCTTAGCCGCCCTGATGGGGTGTCAGGGGCTGGAAACTTTCCGCAGCATGGTGCTTGGGGCTCTTCGGAACTGCGTGACTCCTGTGGAACTCAAGGAGCTTATCTACCAGGGAACGGCCTATCTGGGGCTGGGACGTACGCTGCCCTTCCTGCTGGCCCTCAATGAGGCGCTGGCCCAACAGGGTCTTTCCGTCCCTTCGCAGCCGCGGGGGACCACGACCCGGGAGACCCGTGTGGAGGCGGGGAATCAGGCCCAGGTGGATATCTTTGGGGAGTCGATGCGGGGCTATCAGAACAGCGGCCCGGAGGAGACCCGCCACATCAACCGTTGGCTGGCCGGCAATTGCTTCGGGGACTATTACACCCGCGACGGATTGGATGATAGGCAGCGGGAGATGATTACCTTCTGTTTCCTGGCTGCACAGGGTGGCTGTGAGCCCCAGCTTGTGAGCCATGCTGCCGGAAACCTGCATATCGGCAACAACAAGGCCTTTCTCATCGATGTGGTCTCCCAGTGCCTGCCCTATATCGGCTATCCCCGCAGCCTCAACGCCCTGCGTTGTGTGCGCGAGGCATCCAAGTGACAGAAAGGAGCTATTTCTATGATTTACAAGGAATTTCAAGGATTGCAGCTTTCCAACCTGGGTATGGGCTGTATGCGCCTGCCTGTGGTGGACGGAAAGGACGCCATGGTGGATCAGGCGGCCGTGGAGGAGATGGTTGCCTGCGCCATGGAGCGTGGCGTCAATTACTATGATACCGCCTGGGGCTACCATGCCGGTACGTCCGAGGTGGCTATCGGCAGAGCTCTGTCCGCCTATCCCCGGGAGAGGTTCTATCTGGCCAACAAGTTCCCAGGCTATGACCTGGGCAACATGGATAAGGTGGAACAGATTTTTGAGGAACAGCTAAAAAAGTGCGGGGTGGACTATTTCGACTTTTATCTGTTCCACAATGTATGCGAGATGAACATTGACGCTTACCTGGATCCCAAGTATGGCATTCTGGACTATCTGCTGGAGCAGAAGAAAAACGGCCGCATCCGTCATCTCGGATTCTCCTGCCACGGCGCCATGCCGGTGCTCAAGCGGTTCCTGGAAGCCTACGGGGAATACATGGAGTTCTGTCAGCTCCAGCTCAACTATATCGACTGGACTTTCCAGGATGGCCAAGAAAAAACAGAGCTGCTGGAGCAGTACCACATCCCCGTGTGGGTGATGGAGCCCCTCCGGGGCGGACGGCTGGCCCGTCTCAATGAAAAAGAGGCATCAGTGCTCCATGCTTTGGATCACCAGCGGTCCATTCCTGCCTGGGCCTTCCGTTTCCTGCAGCATATTCCTCATGTGGTGGTGATCTTATCCGGTATGTCCAATCTGGAGCAGCTGGAGGACAATCTTGCCACCTTTGAAACGGAAGCGCCCCTGACGGAACAAGAGTGGGAGAGCCTGCTGGCCCTGGGCCGTGAGATGACCCACTCCAAAGCCCTGGCCTGTACCGCCTGCCGGTACTGTACCACCCATTGCCCCCAGGGACTGGACATTCCTCGCCTGCTGGCGCTGTATAACGAGCACAGGTTTACCGGAGGCGGTTTCATCGCCCCCATGGCCCTCTCTGCTATCCCGGCAGACAAGCAGCCCAGCGCCTGCATCGGCTGCCGCAGCTGCGAGGCGGTATGTCCCCAACAGCTGAAGATTTCGGAGGCCATGGCCGACTTCAGCGCCTTATTATAAGGAGGCTTTATTCATGAAATGTATGGATCGGGAAGAATTTGCCCAACAGAACATACTGGGGCTGGGGCAGGAGAACACCGCCTATGCCCGGTTTTTTGTGGGCAATTCATTTCTCAATCCCCTGACTGCGCCCGGTCAGTGCCCGGTCTTCCTGGCGAACGTAACCTTTGAGCCCGGATGCCGGAACAACTGGCATATTCACCATGCGAAGGAGGGAGGCGGACAAATTCTCGTCTGCATCGCCGGCGAGGGCTGGTATCAGGAGGAAGGCCAAGAGGCTGTCAGCCTGACGCCCGGTACGGTGATTACGATCCCTGCGGGGGTCAAGCATTGGCACGGCGCTAAAAAGGACAGCTGGTTTTCTCACATTGCCGTAGAGGTGCCGGGAACGGAACCCTCTACCGAGTGGCGGGAAGCCGTCGCTGAAGAGGATTATGCGCGGTTGGGCTGATGGGAGGATGGTCTGTCCGGAATCCCACTGATTTCTCGAAAAGAGGATGGGACGGGTACAGCGCATGCGAAGATCCGCAGCAGCGGAACGGGAGGAGCTCCCTCCGATAACCCACAAAACGGCCGCAAGCCATTCCATGGCCTGCGGCCGTTGTTTTTATGTGTCTTGCCAAGGCGGACCCGCTTTGTGCCGGGGTGCGGGCGGCTTTCGCCTGCCCTCAGTCCGAGGAGAGACGCGTTCCCGGGAAGATCTCCAGCAGGGATTCCTGCAGGGCCCGCATCCGCGGGGTATCGGGCATCTCGGTGTCGGGCATGGGGTATTCCATACCCAGGGCTTCATACTTTCCCCGGGCCATGCTGTGATAGGGCAGCAGCCGCCAATATGTGATATTATCGTAGCCGCGCAGCAGCTCCGCGATGCCCCGCAGGGTTTCGGGGCTGTCATTGTAGCCGGGGATGACCGGCGTGCGCACCTCCACGGCGGCGCCATGCTGATGAAGCAGGCGGAGGTTTTCCAGGATGCGGGCATTGCCTGCGCCGGTTCCGCGGCGATGCGCTTCTGCGTCCAGATGCTTGATATCGTAGAGGAAGAGATCGGTGTAGGGAAGGACCGCTGCGAAGGCGTTCCATGGAACCTCTCCGCAGGTGTCTACCGCCGTGTGGATGCCTTGGCCTTTAAGCAGGGAGAGGGTCTCGGCCAGGAACCCGCTTTGCAGTAGAGGCTCGCCGCCGGAGAAGGTTACGCCGCCGTGGGATTGGTCGTAAAAGGTGCGGTCCTCCAGCAAGAGGGCGGCTGCCTGCGCCGGCTCCATGGTGCGGCCAAAGAGGGCCAGGGCGCCGGGAAGGCACGCCTCCGCACAGCGGCCGCAGCCCACGCAGTCTGCATGGCGCACACGGTGGATCCCGTCCCGCAGGCCGTGGACCCCGTGAGGACAGGCTTGGACGCACATTCCACAGCCCACGCAGAGCTTCTGGGTGAAGCTCAGGGCGGGGCGCATGGTGAGATTCTCGGGGTTATGGCACCATAGGCAGCGCAGGGGACAGCCTTTGAGAAATAGGGTGGTGCGGATGCCCGGCCCGTCATGCACACTCATCCGCTTGATATCGGAAACAATGCCTTCCATAGTCCTCCTTACAGCGCCTGCATGGTGGTTTCGATGAAGTGGTTCTGCTGCTCCTCGTTGAGGGTGACGAAGTAGACGTTCCAGCCGCAGACCCGAACCTGGAGGGTGGCGTATTCCTCGGGATGCTGCTGGGCCTGGCGAAGCTCTTCTGCGTTGAGAATGTTGAACTGTATGCCGTAACCGCCGCCCCGGAAGTAGGTTTCGATGAGCTGCACCAGGGTGTCCAAACCCTTTTCACCATCCACGGCCGAGGGATGCAGATAGATGTCCAGCACCGAGCCGTTGGGGATCTTGCGGAAGTCCAGCTTGGTTACCGACTGGATCTGCGCCGTTACGCCGCCCCGGTCCTGGCCGGTCATGGCGCCGATCCCCTTGGCAATGTAGTGCCCGGCCTCCCGGCCGTCGGGCAGGGCCCCGGTGTGGTGCCCCAGGCTGAAGCAGTGATCCAGGGTGAACATGGAGGCGTTGAACCGGCCGCCGCGGCCGTTGGGGACGCCGTTAACCCGGCTGGTGTAGGAGGCGGCAATGCGGCAGGCCAGGGCGTCCACGTCCGGCTGGTTGTTACCCCACTTGGGAACCCGGCGAAGCATATAGAGGCGGTCATATTCGTGTCCCTGGAAGTTGGAGCGTAGGATTTCCCGTAGCTGGCTTAGGGTATAGCGACCCTCGTCATACACCAGCTGCTTGATTGCCATGAGGGAGTCGGCGGCGTTGGCCAGACCGCCGCCCATGCTGCCGGTATTGTTGTAGGCGGCGCCGCTTTGGGAAATATCCCGTCCTGCGGCCAGACAGGAGGGGAAGGTAGCGGAGAGGAAGGGCTCCGGATTGATCCGGTCCCAATGGCGCTCATAGCCGCGGACGGCCTCCTGCACGTCCTGCAGCTGCTGGGCCAGCTGGGCCTCGTAGGCAGCGTAGAAGGTGTCAAAGTCAGGAAAGTCCTCGCATTCCCCGGTTTCTAAGCCGATCTTTTCTCCGGTCAGCGGGTCTGTGCCGTTGCAAAGAGCCAGCTCCACCGCTTTGGCCAGATTGAACTTGACGCACATGTTGCAGCCCACCTCCTGCCCCTCAATGGCGGGCTCATAGCACCCGATGAGCAGGTACTGGTAGCTGTCTTTCGCGGGGATTCCCCTGTCTTGAATGGCTTGAAGGGTCAGTTCGTCGTTAACGATCACCATATTGGTGCGTCCATCCCGGAGGCATTTGGCTACCAGGCGCTTGAAGGCGGCGGGGGTTTGGGCGTTGATCTTGATGGAGAGCTTAGGGTCGGGCTGGTTGAGCTCGTAAAAGAGCTCCATAGCCAGGTAGGACAGGGGCCCCACCTGATCGGTTTCCGCGTCGGTCAGACCGCCAAAGTAGAAATTTTTGCCGTTGCCTGAGCCTCGGGTATTGGCAAAGAACTTCATCCAGAAGTAGCGGATGGAGCTCCTTGGCATCCTCGGCGGTGATGCGCCCGGCAGCCAGATCGGCTTCATAGAAGGGGCCGAAGTTCAGCTCAAAGCTGCCCGTGGAGCGAACCAGCTCTCCTTCAAATTCGATAAGCTGGTGGAAGAGATAGGCCAGCTGCAGGGCTTCGTACAGGGTAGAGGGCGGCTGCTTCTGCAGGGCGGCCAGGCAGGCGGCCAACTTCTCCATCCGGTCGGAGAAGACTGGATAGGCTTGGGCGGCCTTCCGGGCCTGTGCCTCCAGCCGGCCCATCAGGGAAAGGAAGGACGTGTATGTCCGGATCACAGCACTGTAGAATTCACAGGCGGCAGGATCCGCAGCAGACTCCAGAGCCGTCTGGGCGGCGGCCAAAATGCCGGGGACGCCTTCCCGGAGCAGGAAACGCCAGCCGGGGGAGATGTGTCCCAGGTCGAGTTCGGCGCTAAAGGAACCCGTGCGGCTCCCTCTTCGAAGGATTTCCGCGCTTTCGTGCAGGCTGCCTTCGGCATATTCACGGCGCCAGGTCTCCCGGTGACGGGTCATAAGATCTCCGCCGTGGTCAAAGTGGTCGGCGAACCAGTCCTCGGGATCCACACCGACCCGGGCGTTTTCCAGTACGTAGCAGAAGAGCCGGCTGCGCAGCTCCAGCCGGGACATGCGGCCATCCTCCCCAGCCAGCGCGGCAAAGCCCGCCTGCAGAGCCGGGGTGTCCAGCCCGGAGGCCTCATCAAAACGGGGATTTACATATTGGTCGAAGAGCCGATCCTTGACCTGGTCGTAGGATGGGCCCGCAGCGGTAAACTTTCTCTCGGTCATGATGGCGCCTCCTGTCCATTGGACGTAAAGCTGTATGCTTGCTACATGAATGCTTTTAGTATACGCTCTTTTGCATAGAAAGGCATCGGGCAAAGTCAACAGAACCGCGTGGGCATCTTCTACGCAGCCCACAGCCGTACCGGGCCCCCGGCCAAGAAAAAACCGCCGCGGAGACGCGGCGGAGAAAACAAGAAGCCTATGCGGGGGACGGGCCGTCCAGGGGGATTAGGCCGCAGCTGGTGCAGATGGGAAGCCCTGCGGACAAACGGTCCAGAAAGGCGCGGCGCAGATAGGTATCTCGGGGCGCGGTTTCGGGGGTAACGGGAGTGAAATCAAAGATGCGCTCCCAGAACTGCCCGTCGTTCCGGCCGGGGGCCGTGGCCCGGGCAAAGAGCCGCCCAAACCGCACGATATTGCTCTCCGGAGGCAGCATTTCCTCCAGACAGGGCCCCAGCAGCCAGGACTCGCACTGGAAAGCTGTGGGATGGAGCTCGGGAAAGTGGTGGCTATAGAAGGCGGGGGCGCGGCGCAGGGAGGCCCGGCAGGCCTCGAGATCCAGGGGCATGCCGGTGGGAATGTGCATATCCAGCACCAGGTCGCCGGGCTGGTAGAGGAGCTGATAGTCCTCTAAGTCCAGCGTGACGGGCTGGGAATCGGCCCGGCCGTCATGCAGCAGGGGGTAGCCGGTCACCTGGCAGCCGTCTTGGCGCAGATGCGCCGTCCAAACGTTCTCCTCATGGACGCGGAAGGTGTCCTGGGCCCAGCCGGAGGGTTTGTATTGGGCGCCTTCCGGGGCCAGGAGCACCAGGCGTCCCGTTTGGCGGGAACGATACATCCAGGCGGGGGTATGTCCCTTGACCGCCACAAATTGAAGCCGTCCCAGGCGGAAGAGTTTGCCCGAGAAGTGGTGGGTCAGCCAGTTGAATTCGCCCAGGGTGTGGCCCTGGCCGTGGTTGTAGGCGTGGGCGATCCACAGCCCAAAATCATGAAGCGTATCGGCCAGTACGTCGTCGCTGATGCCCCGTTCCCGGTAAAACTGGCGCAGGGCCGGCAGCTGGGCCAGCAGGACCAGCGCCGGATACAGGGAGGGAGCGCCCGCGGGCAGGGTGCGGTCCCAGGGGGTATCGGTCTCAAAGGTGGCGAAGCGGTGGGCTTCCACCTGGGAGAGGAGCGCGGGATCGGCGCAAACCTGAGCCGCCGCGTCCAGCAGGGCGTCCAGGTGGATGCCGCTGAGATTGAGCATGGGGGCATAGAGACGCAGCTTGGCCGGATCCAGCGTTTCGCGGAGATCTTGCATAGAATCCCTCCTATCGAATGATTTGCGGAATGGATCTACCATAGCACAGGTGCCCGGACGGGCGCAAGGGCGCGCTGGATTTTTGGAGACCTATCCAGTATAATGAGGAATATCTTAGCAGACAGGGGGAGACCGCCATGATCCGAATTCTCCTGGGAAGAGGGGGCAGCGGCAAGAGCCGCGCCATTCTGGCGGAACTGGCCGGGCATGCGCAGAGCCAACGCCGTGCCCTCCTTTTGGTTCCAGAGCAATACACTCTCCAGGCCGAGCGGGATTTGATAGATGCCTCCGGCATGGGCGGGCTTTTGACCGTAGAGGTGATGAGCCCGACCCGGCTGGCCCGGGAGGTGCTGCGCCGGGCCGGACAGGACGGCCGGGTGACGGTAGACGGCTTAGGCCGGGCGATGGCGCTGCGCCGGGTGGCGGGCATGTGCCGGGGGGAGCTCTCCCTCTACGCCTCTTCCCTGCGCCGCCCGCGCTTTTGTGGGGAATTGGCGGATTTTTTTGGGGACCTGAAGCGGTTTGACGTGCAGGCCGCGGATTTGCGCTCGGCAGCCGGAGATTTGGAAGGAAGCCTGCTGGCCCGGAAACTGGCGGATATCAGCCTGCTTTTGGAGCGTTTCCAGACCATGATGGAGGGACGCTCCTTCTGGGACCAGGAGGACCGCCTCAACGCCTTCGTGGATGCGTTGCCGGGGGACGAAGAACTGCGGGGCGTACCGGTGTATCTGGACGGCTTCGATTATCTTCCGCCCCAGAGTGTGCGCATGATCTGCGCGCTGGCACAGGCGGCGGGAACGGTGACTTTGGCACTGACCGCGGCGCAGCCGGGGGACGGAGACGCGGAAATCTTCGCCGCCGGGGAGGCCAGCCTCCGTCGGGTTGCGGCGCTGGCGGATACCCTGGGAATATTGGTGGAAGCCCAGTGGCTTGCCTATGACCACCCGGAAAAACCGGCAGAACTCCGCCACCTGGAGAGGAAGATGTTCTGCTACCCCAGTACGGCATTCCAAGGGACGTGCCGCGCCCTGCGCATTACCCAGGCCTTGACCATGCAGGAGGAGATCGACGTCTGCGCCGGGCGGATCCTGGCGCTGGCGCAGGCGGAACGCGCCCGGTACCGGGATATTGCCGTACTGTGCGCCGACCTTGCGTCCTACGCGCCGGAGGTGGAGAGGACCTTCCGGCAGTGGGGAATTCCAGTTTTCCTGGATGCTAAGCGGAGCGTGCTGGCCCATCCTCTTTCGGAGGTGCTGATGGCTTCCCTGCAGCTTCTTGCTTGGGGCTGGCGGGGGGAGGATCTCATCCGGCTGGCCAAGACCGGCCTGCTGCCCCTGGCAGCGGAGGAGGTGGAGGCGGTCCATATCTATCTAAAGGCTACGGGACGCAGGGGGCGCGCCCGGCTGGCGGCCCCATGGCGGGAAAAGCTGCCTATGCTGGAGGGCGTGGATCTTCCTGCCATCCAGGAGCGATTGCTGGGCCCTCTCCTGGCACTGGATAAGGAAGTGGGACGGGAAGCCTCTGCCGGACGCTGGGCGGCAGAGCTGACCGGGCTGCTGCAGGCGTGGAAAGTGGATGGCGCATTGGAGGCCTTGGCCCAGGAGCAGGCCGGGAACGGACGGGACGATCTCTCCCAGGAGAACGCCCAGCTTTGGGAACTGCTGCAGCGGCTGCTGGAGCAGATGGCCACCTTGGTTGGCGAGGAGCCGCTGGAGGCCCAGGAGGTCATGGGGATGCTGGAATCCGGACTGGCCCAGGCCCAGGTTGGAGTCCTTCCTGCCCAGAGCGACGCCGTCGTGGTGGGGGACGTGGGACGGACCAAGCTGTCTCAGGTGCGGTATCTCTTTATTCTGGGGGCCCGGGAAGGGGCTTTCCCGGTTCGCTATGCGGAGGGTGCGATTTTCAGCGACAGGGATATGGCCCAGCTGGCCGACCGGAGGCTGGAAGTGGGACGCGACGCGGGACTGCGCGGCGCCCAGAGCCGCTTCGGCGCCTATGCCGCCTCTGCCAAGCCTCAGCGCGGCCTCATCCTTTCCTATGCCCTCTCCGCCCTGGACGGGGAAACGGCCCAGCCCTCCCGGCTGCTGACGCGCTTGACGGAGATGTTTGGCATTCCGATGGAACGCCCAGGGCTGTGGGATCTGCCTGCGCCGGAGCTGCATATGGGGCTGGTTGCCCAGGCCATCCGCAGCCTGCGGCGCGGGGAGATGCCGGCGGGACCGTGGAAGGGGGCGCTGGCGACGCTTGGCGCCGTGGAAGGCTATCGGGAACGTGTGGAGCGCTTGATGGGCGGCATCTCCATGGAGGAAGCAATCCCGGATGGGATTCCGGGCGCACAGTACAGCAGCGTCAGCCGGCTGGAGCAATATGCCCGCTGTCCTTTTGCCTGGTTTATGGAGTACGTCATCAAGCCTCGGGAATGGGACAGCCTGCTTCCCGACCCGGCCGGGGAAGGAAGCTATATCCATGAGGCCCTCTATGCCTTTTCCAAGCTGCTGGAAACCCAGCCGGAAGAGCCCGACCCGGCATGGGTAGATGCGGCCATGGAGCGGATCACCGACAGACTGCAGGAGGAAGCCTTTGCCGGGACGCTGGGGGACACGGCGCTTTCCCGCCACTTGGCCCGGCGGCTTCGGGAGATCTGCCAACGCACCGCCAAGGGGATCGCCCGTCAATGCCGCCGGGGGGAGTTCCGCCCGGTATTGCTGGAGGAGAGCTTTGGCCCGGGATCCGCCCTGGACGCCATTACGGTGGAGCTCCCCGATGGGAAGCAGGCCAGCCTCTCGGGGAAGGTGGACCGGGTGGACGTATTCTCCATGGGCGAGGTGGATTACCTCCGCATCATTGACTACAAGAGCGGGCAGAAGGATCTGGATCTGGCGGGGGCCAAGGACGGATACCAGATGCAGCTTTGGATCTATCTGGACGCTCTTTGCCGGGGCTGGAAGGCGCGGACTGGCCGGGAAGGGCGTCCGGCGGGCGTGTTTTACTGCCCGGCTCGAGACGCCTATGAGCTTGCGGAGACGCTCCCGGAGGAGGAGGCCCAGCCGCAGCCCCTGCGCGGGGCGCTGCTGGACGAACCGGCGCTTTGTCTGGCTACGGACAGGCAGTGGAGCCCCGGAACCGCCAGCCGGGTCGCCGAGGTAACGTGGAAGAAGGATGGGAGCCTGGGAAAGGGAGGCATGAGCGTCCGTGTTCTATCGGCAGTGCGCCGAGGCGTCCGGCTGACGGTGCGGGAACTGCTGGAAAGGAGCGGGGCCGGCGTGATTACGCCCTCGCCCATCCAGACGGGGAACGATCCCCAGTGCGCCTACTGCGGCTACCGGGCCAGCTGTCAGAACGGCTTGGCGCGGCAGTATACGCCCCGCAGGAAATCAACGGGGGATCAGGTGGAGGCCTGGCTGGAGAAACTAATGGAGGAGGAAGAAAAGGATGCCCCGCTGGACAACGAAACAGAGAGCCGTCATTGAGCACCGGGGTGCAAGCCTCATGGTTTCGGCAGCAGCCGGTTCGGGCAAAACCGCCGTGATGATTCAGCGGATCCTGTCGCTGATTCTGGAGGATGGGGTGGATGTGGACAGGCTGCTGGTGGTAACCTTCACCCGGGCCGCCGCCGGGGAAATGAAGGAGAGGCTGGCTCGTGCGCTGGAAGAATCGCTGGCCCGTGATCCCGAAAGAGCGCCCCGGATCCGCTCGCAGCTGGAAAAGCTGGAGGATGCCGCCATAAGTACCCTCCATGCCTTCTGCGGCGTGCTGCTGAAGCGTTACTACGCCCTGGCGGACCTGGATCCGGGGTTCCGGCTGGCTGCCGAGGACGAGGCCAATCTCCTTTGGCAGCAGGCTGCCGAGGATGCTTTGGAACAGCTCTTTGCCGAGGAGGACGCCGACTTTATGGAGGCGGTCCGGTGCTGGGGAGGCCGTGACGGACGGGATATGCTGGAGGGCATTGACCGGGTGTACCGCCATGCGATGGCCCGGCCTGGGGGGCTTTCCTGGGCGGAAGACGCCGCCGGCCTTTTCGAGGCAGCCGCCCGGAATCCGGAGGGCTCGCCGGCCTATGCTGTGCTGCGGGAAGTCTGCCGTTCATCCCTGGGGGAAGCGGCCGTGCTCAACGCCAGCGCCTTGGCGCTGGCAGAGGAAGAGGGCGGCCCCGCCCACTACGCAGAGGCGCTGGAGAGCGACCGTCAGGGGATTGCAGCCTGCCAGGACGCGCTGGAGGTGGGATGGCAGGCGGCCAAGGCGGCCCTGTCTTTTGCCTTTGCACCCCTTTCCCGGAAGCGGTATGCCGATAAGGAGCGGGCCGAGGCGGTCAAGGCGCTCCGAAGCCAGGTAAAGGATCTGGTGAAGGAGGCGAGAACTCTGCTGGAGGAGATGGAGGACGCTGGCCGGCGGCTGACGCCCATGATTCCGGCGGTGCGCGGGCTGGTTAAGACGGTGCAGCGCGCCGCCGAGGTGTTTGCTAGGGAAAAGGCGCTGCGCGGCATACTGGACTTCAACGACCTGGAGCACAAGACCCTTCAGATTCTGTCGCAGGAGGCGGTGCGGGAGGAGATACGGGCGCTCTACCGGTATGTGTTTGTTGATGAGTACCAGGATACCAACGGCGTCCAAGAAGCGATTGTGACGGCGGTAGCGTCGGAGGATAATTTATTCTGCGTCGGGGACGTGAAACAGTCCATCTACCGGTTCCGCCAGGCCGATCCGACCTTGTTTCTGGCCCGCTATGCCAGGAGTTCGCCCATGGGCGAAGGAACAAGCCAGCGCGTGGATCTGAATCAGAATTTCCGCTCTCATCCGGGTATTTTGGAGGCGGTCAATGCGGTGTTTTCCCGGATTATGAGTCCGGAGCTGGGGGATATTCTCTATGATGATGCAGCGGCGCTGTATCCCGGCGCCCCCCGTCCGGAGGAAGAGGACGGAGACGCCCCGGTGCACATGGCTCTGCTCCGGGAGCCGGATGCCGGGGAAGATCCGCTGCAGGCGCTGTCCCGGCTGGAAGCCCAGGCCCTCTATGCCGCCCGGAAGATTCGGGAGGGGATGACCCGGCCCATTTGGGACGGCAAGCTGGGAGCATATCGTCCCGCACGGTATGGGGACTTTGTCATCCTGCTGCGGGTGGTCCGCGGACGGGCGCCGGTGGTGGCCAATGTCCTGCGCGCCCAGGGGATCCCGGTGGTGGCCGATGGCGGCGAAGGCTATTACGACCAGACGGAAGTGGCCCAGGTCTTGGACTGCCTGGCTTGGATCGACCACAGGGAAAGGGATCTGCCGCTGATCAATACCCTGCACTCGGGGATGGGAGGCTTCACCATGGCGGAGCTCTACCGGGTGCGCCGCGCCTATCCTCAAGAGCCCTCCTTCTGCCGGGCGGCAGTCCGGTATGCGGACGAAGCCGAGGATACGCTGGCCTGGCGGCTGGGAAGCTTCCTGCGCAGAGGCGAGGCCTGGCGCAGCTTGGCGCGGCAGGCCTCGGTGGAGGAAGTGATTTGGCGGGTGCTGGAGGACACCGGCTTTTACGACTGGGTGGGGACCCTGCCCGGGGGAGATGTGCGCCAGGGCAATCTCCGGCTCCTGGCCCAGAAGGCTCGCACCCTTTCCGAGTCTTGGGCGCGGAACCTGTACGGCTTTCTCTCCCATGTGGAGCGGGTGCGGGACACCCAGACCCAATTGGCCGAGGCCCAGCTGGCGCGGGAGAAGGAGGAGATGGTCCAGGTCCTCTCCATCCACAAAAGCAAGGGCCTGGAGTATCCTGTGGTGATTCTGCTGGGACTGGAAGGGCAGTACAATGAGCGGGATACCACGGGAGATCTCCTGCTGCACGATGCGCTGGGCCTGGCCCCCCGCAGCTTTTTTCCCCGTTCCCGGATCAAGACGGAGAATATCCTCCACCGGGCGGCAGCCCATCAGATCCGGCAGGAGGGCCTGTCGGAGCTGATGCGGGTGCTCTACGTGGCCATGACCCGTGCCCGCGAGAGGCTCATTCTGGTGGGACGCTGCCCCGACGAGAAAAAAATGGCGGCCTGGGCCCGGCCTGTGACCCCCTACAGCCTGGCAAAGGGACAGGTTTCGCTACTGGATTGGCTGGGTCCGGTGGCACTGCGGGCCGCCGGCGGCGAGGCCCTTGCCCAGGCGGCCGGATATGAAGGCGCGCGCATCTCCCTGCAGTGGCCGTGGAAGGTTTGTATCCAGGAGGCGTCCGAACTGCCCCGGGAGACAGCGCCGGCCCTGGAGACCGGGAAGCTGCTGGATGCCGCGCTGCATGGTGCGCCGGATCCCCGGCTGCTGGCCGCATACCGGTGGCGGTATCCCTATCCCACGTACCCCTTGGCGGGAAAAACCACGGCGACAGCGCTTCTGCGGGAGGACGCCAAACGCTGGGAGAAGAGCTTTGCCTGGAAGGAGCTGCCCCTTCCGCTCCCGCACGGGGAAGCGGGCACCGCCCTGGAGCGGGGCACGTGGACCCACACGCTGCTGGAGGCACTGCGTCCCGGGATGGACAGCGCCGCGCAGGCATTGGAGGATCTGGTGGCCCGCGGGCTGCTGCCCCCTGCGGCCCGGGACGGTGTGGACCTGCCCGGGGCCCAGGCATTCCTGGAGAGCCCGCTGATGGGGAGAATTGCCGGCGCGGCACAGGTGCTGCGGGAGCAGCCCTTTGTGCTGGAGATCCGGATGGATTCCCTCGGCCTGGCGGCGGAGGAAGGCGGCGGGGCGGAAGAGCGCTTGGTGCAGGGCGTGATTGACCTGGCCTTTCTGGAAGAGGACGGCTGGACGCTGGTGGACTACAAGACAAACCGCATCACGGAGGGGGAGGAGACGCAGATCCTGGCCTGGTACCGTCCGCAGCTGGCGGTCTATAGGGAGGCGCTGGTCCTGCTGACCGGCCGGCCGGTCAAGGCGGCAGGCCTGTACCTGACCCGGTTCAAGCGATTTGTATGGGAAACGGAGTCCCAAGGATCCCGGTCATAAACCTGTCCCATTCCGCATACCTTCCTGTAAATGACAGGAGGGATGCAGCATGCGGGAACTGGAAGAAAAGGCCGCCCTGCCTCAGGGCGGCGACCATCGCGTGGCCATTGAGAATCGCAAAAGGGCCGTAATTACCGGGGTCATGGACGTGGATAATTTCAATGAGTCTGAGATCAACATGGTGACGGCGCTGGGGTACTTGACTCTCAGTGGCAGCGATCTGCATATTCAGCGGCTGAATCTGGAGGAAGGGGAAGTCGCGGTGGAGGGAAGCATTTTGGGCCTTGCCTATGCGGAGCCAGCCCAAGCCCAGTCGGGGCGGTTCCTTCATAGGCTGTTCCGGTAATGCTCTTTGTGACCCTGCATCAGGGACGGATCGTGTGGGCAGCTTTTTTCTGCGGGATCCTCCTAGGCGGGGCCTATGATATGCTCACGGCGGTGCGGATTGCCTTCCGGCGGGGGGTGCTGGTAACGATTCTGGCCGACTTGCTCATGGGCGCGGCAACGGCTGCAGCAACCCTTTGGACCCTATACCGCGCCAATGAGGGGGAGCTCCGGCTGATTCTTCTGGTTGTGATCGGCATCGGCTTGCTGGTGTACCGTATAGGTGTGGGACGCCTTTTGCGCGGGGCGTGGCGGCGGGTTTTGCACCGGCGGCGGACGGGAGACGGTGGGTGATAGGGAAGCTTTTTGGCGGATTCCGCCGCGGCTTAGGTCCCATGAATTGCAAAAGGGTTCCATTCGTGGTATACTGGCAAAAAGATTGGGTAGGGGGTGCAGCATGGCCGGCCGGGGAAAACACAGGAGAATGTCCTATTTGGCCGTATTGGTCGGGGTGGCGCTGGCGGCGGCGGCCCTGGTCTATCTCATGAGCATTTACCGGCAGTATACGGATCTTCGGGATGAGCGTGCCGCGCTACAGCAGCAGCTGGAGGAGGAAAGGGTAACCACAGCCGAGCTCCAAGACGAGCTGGATTATACCCAGACCACTGATTTTATTGAGCGTGCCGCCCGAGAGAAGCTTGGGTGGATTATGCCGGGGGAGATCCGCATTGTCACGGAGGAAGAGGCGCCCGCCTCCGGACAGGCCGCTTCGTCCACACCTGTGCCCGCTTCCGACAACTAGACTTTCTGTAAAGGAGCCGATCCCCATGACCCAACGGAGCGACCGCAGCGCGGTTATCGATATTGGATCCAATTCTGTGCGTCTGTTGGTGGCCGACATGCAGGGGCGTACGGTATGGCCGGTTCATAAGGACCTGAGGACCACCCGCTTGGCCAAGGGCATGACCAGCAGCGGTACCCTGGGCTGGGAAAGTATTGAGCGTACCATCGCCGCGCTGCAGGAATTTCGCGCCAAGGCGGGAGAGCTTGGGGCTTCCCGTCTTTACTGCTTCGCCACCTCGGCGGTGCGGGAGGCGAAGAACCGGGATGAATTCATCCGGGTTACGCATCGGCAGACAAAAATCCTGGTTCATGTTCTCTCGGAAGAGGAAGAGGCTGCCATGGGCTTTGCCGGTACGGGCGCGGGGGAGTACCGGGGCGTCATCGACATTGGCGGCGGAAGCACCGAATTGGCTATCGGCTCAGGGCTGCGGCCGGAGTTGGCCCGAAGCGTGCGGCTGGGCGCGGTCCGAGCGGTAGAGCTCTATCCCCCCGGGGACATTGCCGATCCCTTAACCATGGAGGCTATGCGCCAGTGGTGTGTGAACCGCATGGCGGAGGTGCTGCCGGAAATTACCCCGCTGCTGCGGCAGGAAGATGCGCAGCCCGTGTGGTACGGCGTGGGAGGCACCATCACGTCTCTGGCCTGTATGGATCAGTACCTGGCCACCTACGACCGGGAGCGGGTGCAGGGTTATGGGCTCTCCCGGATTAAGGTCAAGCGGATCCTGGAGGAGCTCAGCCACAAGACCCTGCAGGAGCGGCGGGAGATCACAGGCCTGTCGCCGCAGCGGGCGGATATCATTGTGGGCGGCGTAATGATTCTGGCAACGCTGATGGATGTCCTGGGCCTGCAGGTGATCCGGGTTAGCGACAGCGATAACCTGGAGGGGTATCTGGTTTCGCGGGCGGCCGGGGAGACGCGGGATAGGCTGCCAGAGGAGGATATCAATGATTAAGCACATCGTCATGTGGCGTTTTAAAGAAGAGGCCGAGGGCGCCTCCAAGCTGGAGAATATGCGGCGGGTGAAAAAACAACTGGAGGCCTTGGTGGGGGTCGTCCCCTCTCTTTTGTCCATGGAAGTAGGCATAGGCGTTACCCACGGGGATATGGCCTATGATATGGCGCTCATTAGCTGCTTTGCAGATCTTGACGGCCTGGAGGCGTACAAGGTGGATCCCCGGCATCAGGCAATTTCCGCCTTTGTTTCGCGGGTGCGGCTGGAGCGCGCTACCGTCGATTTCCTTGTGGAGGAAACAAATTGACAAACTTTTGAAAAGTACTTGACAGGGAGAATTCCTTGCGGTATAATAACCCTTGCTTGCAGGAAGTCTGGCAAGCGTCGATGACGCGGGGTAGAGCAGTTTGGTAGCTCGTCGGGCTCATAACCCGGAGGTCGGGAGGTTCAAATCCCCCCCCCGCAACCATTTGGCGGCGTAGCTCAGTTGGCTAGAGCATTCGGTTCATACCCGGAGTGTCATCTGTTCGAGTCAGATCGCCGCTACCAAGGAAAGTGTTCAATCGTAAGATTGAGCACTTTTTTTGTTTATTTGTCCAGCGGGTTGGCATCGAGGCCTCGTGTGCAGGCCAGCATGGCCAAGGATCCGCCGCATTGTACGGAGAAGCACCACAATCCGCCGCGCTTCAAACGACGATTCTCGCGGCCGCAGATTGATATAGTGGCATACAAAAGAATGCTGTGGGAGACGGAAGATGCTTTGGGGAAAAAAGTGGCTGCGCCGCTTGGCCGGCCTTAAGCCGGCGGCTATTCTGCTGGGCATGACGGCGGCAGGCTTTATGATGGGCGAAGGACGGATCTTGGGAAGCTTGGTACCTGCGCCGGCGGCGCTCTTAGCCATGACGGGAGTTCACGGACTGCCTGTGCTTCCTGTGGCGATTGGCGTGGTGGCGGGGATGCTGGCGCCGGGGGACCTGGCGCCGGCCGCCCTGCTGCCGGTGCTGTCGCTGGTGGTGGCGTGGACGGTTTTGCGGTCGGGGAGAAGGACGGTGGATCCCACATGGGGCTGTGTCATGCTGCTGCTGGCGCGAATGACGGCCCTGCCGTTTTTCCGGTGGACGCCCTATGCGATGATGCAGTTTCTGATGGAAACGGTCCTGGCGGTGGTCATGTATGTGGCCGCACACGGCAGCATGCTGGCATGGCAGCGCGGCCGGCTCTTTTCCGGCGGCGGAGAAACGGTCTGCCTGGTGCTGGTTGCAGGCATGGCACTGGGGGGACTGCCGTCGGCATCGGTGCCTTGGGTGCAGGGCGTGGTGCTGTTTTTGGCTTCGGTAGCGATCCTGGGAGCGGCGATGATCGGCGGGGCGCTGGCGTCCACGGCCTGCGCTGTAGCGCTGGGAGGCATGCTGTGGCTTATGGAGGGATTGGACGCCGTGACGGCCGCCTGCCTGGGAATCTGCGGTTTGGTTTCCGGCGGCTTGCGTATGGGGAAAAAGTATTTAGTGGGCGCCGGATTTCTGCTGGGGAGCTGTGTCCTGGGTTTGGCGCTGGGCTTTCCGATGGCGACGGTCATTCCCTATCCCGCGCTGGGGGCGGCTCTCGCCGTCCTGCTGGCCGTTCCCCAAAGACTGTGGGAGGCGTGGAGCCGTCCTGAACTGGCGGGGCCCATTGCCGCCTCGGCTCGGATCGGAGCGGATATCCAGGAGATTGCCGTGGAGAGGATGGACCAGTTTGCCGCGTGCTTTCGGGAAATGGCTGCTGCTTTTCACGGCATGTCGGAGGGCGATCCCCGGGACCGGCAGAAGCAGATGGCGGAGATTCTGCAGGATGTGGCCGAGCATGTGTGCGGAGACTGCCTCCAAAAGGACCGGTGCTGGAAGCAGAACTTTTTTGGAACCTATCGAGCGTTTCTGTCCGCGCTGTCGGCGCAGGAGTCTTCCCGGGAGGCTTCCGATGAGGGATTTGGGGCGGATTTTGCCCAGAATTGCCCCCGTGCTGCCGCCATTTCGGAGCGGCTGCAGCAAGCCGCGCTGACCCAGCGCATGCGCGCCAGCTATGACCGCCGCATTGAAGAGGGGAAAAGCCTGGTGGGACGGCAGCTGGCGGGGGTATGCTCGGTGATGGAGGAATTGGCCGACGCCATGGACCTGGATCTGCGGCTCCAGGAGGAGCAGGGAGAGCTGGTGTCCTCTTTGCTGATGGACCAAGGCATTTATCCCGAACAGGTCTTGGTGCGGCAGGATGTGTTTGGAAGATTGGCGGTGCAGCTGCGTGTCCCCTCCTGCGGGGGGAAGAGGATCTGCCGGGGAAGGCTTCAGCGGATCCTCAGCCGGGCTCTGGGCCGCGCCATGCGGCTGAGCCCGGAGTGCACCTGCGGAAACGGCACCTGTGTCCTCCGCTACGAACAGGTCCGGCAGGTCTCGGTGCGCTGTGCCATTGAGCAGGCCTCCGCCGGGGAGGAGGTCTGTGGGGACGCCTATGCCAGCATCCCCTTGGGAGAGCAGCAGCACATGCTGGCCATTTCCGACGGCATGGGGGTTGGCATCGCCGCGGCCATGGAGAGCACGGCCACGCTCCGGCTGCTGCAGAGCTTTTATCAGGCCGGATTCCATGAGGATGTAATCTTCCATACCATCAATCAGCTTTTGCTTCTGCGGTCCCAGGAGGAGATGTACGCCACAGTGGATCTGTGCCTGCTGGATTTGGTGGAGGGGCGCGCACGCTTTGTGAAAATCGGTGCGGCGCCTACCTATATTCTCCGGGGCAGCGAGGTCATGGTGGTGCACACGCCCACGCTGCCCATGGGGATTCTGGAGGACGTAACCCCTGCCACCGTCGTGCGCAATTTGGAGGATGGGGATATTGTTGTGATGGTCAGCGACGGCGTTGCCGGGGACGGAGAGTGGGTGGAGGGCATTCTGCCCCGGCTCAAGGGGCTCTCCATCGAGGCCATGGCGGCGCGCCTGCTGCAGCGCGCGCAGGATCTGGGCCTTCCGGAGGACGACCGCACCGTGATGGTGGCCCAGATGCGGCGGGAAGGCATGGGAAAACGCTATGGCTTCCCCCAGGAGCAAAGCGTGCGCTACTGGAGGAACCGGGTCGCCCCAGTGGAGCGGCCCGCGGCCGGTGGAGCATCGGTGGAGGCCCGGGGACTGTTTGGAGGGAAGGAGTGAAGTCCGGGCTCAGATGTCTGGCATCCTTGCATTGGAGCAGGGGATTGCGGAATGTTTCTTGCTCTCGGACGTCCCGCGTGGTATGATACTGGGTGTAATGTGCCAGGGCATGGCACAATTTCTATGAAAGAGGATGCGATCCATGCGAGCCATTGTAACCGTTGCGGGCAAGGACAAGACCGGTATCATTGCCACCGTCAGCACGATTCTCAGCGAAAATCACGCCAATATACTCGACATCAGCCAGACCATCCTGCAGGAATACTTTGTTATGATGATGCTGGTGGATCTGTCCCAGCTCAGCGGGGCCGACTTTGTGGAGCTGCAGTCCCTGCTCAAGGAAAAGGGCGCCGAGGTGGGCGTAGATATCCGTATCCAGCGTGAGGATATCTTTGACGCCATGCACCGGATATAGGGGGTCGTCCTATGCTGTCGAGCAATGAAATTCTGCAGACCATTCGGATGATCCAGGAGGATAAGCTGGATATCCGCACGATTACCATGGGCATTTCCCTGCTGGACTGTGCCGATGCGGACGTCAGCGTATGCGCCCGCCGCGTCTATAACAAGATCACCACGCGCGCGCGGGATCTGGTGACCGTTGGCACCCAGATTGAGCGGGAGTATGGCATCCCCATCGTCAATAAGAGGATTTCGGTCACACCGATTTCCCTGGTGGCGGCTGCATGCCGTGCGGATAACTATCTGCCTATTGCCCAGGCAATGGACCAGGCCGCCCAGGAGCTGGGCGTTAACTTTATCGGCGGTTTCTCCGCCCTGGTGCATAAGGGCATGACCGTGGCGGATCAGCGGCTGATGGACTGCCTGCCTGAAACCCTGGCGTCCACCAAGCTGGTCTGCGCGTCGGTGAACGTAGGTTCCACCAAGTCGGGCATCAACATGGATGCTGTGGCCGCCATGGGGCGCATCATCAAGGAGACGGCGGCGCGTACCAGCGATGCCGATGGGCTTGGCTGCGCCAAGCTGGTGGTGTTTTGCAACGCGGTGGAGGACAATCCCTTTATGGCAGGTGCTTTTCACGGCGTGGGAGAGCCGGAGTGCGAGGTTCACGTTGGGGTGTCCGGCCCGGGCGTCGTGAAGCGGGCCCTGGAAAAGGTGCGGGGCGCCGACTGGACCACCGTGGCCGAGACGGTCAAGAAGACCGCTTTCCAAATTACCCGGATGGGGCAGCTGGTGGCCCGGGAGGCTTCCAGCCGCTTGGGCGTGCCCTTTGGCATTGTGGACCTTTCCCTGGCGCCTACGCCGGCGGTGGGGGACAGCGTAGCCCACATCCTAGAGGAAATGGGGCTGGAAGCCGCCGGCGCTCCGGGCACCACCGCTGCCCTGGCGCTGCTGAACGACGCGGTGAAGAAGGGCGGCGTCATGGCGTCCTCCCACGTGGGCGGTCTGTCCGGCGCCTTCATCCCTGTCAGTGAGGACGAGGGTATGATCGCCGCCGCCCGCTCCGGCGTGCTCCACCTGGACAAGCTGGAGGCCATGACCTGCGTGTGTTCCGTGGGCCTGGACATGATTG
>CALWDW010000035.1 GCA_944376795.1 uncultured Christensenellaceae bacterium
TAGGGAACGGCTGTACGCTTCTTGCAGTCGTTCTCTTATGTCTTTCCAGGTGCTTTTTCGGAAAGTTTTCGCGGGGAAGGGGTTTGGGGGAGGGCGCCTTTTTCAAAAGGCGGCCCTCCCCCAAGAGACATGAACACATGGGCTTTCCCTAGAGTACGGCGCCTAGGCCAGGACGTACTCTACAGTATGGTCTCCGGGCTCGGAAGATAGGGGAACGGTTCGGCCCGGCAGGGGCGCGCCGTCCAGGAACAGGGCGGAGGATTCCCCGTGGCGCAGCAGGATGTGATAGCGGCCTGCGCCGTGGCGGAGCTCTACCCGGGCCTCGGGCCAGGCTTGGGGCAGACGGGGAAGCAGTTCCAGAAGATTCCCATGGAACCGCAGCCCCAACAGCTCCCGCAGGGTGACCACCATCAGCCATGACGCCGAGCCCGTATACCAGGTCCAGCCCCCGCGTCCCAGGTGGGCGGGATTGCCATAGATGTCGGCGGCCACGACGTAGGGTTCTACTTTGTATACAGCCTGCTTTTCGGGGGTGTCCCCATGGCAGGGAGGGTTGATCCGCCGCAGCAGATCCAGCGCCCGGTCGCTCTCGCCCAGAGCTGCCCAGCCCCACACGGCCCAGAGGGCTGCATGGGTGTACTGGCCGCCGTTTTCCCGGACACCGGCCACGTAACCTTGGATGTAGCCGGGTTCCAGTGCGCTTTCCACGAAGGGAGGATCCAGCAGCAGGAGCATCCCGGGATCCGGGGTTTCCCGGAGCAGATGGGCTTCCATGGCCTCCATGGCCCGCCGGGCGCGCCGAGGATCGGTCACCCCTGCAATGGCGGCCCAGGCCTGGCTCAGGCAGTCAATCCGGCAGGCATCGCTCTGCCGGCTGCCCACCGGCGCTCCGGTATCGCTGAATGCCCGGCGATACCAGTCTCCGTCCCAGCCGTGGGCTTCCAGTGCGGCCGCGTACTGATCCACGGCCTGCTGGAAGTCTTCGGCCTCCTGGGTCATCCCCCGGCGCCGAAGCAGCGGCAGCATGGTGTTCATGACATGGCAGAGGAAGAACCCCAGCCAGACGCTTTCTCCCCGGCCCTTGTCTCCCAGGGAGTTCATGGCGTCGTTCCAGTCCCCGGTCCCTATGAGCGGCAGCCCGTGGGGACCGGTTCGTTCCCGGACCCGGGCGATGGCCCGGAGGCAGTGCTCCAGCACCGACCCCGTCTCCTTGGATACCGGAGGACTGCCGAACCAATCCTCCCGGTCCGGCGGGATGTCCACATTCTCCAGGAAGGGCGCCGGCTCCTCCAGGATCGAGGCGTCCCCGGTGTGCTCCACGTAGCGGGCGGTCACCCAGGGCAGGAACAGCAGGTCGTCGCTCATATGGGTGCGGACCCCCAGCCGTGGTTCATGCCACCAGTGCTGCACATCTCCTGCCTGAAACTGGTGGGCGGCGCAGCGCAGGATATGGCCGCGTACCTGTTCTGGGTGGCGGTAGAGCAGGGCCAAGCAGTCCTGCAGCTGATCCCGGAACCCGATGGCTCCGCCGCACTGGTAAAAGCCCAGGCGGCCGCGGAACCGGCTCTGCTCGACCTGGCAGGGCGCCCAGCGGTTGACCATCCAGTTCAGGGAGGAATCGGGGGTCTCTACGGTGAGCGTTGCCAGGTTCTCCTCCCAATAGGTGAGCACCTGGCGCTTCACCGACAGCACCCGCCGCCGGGAGATCAGCGGCGTGAGCTGTTCCCGCATCGATTCCAGACTGGGAGCCCAGCCCAAAATCACCGTACACTCCGCCCGGCCCCGTGCGGGGACCCGCAGGGGCGCGCGCAGCACCCCGCAGCCTCCCAGCCCAGGCCCTAGGCTGCGGGACAGCGAGGAGGCCTCCATGGCGGCAGGATGGGCCAGGCTGCCCATGCGGCCCAGGAACTCGCCCCGGTCGGCGGTGTATTCACACTCGGCGTCGGGAATGGCCAGGTAGGCGTAGCCCCCCGATGGATCGGCTGGGGACTGGGCCCAAATGGCCGAGCCTTCCAGGGCAATGCCGGTATCCAGCAGGCCTGTTTCCAGGCCCAGCCCGGCCCCCAGCACCCAGCGGGCGTAGGCGGTTACCGTAAGGTTCCGCGGCGTAGGCCCGCTGTTGACCAAGGTCAGGTGATCAAAGCGCATGGGAAGCCGGGGATGGACCCATACCTCCTGGGTCTGGTAGAGGCCGAAGCCTCCGTACTGATAGGTGGTCATTCCTTGGGTGTGGAGAACCTGGTGCGGGCCGCCGCCGTCTGCGGGACGGGAGGGAATCGTCCAGTAAGCGCCGGTTTCCTCGTCCCGCAGGTAGACGCAGCTTCCCGGCGGATCCAGCACCGGGTCATTGCTCCAAGGGGTCAGCCGGTGGGATTGGCTGTTGCCCTGCCAGGTCATGCCTCCGCCTTCGGCGGTTACCAGGGCGCCAAAGCCGTCCCCCGTCAGCACGTTGCTCCAGGGGGCAGGGGTCTGTTTTCCCGGGCCCAGGGTGATGATGTAATTCTTTCCGTCGGCAGAGAAGCCGCCCCAGCCGTTGTCATCGGCCTTGGGGTAGGACGGCAGGGGAATGCGCGGCACCGATGTCCGGCCCGGCACAGGCCGCCCGGCATCCGGTAGACTGGCCCGGGCATGCATGAGCTGGGCGGTCAGGTTCTCATGAGCGTCCAGTACGCAGACGGCATAGGCCAGCAGAGCATCCCAAGCCGGCTGGGAAAGGTTGCGTCGGCTCCGTACGTGAATGCCTCGGGGCACGTCCAGCTGATCAAATTCCGAACTCATGCGAACCAGCCGCGTCAGCTGTCCAGACAATTCGTCCCGGTAACCGGAGGCCGAATCGTCCAGCAGCACCAGATCGGGCGCGACTCCCTTGATCCGCCACCAGGCGTGGCCCCGCACCAGATGCCGCGCGGCGTCCAGGTCATCGGGCGAAGCAATGCGCAGCACCACCAGCGGAACGTCTCCGCTGATGCCCGCGCTCCAAAGCGCTTCCTTGGAGGCCGGGCCGGTCCAAACCCGGCTCACGGGAGCCAGCTCCGGAAAAAACAGATAGGGCGCCATGGCGTGGTAGAGCCGCATCTGCCGGGCGGTGATCCCCAGGGACTGCAGGATGGACTGCTGGTGTATCCACGCCAGTTCGGGCAGCGTGCCCGCCGCCTGGTTCCAGCTGCACAGGGCGGCTTCCCGGGCCATGGCCGCCGGGTCGGTTCCCACCGCCATGATAAAGGCCAGCTCCCGCTTTTCCAGGGCAGGCAGACGCAGCGTAGTTTGCATGCAGACCGCCGGATCCAGTACCGCCCCCGTCCGGGCCTCCAAAGGCAGACGGTCATCCACCTGGAAGGGCGGCGCGCCCTCCCGCCCCAGGATGCGGGCCCGGTGGGTGTCCACATGGATTTCATCCAGGCGGCCCTGGGGGGAGAGCAGGCGGCAGGCCATGCAGGGCGTGGTTTCTCCCGGCTCCCGCTGCCGGCGTACCGCCGTGAGCACCTGGCCCGAAGCGTCCCACGCCGTCTCCACAAAGAGATTTCGGTAGGCCGGATGGGCTTCATAGGCGGCTTGCGTGTCCAAGGCCAGCGGGAAATAGACGGTCACCCGGAGTTCCCGCGGCGCGGCACTCCCGTTTTCCACGGTGAGGATGCGCGCCTGCAGGGGGGAATCAGGAGAGACCGCCACCCGCAGCGTGGTGTGAAGCGCCCCATCCTGCCGGGCGAAAACCGCTTGATGGGGAGCAAACCGTACCTGGTACGCAGTGGGCGGCGCCGGGCTCCCCAGACGGGTGGCGCTGTAAACCTGGCCGTCCAGGCTGTCGGTCAGGGTGATGGCGATGCCGGTATCCTGGGCGATGGGATCCACAGCGTCCCGCTCCACCACCCAATCCCGGTACCAGGTCCGGCCTGCACCGGTGGGGGTTATGGCCAGGTGCAGATCGCCATCCCCCAGCCAGTGGGGCTGGGGCGGCCAGGTCCCCTCCCAATTCCGGAACTCCCGCGTCATCCGCGGGGGAACGGACGGTCGGGACAAGGCCGGCAGAACCGGCCGGTGCGCCGCCGTTCCCGGAAGGGGTTCCCGCTCCTGGAGCAGAAGGGCATGGGCCCGGACGTCGGGCACGGCCTCCATGGCCCGCAGGAGGGCGCCGTCCTCCAGGTAGTTGACCAGGCCCATGAGCGCCATTCCCTGGTGATGGGCCATGACGCTCTCCACCCTCCGGAAGGATTCCTCCTCCCGGAGGCGGGCTGCGGTGAAGTCGGCGGCTTCCAGGAAGCCGTACTCTCCCAGCATATCCATGGATACCAGGCGCCGCAGGTTCTGCAGGGCCTTCTGCGGCGCATAGGGCAGCGCCATGACCGTAGCGTAGGGCGCCACCACCCGGTCTTGGGCGGCGGTGGGCTTCATGGCCAGCGTGGGGACGCCAAAGGCATAGTATTGGTAGTGCAGCTGCCGGTCAAAGGCGTAATAGCCCGATTCGGAGATACCCCAGGGAATACCTTCCGCCTCCGCAAAGCGGATCTGCTCCCGAATCGCTTGCTTGACGGATTCCCCGAGCAGGCTTCCCGCCTCGTGACGGAAGAACTGCGCCGGCATAAGGTATTCGAACATGGTGCCGCTCCAGCTGATCAGCGCCTGTCCGCCAGGGAGAGGGGTGAGAGGCCGCCCCAGGCGTTCCCAGTGCCGGGCGCTGACCTGACCGGTGGCAATGGCCAGAAAGCTGCTTCCACGGGCTTCGCTGGCCATGAGATCATAGTGGGAAGGGGTGTTTTCTTCCCGGTCCATGTCCCGGCCGATGGAAAACAGCTCCCGGGCCGGGTCGTAAAGCGGCGTGAAGTCCATGGACCGCGCCATGGCTTCCAGCCGCCGGGACAGCCGCCGGGTGCGGGCACAGAGGGCCTGCGCCCAGCGCCGAACCTCCTCCGCCTGGGCCAGGAGCCCTTCGTCCGGAAGCTCCGAGAGGGTGTAGGCCGGATCCTCGGTCAGCTCCAGCAGCGACAGGGACAGCACGTCCTGGGACGCGTCCGCGTAGCCGGCCATGGACAGCGCCGCCGACAGCTCCAGCAGCGGCCGGTATTCGGACAGCAGGGTCTGCAGGTGCGTCAGCAGCCCAGCGGCCCAGCGGCCCCGCTGGGTCTTGAGATAGCGGCGCAGCTCCTCCACCAGCGCCGCCAGGGCGGTGCCGGCCGGCCGACGCTCCAGCCGCTGGAGCAGCGCAATGCCCTGGGCGCTGGCATGACGCCGCAGGTGCAGGCGCAGGGTGTCTTCCATGCCTTGGCGGGCGCTCTGGCCCAGGGGCGGCAGCGTGAGGGTTTGCAGGATCCATTGGCTGGCCCCCAGCAGCGAAGCCATGAGATTGCCGCTGTCCACCGTAGAAATGTAGCGCGGAGGCAGCACCTCCAGTGTCCGGGTATCATACCAGTTGAAGAAGTGCCCCTTCCATCGCGGGAGGCCTTCCATGGTATCCAGGGTATGCTCCAGCCGCTCCAGCATGCCGCCGGCCGTGTCGTAGCCCAGCTGCCGTCCGGCGCACCATGCCAGGAGGGCATAGCCTATGTTGGTAGGGGAAGTCCGGGACGCCGCGCCATGGAAGGGCTTATGCTGGTAGTGGTCGGGCGGCAGGTAATGGTCTTCCGGCCCGGCAAAGCGCTGAAAATACCGATAGGTGCGCCGGGCTATGCCCCGAAGCAGCCGCAGGTCGGCTGCGTCCGGCGAAAACGCTTCATGGACAGGCGGCTGGCTGAGACGGAAGGCCAGATAGGGCGCTCCCAGCAGCACGGCGGCCGTCCCCAAGGGTCCTGCGGCAGCGTACAGCACGCTGGCCGCCAGCAGGGGCAGGAGCCAAAGCGCCGCAGGGAGCATGGCTTTGGCGTAGCCGCCCAGGGACCGGGGCTTTCCCCGCTCCAGTTCGGCGGCGGGGGTCCATTCCAGCAGGTTGCCGTGGCCGCTGGCCAGACGCCAGAGGGTGCGGAGGATGGCATCCAGGTGGTAGGTCGCGCTGTAAGGGAGGAGAACCCACTCGGCCAGACCCCGCAGCAGTGCACCACGGTGCCGTACCCAGGCCTGGGTACGGGTCTCCGGCCGCAGCCAGTCTTTGACCAGCGCCGCCAACCCGCCGGCCAGCAGCGGCGCGGCAGATATCGCCAGGCCTGCCGCCCAATGCCCGGCCAGCGCTCCAGCACATAGGGAAAGCATGGCGCATACCGGGCAGAGAGAGCGCAGCAGGTTATCCAGAATCTGCCAGCGGCACAGCGCGGGCAGGGGATTGGGGACCGTTCCCGCTGGGGCAGGGGACCGCCGGCCCAGCCAGGGGATGAGCTGCCAGTCCCCGCGCACCCAGCGGTGCTCCCGGCTGGCGTAGGCCGCTATGGTGGAGGGGAAACTGTCCAGCACCACCAGGTCGGGCGGGTTGGCTGCTCGCAGGTAGCTGCCTTCCAAAAGGTCATGGCTGAGAATGCGGTTTTCCGGCAGCACGCCCAATAGAACCTGGGTGTAGGCCGCCACGTCAATCAGGCCCTTGCCCGTGAAAATTCCCCGGGCAAAAAGATCCTGGTAGAGGGAAGAAGCTGTGCCGGGATAGGCGTCCAGCCCTCCCCGGCCGCCAAAAATCCCGGCAAAAGCCGTGGCCCGGGTGGAACGGTAGGTGGGCTCTACCCGTGGGCTGAGAATCCCATAGCCGCGGGTTACACGGCCTCCGTTTACTTCGGCCTGGTTCAGAGGGTGCAGCAGCGTCCCTACAAACAGTGGGAGACTTTGGGGAAGCAGCTGGGTATCGGCGTCCAGGGTCATCACGAAGCGGACCCCCTCCGGACGGAGAAGCGTGCTCTGCAGGGTAAAAAAGTCCCCCTTTTCTCCCTGGGTGAGCCAGGCCATGAGGGCCTCCAGGGCGCCGCGCTTGCGCTCATGCCCCATGTAGTCGCCGGTGCGGGGATTGTAGCGACGACTGCGGAAGACCACGCCGAAGCGGCCCTGCCCATAGGTGCGCTCCAGACGCATGGCTTCGGCGCAGGCGGCCTCGGCAATGGCACGGTCGGAAGCCAGCACCGGCTCCGGGGCCGATGCGAAGTCGGCCAGAAGCAGGTAAAAGACCTCCTTTTCCCGGTGCGCCAGGTGAAAATCTTCCAACTGGCGCAGCAGCTCCACCCCCCGCTGGGGCTGGGTGAGCAGCGCGGGAATGACCACCAGCGTCCGGCCCTCCGGAGGGATGCCCGCCCGAAGGTCCAGACGGGGCAGGAGGGAGGCGGGATGCGTCCGCATCCACGGCCCCTGGACCAAGGCCTGTCCCGTGGCAAACAAGGGGATCAGCCCTGCCGCTGCCGGGATCCAAAGCACAGGTGCGCCGCCCGCTGCCAGCACGGCGGCGGCCAGGACCAAGGCCGTTAGGCCGGCCGTGGCCAGGTACGCTGCCAGACGCCGGCCCGGGGAAGGCGGCGCGCCGCGGCCCATCAGGGTATAGAGGGCCCGCCGGCCGTCGGGTTCCAAGTAGGCGCCTACGTGGCGGAATCGGGGGTCGGTCCGGGGATCCCGGCAGGCGGTAAGAATGCGGTCGGTGAGATAGATTTGGCTGGTGTGGCAGGCCCGGGCCCGCTGGGAGACCCAGGCCCGGTACTGTCCCCGGCTGGCGGCGTCCATCCGTGGATAGATGCCTGCCGGATCCTGACGCAGCCGGGCATCCACCGCCGATAGGGATTCCAGCAGTTCCCCCCAGAGCAGATGGGTACGGAGGCTGTCCAGCAGATGCGAGGAGACAATCTGATGCACGCTGCGCCGCTGGTGCTCCAAGGAATTCAGCTGGGATAGGATTAGGCCCCGCCGCAGGAGATACTGATCCAGGTGGGGCAGCATCTCCCGTACGGCTCCGCCGTCCTCCATCATGTGGGAGGAGAGGCGTTCCCAGAAGGCCGGGCTGCGTACTGCGCCAGCTAAGACGTTGGACAGCGTGCGGGCAGGATCGGCGCCCTGGGACAGGCGTTGGGCTGCGGCATCGGCGTCCTCCCACTCTCGAGCGGTGCGTGCGGCCTCCTGGACACGTTCCACAGTGCGCTCCATCAGCGCCAGCAGCAGGTAGTCGGGCAGTACGTCCAGCTCTTCCAGGGTCAGTGGCAGCCGTTGCTGGTAGGCGGAGAGGTACGCCTCCAGGCTGGAGGCCTCCAGTACGCCGCCGGTGACGGCTACATAGTCTTCGGTTACCATGGCCACCCGGCAGGCTTCCCCATCCAAAAGGGTAGGCAGCCGGATACGGCCCAGGGTTCGCCGGCGCTGGGCCAGGGATTCCAGGCGCTGGGTCAGAATGGCGCGGGATTCCCGCAGGAGATCCATGCCGGCCGTGGCGTCATCCCGGGCCAGAGGCGTCCAGGATTGGCGCAGGATCCTTTGGGCTCTTCCCAGACGCCGGGCAAAGCCGTGGTCCCGGACGGACCGTCCCAGCGACTGCCCCGCGGCAGCCTGCTGGGCGTGGCGGATGAGCTCTTCCTGCGGCGGCGGCGCCGTTGGAAGCGGCCGCGTCCCGCCGGCGTTTTCCCGCCGCGTCAGGTACAGAATCAGGCATAGCACCAGGAGGCTTCCTCCCAGAATGTACAGCAAGGTTTCTAGCATGGTAAAAACTCCTATAACACAGGTAGGATTGGTTTTTCTACCATCCATTATGGCGTCAATTTCCAATGCTATACCTTCCCTGGCGGAATGGGGCCCGCCACGCCCCGGATTGACAATCCTGCGGCAGAGTGCTAAAATACACTGAATATCCCGAAGATAAGGAGAATCCTATGAGCTACCGTGATGAGATTGCCCAGGCCGTGGCCGCGGCGGCGCA
This sequence comes from uncultured Christensenellaceae bacterium, assembly GCA_944376795.1. Lineage (GTDB taxonomy): Bacteria > Bacillota > Clostridia > Christensenellales > UMGS416 > CALWDW01. The sequence continues at coordinate 8,795 of CALWDW010000035.1, forward strand.
GCTGCCGGCGGCGGAGGTAGCGGCCATGCTGGAGACCCCGCCCAGCCAGGAAATGGGGGACTTTGCCCTGCCCTGCTTCAAGCTGGCCAAGACCCTGCGCAAAGCCCCGCCCATGATTGCCGACATGCTCAAGGAGAGCGTGACTTTGCCCCCCGCTGTGGAGCGGGTGGAGAGCGTCAAGGGGTATCTGAATTTCTACCTCCACCGCGCCCAGCAGGTGCGCGACGCCCTGGCGCCGGTGCGTGCCCTGGGCGAAGCCTATGGCCATTCCCAGGAAGGGCAGGGCCGCACGGTGTGCATTGACTATTCTTCCATCAACATTGCCAAGCGCTTCCACATCGGGCACCTGTCCACCACGGTGCTGGGCCACGCCCTGGCTCGGATCTATACCGCCATGGGTTACAAGGTGGTCTCCATCAACCACCTGGGAGACTGGGGCACCCAGTTCGGCAAGATGATCTGCGCCTACAAAAAGTGGGGCAACCGCCAGATGATCGAGGAGGGCGGCATCCAGGCCATGACCGAGCTCTACGTCCGCTTCGACCAGGAGGCCCAGAAGGATGAGACCCTCCTGGACGAGGGCCGGGCGTGGTTCAAGCGCATCGAGGACCAGGATCCTGAGGCTATGGAGATCTTTACCTGGTTCAAGGAGATCACCCTCAAGGACGCCATGCGGGTCTATGACATGCTGGGCATCACCTTCGACAGCTATGCCGGGGAGAGTTTCTATATCGACAAGATGGGCCGGGTCATCGACGAGCTTACTGCCAAGGGCCTGCTCCGGGACAGCGACGGCGCCAAGGTGGTGGATGTGGGGGAGGACATGCCCCCCTACCTGATCCTCAAAAAGGATGGGGCGACCCTTTACGCCACCCGGGATCTTGCCGCCGCCCTCTACCGCAAGGACACCTATGACTTCGCCAAGTGCCTCTACGTGGTGGCCTACCAGCAGAACCTCCACTTCCGGCAGCTGTTCAAGGTCATCGAATTGATGGGCTATCCCTGGTACAAGGACATGGAACATATCTCTTACGGCATGGTCAGCTACGAGGGGCAGACCTTGGCCACCCGGAAGGGCCATGTGGTCTACCTGGACGACCTGCTGGCCCGCGCCGTGGAGAAGGCTGCCGCCATCATTCAGGAGAAAAACCCCGACCTCCCCAACAAGGAGCAGGTGGCCCGGCAGGTGGGCATCGGTTCGGTGGTGTTTACCACCCTGTTTAACAGCCGGATTAAGGATATCGACTTCTGGTGGGACCGGGCGCTGAACTTCGACGGAGAGACCGCTCCCTACGTCCAATACTGCCATGCCCGCTGCTGCTCCCTGCTGCGCAAGGGCGGCGGCGCACCGGCCGGCGAAGTGGATTACAGCCTCCTGGATGACGAGTCCAGCCTGGCGGTGGCCAAGCTCATTGCCTCCTTCCCCGAGACGGTGACCGATGCCTGCCACCGGGGCGAACCCTTCCTGATTACCCGGCTGAGCGTGGCGCTGGCACAGGCCTTTAACCGCTTCTACCTGGACAATCGTATCCTGGTGGAGGATCCCGCCGTTACCGCGGCGCGTCTGGCCCTCACCGATGCCGTGCGCCAGGTGCTCCGCAACGCCCTCTATCTGCTGGGCGTGGAGGCTCCTGAGGCTATGTAGTTGACTCTTTTGCCTCTTGGGGGAGAGGGCCCTTTTGCGAAAGGGCCCCCTCCCCCAAAAAATCCCGCCTCCTCGGAATCCTGACGGAATCCTGCGGGGGCTCATCGCGGAAAGCAGGCTTTCCGCGACCTTGATTGCAAAAAGCGGGGGCCTTTCGCGGCCCCCGCGCCCTCATACGTGCGTGTCCTCTTGGGGGAGGGCCGCCTTTTGAAAAAGGCGCCCTCCCCCAAACCCCTTCCCCGCGAAAACTTTCCGAAAAAGCACCTGGAAAGACATAAGAGAACGACTGCAAGAAGCGTACAGCCGTTCCCTA
>CALWDW010000036.1 GCA_944376795.1 uncultured Christensenellaceae bacterium
CCGGCATCGGGTGTCCTCCTCTCTTAAATCTGGGCGCCCAGCTTGCGCAGTTCTGTTGCGAATGCGCCCAGCTGATCCTGCTTGAGCTGGGTCACAGCCTGAACGCCAAAGGAATTGAGCAGCCCCATAAGCTCGTTGATCTTGCCCGCGTCAATCAGCGCGGCGCCCGCCGTCATAATCTGATCGCGGTTGTAGGTGGGAGCGGGCGCCACAGGAACAGGCGCGGGCGCAGGGGCGGGTGTTACGGGAGCCTGGACGGGTGCAGGAGCCGGCGCCGGGGTTACTGCGGGTGCGGGTGTGGCGGGAGCCGGTGCGGTATCAGCAGGCGGCATATAGTCCGCAGGGGGAACGGGTGCGGGCTTGTCCGCTTTGCCTGTCTTGCTGGCTGCGGGTTCGAGCTTTACGCCTTTCAGCGCGGCAGCGAGATTGTTCAGCGCCTCGGCGAGTTCTGGGGCGTTGACGGTTACGTTGATTTCAAACATGGTTATTCCTCCTCGTTCTCTCCAGCACTGCAGGGTTTGTCGTCATGTACCAGATCCATATAGGTATCATACGTGGCGAAGCCGAGACGCTCCGCCACGTGGCCCAGGACGTCCAGCGCGCGCACCGCCTGTTGCAGACTATAATAGTCTGATGTAAGGTATAGTCGCTGTACGGCCCCATAGTAGTGATTTACTTCGTCCACTGTCTCCCTGCCCATCTGCACCAGCACGGATAACGGCTGGCCGGCCAAGGTCTCCGGGGTTGGGGTGATGGTCATAGCATGTCCTCACTTTCTCCGTGTGGGTACCGCACGGCAATCCTTCTGGCAGTGGCTAACCGCGGCGACACGTATGGCGGCGCTTGTCCGCTAAGTTTGCGCCTATAGGCCCTTATCGCAGCCGGGTCTGAGCGGATGATGGCCGCTATCTGCACGTCGCTCATCCCCTGGGCCACCATGTGCCTAACGATGGCTGCTAGATCGATCATCGCATCCTCCGTCCATGGGCCCGCAGCCGGGCCCGGTTGTACTCGCGCTCCGCGATCTCCATCATCTTGTATCCAATCACCACGGCAGTGGTAATGATGGCGATCATCGCCACGACCAGCACGGTCATGCTGATAGCCGCCTGGGCCAGGGTCTCATAGTTGATCATGGGGTGTCCTCCTCTCCCATGTCCTCGGGGATCTGGTAGAACAGGAAGCTCTGGGGTTTACCAAGGACCTCCGCGAGCTTGATCCCCTCCTGGATGGTGAAGTCAGCACCATCAATCCCGTTGATCTTCCGGCCAAATGTGGAACTGGTGATACCAAGATGCGGGGCTACGTCGTAATACTTTAGCCGCTGCGTCCTCATGGCGGCCACGATTCCAAGGTATGGGCCGTGCCCTAACCGGATCATTTGTTTCATATGGTTGTCTCCCTTGTCCGTGATTTAAAATCACGCATCATGTCAAAAAAATTTCATTAACTCGCCGTGGACTGAGGTCAAGCAGAGCGATGATCTTCTTGATCTCCGACTCTTTGAACTCAGTACGACCACCAAGTTTGTGATAAAGAGCCTGTTCAGATACACCAAGTTCCCGTGCTAAGCACCGATTCGTGATGCCTACCCTAGCTATCTCAGCCCGGAGTTCTCTTCGATTCATTTTATTCCCTCCTTAGTGATTTTAATTCACACCCCTATCATAGCGCCGTAGTGAATTATTGTCAACGTATTTTTTGATATATCTGAAAATTTGTTGACATGCAATCACGGGAATGATATAGTCAGTTACGAGGTGATGGGTATGGAAACACACCAAATAATCAAAAGACTGCGATTGGAAGCAGGTCTATCCCAGGAAGAACTAGCTCGACGGGTTGGATACACAGATAGATCATCCATAGCCAAAGTTGAAGCTGGCAGAGTGGATTTAACGGAGTCAAAAATCTTAGCTCTCTCTGAAGTGCTAGGAGTCTCACCAGCCGAACTTATGGGTATATCAGGGAAAGAGGAACCTTCGCCTGGTGCCCCCTCTGTCCCCGGAAGCAAGTGGATACCAGTCCTAGGCCGTATACAAGCCGGCATCCCCACCGATGCCGTACAAGATATCCTAGACTACGAAGAAATATCTCCAAACATGGCCATCCAGGGTGAGCACTTCGCCCTCCAGGTGCGCGGGGATAGCATGACGCCATTGATGGATGAAGGGGATGTGATCATCGTCAGACAGCAGGACGATGCAGACACAGGCGATATTGCCGTGGTAGTAGTCAATGGGAACGAAGCCACAGTCAAAAAAATTAAAAAACGCCCCGAAGGGCTTATGTTAATCCCTATTAATACGACAAACCACGAGCCTATGTTCTATTCCAACGCCGAGATTGCGTCCTTGCCCGTTAAAATAATCGGTAAAGCCGTAGAGCTCCGAAAGAAGCTGTAGGTAGCCGTCGATCCTCCAGCGGGAGCAGTGGATCAGAATCAACAAAAAAGAATCCCCGCTCAGTGCTGCAACACTGAGCGGGGAGACGCAAACCCACGAACCGACAAGTCCCGGGCATTGCTATGCTTATTTTATCACAGCGTAACGTCCTGGGCAAGAAAGGATGCAAAATGCCACCAACAAAACGCAAACGCGGACAAGGGAAGGGATCCATCCGTCGGCGGCCTAATGGCACTTACGAAGTGCGGGTTACGATGGGCACTCGGCCAGACGGCAAACCCGACCGCCCCAGCCGCTACTTCCACACGCGGCAGGAGGCACGCGACTACCTAAAGCAGGTACAGGCCGCGCTGCTGACCGGCGAGATTGTTTCGACTTCCAAGACGCTCCTGCGGGACTGGGGGGCCGAAGTATTGGATAGCTACGGGAACGAGCTGGCGGACAGCACCTACCGGCAGTACCGCAGCTTCTTGGCCAATCATGTAAACCCTGCGCGGATCGGGGGCATGCGTCTGGGAGACATCCTCCCCATCCACTGCCAGGAGTACATCACGGCGCTGCGCGAAACTCCGGGCACCAGAGGGATCCCTGACGATCACGGGGTCAAGCCTCCGATTTCCTCCAAGACCGCACGGAATATCTGCATGATGGTGTCCATGTTCTTCGCCAAGGCCGTCGATAACCGGCTTATACAGAGCAATCCCATGGCGGGGTGTACATTACCTCCCAAGATCAAGCCGAAGCTCCAGGCGATACGGCCCGAACTGCTGGAGGCATTTTGGATCCGGGTTATGGCCACGCCCGACTATCCGATCTATGTGCTGCTCTGCTCCACTGGTGCCCGAAGAGGCGAGGTTCTAGGGCTCAAATGGGACTGTGTAGATCTAGAGGCCGCAACGATTATAATCCAACGTCAGCTCGTCCGAAGCCGAAACGGCGGCTGGCAAGTTGTTGATACTGATCCATTAAAAACCTCCAACGCTTATAGAGTGATCAATCTCCCACCAGAGGCAGTGCATGCCCTACGGGAGCATCGCCGGAAGCAGGCAGCGCTTCGTATGCGCATGGGACCGCTGTGGGCCGATGAGGATCTCGTCTTCACCAACCGCTTTGGCAGGTATTTAGATCCGGATGGCGTCACCGACCGTTTCCAGGACGCATTGGTGGCATCCGGCCATCCACACTGCCGGCTGCATGACGTCCGTCATATGTTTGCCACGGCGTTGATCCGGTCGCGGCAGCTTGATGATACCACCATCAGCCGCATTCTTGGCCACAGCTCCACCCGGATCACCCGAGAAATCTACCAGGATATTTATCAAGAAGATAAAAAGAAAGGGGCGGATATCATCTCCGCAGTGCTCAATATCCCCAAAGCGCCATAGCGGACAAAAAGTCCCGTGCCAGATTGGGGTACTTTAGGGGTATATTCCAATATCCACGTAGAAGCGTTATCGCAAACCAAAAAAGAAAAACCTCCGAAAAATCGGAGGTTTTTCCTTTGCCTATATGGCGCGCCATGAGGGATTCGAACCCCCGGCCTTTTGGTCCGTAGCCAAACGCTCTATCCAGCTGAGCTAATGGCGCATCTGCTCACCTGAAGTAGTATAGCCGCATTGACCGGCTTTGTCAAGAGATTTTTATCAAAAATCAGGGGGCGTCTTTCTTATTTCCCTACTACTGCACGCCACGGAACCAGTGCCCGGAGGTAACTGCCTGCTGGCGCCCCTCCGCACAAACAGGAATGTCCTCTCCGTCCAAAAGCTTCCGATAGGTCTCCACGATCCGGCGGCAGTCCTCCGGACTCTCATCCAACAGATAGACCCGCCAGTTTCCCATGGGAGGAAGCTTTCCCCAATGCGCTTCCAGGGAAAGCGGCACGCTGTTAAACAGGGTTTGCTGGCACTGGGACAATCGCGTACGCCGCACAGGAAACTCCACTCCCTTTCGATCCCTAAGAATTAAGAGATGCCCTGAGCATGCACGGCAGCCCTCCTCTTCTCCTTCCGTACTGGCTCGGAGCGGACAATGCGACAATGTCATAAGCGGCAGACGCCCCTGGACGACTGCCTCGCAGCGTCCCTCCTGTCCTTTGCTGCAGTCTCGTATTTGAGAAGCATTCAATTCCGGAGACAAGGTCACCCGCTCCAATCCCTGTTCCAGGTAAAAGTCCCTCGTCTGGGGATTGGTGACATTGAGGGCGATATCGCCCACCACAGGGAGACCCTCCCGTTGGGCCCACTGTATCATTCCCAGATTGGGGGCCAGAATTCCATCCCAGTGCTCCCTTGTCTCAATGGCAAAACGGGCTGCCACGGCAAAGTCGTCTTCCCGCAGGAGCAGCGGCATAGCCAAATAAACTTTTCTTCCCTGCTTACGCCAAGCATCCAAGCGCGTCAGATCATCCGGCCCATGCGCCCAATGCTCCGGCGCCCAATAGATCCCGTCCGCACCACTTCGCAGAGCAGCCTCTCCCCGCCGGATATCCGGCGTCCAAACCCAAAGCCTATCCGCTTTCTCCCGAGGAAATTCCGGCAATGCGACCGTTTCTCTGTTCTCCGGAGGATCGGCAGCCCACGCCGGCGTCCGATCCTTCATCAGGCATTCCTCCAATTGCGCAAGGCAGCTACGCCGCAAAGCATTTAGCGCGGAAACAGAAATGAAGGCATCTCCCCACTCCCCCTGCACCTCCCCCAAGGCAAACGGCGTATCTCCGGTCTTGGACAGAGAGCGCAGAATGCTCTCCCTGGTAACCGGCTGTTTTTGCGCACGTGGCAGCGGTGCGTCTCCTCGTGCCGCGACCTCGTGACCGTTCCAATTCATCCGTAATACGGGTGGCTCTCCCACCCGCAGGGTTATATGCGCGTTGGCAAGAGGCCTTTCCCTTATATAGGGCGAAGGCATGGATTCCTCCTGGGAAAGCTCTGGATAACTAGGGGTTTCATGGGACATAAGAGACGCATGGCTGGGCAATCCCGGCGCATATCCGGTGGTAAACCTTCCACCCCGGGCATAGACTTCCGCCAAACGCTGAAGATCACCGGCAAGAGGGGTATATCCTCCGCTGCGCTCAATGCTATCCAAAGCTTCCCGGTAAATCTTGGTCATAGTCGCAACATACCCGGGTCTCTTGAGCCGGCCCTCGATTTTGAAAGCCGTAATGCCAGCTTCGGCCATCTTTTCCAAAATGGGCAGCGCACAGAGATCCCGTGGGCTGAGAAGATAGCCCTGTTTCTTTGCAGCGCCAGCTTGCATCAGGGTGTAGGGCAGCCGGCATGGCTGGGCACAACGCCCGCGGTTTCCGCTTCGGCCCCCGATGACGCTGCTCATCAGGCAGGCGCCGCTGACGCATACGCAGAGCGCCCCATGGCAAAAGGCTTCCAATTCCAGGGGGACCGCCTTTGCAATGGACTGCATGTCCTGCAAGGAACACTCTCTCGCCAAAACAACGCGCCGGAAACCTTCTTTAGCCAAGGCCTGTGCGCCTGCTACATTGTGAATCGCCATTTGGGTTGAAGCATGCAGCGGCGCCCGGGGATAACGCTGCCGGATCTTGCGCACCAGTCCCAGATCCTGCACAATCAGCCCATCGGCCCCCGCCGTATGGATAGCATCAATCATGGCCAGCGCCCGGGGCATCTCCTGCTCCAGAATAAGTGTATTTACCGTCAGCAGAATCCGTACACCATAGCGATGCGCGTAGGAAACGGCGTCAATGAGCTTTTGGTCATCAAAGTTTTCCGCCGCGGCACGGGCTCCAAAGGCCATTCCCCCCAGGTACACGCTGTCCGCTCCATACTCTACGGCGGCCTGCAGCGCTTCCCAACCCCCGGCAGGGCAAACCAGCTCCAGATGCCTCACGCGAACCCCTCCTCTTCCCATAAATCCTCATGACGCAGGCTTGGCGTCTCTTTCATTGTAGCACACCGCAGAAAAAAAGGCGATAGGAGAAGCCCCCTATCGCCCCGACAGGCTGCATCAGTCGCCAACCAGGCTGTGCTGGGTCTTTATCAGCGTATAGTACTGTCCCTTCCGCTCCATCAGTTCCTCGTGGGTTCCCGACTCAATGATCTCTCCCCGCTGCATGACATAGATGGTGTCACAATTACGGATGGTAGAGAGACGATGAGCGATAAATATTGCCGTCCGCTTCTCCGCTATGCGCAGGATGGAGGTTTGGATCAGTTTCTCCGTCTGCGTATCGATATGGGCCGTGGCTTCGTCCAGAACCAAAATGGCAGGATCGTGGGCAATGGCCCGGGCAAAACAGAGAAGCTGGCGCTGCCCAGTAGAAAGCGTACTGCCTCGCTCTGAGAGTTCGGTATGCATTCCCTGGGGAAGCGCCGAAACAAACGCATCGGCCATGGAGAGCTCCAACGCCTCTTGGATCTGCTGCTCTGTCAAAGGGGCATGGATGCGGATATTGTCAGCCAATGACCCGGAAAACAGGAACACATCCTGCAGCACCACCGAAACCTCTCTGCGCAAATCCAAGGTCCTCCACTCTTCCAGAGGCACCCCATCCACGAAGATCCGGCCCTTCTGCGGTGTATAAAACTTGGATATCAGGCTGATGATGGTCGTTTTCCCTGCGCCTGTTGCGCCCACAAAAGCAGCCTTCTGGCCGGGCTGGATGGTAAAGCTGACATCGCGCAGCACCCAATCCTCGCCTTGGTACGCGAACCAAACGTGGTCAAAGGTAATGGATCCCTTCACATGCCCCGTATGGCTGCCCCGCATGATGTCCTCGGTCATATCTTCCTGATCCAGGATCTCATAAATCCGGTCGGCAGACACCAGGGCGGATTGCACGGTATTATATTTATCCGCCAAGTCATTGATCGGCTCAAAAAACTGCTTGATATAGGTGGTAAAGGCATAGAGCACGCCGACCTTGAGCCAGTCTCCCGTAACTCCATAAAAACCATAGACAACCAGAAGTGCAATAGCCAGCGAATTGATGACCTCCATGATGGGCCGCATGATGGAGTTCATAGTAACCTGGATCATCGTCGTCCGGAAATACGCCTGGTTCAGTGCCCGGAATTCCTTCAGCTTATTGATTTGGCGATTAAACAACGCAATAACTCGGTTTCCTGCGATGTTTTCCGCAAAAAAGGCGTTAATTCTGGCAATGAGAGCCTTCATCTCCTGGAAATTCCGGCGCAGCCTCTTCTTGACAAGCAGCGTAACCAGCAGAATTAGCGGAACGGCGGAGAACCCCACCAGCGCCAGTTTCGCATCCATAGAGAGCATAATGATGACAATGCCCACCAGCATAAAGACATCCCGAAAAAGATTGACCAGCACATCGCTGTAAAACTCGTTCAGCGCCTCTACATCGTTGGTTGCCCGCGTAATCAATCTTCCGCTGCCGTAGCGATCCAACGCCGGCAGAGACATGCGCATAATTTTGGTAAATGTCTTCTTACGAAGAGAGGCAAGAACCTTCTGCACAACCCGGGAAAGAATCCGCACCTGAGCCATGGCCGTCAACGCGCCAATGGCGACAACCAGAAAATAAATGAATCCCAGCCCCCAGAAAGAGTACAGCCCATGGGGCTCCACCCCTGCTACCAGCAGATCATCTACCAGGATCTCCATGACGTAGGGCTTGATCAGCTCGGTAAGGCTGGCCAGTATAACGCATATAAAGCACAGCATCATGGGCCATTTGTAGGGAAGGAGCAGCCGTACCATACGGACGCTGCTGTGGTCCTTAAAAGCAGTCTTTGCTCTTTTTGCAGCCTTCGTACTCATATTCCGGCCTCCTCTCCCTCTTGATTGCTCTGCTGGCGGTATAGCTTGGCATAGTCGCCGTCCAATTCCATCAGCTGGGCATGGGTGCCTCTCTCGGTGATTCTTCCCTCATCCATATAGAGAATCTCGTCCGCCGAAAGAACGGCGCTGAGCCGGTGGGTAATGATAATGGCGGTGGTCCCTTCCATCTGTGTTTTAAGATTCTCCAGAATTGCCGCCTCGGTCCCTGTATCCACGGCGCTGAGGCAGTCATCCAGTATGAGAAGAGACGGCTTACGGATCAGGGCACGGGCGATTGCCACCCGCTGGTTCTGCCCGCCCGAGAGATGACTCCCCCGCTCTCCCACAATGGTCTTCCAGCCCTGGGGGAACTGGGCCAGGTCACGGTCCAGGCCGCTCAGGTGCGCGGCTTGGAGCACGTCCTCGTGGGTGGCTCCGGGCTGGTAGAATTGGATATTCTCCTCGATACTGCAGCCAAAGAGGAAGCTGTCCTGCGGCACAATGCCAATGGTTTCCCGCAGCGCTTTGGCGGGGATTGCACGGATATCCTTTCCCCCAAAGAAAACCTGTCCTTCTTCCACGGGGTATTCCTTGGTCAGCACCGAGATCAGCGTGGATTTTCCGCTGCCAATGGGGCCGACGATTCCCAACACCTTTCCCTTCTCCAGCGTAAAGCTTATATCCGAGAGCACCTCCGGACCCGTGCCGCTGTAGCTGAAGTGCAGGTTGCGTACCTGTATGGCACCGTCTATGTCTTGCGCAGGCATTTCCCCGCTTTCAAAGTCCGGGATGCTGGGAAGCTCAAAGATCGCATTCAGCCGTTTATAGGAAGCCATCCCACGCTGCAGTAGGTTGATAATGCGCCCAATGGAAATAATCGGCGACATGATCATCGTCAAGTAGGAGTGAAAAGCCACAAAGTCTCCCAGGGAAATCTCCCCACGATAGACCATATTGCCGCCAAGACCCAAGGTGGTCAAAAAACTGATTCCAAAGATCACCTGAATGATGGGATTCAGCAGAGAAGATACATCAGCCAGTTGAATATTGGCATTCTGCATCTCTTCGTTTTGCGGCGCGAAAGCGTCAATTTCCTCCTCTTCCCGAGCAAAGGCCTTCAGCGTACGCATGCCTGAAATGCTTTCCTGGATCCGTCCGGAAATCGCGGAAAACAGCTCCTGCACGCGAGTAAAGCGCCGCCGCACCTGTTTGCCAATGAAGTAAACGGCGGCAATGGCCACCGGGAGCGGAAGCAGCGCCCAAATCATGAGTTTGGCCGGTACGGCAACCCCCATGGACAGGACGGTAAAGGTTCCCACGCCAACACCCGTAAGCATCATAGAGGTCGCAGGGCCAAAGGTCATTCGCACAGCGCCTACATCGTTGATGGCGTAGGCCATCAGGTCTCCTGTTTTGTGCTCATTAAAAAAGGAAACCGGCAGTGACTGCAGCTTCGCAAATAGGTCCTCACGAAGACTGACTTCCAGATTTCGCGCGTTTCCAATGATGTAATGACGCCAAATAAACCGGGTAACAAATGTACCCAGTGCGATGAGAACGATCCAACCTGCTTGGGTAAAGACCGCTTCCAGCTGCGGGTCCTCGCCCTCCAAAAGATCGATGGCGTTTCCCAGCGCCATCGGCCCAAGGGTCTGGATCCACGAGCTCAGAGCAAGGAATATCACGCCCGGAATGTAGCGCCAGCCGTATTTTCTAAAAAAACGTCGCAGTGGTTCCATTCGGCTCCCCTTTCGCTATGTAGTTTTAGGATAATTTCATTATAGCACAAAATTCCCTGCGCGGCGGTCTAAAGATTCCCAGCACGCTTTGTACAAAATACCTGGATTCAAAACGGCAATTGCCATGAGAACTTCGCCATGGTATACTGAAAAAAAGCAAAAAAACCTATCCCGTGGGCTCTTGCCCAAAGGAGGCTCGCCATGCTGGGTGAAAAGGTATGTATTCAGATTGATCAACCCATAGGAACTCACTGCGCTGCCTGCGGATGCGCATCGCCGCTCAACTTTGGCCACATCGTGCAGCCACCCCCTTTCCATGGTCAGCAGGCCTACGCCTTGGGCATCTACGAGCCCATCCAGCAGATGGAGGGGCATATAATCGGCCGGGTGGAACGTCCACACCAGGCGGAATATGTCTGGGTGGTGGCGCCCCCTGGCCGTATCTTTTATGCGTGCGATATTCGCGCGGCAGTGCATTATCAGGAAGCGACCTATGGTTCGTCGCTCCTTCCCCTCTATGATAAGTCATGCGGAGGCATCCTTTTGTATGAGACGTCCGACGGTCCCCGCGTGCTGCTAATCCGAAGCCGTCAGAATGCTTACTGGGGTTTTCCTAAGGGGCACATGGAGGAGGGTGAGTCCGAACAGGATACAGCGTACCGGGAAATCCTGGAAGAAACCGGCCTTTCCGTTTCCTTTGAGCCCACTTTCCGTGGCTCTATTTCCCTCGTCCTTCCGGAGGGAACTCAAAAGGAGTTAGTCTTCTTCTTGGCATACTGCCACTCTATGGAGGTTCGCCTCTCTTGCGAACATACCGATTATCGCTGGCTGCGCCCCGAGGAGGCCGCCTCCCAGCTGACCTTTGCCAATGACCGGCATATCTTTCTCCAGGCCATGAAGCAATTTCACAATCAACTGTAGTTAGAACGCCCTGGACCGGTGTCACGCCGCCCTCAAAAAGCAAACAGGTCCGGCTTCTATACAGTCGGACCCAAGCTTTATGGATGGAGTTTTGGGGAAGATGTGCCGCCGCAAGCAGCCGGCCGACAAGGCTGCGCGCTATAGATTAAAACTGCAGGGCTCATCTTCTATCGGCTTGCGAAACGGCAATGTGGGCCGGCCAGCGGAAAAAGGGCGGTGGGCGCTGGTTCCGATTCCAGCGCAAAAGACAAGAAGCGGCAGGACCGCCCTTTAGAGGGCGGTCCTGCCGCGCTTATTTCACAGGTTAATGGGCAACGCGCCCTTGTTTGGCCTTTTAGTCATCCACATCCTTTTCCCACTGAAGGATATTTCCGGACGCAGCATCAATTTCATAGGAATATTCCGTCCTGCCCACATCGAACTCGACATCATAGACCTGGCGTCCATCGTCACGGTCACGTTCCACTTTCAGGCCAGTTACCTGGGAAGCGCTGACTCCCGCATGACCCAAGGCAATCTGCTGTGCGCGATCCCGCCCGATATCCTGGCTGTTGGCAGCCGGCGTGGCAGTGGGTTTCGGCGTACTCTGCACGTGATGCCGGTCATCATCGTCAATCGCATCCCAGTCGTACTCCCGAACCGCCCCAGTTTGTGCATCGATCTCCAGCTCGTATTCATACATACCGCTGTAGAAGGCAATATCATACTTCTGTCGTCCGTCATCCCAATCCAGTTTGACCTTGGTGAAGGTCGCGCTGTTCGCTGCAACACCGGCATGAGCCAGCGCAATTTCTTTCGCCTTTTCTTCACCAATAAGGTTGCTAGCCGCAGGCGCCTGGGTTGCAGCCGGAGCCTTCGTGGCTGCTGTCATTGGGGTGGGAGAAGCAGTCTGGGGAGCAGCGGTCTGGGAAGCCGCGGCTGTCGAAGTGGGCGCCGGCGTGGCGTATGGCGTAGCCTGTACGTGCTGCGCCTCGTGATCGAAGGAGATCACCTGGCCGCTGAAGGCATCAATGTCATAATCGTATTTTGTAGTACCGGCGATGAACTCCACCTCATACTCGGCACGGCCATCATCCCAGTCCAGCTTTATTTTGCGCAGCTGGATCTGCTCTGAAGTAAGCCCCGCGTGGGTCAACGCTGCCTGGAGGGCACGATCCTCGCCAATATAGGCGTCATCACTGGGCACGCCCGAGGCTGTTATCCCAGAAAGTTGCACCCCATTGGAAGATGACAACAGATTCAGCTCATGAATGGTCAGCCCAACCAAATCCTCCACGGTGTGGAGCGTATCCTGCTGCAGGATACTTTGGATCAGCGAAGCCTTCCCCATGGAGATGCCATAGGTTTCAGAGAGCGCCTGCAATTCGGCGTCTTCCTGCAGGGTTTGGCTGAGGATAGAGCCTTCCAAGGCATTCGAAGAGAGAATCCCCTGGATTTCATTGACAAGACGCTGCTGAAGCTCTTGTCCCCGGGCCTCGTCCTGGTTTTCCACAGTAACCAAGATCGAGTTGGACAAGTCGCCAAGGTAACCGTTCTTCAGCATGGAACCAATGATGGCATTCACCGCTACATCCAGTGTCGTTCCCTTGAGCTCCATATTATCCAGGATTCCCACGGCATCATCATTGATGGCACGGGTTTCCAATATGCGTTCCGTCTCGCTGACCTTCAGCTCAATTCCCGGATTGACATCCAGTCCAATGATGGAGTCTACCGCATAGTAAAGACTGTACTGCCGCCAACCGTAGAGGCCTCCCACCATCAAGACAAGCACCGCGGCAGCTGCACTGGCAATGGCGATCCAACGATTTACTTTTCGATTTCGAGTTTGCATCGGTATAACCTTTCCCTTCTGCTCGCACCCGGAGAGGATGCCCTCAAGAACATCAGGAACAGACTGTGCAACGGCTCGTCTGAGCCGGTCCTCGATCTCCCTGTTTCTCATCTTACAAACCCTCCGTCAGCATGTGTCGCATTTTTTTGATGGCACGATGGTATTTCGACAGAACAGTGGGAAGCGCCAATTCCATGACCTCTGCGATCTCCCGATGCTTCATACCGGTCAGGGCATGCAGCATAACAATCTGCCGCTCCTCATCGGTCAAGCCCTGCATGGCGGCATCCAGCACCATCCGATCCTCGGTAGAAAGCCCGGAATCCTTGGCAGGGATCTGCGCCCACGCTTCCTCTGGAAGCTCTCCATAGCGGCGGCCTTCCCGCAGCCGCATGAGGGCAAGATTTCGCGTGATGGCAAAAATCCATGCCATAGGTTTTCCTTCAGGCCGATAAGAATCCGAACTGTGAAAGATACGTATATATACCTCCTGAAGGATGTCCTCTGCATCGTGCCTATTCTTAAGGATAGAGAGAGCAAAGCCATAGACCGCTGTCCGGGTACTTTGATACAGATGCTGGAGCGCCTCTTTATCGCCATGGGCAATGGCTGCCAAGACTTCCTCCAGCTGCCGCATATCCCGGTGGGTCCTGTATTCAATTTGCGACGTCAAACAGATGGAATACAACATGCTCTCCTCTCCTGTCACCCTATCAATGCGCACAGGCCGCGTTTTATTGCATAGGGGAACAATTAAATTTTAAGGCAACACCGCATAAATGCCAAAAACCGCATTATACAGTGGGTGCCAAATAAAAACTGTGAATAACCTCTGAATTATTGTCCGCAAAGGCGCACTGACTCAAGCCGCCAGACAGGGTCTG
>CALWDW010000037.1 GCA_944376795.1 uncultured Christensenellaceae bacterium
CAGTCGTTCTCCTTCTATTCTCTCCCCACCCTCCCATTCAAAGATTTAGAAGGGTGGGGGTCCGGGGGAGGGAAACCTTTTGCAAAAGGTTTCCCTCCCCCGCAGAAAGCCGCCTCCACAAGCTCCCCACGTCCGGGGAACCCCCGGCGAGGGTTCCCCGCCGTCCAGCGCCCCAAGGGACGCTGGACGCCCCTCCTGCGCTTTGGGAGGCAGGAGGATTTCGTCCTCTGCGGAGGACGACGGGGGCGCTGCCCCTCGCCCCCGCCGCCTTTTGCAAAAGGCGGGCGAAAACCTTGGGGCGGCTTCGCCTTTGATCCTCTCCATTACAAAAAATAGGGGAACGGCTGCGTTCGTCTTGCAGCCGTTCCCCTTCTACTCTCCCCACCCTCCCATTCAAAGTTTTAGAAGGGTGGGGGTCCGGGGGAGGGAAACCTTTTGCAAAAGGTTTCCCTCCCCCGCAGAAAGCCGCCTCCCCCGCAGAACTCTCTTCCGAAGAAAGCCCCCGCTTTCTGTGTCCGAAAAGCGGGGGCCGTCCAGGTATTGGCAGGAGGCCTCTCCGCCTCCTCAGGAAAGGGGTGGACTTGCTTACGCCTTACCTACCGAGCCAAAGAGCTCCATCTTCTCCTTGACGGTATCCTTGATGGCCTGGGTGCCGGGAGCCAGCAGCTTGCGGGGATCGAAGCCCTTGCCCTGCAGGTCCTTGCCCTCTTCGATGTACTTACGGGTAGCGGCGGCGAAGGTCAGCTGGCACTCGGTGTTGACATTGATCTTGCAGACGCCCAGGGAGATGGCCTTACGGATCATGTCGGCGGGGATGCCGGTGCCGCCGTGGAGCACCAGGGGCATACCGGGGGTAGCGGCCTGGATCTTGGCCAGGGCGTCGAAGTTCAGGCCCTGCCAGTTGGCGGGGTACTTGCCATGGATGTTGCCGATGCCGGCGGCCAGCATGGTCACGCCCAGGGAAGCGATGGCGGCGCACTCCTGGGGATCGGCCACCTCACCGGCGCCGATGACGCCGTCCTCTTCGCCGCCGATGGAGCCCACCTCGGCCTCCACGGAGATGCCCTTGCTGCCGGCCAGAGCGATGATTTCCTTGGTCTTCTCCACGTTCTCCTCAATGCCGTAGTGAGAACCGTCGAACATCACCGAGGAGAAGCCTGCGGCAATGCAGGCCTTGGCGGCATCGAAGCTGCCGTGGTCCAGATGCAGGGCCACGGGGACGGTGATGCCCATCTCCTCCAGCATGCCGTTGACCATGCCCACGATGGTCTTATAGCCGCACATATACTTGCCCGCGCCCTCGGAGACGCCGAGGATCACCGGAGACTGGAGCTCCTGGGCGGTCTGGAGGATGGCCTTGGTCCACTCCAGGTTGTTGATGTTGAACTGGCCGACGGCGTACTTGCCTTCCTTGGCCTTCTGAAGCATGTCCTTTGCAGATACCAGCATGGTTTTGCCTCCTTGATACGGTAGTAATACAAGCTTATTGTAAAGCATCCGGCGGCGAATTGGAACACCCCGCACAGGTTTTTTTGGAAAATCCGCAAATCTTACGCCGCGGAAAATTCGCGGGAGCCCAGGTATTTCCCCTTGACAGGGGCGGGCAGGATTTGTATAATGGTTTGGTCTAGTGGTTGATTGTGGAGAGTCCTGCCCAGGACGCACCTTTGACCCATATTATTTCACAAAGGGGATAGTATCATGCTTCAGACGTATCAGCCCAAGCGCAAGCAGCGCTCCAAGGTGCACGGCTTCCGTGCCCGCATGTCCACCAAGAACGGCCGTAAGGTCATCGCCCGCCGCCGCGCCCGCGGCCGCAAGGTTCTCACCGCCTAGGGCCGGGGATGCTAGCCAAGGCATACCGCCTCCAGCGCAACAGCGAGTTCCGCTACGTTTACGCCCGCGGGCGTTCGGCGGCAACACCGCTGCTGTCCCTGGTGCAGGTCAAGTCAGGCCCGCCTGGATGTTTACGGGTGGGCTTTTCTGTAAGCAAAAAGGTAGGGGGCGCCGTGGTGCGCAACCGGGTAAAGCGCCGGCTTCGAGCGGCCTTCCGGGAGCTTCTGCCACAGGTCACTCCCGGCCGCAAGCTGATCTTTGTCGCCCGTCCGGCTGCGGCCGAAGCCGACTATGATAAACTCCGGCGGGATATGCGGGGCCTCCTGCGCCGGGCCAAGCTTCTGCGGCCCGGCCCGCAGTGAAGCGGGCCCTTTTGGCGCTCATCCGCTTTTACCAGCTGGCCATTTCCCCGCATCTGCCGCCCAGCTGCCGGTACCGGCCCACCTGTTCGGCCTACGCCATGGAGGCCATCGGCCGCTTCGGTGCGGCCCGGGGCGGATGGCTGGCCCTAAAGCGGATCTGCCGCTGCCATCCCTTTCATCCCGGCGGCTACGACCCCGTGCCCGATACCTTGCCGCCCTCCCGACGCGCCTCCCGTACCCGGAAGGCCGCGCCTGCCCCCCGTCCCCCCTTGGACGATGACGATTGACGCGGCCCCGCCGCGCAAAGGAGGATATGCCCATTGAGCGCACTCACCCAGATGTTCCTCTCGCTGCTGACGTGGATCTATCAGTTCGTGGGGGACTACGGCTGGTCGATCGTGGTGTTCACGCTGCTGTTCCGCGCGCTGATTTTCCCACTGGACTTCTACCAAAAGCGCGCCATGAAGCGCCAGACCGACCTCAATCCCAAGGTTGCCGCCCTGAATAAGAAGTATGCCAACGACAAGGATAAGCTGAACCAGAAAACCATGGAGCTCTACCGGGAGGCCAAGGTCAATCCCTTGGCGGGCTGCCTGCCCCTGCTGATCCAGCTGCCCATCTTTTTCGCCTTCTTCGCGGCCATCCGCACCATTTCCGAGCAGCAGACCTATGAGCTATACAGCCAAGCGCTGGCCCTCGGCGGCGCCAACGTGACGCCCACCAGCTGGTACTGGATTCACAATCTTTGGCAGCCGGATACCTTTACCGCCACGGTGATCCCAGCCTTTAACATGGTGCAGAGCTTTCCCGCCTTCGCCAATGTCACCGATTACGACACGGTAATGGCCCCCATCATCGCCCAATTTGAGGGCTTCCGCAACGGCTGGGCCATCCTGCCCATATTGGCCGGCGGCACTTCGCTGCTGCAGAGCTGGCTCATGAGCAAGAACAACCCGCCGCCCGATCCCAACGCCAAGCAGACCGGCACCCAGAAGATGATGAAGTACCTCTTCCCCATCATGAGTATCTTCTTCTGCTGGACCTCCAGCGCGGCCTTCTCCCTGTATTGGACGGCCAGCAACGTGGGTTCCATGCTCAGCCAGCTTCTGGCAGACTACATTCTCAAGCGCAAGGACAAGGCAAAAGCCGTCGAGCAGGGGGAATTAGCAAAATGAAAACCATCGAATGTATCGGAAAAACCGTAGCCGACGCCATTGAAAGCGGTCTGCTGCAACTGGGGCTTTCCCAGGATCAGGTAACTACCGAGGTGCTGGATACCGGCAGCAAGGGTTTCCTAGGCATCGGCACCCGTATGGCCCGGGTGCGCATGACCGCCCTGGCAGCCTCGGATGAGACCCCAGCGGAGGAAGCTCCGGCGGAAGAGCCCTCCTATGAAGAAACGGTGTCCGCGCCGGTTCCCCAGGACTTCGTACCCACGGTGGTGGATGACACCACCGACGAGACCACCCGCGCCGTCATCACCTTCATCACCGGCCTGGCCCAGCGCATGGGTGCAGGGGAGGTGGCCATCGCCGCCACCCAGGAGGACGATATTCTTAAGGTGCAAGTAGAGGGCGAGCATGTGGGAGCCCTGATCGGCCACCGGGGCGAGACCCTGGACGCCATCCAGCTGCTGACCAATCTCACCGCCAACCAGCTCCGCGCCGAGAGCGATGAGAAATACCGCCGCATCAGCGTGGACGTAGGCGGCTACCGCCGCCGCCGGGAGGAAACCCTGGAAAAGCTGGCCCGCCGCCTGGCTGCCAAGGCCCTGCGCACCCATCGCAACGTGGTGCTGGAGCCTATGAACAGCTATGAGCGCCGGATCATCCACGCCACCCTCACCGACTACGAGGGCGTCACCACCGTGTCCCAGGGCGAGGAGCCCAACCGTCACGTGGTGATCACCGTGGAACGTCGGAGACGCTAAAGCCCTCCGTTTCGCCATTGGGGCTGCTTTCGCAGGAAAGCAGCCCCTTTTTAGAAATCCCGTGCTTTTGTATTCCCTTGGAGGGAATTTCCTTGGGGGAATTTCCTTGGGGGAGAGGACCCTTTTGCAAAAGGGCCCCCTCCCCCATTCCCGCCTCCTCGGAATCCTCACGGATTCCTGCGGGGGCTTATCGCGGAAAGCAGGCTTTCCGCGACCTTGATTACAAAAGGCGGGAGCCTTTCGCGGCCCCCGCGCCCCGCAGTGGCTGCGCGAAGCGCCGCCACCCCTCATCGGGCAAAACGCGCCGTACACGCCGCCGCGTTTTGTAAATTACAAAAAACAGGGGAACGGCTGCACTCTTCTTGCAGCCGTTCCCCTTACGCTTCTTTCAACTTTTCTCCCTAAAAGTTTTAGAAAGGTGGGGGCCCGGGGGAGGGAATCCTTTCTCAAAAGGTTTCCTTCCCCCGCAAAGACCGCCGTACTTCCGTGTTCTCTTGGGGGAGAGGACCCTGTTGCAGAAGGGCCCCCCCCCCCAAACCCCATTCCCCCAAAACCCCAGGAGAAGAATCTACAGAGGAAATAAGGGAACGACTGCACTCTTCTTGCAGCCGTTCCTCTTCTACTCTCTCCCCACCCTTCCCCTAAAAGTTTTAGAAAGGTGGGGGCCCGGGGGAGGGAAACCTTTCTCAAAAGGTTTCCTTTCCCCGCAA
>CALWDW010000038.1 GCA_944376795.1 uncultured Christensenellaceae bacterium
GGTATCGGCAGGCGGATAGTCGCCATAGAGGTAGGCTCCCAGCAAAATCAAACCGTCCACCTCGTCCGGGTGCTCCGAAGCGAACTGGGAGGCCATGGCCCCGCCCATGGAGTGACCGGCAATGTACCAGTGCCGAATATCCGGGAACTGGGACATCACATCCTCTGCCGCGTTTACATCGAAGATAGCCAAGTGGAAGGGCATCTCCACCAGAATGCAGGTGAGGCCGGTCTGCCGGAGCTGGTCCAGCAGAGGCAAATAGGCGGCGGCCTCCACCTTGGCCCCGGGGTAGAAGATGATCGCAGTGTCCGTGGGATAGGATGGGGAGAGGATGGTCATATTATCCCGAACCTCCAGATGATCTCCGATGGCCAGGACCTCCAGGGCCACATCCTCCGCCCGGTAGTAGTCGGACACATACCAGAAAAAGCCGCCCGCCAGCAGAACCAGGACCGTCAGCAAAATGCCGCCGGCGATCTTCCACTTTTTGCGGCGGGGTTTTGTCTCTGCTGTCATCGTGTGCCCTCCTGATCCTTTTGAATCACTGCCACAATGGTCTCCGCCGCAATATGAGAGCCCAACTCGCTGGGGTGGACGCCGTCGGCGGCATAGAGGGCCTGGGTATTGGACAACTCGTAAAACTGCTGGCCCACGTCAGCAATCAAGGCGTTATTTTCTCGTGCCGCCCTGTGGTAGGCCTCAGACAGCTTTTGGGCCATCTCGTCGTAATCCCAGCACTTGGCCATCAGCTTGGCTCCGTCTTTCTGGTAGGCCCAAGTTGCGAACAGAATGGGCACCGCTCCGTTTGCCCGGATCTGCCCACAGAGCCGCTCCACGCTGGAGAAGAAGCTCTTGGGGGCGGTGATGGGGCCGTGGCTCATCTCCTGGAGCACCACATAGTCCCACCTCTCCTTTTGGAGCGCCGCCTGGGTCTGTCCGCCCAGTTTGGTGCTGGGGTTCAGCTGTTCTGACAGCCGCGCCCCGCCCCGGGTGTGATGGACCACATCCGCCCCGGTCAGGTCAGCCAGCATCTGGGGCATATGGTTGGTGAATGTAAAGCTGTTGCCCAGCATGAGGATCCGCATGACGCTGCTCCTTACTCGTTTATTTCACTGTTTTCCACTGCCATTATACACGGCCTCACCGAGAGGGACAAGGCCGGGAAAGTGCAGCCAAGCCTATCAGATTTTGCGACGCAAGATTCAAAGATAAGGTTGCGGCCGCGTGAACTGATCGTGAATAGGTGGTCATGCCCCCATATTTCAAAAATTGTGCAGTTTGTCTTTGCCTCTTTTCAGAACGAATCGTGGCGGAGGCGGACCAAAAACTATGTCTACAACGAAAATTCAAAACAAATCCGAAAAAGTGTATTGACCACATTTGAGGCCTTATTTATGCAGAACGCCCAGCAAATTATTGTTAAAAAAGTTATGAAAATCGCCTCAAAACCGATGTTTTGAGGCGATTTTTGGTCCGAGTGGGGAGACTCGAACTCCCGGGCCTCCTGCTCCCAAAGCAAGCGCGCTACCAACTGCGCTACACCCGGTTATAAAGTTTTTCTGATTGTGGTCAAATATGGGGTCAGCGCCGCTTTTTGACCAGTTTCCGGCGAGGGGTAAAACTCCGTCGGCCTTAGCGTCCCAGAGCTTTCCGGGGTTTGGGGGAAGTGCGGCTCGAACCCCGGGCCTCCTGCTCCCAAAAACCTTAGGGGAAGGGATTGCTTGGAAATGCAAGGGAACGGCTGCATTCAGATTTCAGTCGTTCCCCTTCTACTCTTCCCATCCTTCCCCCTAAAAGTTTTAGAAAGGTGGGGGGCCCGGGGGAGGGAAACCTTTCTCAAAAGGTTTCCCTCCCCCGAAAGAAACCTCCCTTGCATTTTCTGCAAAAGCTTATACTCAAGGCAGTTTTCCACCGGATAGCAAGCTTTCTATTGTATGCCTGGCCCAGGAGGATGTATACTAAAGCTGGCGGAAGTCCTCCGCAATACCCATGAGGAGAGTTACCATGCCTTTTTACTATTTTTGGGATCCCACCTATCTGCTGCTGATTCCCTGCGTGATTTTGACGCTCTGGGCCCAAGCTCGCGTGCATGGCGCCTACCGAAAGTTCGCCCAGGTGGCTTCCCGCCGGGGATGGATCGCCAGTGCCATGGCTCGCAGAATCCTCGACGAGAACGGCCTGCAGGAGGTAACCGTCCGTCCCACCGGCGGCTCCCTTACCGACCACTATGACCCCCGGAACCAGACCCTGGCGTTGAGTCAAGGCGTCTATGAATCTAGCTCGGTGGCCGCCTTGGGGATTGCCGCCCACGAGGTAGGCCATGCCCTGCAGTACCGGGATGCCTATGCTCCCATCCGCTGGCGCGGCGCACTGGTACCGGTGGCCAATTTAGGTTCCAGCCTGGCCATTCCTGTGCTGATCCTGGGGGTGCTGCTTTCCATGCCCCGCGTGGCCATGCTGTCGGTGGCCCTCTTTGGCTTTGCCACGCTTTTCCAGCTGGTAACCCTTCCGGTGGAATTCAATGCCAGCCGCCGGGCGTTGGACCTTCTGGAAGAAGGGGGCTACATGGAGAGGGAAGAGATTCCCCAGGCAAAGAAGGTGCTTAGCGCCGCAGCCATGACCTATGTGGCGGCGCTGGCTGTCTCGCTGGTCCAGCTGCTCCGGCTGTTTATACTGGCCGGCGGACGCCGCCGGGATTAGCGTTTGCGCAAAGCCGCCGGCGATCCGAAAAACCCGGCCATCCGACATTGCTCTGGGGCGCGGGATACGCCACCCCTATGCTTTAGGCTACACCATAATACGCTGATAATTCCTCCGGCAAAAAAAGAGCGCTTGGTTTTTTATGGCGAGACGTGCGGGAATGCCCAGGTATGATCCGGCGGCGCCGATGCACACTAGCCTTGGAACCCAAGAACACAAGGAGGATTATCATCATGCATCGAAACCAATGCCAGACCAAGGTAACCTGTACCGTACATAACTGCGCCCACCACGTGAGCAGCGGCTGCGGCTGCGACCTGGAGGAGATCCGGGTGTGCCAGTGCCCCGGCAGCCGTGATGGGAAGACCGACGACCAGAGCATGTGCGCCGACTACGAGGAGCGCCTGCTGTGAGCAACGTCTCGGGCATCTACTGCCCGGTGGAGGAATGCCGCGCCAACCGGGGCGGCTACTGCGGGGGTCGCGCCTCCTTATTCTCCTTTCCGGCCATGCTGCCGGCGGGGAATGCCGTCTATGACAACGGCGGCCCCGGTCTTTATCCCGCCCAGGTGCCTCTTCTGGATACCGAGATCCGGGGCTTTGAGGAGCGTCGCGGCGCCACCTGGGATTCCTGGCAGAACTGCCCTTATAAGCACAGCCTCCGCGACGGCTGACGGAGCATCTGCCTAACGCCCGGCGGCAGGAAACGGTCCCTTTGGGGATCGCTTCCTGCCGCCTTCGATTGTCGGAAAATCTCTGGGCAAATGCACTGTACGGAAAAGAACAGCTTATGCGCGGGAAGCTCCCGGCGAAGGGACAGATCGTTTCTTCCCCTGTCTCCAACGCCAGAATCTCTACCCCTTGGCCTCTGCCTTTTATAAAAAGACGGGCCGAGACTTTGGAGCCGGATTCCTGTGGTGTATGATCTTTGGGCCAGCCTAAGGGAACGCCTCAAAAATGAATTCAGCCTTCCCTTTGACGGATGGGTCCCCCTCCGCGCTTCCCTTCCTGCAGGGAACTCCGTTCCGCCGCTAGAGCCGGGGTTCCAGGCACTCCCAGACGGTGTCCAGGATCTCCTGGATATTCTCATGGTCGGCATTGATGGCGATGACGGCCTCCCTTTCGGGCAGTACGATGCACAGCTGGCCATACGCGCCGTCGCCCCGGTACCCGGTGTGGTGGTTCATCCAGAACTGGTAGCCGTATCCGCTGCCGCCGTCCTTGACGCCGCCGTTCTCGATTTGCTTGGAGGTAGCCTCCCGGACGTACCAGGCGGGGACGATCTGCCGTCCGTCCAGCTTCCCTTCGCCGAGGCAGAGGGTTCCCAGAGGCAGGATCTCCCGGGTGCGCAGATAGAGGCCGGCGCAGCCCAGGGTGATTCCCCGGGGGCAGGTCTGCCAGTAGGGCCGCGCAATCCCCATGGGCGCAAAGAGCCGGGGGGTGAGGTAGTCCAGCACCGTTTCCCCCATCACCGTCTGGAAGATGGCGGAAAGCATATAGGTGCAGGCGCTGTCGTAGACGAAGCGCTGTCCGGGTTCCCGGTCCAGGGGCTGGGCGAGATAGTAGCGTACCCAGTTGGGCTGGTCGATGCGCCCGCGCTGATGGCTCATCATCAGAGGCGTATCGTGGCCGGGGGCCATGATGAGCAAGTCCCGCACCGTCATGTCCTCCAGCATGGGCGGCAAGGGGTTGGGAAGCTCCTGGGGAAAGAAGGAAACCACCTTCTGCCCCAGTTCCAGCTTTCCGGCATCCAGGGCCATGCCGATGGCCATAGAGGTATAGCTCTTGCTGAGGGAGTGCAGCACATGGGGCCGGTCCTCCACCCAGCGGTGTTCGGCCAGGAAGCGTCCTCCCTGCTGCACCGCCACGCCAAAGAGCCCCAGGCCCCGGCTATCCGCGGCCTGGACGAAATCCTGCAAAAGTCTGTTGTCCATAGGAAACCTCCTCCGGGGCCGGACATACCGGCTCCAGGTCAATGGCTGCGCGCCGGGCCTGTATGCCCTGGGCGCGCCGTGGAATGTGGTAAAGCCGGCCGTCCTTGATCAGCCGGGCGCCGGTCTGGTGGTAATGGAAGCCGACCCCTGCCGCGCGGCAGGCCTCCCGGATCCCCAGGATCCAGGCATAGTCGCAGGTCCGGGCGTCCGGCCCGGATTCTCCCCCGGCCGAAACCTCCCGCACCCAGTCTCCCAGATAGGCTTCCAGGTGTACCGCCTCCAGCAGCGGTTCGCAGACGATGACCTTCCGCCGCACCGGCGCGGCCCGGAATATGGGCAGCCGGAAGTCCGCCCGGTCTTGGTTTTCCACCGTGCAGCCGATGGTCACGTGGGGATAGCCTGGGCCCCAATCGGGGGGGAGGCATGCCTCCAGCCGTTCGATGCGCTTGGTAATGAAAAAGAAGGAGAGATCCATCCTCTCCCGAATCATGCGCCAGGCTTCCGGCCGCCAGGGATCGGCTTCAGGGAGCAGGAAGTCGGAGGTAAAGCAGGTATAGACCGTCTCCCCGGCGGGAATCCGGTAATCTCCCTGCCGGTTCCTGCGCAGGGGCAGGCGAAAGTCTCCGGTGCGCACCACCCGGTCGGCGGAACGCCCATGCGCCGCGTCGATGCGGTAGACATAACAATGGGCGCAGCCCGGGCTAACCTTGCGGCAGCCGTGCCATGGGTTCCAGGAGGCCATTTACGTCCTCTCGACTTCCTTCCCGCAGGCGTGGCAGAAGCGGGCGCCGGGCTGCAGGGGTTCGCCGCAAGCGGCACACACGGGCTGATCGGGATTCTTGTCCTTCCGTCCGGCGCGGAGCCGGGCGATCTGCTCCTCTAGGGCTGTTTTCTGGGATTCCAGCCCGCGCAGGGTCTCGCATTGGGCGCGCACCGCAGGGCCGTCCAGGGCGTTGTCCTGCCAGCCCTCGTAAACGGTGCGGCCGAGCTTTTCCATCTGCTCCAGCATCTGCCGGTTGAGGGCGTCGGCCTGGATCTGGAGCTTGGTCATCTCGAGGCGTCCGGCAACGGTGCTGTTCAGCTCGGACACCCCCTGGCTCAGGGTGGATACCCCCTGGGAAATGGCTTGCTTGACTTGGTTGATAAAATCCTCCGCCATGGCAGAAGCCTCCTTTGCTTTTTCTCATTGTAGCATGTCCCCGAAAAGAATTCTATAGCCATCGGGGCCGGTTCGGAGTATAATGGGTTGGAAGAAAGGAGGGCTTCCATGCTGCGAATCGCTGGAACCGTCAATGATTCCATTGTCGATGGCCCGGGTATCCGGTTCAGCCTGTTTGTCCAGGGCTGCCCCCATCACTGCCCCGGCTGCCACAATCCCACCTCCCATGACTTTGCCGGAGGGAAGGAGGCGGACGCCTCGGAGATTTTGGCGCAGATCGGGCGCAATCCCCTTCTGGACGGTGTTACCTTCACCGGAGGCGAGCCGCTCTGCCAGGCGGAGGCGCTGCTGCCCATTGCCCGCGCGCTGCCCGCTATGGGGCTGAACCTATGGATTTATACCGGCTACGTCCTAGAGGATATCCTGCGGGATCCGCCGCCCGGAGCGCTGGAGCTGATCGGCCTGGCCGACGTGCTGGTGGACGGTCCCTTTATCCTGGCGGAAAGATCCCTGGAGCTAACGTATTACGGCTCCCGGAACCAGCGCCTGCTGGACGCCAAGGCCTCGCTGAAGGCGGGCCGGGCCGTACTTTGGAAGCCGTAGCGTGGCCCTGTTGGGACAGTCAAAAGGCCTTCGCGCATCTGGATTGGGGGTGCGCGAAGGCCTTTGTTTGCCTTTTGGGGGAACAAGCGGGCTTTGGGCCGGAGGGGACCGCCGCTAGAGCGCCATACCGGTCTTGAACTGGCTGTTGTACAGTCCGGCATAGAAGCCGTCCCGGTCCAGCAGCTCCTGGTGGGTACCCTGCTCCACCACCTCGCCCTTGTTGATGACCAGGATCTTGTCGGCGTTCTTGATGGTGGAGAGCCGGTGGGCAATAATGAAGCTGGTGCGCCCTTCCATGAGCTTGAGCATGGCCTCCTGGATCTTGAGCTCGGTCCGGGTATCGATGGAGCTGGTGGCCTCGTCCAGGATCAGCACGCTGGGATTGAAGAGGATCACCCGGGCGATGGAGAGGAGCTGGCGCTGGCCCTGGGAGAGCTCGCCGGCGTTGTCGCCCAGGATGGTGTCATATCCCTGGGGCATGTGGATGATGAAGGAGTGGGCGTTGGCCATTTTGGCGGCGGCCTCCACCTCCTCGTCGGTGGCGTCGGGACGTCCGTAGCGGATATTCTCCCGCACGGTCTCGGCGAAGAGGAAGGTATCCTGGAGCACCATACCCACATGGCGGCGCACGCTGTCCCGCTTCAAGTCCCGCAGGTCGTAGCCGTCGATGGTAATCCGACCGCTGTCGATGTCGTAAAACCGGGTAAGCAGGCTGATGATGGTGGTCTTTCCCGCGCCGGTGGGGCCGACAATGGCCACCTGCTCGCCGGGATAGGCCGTGAGGCTGACGCCCTTCATCACCGGCTTGCCCTCCTCGTAACTGAAGGTCACGTTCTCAAAGGCAATGTCCCCGCGGATATCCTGCAGCTCCAGGGCGCCGGGGGCATCCTCCTCCTTGGTCTCGTCCATCACGGCGAAGACGCGCTCGGCGCCGGCCAGCGCCGACAGGATGGAGTTCATCAGGTTGGCGGCCTCATTGAGGGGACGGCCAAAGTTCTTCATGTAGGTGAGGAAGGCAAAGACGTTGCCGGCGGTAAGCGAAGCACCGCCGGAGGAAATGATGATGACACTGCCGGCTACGGTCACCAGCAGGTAGGTGAAATTATTAATGGCATTCATCATGGGGCCCATGATGCCGGAAACGCTCTCCGCCTTGGTGCCGCTCCTGCGCAGCTCCTCGTTGAGCTGGTCAAAGCCCTCCTGGACATAGGCCTCCCGGTTGAAGATCTTGATGGTCTTCTGTCCGGAGATAAACTCTTCCACATAGCCATTGACCTCGCCCAGATCCTTCTGCCGCTGGCTAAAGGCCCTGCGGGAGATCCGCATCACCGAACGGCTGCCCAAGAGGGTCAGCGGGATGGTCACCATGGCGATCAGGGTGAGCCAGCCGTTGAGAAGGATCATGGCAACCAGCACGCTGATCACCGTAATGGCCCCGGAGAAGAGCTGGGTTACGCTCTGGCTGAGGGTGTTGCCGATATTGTCCACGTCGTTGGTGAGGCGGCTCATCAGGTCGCCGCTGTTGTGGGTGTCATAGTATTGGAGGCGGATATCCTCCATCTTGTCAAAGAGGTCCATGCGGATCCGGGCGGTGATGCGCATGGAGATGCGCACCATGAGGATATTCTGCAGATACTGACAGATAATGCCTACCAGATACACCGCCAGCAGGATCCCGATGATGGACAGCAGCCCCTCCATGTTGGCGGCGGCGATAAAGTTATCGATGGCATAGCTGACCAGCTGGGTGCCCACCACGGTTACGCCGGCGCTGACGGCGGCGAAAAGGAGGACGATGCCCATCCTGCCCAGATGTCCCTTGAGGTAGCCCACAAGCCGGCCCAAGGTGCCGCGGATGTTTTTGGGCCGCTGCTTGGGCCCCATGCCGCGTCCCGGGCCATGGCCGCGGCCGCCCGCGCCGGGAGTCTCCGGCCGGGCATAGCGTCCGGTTTTTTTGTTATCCGACATGCTGCAGCGCCTCCTCTCCCAGCTGGGATACCGCGATGGCGCGGTAAATGGGGCTGTCCTGGAGCAGCTCCCGGTGGGTGCCCATGGCCGAGATGGCCCCGTCGTCCAGCACCAGGATAAGATCGGCGTCGCTGATGGCCGAAATGCGCTGGGCGATGATGAAGGTGAGCATGCCCTTCTTGGTCTTGATGCTGCGCTGGATACGGGCCTCGGTGGCCATATCCACGGCGCTGGTGGAGTCGTCCAGGATCAGGATATCCGGGTTCTTCACAAAGGTACGGGCCAGGGAGAGCCGCTGCTTCTGCCCGCCGGAGAAGTTTTTGCCCCGCTGCTCCACCTCGCTCTGGATGCCCGCGGGCATGGTAGAGAGGAATTCATAGGCCTGGGCGTCGCGGATGGCGGCGTCCAGTTCTTCCCGGCTGCCGTCGGGGCTGCCCCAGCGGAGGTTCTCCTCCACCGTCCCGGCAAAGAGGGTATTCTCCTGCATGACCACGCCGATATGGCGGCGGAGGTCCACCAGGGCCATGTCCCGAACATCGACGCCGCCAATGAGCACCTGGCCCTCGGAGACATCATAAAGCCGGGGAATCAGCCCGATCAAGGTGCTTTTTCCCGAGCCGGTGCCGCCAATGATGCCGACGGTCTGTCCCGGCTCCGCCCGGAAGGAGATGTGCTTCAGCACAGGCTCCGGGTCGGTGGCGTTGTAGGCGAAGGAAACATCCCGGAACTCCACATCAAAGCGCTGGGGCTTGACCGGCTGGGCCGGATCGGCAATGGAGCTTTGGGTATCCATCACCTCCACGATGCGTCCCAGGGAGGCCTTGGCGCGGGTGGTCTGCACCATGAGCATGACCACCATCATCATCGACATGAGGATCTGGGTCAGGTAGTTGATAAAGGCCATGATCTCGCCCACCTGCATCTCGCCTGCCAAGGTCATCTGGCCGCCGAACCACAGCACCGCAATGACACTGACGTTCATAATCAGGGAGAGAATGGGCCACATAATCATGATAATATTGATGGCGCGGATGGACCAGTCGGTGAGGTCGGTATTGGCGGTATTGAAGCGGGCCCGCTCCTTGTCCTCGCTGACAAAGGCCTTCACCACCCGAACACCCAGGAGGTTCTCCCGCATGACGGTGTTGACCCGGTCAATCTTGTTCTGCATGACGCCAAACATGGGGGAGGCCTTGCGGACAATAAAAAGAATCGCAACCAGCAGCACCGGCATGGCCACCAGGAAGATGGTAGACAGCCGCAGGTTGAGGCGCATGGCCATCACCACCCCGCCCAAGCAGGTCAGGGGAGCGCGTACCATCATCCGCAGGAACATCATCAGCGCCATCTGCACCTGGGTGATGTCGTTGGTCATTCGGGTGATGAGAGAGGACGTCTTGAACTTATCGATTTCCCGGAAGGAAAAGGTCTGGATCTTGGCAAACAGGGCGCTTCGCAGCTTGGCGCCGAAGTTGTTGCAGGCCACGGTGGAGGCCAGGCTGCATCCGGCGCCGCCGCCGAAGCCCAAGACGGCCACCAAAAGCATCCACAGCCCGGTGCGGTAGACGTAGCCCAAATCTCCTGCCGCCACGCCGACGTCGATGATCTGGCTCATCAGGGTGGGCTGCAGCAGGTCCATGATCACTTCCAGCACCATCAGGCAGGGCGCCAGGATGGTCAGGAATACGCTTCCTTTTAGGTATTGCAGAACCTTTCTCATAGAACCTCCTATGGTGTTTCCCTGGGCCGGGAGGGCTCAAGTTCGTTTTCCTCAGATTGGGCGTTTAGGTTATCCCCGATGCGCCGGAGCAGTTCGGCAGCCAGCTGCCGTTCCTGGGGGGAAAACCCCGCCATAGCCGCCTCATCCAGTTCTTCCATGACCTGCCGGCAGAACTCTCCCATGCAGCGGCCCTTGTCCGTGATGTGGACCCGCAAAACCCGGCGGTCGGTCGGATCCTGTTCGCGGCGGATCAAGCCTTCCCGCTCCATGCTGGAGAGCACGCCTGAAACGCTGGCCGCCTGAAAGCAGCAGTGCTGGGCCAGTTCCCTTTGAATGCACCCATCGTTGCGTTCCAGAAAGCCAAGCACCTTCGGCTGTCCCGGCGTAATCCCACGCTTCTGGAGCCGGGCGTTGGACACCCGCCAATGGGTGTGGAACGCCCGGAAGAGCAGGAAGCCGAGCCTTTCATATTTGCCCAATTTCGCAGTTCCTCCAATGGTTAGCATCCATATTGTTAGTCGCCTAACAATATACCATGCCCGCATTTGCCCGTCAAGGCTTTTTCCAAAATCCCCTTTTCACATCATGCGAGCCGCCGGAGATCCGGCGGCCGGCTGCGGAAGGCCCGGCGCCTTCCGTAGTTTTTCACAGTATGGCAGGAAAAGCACGGGCAGCGGACTGCCGTGGAGTGTCCTCTTGCGTCCTGCGTTCCCTACCGGAACACGTAGGTCTGTACGGTATACGGCGGGATGGAGGTCTCCACCCGCTGCCCCGCCATTTCTACGGCAAAGTCCACGGCGCCGCCGCCGCAGACGTTGTTCTCCACCACCAGGACCACCGAACCGTCCGGGTTCCGGAAGGCTACGCTGTCCAGCAGCGGGGTGCTGTCTACCCTGCGGGCGCCGCGCTGGATGTAGCGGGAGAATTGTCCCATGATGGCCACGGTCTCGTTGATGTACACCTTCTGCTCCTGCCTTTCCCACAGAGCCACGTCGAAGGTGCGGAAATTGTGGGGATCCCGCCGCATCATGAAGGGGCCCTCGCCGGGGCCGCCCTCTTCGTTGAGCACCATGACCCACATGATGTAGCTGCCGGCGCCGCAGCGCAGGCAGCGGGCCAGGCTGGTACCCTGGCGACGGGAGGGCGTGGTGCGGAAGGGGGCCAGCTGCCCTTCGGTAATCTGCTGCCCCACGCCAGGGAAGTCCTGGGCAAACCGCTCCATGGCCCGAGGGGAGCCGCCGTAGTGGTGCCAAGCTACGGCATCCACATGGGGGGCCACCCGGGGATCGGCCAGTATAGTCCGGGGGTAGTAGTCCATATTCCAGTTGTGGTCAAAGATCCAGATTTTGGTGGCAAGCCCGGCCTCCCGCAAAGTGGGGATCAGGTGATCCCGCAGAAAATCCCGCTCCTCCTGGGCGGTGTAGACGCACTGGGCCATGGGGTGTGCGCCGCCGTGATCGGCCCGGGCCTCGTTCTGGGTGGTCAGGTAGTCCACCGTGACGCCCCGGGCGGCCATCTCCTGGACGTAGCGCGCCAGGTACCGGGCATACGCCGGGTAGTACCGGCGCAGCAGCTTGCCGGCCGGGCCCACCATGGACTTGGTGGACTTCATCCATGCAGGGGGCGACCAGGGAGAGCCCAGAAGCCGAAGATCCGGGGCCAGGGCGCGGACCTCCCGGATCATGGGGATGGTGTAGTGCTCCTCCCGGGAGAAATCAAAGCTCTTCAGCTCCACGTCCCCCGGCTCCTCCGCCAGGCTGTACCGTGCGAAGGTGAAGTCCGAGGAGCCGATATCGTCCCGCAGCAGGGAGAAGCCCGCGCCCTTCTCCCGGTCAAAGAGGGCGGTCAGTGTCTCGGCCCGCCGCTGGGGGCCCATATCCAGCAGGTTGGCGCAGGTACAGCCGTTGATGTCTGTGCCCAGGCCCAGGAATGCCTGATGGGCCGCGTCCGGGTTGATGCGGACCACGCGCCGTGGGCGGCCCTGGGGCTTGGGAATCTCCTGCTGCTGCCAGGGTGCCTGGCCGTGGGTGGTCTGGATGAGGGTAATATCCATCGCAGCGCCTCCTATGAAAATCCAAAGGTTTGCCTCCATTATCCGGCAAATTTCATATTTTGGCAAGGCTTGTCGGAAAATTGGGAAGGAATTCCCTTGCAGGAGGAGAACCAAGGAACGCATAGGAGGTGGACGGCATGGAATGGACCTGGGAAAGCCTGCGGGCACAGATGGAGGGCTGCACCCGATGCCCGCTCTGCGAAAGGCGGCAGCACATTGTTTTTGGGGAAGGGAATCCCCAAGCCAAGGTGCTTCTCGTCGGCGAGGGCCCCGGCGAGGTGGAGGACAAGGAAGGCCGGCCCTTCGTCGGCCCGGCGGGCCAGCTGCTGGACCGGATGCTGGCCAGCATCGGCCTGGATCGCAATGGCGTCTATATCGCCAACATCGTCAAATGCCGTCCTCCCCAGAACCGAGTCCCCCTTCCCCAGGAGGTGGAGGCCTGCCTGCCCTTTCTCCGCGCCCAGGTCAGGCTTCTTCGCCCGGCCATCATTGTCGCCCTGGGCGGCACCGCCGCCAAGGTCATCCTCCATGATGAAGATCTGCGCATTACCCGGGAACGGGGACGCTGGCACAGCGTCAAGGGGGTGGAGCTGCTGGCCACCTACCATCCCAGCTTCCTTCTGCGGTCGCCGGAGCGCAAGCGGGAGGCATGGGAGGATCTCAAGGCCCTCCGCGCCCGGATGGAGCTGATGGGGCTGCTGGAGCCTCCGGAGGCGGAAGGCGTGTAGGCCCGCGGCCCCGCGCATGTGCAAAGGCCCTCCGCAGAGCCATTTTGCTCTGCGGAGGGCCTTTTTTAGTACGTTCTTCTTTCCCGAGCCCTTCCGGTTAGGCTACGGGGATGAGCAGCGTATAGATTCCCTTCAGCGTGATCCGGCAGGCGATTTCGCCCCGGCGCTTCAGGCCTTGGGCGGCCAGATAGCCTTCCACGGCGGCGTAGGCAACGGGGAGATCCTTCTCCTCACAGCGGAGGGTGACATAGTCTCCCCCGTCGATGGCCCCTTCCAGGTAGCCTTCGGGCAGCGCGCCGGCGTCCTCCCGGAGGGCCAGGCCCACAAAGGAGCTGCCGTCTTCCCGGGGCAGGCTGTACAGGGTATAGTCATGGGCCACCGTGGGCTGCTGAATCAGCCGGCCAATGGCCTGCACCCGGTGCTGGTTTGCGCCGAAGATCTCCCCCACGCCGCCGGTCCCGGCAAACCCTGCCAGGCGGAGAGCGGGCAAGGTCTCCCGTCCGAACTCCAGACGGTCATGGCCCAAATTGGCCAGGGTATCGGTGAGGAACTGATCCACGGTCATCCGCCACTCTTCCACCTTGACCAGTCCCTGCTCCCGGGCGGCCCGGGCAAAGCGGGCGGCAAGGCCCAGCCGCTCCTCGCGGGAACCATAGCCCAGGACCAGCTGGGCGTAGAGCAGGGGCAGCCGGGCAATGCGCACCCGGCGCAGCAGCAGGGGATCTCCCGCCACCGCCGCCTCGGCGGCGTCGAAGTCTAGGGCGTACTCCTGGCAGAGGGATTCGGTAAGGTAGCTGGACCGGGCGTTCATGGGGCCGTGGAAGATCCCCAGCGGGGCGCCGGATGCGTGGCTAGCCTGGTGCATGGCGTCGATGTAGCGAAGGATGTAGGGGCCGGCGGCGCCATAGTATCCCTCCACGAAGTCCTCCATAATCGCCCGAGGGTCGTCATAGGGATCCCACATGAGCTTGGCCAGCATATAGCCCCGCAGCTCGGCGAACTCGCCGCCAATCTCCCGGTTGCACTGGGAGAAGAGGGAGCGGACGGAGTTCTCCACAAAGAAGCGGATATTGGGGGCCAGGGTATTCAGGTTGGGGAAAGGGCTGACCAGGTTGGCAAATTGGATGGGATAGTCCCAGAGGAAGACGTTGCCGCAGATCTTGGCCCAGTCCCGCAGCTCCTGCACCGAGCCCTCGTTGCGGGGATCGGTTTCGATGGGCTCTCCCCGCAGGGCCTCGATGTTGCAGAGCATGATGTGCACGTTGCTGGCGGGACGGGTCACCTTGGGGGCCTTGCGGGAGTACCAGTAGGCAAGAGTCGAAATGATCTTATCAGGAAAGCGGGCGGCCACCTGGTTGACAAAGGTGAGGATGGAGCCGATGGGGCCGCCATCCCGGGCGTCCAGGGCCTGGCAGGCAGGGCACTGGCAGTAGTTGTTGTTGTCGTCCTGGCTCACCGACCAATAGAGCTTGTCGGGCTGGGCGGCAATGTGCTCGGCCAGATGCTGGCATACGATCTCCAGCACCTCGGGGTTGCTCAGGCAGAGCTGGCCGTCCCGGCGCCTTTCCCCGTCGATAAGGGCGAAGTACTCCGGGTGCTGGTCAAAGTAGTCCTGGGCGGGAAGCAGCCGGCCAAAGCTGTGGCACCAGAATCCCCACCGGGCATGGGCCTCGTGGGGCACCACCTGCATGGGATCCATTTTGCGCTTAGCGGCAAAGGCCGGGTCGTCATAGTCCCGGTAATAGAGCTCCCGGTAGCCCAGGATTGGCTGGAAGGCGTAGTCCTCCACGCAGAGGGAGAGGTCGGGGTTCTCCGGCACCTTTTCTGCGTCCGAAGCGTAGAAGCGGCAGCCGGCCAGCCGCTCCAGCAGGTCGTAGGCGGCGTACTGGGCGGAGAGGGCGTTCTCGGCCTCCAGCACCAGGCTGTCTCCCTCCACCCGGTAGGCGAATCCGCAGGGGCCGTAGGCTGCGGCCTGCCGGAAGAGGATTTTGGTCTGCCGGGGCTGGGAGAAGGTTTTCGCGCCGGTGATGTGCGACAGGTATTGTTCCAGTGCCCGGGCCGCGGCCTGGAACATCTCCGCGCCGGGGATGATCTGGCACTGGGCCGCACCTTTGCGGGCAATCACGAAGTCAGACATAGAGCTACCTCCTGACGATATGCTATTTCTCTATTATACTCGAACCCTCGCCGGTGAAAAGAGAGAAATCATCCCTTTCCTATGCCGGAAGCTTACCTGCCGCCGTCGCTTACTTACCCGCCGGAGGGCTGCGGAAGTCTTTGTTTCGCGGCCTCCGGACCTGCTACAATGGGAGCATCCAACCAAGGAAGCAAGGAGGTCCCTCCATGATTGACAGACAATACCTGGATCCCCAACTGACGCAACTCAGCGATGCAGCCCATTGTCAAGAATCCCTGTTAGTCATCCTGCCGTCCCAGGGAAATACCGGTTTTTTCGATATGTTGGAAGAAAAGAGCGCGGCGGTAGAAAGGGCACGGCAGCTGCGTCATCCCGTGCGGCTGCTCCTGGCCTATCCCCCGGAGGAGGCCATGGAGCGGGACTTTTCCCGGTTTTTTGACTCGCCCCGGGTTGCGGCGCGGAACCGCCGCTTTACCGGCTGCTTTGGCATTGACGTGAGCTCCTACGCGGCGTCCGGCCGGTATGGCGGCCGCTTTCTGGAGCTGATTGCCTACATGCGCTCCCAGCCCGAAATTGTCTTTGTACTCTTTGCCCGGGCGGACCGGGAGAAGCACGCCCAGGCGCTGCAGGATACGGTGGAGCGTTTCCTACCCCTGCGTGTGCTCCGGCTGGAGCCGCCCACCCCCGCCATACTACGGGACTACACCCTGGAGCATCTCCAGGGCTTCTTCCCCCAGGTCACCCGGGACATCCCCAGCGTGCTGGAGGACTATTTTGCCCACGGGATGCAGGATTTTGACGCCGCCAAAGATTTGGTGCGCCGGCTGCGGCAGGCCGACAGCGTCACCGACCCCGCAGCGGCTTCCCGTCTGGTGCGGACCATGTGCGCCCAGCAGGAAGCCTCCCGCTGCGGCCGTCCCACCATCGGATTTTAGAAGGAGGTCCCACGATGCAGACTCTGCCCCTGCCCTATTATCTTGCTCCCACCGGCGCCAGCTTTGAGAGCCGAGAACATTTCTTGGACAGTACCGTATCGGTATGCTCCACCCAGAGCCATCTGGATTATGCAGGCGTCCCCCTGACCTCCCTGGGAGAGAACGGCTACGCTCTCTCCGCCCCGGAGCTCCACAGCTTCGTCATCGGCGACAGCGGAAGCGGCAAAACCCGGCGCGTCATTCTGCCCGCCATCCGCCTGCTGGCCAAAACCGGGCAATCCATGGTCCTATCCGACCCCAAGGGCGAGCTCTACCGCGCCGCGGCGCCGGCCCTGCGCGCCCACGGCTATGAGGTGCGGGTGCTGAACTTCCGGGATCCCGCCCGGGGGGATCGCTGGAATCCCCTGTCCACGGTGGAGGCGCTGTACCGTGCCGGGGAAACCGGAAAGGCCCTGCAGAACCTTCAGGATATTGCCAACGCCATCGCCGCCGAACAGGCCCGCAATACCAAGGACATCTTTTGGCCCAACGCCGCGGCGGAGTATTTTTGCGGCCTGAGCCTGCTGCTGCTGGAGACCGCCCCGGAAGGGGCCCTGACCTTTGAAAACATTGCCGGTCTCTCCATCACCGGGGGTGCCAAGCGCTGCGAGACGCTGCGCCAGTTGGTGGATCGTTTCCCGCCGCTGCACCAGGTCTCCCGCAATCTGCGCACCGTACTGACAGCGCCGGAAGGTACCCAAAACTCCATTCTTTCGGTATTCTATAATATCATCAGCCCTTACACTCGGCAGAAGGAGCTGATGGATATGCTGTCGGCGTCGGACATCCCTCTGGAGGACGCGGGAACCCGAAGCATGGCGGTGTTCCTCATCCTGCCGGACGATTCCAAGGCCTTTTATCCCATCGCCACCCTGTTTGTCCAGCAAATCTATTCGGCGCTGGTAGCCCAGGCCGACGCCTCTTTGCAGGGAAAGCTGGCGGTTCCGACGAATTTTATATTAGATGAGTTTGCCAATTTCGCGGTCATCCCCGACTTTGACTCCATCCTCACCGCTTCCCGCAGCCGCGATATCCGCTTCGTGCTGGTTTGCCAGAGTATGGGGCAGCTCTATGAGCGCTACCAGTCCTACAATGCGGAAACCATTATGACCAACTGCCGGCTCTGGCTCTACCTGAGCTGCCGGGATCTGCCCTTTCTGGAGCGGCTGGAGCGGCTGCTGGGAAACTGCCGAAGCCCCTACACCGGGGAGTCTGAGCCTCTGGTCTCCGTCGAGCAGCTGCAGCACCTGGATCCGGGGGAGGTCCTGCTCCTCCACGACCGCTGCCGCCCCATGGACGGCTACCTGCCGGACATCAGCGAATACGACTTCGGGGAGGAGGACTTTCCTCCGGCGGAACCGCCCGCCAAGAGGGAGGATGCCCCGCGGATCGTGGTAAGCGCCGACGAGCTTCTGGAGCGCACGTCCGTCCTGGACGTGAACGCCCTCAAGCAAAGGCTGCAAAACTCGCTGCATGGAAAAGGGGGCAAACCGTAGCCG
This sequence comes from uncultured Christensenellaceae bacterium, assembly GCA_944376795.1. GTDB lineage: Bacteria > Bacillota > Clostridia > Christensenellales > UMGS416 > CALWDW01. The sequence continues at coordinate 17,475 of CALWDW010000038.1, forward strand.
CTCCCTCATCCAGACTTTTCATTTCTATATTGCTGCATTCTTTTTGCCGACAGTCTTCCTCAGGAAGACGCCGGCTGTCAAAAGAGTCATACTGCAGAAAAACCCGCCCCAAAGTTTTCGCCTGCCTTTTCAGAAGACAGTAACGTTGCAGGGCGAAACCCTCGTCATCCTCTGCAGAGGACAAAACTCCGCCCTGCAAGAGCGCCGCATAAGCTTTCCGTGGGGATATGCCGCCATTGGACCCAAAAGTTTTTTTACTAGCCAAGCCTTCCGCAGGAAGGCTTTCCGGTCTTTTCTTATTGGTACAGAAGGAGGTTTTCCATGCGTTTCACCATTCCCGCATCGTTTCCGCTTCCTGCCGAGCTTCTCACCCACATGCTGGACGCGGTCCTGCCGGACTGCGAGGCTATGGGCTGCAACCGTACGGCCTTTGGCTATACCAAGGCTCTTTTCCAGGTGGCCGAGGCCCTGGATCTAGAGGGCAGCACCCAGGACGGCCGCACGGACTGCCGGCTTTTCCGGCTGCTGGACGCCCTGGACGGCCTGTCCCGGAGGCTTTTGGGACGAGGCAGCGCCCTGCTGGCCCCGTATGAGGACAGCCTTTACCGGCGCGGCTATGCCAATACTCTCTATCGCTTTATCGGGGACGGCACGCCGGCGGGCACCTCCAGCTGGGGGAAGTGGCTGGATCCGGTGCGCCGCACCGCGCCGGTGTTTGAGAACCGGTTTCAGCTGGCCCTGCTCTTTGCCTACCTGCTGCTGAGCCGGGACGTCTGCCGGGATACCCGGGAGCCGATCCTGTCCTATTGCCTCTCCCTCATGGGGATTACCGGGAAGGACCGCCCCTTCTTCCGGGCGGCATGCGCCTTCGGTTGGGAGGAGGGGGCGGAGGCCCGCTGGGGAACATCCACCTTTTCCCGCCTGGAGAATCGAGCGGTCAAAGCCCTGGCCGGGGCGCTGCTGTGCGCCCTGCAGTGCGTCTATAGTCCGGAAGAAACCGCCCAGGATGTCTGCCGCGCCTATGGGGACTGGCTGCAGGAAACCTTCGCCCAGCCTCTAGCCGTGGTGGAAAGCCTGGATGCGGCCGAAACCGTGCTCTATCAGGCCACCGCCGTCATGATTCCCCGTTCCATCAAAACCACCCGTCGGCTCCTGCAGCAGGATATTTTCGTGGCGCCCGATTTCACCCGGGCCGAGCAGGCCAGCGAATCGCCCCTGGCGCCCCTCTCCCATGCCGCCCGCAGCCGGCGTACGATACTGGTCGCCAGTACCGGCATGGGAAAGAGTTCCTTCCTGCAGGCAGCAGCCCACTGCATTCTTGCCCCAGAGCGGGAAGAAAGCCCCGAGACGAAGGCGGCGCTGGAGGGCATGGCCCGGGAGCTGGAGGCGCCGGCGGGCATGACCGTGCTCATGGTTTCCGGGGCGCTGTTCACCTCCTGCTATGAGAGCCCCGCCCGGCGCGCTTGGACCGAGGACCTGGCCGCATTGTTCCTCCGGGATGCCTGGGCCCAGGGCGAAATGGGAATCCAAACCCCAGATTATACAGAAGACCTCCAAGAGGAGCTGCGGTCGCTGGCCCGCGAGGGGCGTCTGGTCCTCTTTCTGGACTCCTATGACGAGATTCCCGCCGGTGCGCCTCGGACGGCCTACCTGCAGGCATTGGCCGCTTTCACGGAGACTTACTGCCGTTTCCCGGAGCCCGATGCGGTAGGCGCCCACATTCTCATGGCCTCCCGGGAAATGTCGCCGGAGACCATGGAGCGGCTCAAGGCCGCGGCGGACATCCCCGAACGGGACGCTTTCTACACCCTGGCGCCCCTCACCTATGAGAAGCAGTGCCGCCTGGCCCAGGGCTGGAAAAAATTCCGCCGCGGAGACGAGGGGGAGTTCCAGGAGCTGCTGCAGGCCATCCGGGAGAACCACTTCTATCGGGACTTTGCCCGCAACCCGTATATGCTCTCGGTGCTGGTAAACTTCTTTGGCCGGGACATGGGGGCGATTTCGGAGCGGATCATCACCGACCTGCTGGTCAAGCTGGTGCGCGGCGGCGGAGAGGACCCGGTGGTGCAGAACGTATTGGAGGAGCTGCGCCCCCTGCTGCAGCAGGTAGCCATGGATACGGTACTAGCCGGCCAGCTGCACTTCAGCCGCGCCCTGCTGGAGGGATACCTGGATACCCTTCTGGAAGACGAGGAGCTGGACGCCCGGGATCTGGCGGCGGTCAAGCGTCAGATTCACCACATCCTGGTGGTCAAGGTAGGGCTGATCGTCCCTGCCGACCAGGAGGACGATGCCTATCAGTTTATCAACGACACCATCCGCTGTGCCCTGGCGGCGGCCGGCCTGCAGCAGGCACTGGAACGGAACGCAGAGACGGAGGCGCTGCGGCAGCGGCTGTCCGCCATGCCCAGTCTGTCCCGGTACGCCGGGGTTATGGTCCCACTGATCTGTAAGCTGGGTACCGAAAACACCCGGCTGGCCGAGGCCCTGATCGGGGACATGGCGCTGCGGGACGCAGAGGGACCGGAGACGTCAGCGTTGACCGAAGCCTTTCTGGACCTCCTGCTCCGCCGCTACGGCGACAGCATCGCCTGTGTGTCCATCCCCGGCACGCACGATGTCTATTGGGTCAATCGCGCCCAGCGTCTGCTTCTGCTGCGGCTGTCCGCCGCATTCACGCCGGCCCTAAGTCCGCAGGAGCAGGAGGCGCTGGCCGCCAGCCCGGCCAGCCGCCGCAATCCGGGCTGGCTCTCCCTGGCAGGACGCAGTTTACCCTAGCCTTCATCCCGCTTACCTGATGGGCCCCGTTTACTTACCCGAGGGAAGCATGCTATCCTATCCACGTAAGCAAGGAACCCCCCCACCAACGAAAGGAGATACGATCATGGAAAACACCAGCATCCAGGAGCTCATCAAAAAGGTACAGGAAAGCGATCTCTCCGCAGCCACGAAGGAAGCGCTCATTCAGGCGCTGCACGACCAGGAAGCGGAACTCTCCCCCGATGCCTCCCAGGAAGAGATCTCCGAAGCCATCGCCCGTGCCATGGCCCGTGCCGCCGCCTCCGTGGCTCTCACCGGAGATGCCTCTTACCTCACCGGTCCCGATCACGACTACATCGCGGGGATCTCTGACCAGGTGGAGGCCTTCTTCCGGAAAAAGGACTGGAAGTATGACGCCCACGATTATGACAGCGACGGCGACCGGCTCTTCACCCTGAGCTTCAACGTAGAGTTCTGCAGCCTGCGGGTGCGGGTGCTGTTGGAGCAGGAACTGCGGGTGATCCGGATTGAGGCCATCCTGCCCGTCAAGTGCGAGAGCCTCTACGACTACCTGGTGTGCAAGGCCATCGTCAAGGACAATTATTCCAAGCGTTTCGGCGCCCTCCACTATGACGAGCGGGACGGCGAGGTCTCCTACCGCTACAGCTACCTGGTTCGCCACGCCTTCCACGAGGATGAGTTTGAGCGGTACTTCCGCGCGGTGATTGGTTCGGCGGACGATGCCTACCCCCTGGTCAGCAAGCTGTGCGTCGGCAAGCTCAAGCGCAAGGAGCTGAACGATGTGCTGGAGCACATCAACGCCCTGGTAGAGGATCTCACTGGCGATGAATAACAGTCCCCAGCCTAAAGGCGGCGCGCAGCACGCCTCCCAGGGCGAGCCGCGCTACCGGGCCGCCCTGCGGGAGGCGCTCCAGTGGATCACCCTGGAGAGCGGCTCCGCCCTGGAGCCCGAAGGCGAACGTTACCCTTTTCAGGCGCTGTACCAGCCCTTCCGCATTGACGACGGCAGTTTTGCCGCCAAGAGCTATGCCGAGGTGCTGGAGCGCCTGGAACGGGCGGCGGCTGGCCAGGTATATCTTCCCCATACCGACTCGGCCCGCGACCGAGAGGATGACCGCAAGACGGAATGGTCCTCTCCCTCGTCAGAGGAGCCCACCGCCCCGGAGGAATCCGGGGTGGATTTGGTGCGTCTACGGCACAAGCTCTCTCACGCCCTGGCGGCCCGGCCCAGCCGGGCGGTCCGCCAGCAGGGGCTGCAGATCCAGGCCCGGATCCATGCGGCACAGACTGCGCATTCCGGCGCGGTCCCGGCCCAGGCGTCCAGTCCGGAGACGGCCTCTCCAGCCGCAGCGGAGCAGGACGGCTTGTCAAATCTGGCCCAGCGACTGCGTGCGCGGCTGCACCAGGAGCTGGGAAAGGACACGCCCCCGCCCCCTGCGCTGCCGGTGCTGAAATCCCCCTCCGAATCCATCCGCATGGTAAGCCGCATCCAGAACCGCATTCAGTCCTTTCTTCCCAACAGTGCGGAAAGGGATGCGAAGGGCGCGTCCTGGGAAAATGCAGCCGCCGAGAACCAACGCAAGCTGGAGGAGGATCTATCCTGGACCATGGAAGACGCCTTCTTCGAAGAGGCCAATCCCGCGTGGGCCGGCATGCCATTGGTTGCCGACCTGGGCCGGGAGAGCCGGGTGCTGGCCCTGGGGGGGGCGGGCCTGGGGAAAACCACGCTGCTGCGGCGTTTGGCTCTGTTTTACAGCCAGCGGGAGCCTGGGGCCGCCCTGGACGCAGCCGACCAGGCGCTGGCGGAGGCCTATGCCCTCCCTTTGGAGCCGCTGCTGCCCATTCTGCTTCCCTGCCGGGAGGTCGAGGGACCTGTGCAGGACTTCTCCGCCCTGCTGGAGGGCTGTGTAAGCCGCTGCCTGGAGGAATACAGCCCCGAAGGAGAAGCAGGGGACCTGTCTTGGCTGGCCGGCGCGCTGGAACATGGGCTCTTGCTGGTAGACGGGTTGGATGAGCTACCCGATGGCATACGGGAGGGTTTCCTGCTGGCTCTGGCCCGGTTTCTCAAGGAGCACCCCTGTCCCGTGGTGGCCACCTCCCGGGTTGCAGGCCTTTTGGGGGTTCGGGACGCACTGTCGTCCATGGGGTTCCGGTACCGGACGCTGATGCCTTTAACCGAGGAAGCCGCAGCGGACTATGCCCGGCGCTGGCTGTGCCAAACCCAGGATCCGGCCCAGGTACCCAGCCTGCTAACCGCCCTGGAAACCCTACTGGCGGAGGAAAAGTACGCCTATCTGCGGGACTTTATGCGCACGCCGTTGGAGCTGACCATCATCCTGCAGCAGCTGGTGCGGGACGAGATCTCTCTGAACCGGCATCAGCTGTTCTATGACCTGTTCTGGTCGCTGTTTACCCGGCACACCCCGCCCCAGGAAAAGGCCTATGTCTTTAAGGATACCATGACGTTCATGGGTTGGCTGGCCTACGAAATGCTCCAGCGGGACCGCTTGTACATCCCGCGGGAGGAACTGGGCGCCATCTTGGAGGAAGCGCGGCGCTTCAGCTTCCATCAGTTTCCCGAGTCCCCGGTCCTGTATATAGACCGGCTCATCGCCCACACCGGAATCATGGAGAAATCCGGCTTCCTGGCCGGGACTGTGTACAGCTTCCCGATCCGAGCCTACCAGGAGTTTTTGTGCGCCTATGCGTGCTGCCATCTGCGGCTGCTTCCCGACGCCTCGCGGCCTGAACCAGCAGCGGTGCTGGCTCCGCATTTAGGAGATTCCCGCTGGATGCAGACAGTGAATTTTGCCCTGGCCGACCTAGAGAACAGCGGCGCGCCCCAGCGGGAGGCCTTGGTGGAGGCCGTAATCCAGGCCTCCCAGGGTTCCCAGTTCCCCATGACGCTGCTGGAGGCCGAAATGTCCCTGCCGCGGGAGCATGTACGGACCCTCTGCCGGCAATACTTTTCTCGAGAAAGGATTACAAACAGTGCGCTGGCCCTGTTGGATTCCTGCATGAAGACCCGTTCCGCCAATACCTTCCTGTCCACCCTGCGAAAGGAGTTCGAGGCCAGCCAGGCAGCCGGCCAGGGAAATTATACTTCCTCCTGTATCTTTGCCCACATTCTCTGGGATCTCCACCGGGGCCGCGACCCCTTCCAGGAGGCGGGCGAGCGGCTGCGCGCCTCCCGTCCCGAGACACGGGTCATTGGTGCCTGGTCGCTGTTGAAGCTGGGCCACGTCTTCGCCGAGGATGACTTTGTGCCCAGCCTGTCCTCTTTGCGGGGGCACGGGCCCCTTCCGGCAGATATCCCCCTGCTGCTGCGGGATGCGCTCCTACAGGATGGGTCTTTGACGGCGGCAGAGGCCCTGGTGGAGCTGCGCTGGGCGGGGCTTTTGTCCGACGAATCCTCCCTGGACGCCCCGGCTCTGGCCGCCGTATCCGCACAGATTACCGCCCTTTTTGGCGTCATTCGGGAAACCTCCCCTCTTTTGCTCCTGGAGGACGCTTCCCTCCGGGAAACCTACCAGAAGCAGATCCGCAGCTTGGAGCGCTGGGCAGCCGTGGCGGGCGGGTTCCCCTTGTCTGTCCTCTTCGCCGCAAAGCTGCCCCATCCCGAAGGGCTTGCAGCCCTGATCCTAGGCCTGCGCCAGACACACCAAGACAATTTGTTTCCCCTGTCCCTTGCCTATAGTTTTATGCAGAACACGCTTTCCAACCGGGATACCTTGGAGACACTCATGGGGAATGCGGACTTTCGTGTCATGGATACGCCTCGAGCCCAGCGTCAGTTTTCTATGGCCCAGGAGGATCTTGCCCGGCTCCCCTAGCATGCGCCATGCTCGGTTGGAGGGGAGAACCGGATTTTCTGCGGGGGTGCCCCCATCCTTTGCAACGCTGGAGGAAGAAGCTTAAAATAAGGGAACGCCTGCAAGAAGCATGCAGTCGTTCCCCTTTTGCTTCCCCCACCCTCCCCCCAAAGTTTTAGAAGGGTAGGGGCGCGGGGGGAGGGAAACCTTTCTCAAAAGGTTTCCCTCCCCCGCAGGAAGCCGCCTTCTCGGAATCCTGACGGATTCCTGCGGGGGCTTTTCGCGGAAAGCAGGCTTTCCGCGACCTTGATTAGAAAAGACGGGAGCCTTTCGCGGCCCCCGCGCCCCACAGTTTTGCCGCATAACGGCAAAACCCCTCGTCGGGCAAAACGCGCCGTACACGCCGCCGCGTTTTGTAAATTACAAAAAAATAGGGAAACGGCTGGATTCGGATTGCAGCCGTTCCACTTGTATCTTTCCAAACTCTCCCTTTAAGCGTTTTAGAAGGGTGGGGGCCCGGGGGAGGGAAACCTTTAGCAAAAGGTTTCCCTCCCCCGCATCTTCATCCGACTCCATAAAGCGAGAAAACTACGGCGTATCGTCCTTGGAGACATCCGCATCCTTGGGCGGTTCCGCCAGGCCGGTATTCTTTCCGGAGGCCAGGTTCTGGAGGATCTGGGTCATATCCAGCCCGGTAATGCCCTTAAGCACCTCAAAACCTGTGCCCGCCACATCGGTGACGGTTTTGGCGATGCTGGAAGCGCCGCCGGTACCGGCGCCGGTATCGATAACGGTAACCTTGTCGATCCGCTCCATGGGCTTGGCAATCTTCTCCAGGATCTGGGGCAGGCTCTGGATCAGCATCTCGGCCACGGCAGCCTCGCCGTACTTGGCCAGGGCGTCGGCCTGCCGGTCCTTCGCCTCGGCCTCAGCCAGGCCCTGGGCGCGGATAGCGTCGGCTTCGGCCTCGCCCTTGACGCGGATGGCCTGGGCGTCGGCTTCGGCTTCAATGCGGCGGGCTTCCGCCTTCGCCTGGGCGATGAGGCGCATGGTTTCCGCCTCGGCCTGGGCCTCCTTAATGGCCTTGATCTTGGCAGCCTCGGCGTCGACCTCGGTCTGGTACTTGCGGGCCTCGGCAGGCTTTTTGACGGTGGCCACCAGTTCCTCTTCCACCACGATGGCCTTCTTCTTGGCCAATTCTGCATTGCGCTCGGCGACCAGGGAGTTGTTGGCAATCTCCTGGAGAGAGTAGGCCACGTCGGCGTTAGCCTTGGCCTTATCCTGCTCGGCGCGGTATTCCTCCACCTTGATCTGCTTGTCGCGTTCAGCGGCGGCGATCTCGGCGGCGGCGGCCAGCTTTACCTTGGAACCTTCGCGGATGGCCTCAGCGGTCTTGATTTCGGTATCCCGCTTGCGTTCGGCCTCGGCAACTTCGGCGTCAGCCTTACTCTGGGCGACCTGGGGCCGCGCCCGGTTTTCCAGGTACCCACCCTGGGTGGAAATCTTCAAAATGGAGTAGGAAATCAGGTACAGACCCATTTCGTGGAGTTCCTTATTCACATCCTCCTCGATCTTTTTTTCGAAGGCGGCGCGGTCGCTGTTGATCTGCTCCACCGTCATGGTGGAGATGATGCCGCGGAGCTTACCCTCCAGGATCTGTTCCACCATGGAGCTGATGGTATCCTTGGTATCCTTGGCCGTACCGGCACAGAACTGCTCCACCGCCTTGAATACGCTCTCTGCCGTATTCTCCACCTTGACCACGGCGGTTCCCACCACGTCCACAAAGATGCCCTGCTGGGAAGGAGCCTCCGTGACGTCGGTGGTCATAGAAATGTTTTCCAAAGAAATGATGCAGCTAGTCTCCAGGATGGGAAGCATCAGGCCGCCGCGTCCACTGATCATACGCTTCTTGAGGCCGGTGATAACCATGGCCTTGTCTGCAGGCACCTTACGCCAGCAGATCAGGAGCAGCAGCAGGAGAATCACAACCCCCAGGGCATACCCCATCCAACTTTGGAACTCCATGCAAATACCTACCTTTCTGAGGGAAAACCCCTCTTTACCCGTATGGTTTCCGTGGCATTATCATACCAAAAATCCTGTCGAACCGCAACGACAGTGTGGCCGCCAACTCCGCCATCTGGGACGGAAAAACGCAGGTTTGGAACGCAGGGGGGATACCGCCCGGTTTCCCGCCGCGCCAAAGGCCTATTTGTTTCGACGTATTTCGCGCCGCTGCCATTTCAAAAAAAGAACAAAAAAAATCTAAATACGTACTTGACATGTTCTTGAAATATATTATAATAGGTTCGTAACAATTCTGTAATGAAGGAGGGAACAAACCTTGCAGACGAATCACGCAAAGCGGCCGCGCTCCCTAGGAAGCCTGCGGATCCTGGAGCGGGAGGACCGCCGCAAGCACTCCGCCCTTATTCGGACATTGTCGCTGTTTACGGCGTTTTTGTTGGTGGTGGGAATGCTGGGCTTCATGCAGAATGGCTCGGTACTGGCCGCCAGTTCGCTGCTTAAGGACGGTTCGGTGGGCAGCGAGGTTAAGGTGGTGCAGAATATGCTGGTAGCCCTGGACTACCTCAACCAGAGTGACGGCGCCTTTGGCCCCATCACCGAGAAGGCCGTCATCTCCTTCCAGAAGGATTATGATCTGGAAGCCGACGGCATCGTAGGCCCCGCCACCATGCGGGAGTTGGAAGCCGCTTATGATGATGTAGCCATTTCGGGTACGCTGCGGAACGGAGACCGGGGCACCTCAGTCAAGACCCTGCAGAAGATCCTCCGTGCCCAGGGTTATCTGCATGATTCGGTGGATGGTATTTTCGGCAAGAAGACCGAGGCTGCCGTCATCGACCTGCAACAGGCCCGCGGCCTGGATGACGACGGCATCGTGGGGCCCGCCACGCTGAAGGCGCTGAACTCCTCGGGTAGTAAGTCTGGTGGTTCCAGCTCCTCCGGATCCTCCAGCATGGGGGACAAGGTGGTAGCCGAAGCCATGAAGTATCTGGGGATCCCCTACAAGTGGGCGGGTACATCTCCCAGCGAAGGCTTTGACTGCTCGGGCTTGGTGTACTATGTATACAAGCAGCTGGGCGAGACCGTACCGCGTTCTTCCGCCACCCTCCGTGGTTTCGGAACTAAGGTAAACGGTATTGCCAATGCCCGTCCCGGTGACATCCTCTGCTGGAGCGGTCACGTTGGCATCTACATCGGCAATAACCAGTACATTCACGCCCCCAAGACGGGAGACGTGGTACGGATTGCCACCCTGTCCAAGACCCCGATTTACATCGGCCGCGTGTTTGATTGACGAACTGCCGCTTAGGCATGCAAACCATGCGCCGCAGCAAAAGCTGCGGCGCATTGATTTATAAAAAAACGCCGGCATTGGTCCAGCGCAAGGTAGTCCGAAAGACGCCGGCCTATTGACAAGGCCCGCCTCCCATGGAATCCATGGGAGGCGGGCCTTGCTGCTGTCTCGTGTCCGGGATCCAGGGGCCTCAGCCGCCCACCACCGTGAGCTCAGACCCGTGGCTTTGCCGGATGGAGACCTCCGTCGAATCGGTGGCCACCAGAGCCACGTCGCGGCCAGGTACGCAGCCCACCAAGGTATTGCCGGCAATCTCCACGTCCTGACAGTGAGACAGGGTAATCATGTGGGTATTGGGATGCCAGGGGGTGTAGCCTCTGCATTCAAAGATCTGGTTACCCGTGACCCGCAGGTCTTGCACCGAAAAGGCGTAGATCATGGGGGCCTGGTAGAGGTGGAAAGTGTTCTCTTCAATCAGGATGTGCCGGTGAAACGGCAGCGCAGGATTGGGCTGGGGGATTTCGGGGCAAATGCTGATCACACCGTGACAGAACTGATACATGCTGGTCAGGCAAAGGCTGGTAAAGGTATTCCGCCGGATGGTGACGTCCCGACAAGCCCCCGATTCAAACCACTGGTTGGCGTCCCCAGGCACGAGGATAGCACAGCCCGCCGTCTGGAACATATTCTGTTCCACCAGTACCCGCCGCGGCGTGGAGACCAGCAGCCCCCTGGCACGGCAGCTGCCAAAGAAATTGTGCCGGCAGGTAAAGGAAGCAGTGGCCGACAGATTCTCCAGCGCGTCGCCGGGCATCAGTCCTTGGGGGGGCGCCTCCCGGAAAAGCAGCTCAAAATGTGCTTTGTCCAGCAGGCGGTAACTTTCCACCACTCCCATGCCCACACTGGCCATGGTGCAGTGATCCAGGAAGGAAAAGCTGTCCCCCGTCCGAGCGTAGAGGGCAAACCCCTGGGCTTGGGGGTGGACAAAGCGTCCGGTGACCCGCCGTCCGTCGATGGCGGTGATCTGGGTTGAGAGCCCGTGGACATTGATAGGGTCGTCCATCAGTCCGTTAAAGTAACATCCCTCCACCTGGATATGGCCGCGGTTGCTGGTCAGATGCAGGCCGTCGTCGTGGCCGCAGACGACCCGCCGCCCCCGCTGGGCATTGGCGGCGAAACGAATCTGGCGGAAGGTCAGGTCTTCACAAAACTGGCAGAGGATCCCCAGTCCTCCGGTGGCGTGGATCGTAATATTTTCAAAAACCAGATTTTGGCAGTCCTCGGCGAAGATCCCGGCATTTTCCCGGGGCGTATGGCGGAGCACCAGGATATCGCCGGGGGCCGGCGGATGGGGATAATCGCCGTAGAGAGCCACCCGGCCTTCTTCCAGTTCTTCCGCGCGCTGGGGAGCGATGCAGTCCCCCGACTGCAGGGGGACGGTCAGCGTATCCGGCGCGAAAGGGGTGTGGGCGCCGGTCAGCGGCGCACGGTAACCGTTCCCCAGGAAGAGCAGCACGCCGTCCTCCACCTCGTAGGGGAAGCGCTGCGAATCGATCCGCACCACCAGCCTGGCGGCGCTGCTCTCCTCCACGACGCTCTCGGCGGAAAGAGGGATCTCCCAGTCAATGACCAGGTTCCGCAGCGTCACCCGGCGGCAGCCCACCAAGCCAATGGGAAGCATTCGTCCATGGCAGAGCAGCGTACTTCCTCCAAAGTCCAGCGTCAAATCTTCCAGGCCCTCCAGGCACAGCCCCACTTTTTTGCAGGGGGTGTCATCGGTGTTGGAAAGCACCCAGGGATAGCCGGGGCATTCCGTCTCCCGCAGCGGAATCACCGTCTGCTCCAGTGTAACCTGTCCAGAAGCTCCCCGGCGCACCGCCTGACGCAGGGTATCAATGCCCGCGCCATAGGCAGGCAGATAATGGGTCTGTCCCATTTTCATTCCTCCGCTCTTGGTAATATCTTCGACGTATTATATCCTATCTTCCGCAGATTGTACAGAGGTAGAACCGAGGGACACAGACGGAGCGCCGCAGTCCATGGGCCTGCGGCGCGTCCTGCGGCATGGCAGCATAAAATCTACCACGCTGCATATGATGAACCGCAGCCCCGCCAGGAATAACCCGCCTTACGGGGCCGCGTGAGCTAGGAGGAGGCCGGGCGCGGTGCGCCCGGGCCTACTCTATCGTATGCCCGAGGCGGGGAAAGGTTCCGGGGCTTGCGCTGCTGCAGTGCGTAAGCTATGATAGGAGGAGAGCATGGAGGGAATTCCCATGGCAGCCGCCGGATTCCTGGTGGGCCTGGTGCTGGTGGTAAAGGGCGGTGATTGGTTTGTCAACGCGGCGGTCTGGGTGGCCCAAGCCGCGCGCATTCCCGCCCTGCTTATCGGCGCCACCATTGTGAGCCTATGCACCGCCCTGCCGGAGTACGCCGTTTCCACCCTGTCGGTGGCATCGGGAGCGCCGGCCCTGGGCATCGGCAACGCCGTGGGATCCCTTTTGTGCAACACGGGCCTGGTGCTGCCCTTAACCTATCTGTTCCGCCCCCAAGGAATCGGACGAAAAACACTGGCCGCCCGGGGTGGACTGCTTCTATTGGCGCTGGGGCTGCTGTGGATTCTGCTGCTGGACGGCCGGCTGGCGCCCTGGGAAGGACTGCTTTTTCTGTGCCTGGCTGCCGGCTACGTCGTCTACTGCCTAAGGGAGGCGCGACAGGCCCGGGCGGAGCCTATGGCAGGTCCCAGCTGCCCTGCGCCCCGTCGGGAGCGATGGAAGCGTGCAGCTGCCCTGCTGGGCAGTGCGCTGGCCATTGTCGCCGGTGCACGGCTCCTGGTGGATCACGGTGTGCGCTTAGCCCAGGCTTTGGGGGCCTCTCAGCAGCTGACCGGTCTGACGCTGACGGCGCTGGGCACGGCGCTTCCGGAACTGGTCACCACCCTGGCCGCACTGATCAAGGGAGAATACGGTCTTTCGCTGGGGAATATCCTAGGCGCCAACATTCTGGGAGTCACCTTGATCCTCCCCACCGGCGCCCTGGCTGCCGCCCATGGTCTGGAGCTGGAGGCGCAGCACGTCTGGGGATTTGCCCAGCCTCTGTGGCAGACGCTGTGGCTGGACCTGCCGGTGCTGCTGCTGATAACCGGAGTTCTGCTGCTTCCCAGCATGCGAACGCACCGGCTGGCACGCTGGCAGGGGGTGGCCGCCCTGCTGCTCTACGGAGGCTATCTGGCTCTATTGGCCGCCTCGGCGGCGCTGTAAAGGAGGAATTTCATGGCCTTTGAAGGGGAATTGCTGGCACTAATGGAAGAGGCGCTGGCCCAGGCCCGGGAGGCCGGAGAGACCGGGGACGTGCCCGTGGGGGCCGTGGTGGCCCGAGACGGACGCATTCTGGGCCGCGGCCGAAATCGCCGTCTGGAGGGAGATCCCCTGGCTCACGCAGAAATCGAGGCGCTGCGGGACGCAGCCCGGGCCCTGGGCTCCTGGCGGCTGGACGGCTGCGATTTGGTGGTCACCCTGGAGCCCTGCCCCATGTGCGCCGGAGCCATAATGCAGTCCCGAATCGCCCGGCTCTTTTTCGGCGCCTTCGATCCTCGGGCAGGCTGCTGCGGCTCCCTCTATAATCTTCCCGAGGACAAGCGTTTCCCCGTCCGTACCCAGGTCTTCGGCGGCTTCATGCAGGAGGAGTGCGCTGGTTTGCTGGCCGAGTTTTTTCGGAAGCGTCGGGAAAACAGGTAACCGGTCCCCGCATTTCCCCGCACGTGCTTTCGTGGCCCCTTGGGGGAGGGGCCCTTTTGCAAAAGGGCCTCCTCCCCCAAACCCCTTTCCCCCAAAACCTTAGGGGAAAGGACTGCCAGGAAATGCGAGGGAACGGCTGAATACATCTTGCAGCCGTTCCCCTTCTTCTCTCCCCATCCTCCCTTTGAAAGTTTTAGAAGGGTGGGGGCCCGGGGGAGGGAAACCTTTTTCAAAAGGTTTCTCTCCCCCGCACAATCCTCCGTGCTCTCGTGGCCCCTTGGGGGAGAGGGCCCTTTTGCAAAAGGACCCCCTCCCCCAAACCCCTTTCCCCCAAAACCTTAGGGGAAGAGTCTGCTGGAAATGCAAGAGAACGGCTGCACTCTTCTTGCAGCCGTTCCTTTTTTACTCTCCCTCATCCTTCCCCCTAAAAGTTTTAGAAAGGTGGGGGCCCGGGGGAGGGAAACCTTTCTCAAAAGGTTTCCCTCCCCCGCAAGATCCCGCCGCGTGCTTCCGCGTCCCCTTGGGGGAGAGGGTCCTTTTGCAAAAGGGCCCCCTCCCCCAAACCCCTTTCCCCCAAAACCTTAGGGGAAGGGACTGCTGGAAAAATGAAAACGGCTGCACTCTTCTTGCAGCCGTTCCTTTTTACTCTCCCTCATCCTTCCCCCTAAAAGTTTTAGAAAGGTGGGGGCCCGGGGGAGGGAAACCTTTCTCAAAAGGTTTCCCTCCCCCGCAAGATCCCG
>CALWDW010000039.1 GCA_944376795.1 uncultured Christensenellaceae bacterium
AATGAGCAAGAAGTTGTTATTGTTGCTGATGAAGATAGTATGTTAGTTGGATTTGTTTGTGTTCAGCTTAAAAAATCATTCTGCTATGATGAATATATGCCTGAAATTACAGAAGTGTATGTTAAACCAACATACAGAAAAAAAGGCATTGCGAGTGAAATGATTACTTTTGCAGAGGATTATTGTAGTAAGAATTATCCACTTCACAGATATGAACTTCTAACAGGACAAGAAAATCTTGTTGCACAATCTGTATATAGCAAGCTTGGATATGCAGATGATAAAGAACTTCATTTATCAAAAAGAGTGAAGAAGTAAGTCAAATTCCAATTTGTCGAACTGATACTAAGGGCGCACTTCTATACGGGTTAAACCCGTATGTGCGCTCTGCGAGACCGAACAGCTCGGCCCCCTGAATGTCTGGGGTGCGTCACTGCGTTCCGTACAAGGGGATCCATCCCTTGCGCCGCTATGCGGCTATCCTTACATGAAAAAAGGCGTGACCACTTTCGTCACGCCTTTTGCCTATTTAACTGTCTTACGAACACCCCGCTAATCTCCCGGGAGGTTTTGGCTTGCGGAGGGAATTCTGCAATTTTCACCATGGGAACTCGATCGAGAGCTGCTGGCACGAGAGAAAAAAGGGCTTACTTCCCACTGGCGCCATAGTTGGCCAGCACACGCGCCGAAGGATCATCCACATCGCAGCCTTCCCATTCTCGGTTGGGCATCCAGAAACCGGCAATCATCGCAGCCTGGCCGGGATAGTACTTTTCGAAGATCTCCCGATAGAGCAGACTCTCTTTGGTAAAGGGAGTGGCGAAGGTATACCGGCACCGGCGGGCCTGGAACTCCTCATCGGTATAGAGCGACTGGGCGTATTCTTTGAGGTCGTCCACCATGGAGTGCCCCACCGCGTCGCTGAAGGCGGCTTTCTCGCGGTACAGGATTTCGTGGGGCAGCCAGTCTCCCTCGAAAGCGTGACGCAGGAGGTACTTGCCCTTGCCGTAGACGTTCATCTTCTTGGCCGGATCGATGGCCATGACGTAGCGGACGAAGTCCAGGTCCCCAAAGGGTACGCGGGCCTCCAGGGAGTTTACGCCGATACACCGGTCGGCTCGGAGCACGTCGTACATATGGATTTCGCGGATGCGCTTCTGTGCCTCCGCCTGGAAGGCTTCGGGGGAGGGAGCGTAGTCGGTGTACTTGTAGCCAAAGAGCTCGTCGGAGATCTCGCCCGTCAGAAGCACCCGCACATCGGTCTGTTCATGGATGGCTTTGCAGCAGAGGTACATGCCCATGCTGGCCCGAATGGTAGTGATGTCATAGGTGCCCAGATATCGGATCAAATTTTCTAGGGTGTCCAAGACCTCCTGACGGGTCATGATCACCTCCGTGTGTTCGCTGTGAAGATATTCCGCTACCTGGCGGGCGTACTTGAGATCGATGGCGTCGGTATCCATGCCAATGGCAAAGGTTCGGATGGGGCGATCCAATAGCCGGGCGGCCACCGCGCAGACCAGGCTGCTGTCCAGGCCGCCGCTGAGAAGGAACCCCAAGGGGGCATCAGCGTCCAGGCGCTTTTCGATTCCTGCGATCAGCCGCTCCCGGATGCCAGTGCAGAGGGTCTCCACATCGTCATAGCAGTAGGAGGAGACCGCGGCAATGTCACAGTAACGGACGAACTGTCCGTCGGCGTAGTAGCAGCCGGGAGGGAAGGGAAGAACGCGCGGGCAGAAGCCGACAAGGTTCTTGGGCTCGCTGGCGAAGGCAATGCCGCCGCCGGGGAGCTCACCGTAATACAGGGGACGGATACCGATGGGATCCCGGGCCGCTATCAGGTGGCCTGTAGCACCGTCGTAGAGGATCATGGCAAATTCGGCGTCCAGCTGGGAAAACATTTCCACTCCGTATTCCCGGTAGAGAGGGAGTAGAATCTCGCAGTCGGATTCGCTGTGAAATTTGTACTTTCCTTGCAGCTTTTCCCGGATGGGGCGGAAGCCGTAGAGTTCGCCGTTGCAGACTACGGCATCCTCCCCCAGGAAGAAGGGCTGCATGCCCTCTTCGGACAGATCCATGATGGCCAGACGGTGAAAGCCCAGGTAGCCGGTGGCGGTCTCCACAAACCGGGACATATCCGGACCGCGGGAAATACTTTGGGAGAATCCTTCCTGCAAAAGCTCCAAGGGTACAGTCTTACCTTCCACGCCAAAGATCGAACACATAAAAAGCACCTCCAAAATCAACTCGCAGCATACGTCCTGATCTTAGGACGAATGCTGCGTGATCCGCGGTGCCACCTAACTTACTGCTCTTCACAGTCTCTTTTAAGGCTCCATCAAGCCCGTGCGGCCTAACGCGCCGCCCACGTCTTCCTTACTTGCCGAAGGCTTTGGGGTTGATGCTCACGAGTGTTCTTCCTGCGATGCCCTGTGCGGGATTCTCACCATCGCCCGCTCTCTGGGACCGGCCTTTCGCGCTACTTTTCTCGATCCACGCAAGTCCTATGAAATTTGTCGCTAATTATAACCAAACCATCAGGAAATGTCAATAAGAAATTTTCATTATGTGTCAATTCGCAGGAAATCCATTCCGGCAAACTGCAGGAGCATATCGGCGGCTTCCTGGCCATAGGCTGCGGCAAAGTCGTCCATGACCTTCTCCGAAAGTCGGCGGCCCATTTCGCCGTAAACCGAGGCCATGACCGCCGAAAAGGCAAAGTAGAGATGCGCACAGTGAAAGGCAAAGTCCTTCCGGTTCCGCGGATCGGGTGCGCCAAGGACGGTATCCTTTTCGGGATGGGCTTCGTACTGGCAGTGCCGGCAGAGGACGCTCCCGTCCTGGATCTGCTGGTGCATTTCGTAGCGCAGCGCAGGGTTGAAGCCCCGCACGATGGAGGCGTCCAGGCCGGCGCAGTAGTCGGCAAGCCCATCGGGAAGCTCCATGGCCAGGTACTGGGCGGCCCAAGGACAGCCGCGGACCATCTGGCAGAGGGAGCCATCCTCCTGAACTGAGGAGGATGAGGACGATGCCGGAAACTCCTGGGTGGGGGCCCATTCCTTATAATAGCGATAGCTGGGATAGTCCAGGTCCCGTCCGTCACGGAGGCAACGCAGGGCCATGCGGATACCCCGGCCCAGGGCGTAGACGCTCACGGCGAAGCGGAAGACATGCTGGTACTGGGGGAGATCCAGCTCCTTGAGCAGGCGGTAGAAGTCAGCAGAGAGGTAAGCGTGCTGCCTTTCGGTAAACGGTTGCATGGGGGTCTCCTTACGCGGATGTTTTTCTCTATTATAGGGAATTATTGGACGAATACAAGCCCTTTGACGCGGAATTTGGCGATTCTCCTCCGATGGGATGCTTGCCTGTTGATTCCTGCATGAAATGGGTGTATAATCAAAAAAGCAAAAGTTTCCATTCTACATCGCATTGGAGGATTGGCTATGTCACTGAAGGAGGCCATGCGCAGCGAGAAGGGACGTCAGATCCTGCGCCAGCTCTACGGAGAGAATGTGGAGGGCGCGGAGGCCCGCTACGAAAGTATTGAGAAGAAGTTCTTTTCCTACTACGGGGAGGGGGATTACCGCATTTTCAGCGCCCCTGGCCGCACCGAGATCGGCGGAAATCACACCGACCACCAGTATGGCCGGGTGCTGGCCGCCGCGGTCAGCGTAGATACCGTGGGCATGGCCCGGCCCAACGGCACCAGCGTGGTGCGCTATCGTTCGGAGGGTTACCGGGGAGAGCAGGAGTTCCGGGTGGACCTTTCCAACCTGGACGTGGTGGAGAGCGAGAAGGGCACCACCAACGCCCTTTTCCGCGGAGTCGCCGCCCTGATGAAGCAGCGAGGTTATCAGATCGGCGGGTTTGACGTCTATGTGGCCAGTACGGTGCTTCGTGGTTCCGGGCTTTCCAGCTCCGCTGCCTATGAGGTATTTATTGCTACGGTGATGGACGGCCTTTTCAACAAGGGAGACATGGATCCCATTCTCCGGGCGCAGATTTGTCAGGGCACCGAGAACCAGTATTTCGGCAAACCCAGCGGGCTGATGGATCAGATGGCCAGTTCGGTAGGCTCTTTGGTGACCATTGACTTCGCGGATGTGAAGAATCCCGTGGTGGAGCGGGTGGATTTCGACTTTACGGCCACCGATTACCAGCTGGTGGTGGTCGATACCGCAGGTAGTCATGCCAACCTTACCGATGAGTATGCCTCCATTGTAGAGGACATGGCTTCGGTTTCCGCTTTCTTTGGGGTGGAAAAGCTGCGCCAGGTGGATGAAAATGCCTTTACCCAGAATCTCCCCAACTTGAAAGGAAAGGTTTCGGATCGGGCCATCCTGCGGGCAATGCACTTCTTTGGCGACAATGAGCGGGTGCTGAACCAGGTTAACGCCCTTAAGAAGAGGGACCTCAAGTCCTTCCTGCAGATGGTGATCGACTCGGGAGAGAGCTCCTGGAAGCTGTTGCAGAACTGCTACGCTTCGGGTTCCAGCGAGCAGGGATTGACCTTGGCCCTGGCCGTGTCGGAGAGCCTGCTGAAGGGCCACGGGGCTTGGCGTGTCCATGGCGGCGGCTTTGCCGGCACCATTCTGGCCTTTGTACCCAAGGCGCTGCTGCGGGACTATGTGGGAATTATGGACGCCATTTTCCACGAAGGCGCGGCCACTACGCTGAGCATTCGTCCAGTGGGCGCTTGCGAGATCGTATTTGCATAAGCGAAAATTCGGACGAAAGGCCGCAACTGTGCGGCCTTTCTTGTTTGGCGGAGGTAGGTGTGGGCGGCATTTTGATTCGTGGAGCCAAGATTTACACCATGGCTGGCCGCGCCGGTAGCCAGGGGAGTATCCTGCTGTGAGACGGACGAATCGCGGCGGTGGGGGAGGACTGAATTCGCGCGCGGCGTTGGCCAGCATTACCATCCATGCGGCGCAGGCTGTAGGCATTGGGAACAGGGTGGGTTCGCTGGAAACAGGCAAGGGCGCTGATATGGCGCTTTTCAAGGGGGATCCCCTGGATATGCGCAGCCACACGACGCGCGTCTTCATTAACGAGGATGAGGTTACACGTGTCTGTTATCCATGGCCGCCGTTTGACAAGGCAGGACGCCAATGGTACAATACCAGCAACTGGATACGGCGCAGGCATGCCGTGCGGAGTCCAAATGCTGGGCCTTCCCGGGGGCATCCCCGGGATTTTTTTTGGGAGCCGTCCGCGCCAAGCTGAAAGCAGGGAACAAGGGGGATGGGCATGAAGAGAAGCGTTCTCAGTCGCTCCGTGGCAGATACGCTGTGGATTGGCCAAAAGCTGGGGGAAGGGACTTTTCCCGGTGCGGTGCTGGCGCTATGGGGTGGCTTAGGCGCAGGGAAAACCGCTTTAACCCGGGGCATTGCCCAGGGAATGGGTATAATGCTTCCGGTCTCCAGCCCCACCTTTACCCTCGTTCACCAAATGCCGGGCCCACGGATCCTGTACCATATGGATCTTTACCGGCTCCAGGATGCCGAAGAGGCGCTGATGGCGGGACTGGCCGAGATGTGGGACGGAGACGGGGTCACGGTGATCGAGTGGCCGGCCCGTGCCCAAGAGGTGATTCCGGATGCCCGGCTGGATATTACCCTAGAGTTTGGGGCCGAGGGAGAGCGGCTTGTGACCCTAGAGTCCCGCAGTTCCGAATATGACCGGCTGGTGGAGGATATATATGAGAATAGCAGCCATTGACGCTTCGACGTTGGTAGCGGGCGTCGCCTTGATGGAGGATGATACCCTGGTGTACGAGTCCAGTCTACGGGCGGGTCTGACCCATTCTCAGACCTTGATGCCCATGGTAGAAAGCGCCTTCGCCATGGCGGGGTGGACGCCTGGCGAGGTGGACATCTATGCGGCGGTGGCTGGACCGGGTTCCTTTACCGGCCTGCGCATTGGGGTCTCTACGGTCAAGGGTATGGCCCAGGCCGTGGGAGCCAAGACGGTAGCAGTGGGTACGCTGGAAGTACTGGCTATGGGGGTCCCCTGCTTTTCGGGGCTATGTGTTCCTTTGCTGGATGCCCGGCGGGAGCAGGTCTATACCGCAGCCTATGCTTGGGAGGGGGACGGCCTGCGGGAGGTGTTTCCGCCGGCTGCTATGGCGCTGCAGGAATGGATCGGGATTTTGGACGGGCAGGCGGGCCCCATCCTGCTATGCGGGGACGGCATGGCGGCCTATGGTCCTCAGGTGCGGGAAGCGCTGGGGGAGAGGGTGCGCTTGGCGCCGCCCCACGCGGTGATGCAGCGTCCGGCGGCCTGCGCCGTGCTGGCGCGGAAAAAGGTACTGGCCGGAGAGGCACGGATGCCTGGCGAATTGGTTCCGTTCTATGTGCGGGGATCTTCCGCCCTGACCATTGCGCAGCGGAAGAAGGACGCCAACGGAGGCGTATGATGGAGAGAGAGGAAAGCTGTTTTTCCATCCGGCCCATGCGCCCGGAGGACGTGGAGGCGGTATCGGCCATTGAACGGGCGTGCTTTGCCTCGCCGTGGCCGGAAAACGCCTTCCGTGAGGAACTGCAGAATGTCTGCGCCCGTTACTTCGTTGCCTGGCTGGGGGAGGAACGCATCGGATACGGGGGCATGTGGCTGGTGATCCTGGAGGCGCAGGTGACCAATATTGCCATACTCCCCGCCTTCCGGGGCCGGGGCTATGGCGGGAAACTGCTGCGCACGCTGATGTGCGCGGCGTATGACGAGCTGGGCATCGTCCAGATGACCCTGGAGGTGCGCCGCGGCAATCTTCCCGCCCAGGGCCTGTATGAAAAGCTGGGTTTTGTCAAGGAGGGTATCCGCCCCGGGTATTATGCGGATACTAAGGAAGACGCCTTTATTATGTGGAACCATGATACCAGGCCGTATTTCCTGCCGCAGGAGGCTTTGCGGCAGGAGATTTCCCCGGAAGAATCGAATTAAACCCTTTAATCATTTGGTCTGAGCCGTTGGCAGGGAGGAGATCCGATGCACCAAGAATACCGCGTGGACTGCGGCGGGGTGGCCGTCAATACCCGCATCGTGGGAGAGGGCCGGCCGCTGGTGCTTTTTCATGGCTGGGGCGGACAGATTGACAGCTTCCGCCCGGTGATCGAGCATTACGCGCCCCTGCGGAAGGTCTATGCTGTGGATTTGCCGGGCTTTGGAAAGAGCGACCGGCCGCCGGTCCCTTGGGGGGCGCAGGAGTATGCCCAGACCATGGCGGCGTGGTTCCGTGCTATGGGCTTGGAGAACTGCGATGCCATGGGGCATTCCCACGGAGGCCGGGTGCTGATCTGTATGGCCAGCCAATATCCCCAGCTCTTCTGCCGGCTGGTTCTGGTGGACAGTGCCGGGCTGATTCCTCGGCGGAAGCCTTCCTATTATGCCAAGGTGTATTCCTACAAAGCCATGAAGGCCATCGCCCGGTGCCGTCCGGTGGCCGCCATGCTGCGCAAGGCCGGCTGGGACGTGGAGGCCGCGGTAAAAAAACGCGCCGGTTCCCAGGATTTCCGGGACGCGGACGGCGTCATGCGGGGAACCTTGGTGCGGGTGGTCAATGACAACCTGCGGGACTGCCTGCCCAAGATCCAGGCGCCGACCCTCTGCGTGTGGGGCCGGGAGGATACCGACACCCCGGTTTATATGGGGGAAATCATGAGCCGTGAAATCCCCGATGCGGGCCTGGTGGTGCTGGAAAATGCCGGACACTTCTCCTATTTGGATCAGTTTGCGCAGTTTGTGAAGATAACCGACGTGTTTTTGCTGGGAGGGCGGTCGTGATGGATTTTGCATACCTTGTGGCAGCCTGTCTCCTCCAGGGAGGGCTGGGGCTCTTTGCCTCCATCGGCATGGTGCATGCCTACCAGCTGGAAAGCTACCATCTGCCCCAGTACTGCCGGTGGGTGCGGGAGCATCGTACCGCCCTCTGGCGGCGCAGCGCCGGCTGCTTTGCCGCTATGCTGGTGATCCAGTGCGTTTTGGCAGCGGTTATGACCTGGCTGGCGGCCCCGGAATGGTTCCTGGGGGTGCTGGCATTGGGAGCCGCTGCGCCTTGGGTTGTGGATTTCCTTCTGGGGAGGAAGCGGCCGGCCAAAAAGCCGCTGGTCTATACCGCGCGAATCAAGCGGTTCCTGCTGGGGCTGGGGCTGGTGCTGTTTGCGGTAAGCTTGGGAGCCAGCCTACTGCTGCGTTTCGTCATTCCCAGCCAATGGGCCCTTTCTGCCGCCGGCTGGTTGGCGTTCCTCGGTATGCCGTTTTGGGTGCTTGCCGCCGGGCGGATCATGGAGCCCTTGGAGGACGCGGTGAAAAGGCACTACTACCGGGATGCCCAGCGGCGGCTGCGGGAGATGCCCGGCCTGATCCGCATAGGCATTACCGGCAGCTATGGGAAAACCAGCTGCAAGGTCATTTTGGGCGCGATCCTCAGTGAGAAATTCCGTACCTTTATTACCCCCCACAGCTACAACACCCCGATGGGGGTGACCCGCGCGGTGCGGGAGATGATGCCGCCGGACACCCAGGTTTTTGTGGCCGAGATGGGAGCGCGGCACGTGGGGGATATTCGGGAGATGTGCGATCTGGTCTCCCCCGTGATGGGGCTGATTACCTCGGTGGGCCCCCAGCATATGGAGACCTTCCATACCCTGGAGAATATTGCCGCCACCAAGTACGAGCTGATTGAGAGCCTGCCGCAGGGGGGATTCTGCGCTTTCCCTGCGGAAAATCCCTACTGTCTGCAAATGTATCTTCGTACCCAGGACCGGGAGAAGGTCCTCTTTGGCATCCAGCGGCCCGAAGGGGCGCCGGAGCTTTCGATTTGGGCGGAGGATATCGCCGTGGGACCCCAGGGTGCAACCTTTACCTTGGTGGACGCGGCGGGGCAGCGGGCTGACTGCCGCAGCCAGCTATTGGGCCGGCATAACATTACCAATATCCTGGGCTGCGCCGCCATGGCGCGGCACCTGGGCATGACGCTGGAGGAGATTGCCCGGGGCATTGCCAAAGCGCCCCCGGTGGAGCACCGGCTGCAGCTGCTGCCCACGGGAAATGGCGTTACGGTGATCGACGATGCCTTTAACGCCTCGCCGGACGGCACCCGGGCCGCGCTGGAGGTTCTGGCGGGCTTCCCGGGACGGAAGATTATCGTGACCCCCGGCCTGGTGGAACTGGGCGACCGGGAGGAGCCGGAGAATGAGGACTTTGGACGGCGCATGGCGTCCGTGGTGGACTTGGCGATCCTGGTGGCCCGCAACGGGGAGGCCATGGAACGCGGCCTGCTCCAGGCGGGGTATCCCCGGGAGCAGATTGTCCGGGTGCCCAGCCTGGCGGAGGCCAGCGTGGTGCTGGGGCGCACCACCCGGATCGGGGATGTGGTGCTCTTTGAGAACGATCTCCCGGATCATTATGAAGGTTAGAGCCGGGGCGGCTGGATGCGCCGGATCCGAGAGCGATCCCGGGCTTTGTGCCGCGGGCTGCCCGCGGGAATTTGCGTAGGAGGTATTTTTCCATGAAAAAGGTCGTTGGCGTTATTTTCGGAGGGCGCACCTGCGAGCATGACGTTTCCATCATCACCGCGCACCAGCTGCTGGAGAATGCAGACCGCGCAGCTTACGAACTGGTGCCCATCTATATCGCACAGAACGGCAAGTGGTATGTGGGCGACGCGCTGTGGGATGTAAAGTTCTTTGAGGCTTTTGACGCTGAAAAGGTGACCGAGGTGTATTTTGAGCCGGCGGACGGCGACCATAACCTGTATCCCGTCAAGCTGAAGGCCGGATTCCTGGGCGCCAAGGAGCGCAAGCCGCTCTGCCATCTGGATGTGGTGATTCCCGCCATGCACGGCATGAACGGGGAGGACGGCACCCTGCAGGGCCTTCTGGAACTGGCCAATATCCCCTATACCAGCGTGGGCGTCATGGGTTCCGCGGTGGGCATGGATAAGATTGCCATGCACCTGCTCTTCCGGGGCGCGGGGCTGCCGGTGCTGGAGTTCAGCTATACCGAGCGGAGCCAGTGGCGAAAGGATCGGAAGGCGGTACTGGACGAGATGGAGGCGCAGCTTCCGTATCCCATGTTCGTCAAGCCCTGTAACCTGGGCTCCTCCATCGGGATCCGGAAGGCCACCGACCGGAAAAGCCTCCAGGAAGCCATGGAGGTGGCCTTCTCCTTTGACCGGCGGGTGCTGGTGGAGCGGGGCCTGGACTGCATCGAGGTGAACTGCTCGGCTATGGGCTTCGGCGGGGAGATTGAGGTCTCCATGGTGGAGCAGCCGGTGAGCGGGGATGAGCTCCTGGACTTTGACACCAAGTACCTGCAAGGTGGAAAGAATTCCAAGGGGATGAAGAGCCTTAGCCGCCTTCTGCCCGCCCCCATTTCCCCCGAAATGACCGAACGGGTGCAGGAGCTCACCGAAGTTGCGTACCGCGCACTGGACTGCAAGGGCGTCATCCGCCTGGATATGATGATCGAAAAGGGCACCAACAAGCTCTATGTCAATGAGATCAATACCATTCCCGGTTCCTTTGCCTACTATCTGTGGGAACCCCTGGGGATTCGCTTCTCCCAGCTGATTGACCGCATGATTGCCCAGGCGGAGGCCGCCCATCGGGAAAAGAACTTGAACAATTATGCCTTTGATTCCCCCATTCTGTACAAGTATTCCGGGGGAGCCAAGGGGACAAAGTAATAACCGGCAGGGAGCGGAGGAGAGCAGCCATGGATAAAATTATGATGAAGACTCCTTTGGTGGAGATGGACGGAGACGAGATGACCCGCATCCTCTGGCAGATGATCAAGGAGGAACTGATTCTGCCCTATGTGGAGCTGAAAACCGAGTACTATGACCTGGGTTTGCCTTACCGGGACGCCACCGACGACCAGGTCACGGTGGACGCCGCCATGGCCATTAAGAAGTACGGGGTCGGCGTTAAGTGCGCGACCATCACCCCCAATGCCCAGCGGGTGGAGGAGTATCACCTCAAGAAGATGTGGAAGTCTCCCAACGGCACCCTCCGTGCGCTGCTGGACGGCACCGTGCTGCGTACGCCCATCATTGCCCGGAATATTAAGCCCCTGGTTCCCGCGTGGACCAAGCCCATTACCATTGCCCGCCACGCGTATGGCGATATTTATAAGAACACCGAGCTGAAGGCGCCGGCAGGCTCCCGAGCCTACCTGGTGGTGGAGGACGCCCAGGGCCGGGAGACCGCCCGGGAAATGATCCACGACTTCCAGGGCGAGGGGATTGTGCAGGGCGTGCACAATACGGCGGCGTCCATTGCCAGCTTTGCTCGGTCATGCTTTACCTTTGCCCTGGATGCCAAGCAGGATCTCTGGTTCTCTACCAAGGATACCATCAGCAAGACGTACGACCACACATTTAAGGATATCTTCCAAGAGATCTATGACGCCGAGTACAGGGAAGCCTTTGAAAAGGCGGGGATCTCCTATTTCTACACCCTGATCGATGATGCCGTGGCCCGGGTGATGCGGTCGGAAGGCGGATTTGTTTGGGCCTGCAAGAATTACGACGGGGACGTGATGAGCGACATGGTGGCGACTGCCTTCGGCTCCCTATCCATGATGAGCTCAGTGCTGATCTCTCCGGACGGCTGCTACGAGTATGAGGCGGCCCACGGCACGGTCACCCGTCATTACTACAAGCACCTCAAGGGGGAGGAAACCTCCACCAATGCCATTGCCACCATCTTTGCCTGGACGGGGGCGCTGGCCAAACGGGGTGAGCTGGACGGCATTCCCGAGCTGACTGCCTTTGCCAAGCGACTCGAGAAGGCCACGCTGGATACCGTGGAGTCGGGTACTATGACCGGGGATCTGGTGGGGCAGAGCCAGGGAGTTCCGGTGCACCGGGTCAATACCCAGGACTTTATCCGCGCCATTGCTTCCCGCCTGTAAAGAAATTCGGTAACCAGGAGAACCGGAGGGAATGCGCTCCGGTTTTCTTTATCTTAGCGCAAAACGGGTTGGTTCCCATGCGCATACAAAGAGGAGACACAAATGCCAACAAAATACGTTCACGTCCCCCCGGCTAACGGCTATCCGGAGTGGAACAATAATCCCGAAATCTTTCGGGTGAACACCTTGCCGGCCCATGCAGCTTTCTGGCCCATGCCCACGGAGGCCGCAGCCTTGGGCATGAAGGAGACTGATACGCCCTGGCGCGCCAGCCTGGACGGCATGTGGAAGTTTTCCTTCGCGGAAAACCCGGCGAAGCGCATCGTGGACTTTTTCCGTATCGACTATGACGACAGCGCGTGGGATAGTATCCCGGTGCCTTCCCATTGGCAGCTGCAGGGCTATGACTATCCCCAGTATGTCAGCTCGGATTACCCATGGCTGACCCGGGAGCAGATGCAGCATATCCGGGACGAGGGTGGGGATGCCTTGGATCATTACGGGATCCTGCAGCCTCCCTTCGTTCCCACCGACTATAACCCGGTGGGGAGCTACCGGCGAAAATTCACCGTTCCCTCGGCCTGGAGTGGACGCCCGGTGACTCTGCGGTTTGAGGGCGTAGAGTCCGGATTCTACCTCTGGATCAACGGGCAGTGGGTGGGCTACAGCCAGGACAGTTTTGATCCGGTGGAGTTTGATATTACGCCCTACCTGGTGGAGGGAGAAAACCTGCTGGCGGCAGAGGTCTATCGCTGGTGTGATGGCAGCTGGCTGGAGGATCAGGACTTTTGGCGCTTTTCCGGGATTTTCCGTTCGGTGTATCTGGTAAGCCCGCCCCAGGTGCGCATCGACGACTTCTATGTCCGCACGGAGCTGGATGCCGCTTACCGGGACGCCAGCCTTAGACTGCAGGTCCGTTTGCAGGGGTATGACCTGGCCGCTCCCCAGGAGACGACGGTTTCCGTTACCCTCTACGACGCGGAGAACCGCCCGGTGCTGGAACGGTCCGCCGCGCTGGCTGCTGCGGTGGGGAATGTGCCGGTGGCTTTAGAGGCGTCCTTCCCCGTGGAGAACCCCCGCAAATGGAGCGCCGAGGATCCGTACCTGTATACGCTAGTGCTGGCGCTCCGGGATGCCTACGGACAGGCAATGGAGTATGTCTCCTGCCGGGTGGGGTTCCGGGACATCCGCATTGAGGGGAATATCCTGAAAATCAATGGCCGGCGCATCCTTCTCAACGGCGTCAACCGTCACGAGTTCAGCCCGGCCTGCGGCCGTGCGCTGCCCTATGAGGACATGGTCGCCGACATCCGCCTGATGAAGGCCCACAATATCAACGCCGTGCGTACCAGCCACTATCCCAACCAGAGCGTCTGGTACGATCTCTGCGACCGGTACGGGCTCTATGTCATTGATGAGACCAATTTGGAGACCCACGGAACCTGGGGAAATACCTACACCGGCGGCGGCGCGCGCCGCCATGCCATTCCCGCCAGCCGGCCGGAGTGGACCGCCGCCGTGGTGAACCGGGCGGAGAACATGGTGTACCGGGACCGGAATCACCCTTCGATCATCCTGTGGTCCCTGGGGAACGAGTCCTATGGGGGCTCCAATTTCCTGACCATGCATGACGCCATTCACACCCTGGACGCGACCCGGCCCATCCACTACGAGGGAACGGTTCACGACCGGGAGTTTGAGGCCTGCACCGATGTGGAGAGCATGATGTACGCCCCGCCGGAGGTGTTGGTCAAGTACGCCAAGGGAGAGGCAAAGAAGCCATTCCTTCTCTGCGAGTATTCCCATGCCATGGGGAATTCCTGCGGGAATCTGGCGGAATATACCGATTTGTTCCATCAGTACCCGGTCCTCCAGGGAGGTTTCATCTGGGACTGGCTGGACCAGGCGCTGTGGAGCAAGACCGCGGAGGGCGTGCCCTACCTGGCCTATGGCGGGGACTTCGGCGAATATCCCCATGACGGGAACTTCTGCGGCAACGGCCTGGTGCTGGCCGACCGCACGCCCACGCCCAAGCTGCTGGAGGCTGCGGCCTGCTATCAAAATGTGCGCATGCGTGCCAAGGACATTCTTAAAGGAGAGATCCAGGTAGCCAATGCCTTCCTATTTACCGATCTGTCGACGTATGATGTCCTGTGGAGCCTGGAGCGTAACGGCACCTTGGTGGAGCAGGGAAGCATGGAGGTGCCGCTGGCGCCCCAGGAGAGCACGGTTGTCACCGTACCCTATACGCTGCCCAAGGGAAGTTCCTGCCAGGATGATTTCCAGCTGAACCTGGCCTTTGTTCTGCGGGAAGACACCCTTTGGGCTAAGAAGGGGCATGGGATCGCTTCGGCGCAGTTTGCCGTGCCGGTGGTGGAGGAGGCGCCTGCCCAGGCGGAGATGGCGGTCAGCGCCGGGAATACCCGCTGGACCTTTGACAACTATACCGGCGCCCTGATCAGTTACCGTGTGGACGGCGCGGAGCTGCTGCGGGGTCCGATGCTGCCGAATTTCTGGCGACCGGTTACCGACAATGATGTGGCCAACGGGCTCCCCGAACGCTGCGGGGCCTGGCGGAAGGATACCCAGCAGCCGGTTTTATGCGGGCGTCATCAGGAGGAACGCTTTGGCGGGACGTACTGGACCTTCTATTATTTTCTCCCTGAGACCCAGTCCCGCTGTCAGGTGCGCTATGGGATTCAGGCTGATGGCGCCGCGGAGGTGGAGCTGATCCTGCAGCCGGGGCCTGATGCGCCGGAAATCCCCGAGGTGGGTATGATGCTGATGATGGACGGCAATTATGACAGGATGAGTTGGTTCGGCATGGGTCCCCATGAGACCGTATGGGATCGCGCGGCCAGCGGACGGGTGGGACGCTACAGCGCCACAGTGGCCGGACAGCTTATTCCGTACCTTCGCCCCCAAGAGAGCGGCGGGCATACCGAGGTGCGTTGGCTCCGCATTACGGACAGCAAGGGCAGCGGGCTCTACTTTGCAGGGGATCCGGTCTTTGACTGCACGGTGCTTCCCTATACGCCGGCGGAGCTGGAGGCCAGCGATCACCAGTACAAGCTTCCCATCTCCATGAAGACGGTGGTGCGTATCCAGTACCGTCAGATGGGCGTGGGCGGGGACAATACCTGGGGCGCACGCACCCACCCGCCTTACACACTGTACGGAAATACGCTGTACCGCTGCCGCTTTACGATGCGGCCCTGCCTGCACTGATGCATTCCTGCGCCCTAAGGATCGCTGGGAAACGTGCATCTTGCATCTGCAACATCGGGGTTTGGCCTGTGCAGGGGAGGCTCGTAGGCATGGAGACTTAGAATGTTCTCATAGCCGGTACGCAATCCCGTAAAAGGGGAACGCTGCAAATTTCGATTTTGCAGCGTTCCCCTTTTGTCGGTCGTCGAGACAATGGGAAGGGGCTGGGCCGATTTTCGCGTCAAAGGAAGAAGGGCTTTTGCGCCGTGTGTTCGGTTGGCGTGGCGCTTCCATGCGCTGCGCGGGTTCGCCTTTGTTTTTTGCTGCGAATACAGTGTTAAATCTAAGGAAACGGCAGGATGCCTTTGCAAAAGGTACCTGCCGTTCTTATTTTGCGGCCCATTGGCGGAGGGCCTTTTCTTTGGGTTTCCGCATCCTCTTGCGTTTGAGCAGGAGGCAGAAGAATGGTGTGGATTTTGCACCGTCAGGCGTTCGCCCTTACGTGCCGTGCTGCTGCAGCAGAGCGCGCTGGTAGTTTTCCTCGGCTATGTCCCAGTTGATCAGAGGCCACCAGGCCTGCAAATACTCTGCGCGGCGGTTTTGGTACTGCAAATAGTAGGCGTGTTCCCAATTGTCTACGAGCAGAATAGGACAGCAGTTCCAGGGAAGAGGCGTATCCTGGTTGGCGGTGGTCAGGATCCGAAGCCGGCACGTGGGGGAAAGTGCAAGAAAGGTATAACCGGATCCGAATTGCCCTCTGGCGCGGGCCAGGAAAGCCCGCTGAAAGTCCTCTGCGGTGGAGTACTCTTGGAGGATGGCGCGGGCCAGTGCTCCTACAGGAGAGCCTGCGCCGCCGGGCGTCATGAGGGCAAAGAACAAGGTATGGTTATAGACACCGCCGCCGTTGTTCTTGACTGCGGCCTGGATGGGAATGGGCAGCGAGGTGTTGTAGTAGAGCAGCTGTTCTAGCGTCCACTCTTGGTAAGGCAATTGGCGGATGAGCACGGCATTAAGCTGCTCCACATAGCCCTGCAAATGTTTGTCGTGGTGGTAATGCATGGTTTCCTGGCTGATGGCCGGTTCCAGGGCATCGTAGGCATAGGGCAACGGGGGGGTGGTATAGGGATATTGGCTGGCAGGCACAGAAAGGACCTCCTTGCAGCAGACTTTTGGCAAGTCTATGCACCACCGAACAAAAAAAGACCCGGCCGCTGAGGCCGGGCAGTATACCCAGAAGCAGAACGATGGCGCATGATCGCCAGGCGTCATCATCCGACCATGACGGTGATCATGGCCGTCATGATGACAAGGCTTAACAGGATGGAAATCGAATTGGAGAAGCTGGCCAGGCCCGGATCGCCCTTGCACTTTTCGGTGAAGGCGGGAGAGAGGGAGGAGTGCGGCGCGAAAACAACCACGGCAAGCACCTGCCGGATCTCAAGAGAGAAGGGGAGCAGATAGTAGCAGACCAGCGCCAGCGCTGCCGCCAACAGGTAGCGGAGCAAGAGGATTTTTCCCACTTCCTTTAGATAGGAAAGCTTCATTTCCAGGCGGAGCAGGGATCCAATCATCAGCATGGCCATGAAGCTGTTAGCGCCTCCGATGGAGGCGGTGAAATCGAATATACCCTGGGGCAGCTGGATTCCGCAAAGCGCCACGGCAAACATGATCATATACGTATCAAATGGCACGGAGGAAAAAAGACGCTTCAGCGCGGTTTTGACCGACGGCTTTTCCCCGGGGACAACGCCCAGCACACCGGTTGCCAGGGCATACCCCCCGCCGGTGCACATGACGGCGTTGCCCATGTCAAAGAGGCAGGCCGCTATGACGCCGGTGGAGCCAAAGAAATTCTGAACAAAAGGCAGGGTAAAGGCGCCGATATTGTACCCAGGAAGGTTCATGAGGAGAAAGGAGCGCTGCGCGGCGCTCTTTCGGCGGGAGAGCAGCATCCCCAACAGGAACATGAACACATTGGCGCCCAGCCCCATGGCGGCAATCACAAAGAGTGAAGGATCCCGCTCAAATCCTTCAAAGCTGCTGATAATAGCCGCCGGGAGCGTGAAAGTGAAAACCAATTTGGTAATAACCGCACTGGCTCCGGGCCCAAAGAAACGGGTGCGCTGGAGGATATAGCCCAGCGCAATGATAGCCACAAAGGTCAGGGCTTTATAAATGATAACAGACATACAATGCTCTCCTACGGGTAAAATCCAAGATACGCCTCATTATACGCCGGGGCCTCCGCTGGGGACAATGGGAAGGCTGCTGCTTTTTTGCCGTGGATCTTGTACGATCTTACCAGGGGCACAGGCAGGGCCGGGAAGGGGCACCACAGCCCGGCGTCAGCCAGCCGTAGGCTTTACAGAACGAGTGTGCGTTCCACCGGCGAATCTGCCTGGCAGAAGACGGCAATGGCCGAGAGATTGTCTGCGTTTATTTTATCCTCCCGTACCCTGCGCCCAACGCGGGTGAGAAGGTAGCCCAGCCATTGGCTGGGATTGACGGATTTGGACAGATCCACCTCCATCTCCAGATCGGTGAGAAGACTCCAAAACCCATCGGTACAGAGCAGGAACGCGTCATGCTCTCCCAAGGACGGAAGCGGCGTAACGTCAGGACGTGGCACTTCCCCGCTTCCCAGCGCTCGGAGCACCCGGTTCCGGTCGGGATGGGAGGGGATATCTTTTCGGCTGATTTCCCCGGCAAAGACGGCCATTTGGGGAACGCTGTGGTCTGCAGTGCAGAAATCCAGCCGCCCGTCACGGAAATAGTAGAGACGGGAGTCCCCCATGTGAGCGGAGACCGCCTGGTCTCCCTGGCAGAGAAGAATGGCGGCGGTGCTCTTCATACGGCAGGACGCCGTCTGCTTCCGGCGCACGGCGTCCTCTGCGTCTTCGAATAGGCGCTGGATTCCCTCCGGGGAGATGGAGCCATCCCGCATGAAACCGTGGCGTATGCTTTGCACAACAGCCTGGGAGGCGGCGTCTCCATGGCCGTGGCCGCCAAGCCCATCGGCCACGATTGCCAGGAACCCCACGGAGAAGGAACCGGAGAAAACGGCGTCTTCATTGGATTGGCGGCATCCGGGAAGGCAGCAGCTGGCGGTAACGAATTCCATGGCGGTCCTCCTAAAGACAGGCAATGAAGATGGCGGTGAAATTATCCTGCCCGGGCTTTCTCTTGGCTAAGATGGCGGCCTCCACGCGCCGGGCGGCCTCCTGGGGAGGGACTCCCTTGCAGAGGGAGGCTATCTCTGTCTCGTCCAAGGTATGGAATACGCCGTCGGTCATCAGCAGAACCGTATCCCCCGGCTGCAGCGGAAGGGGCCGCAGGTTTCGGTCCCATGCCGTCAGGTGTCCCATGCCGATGTACCGGGTCAGGGCGGCCCGCTGGGGCTCATTCTCCGCCTCCGACAGGGGAATTTCTCCTCGGATGGCCTGCTCGTCCAGCGCGCTCTGCAGGGTGTGGTCCCGGTTTAGTTGGGTGAGGGTTCCTTCCCGCAGGAGATACAGGCGGCTGTCTCCCACGGCGATGAAGAAGAGGCGTCCCGGCCGGAGGATGGCTGCGGCCAGGGTGGAGCCGCCGCGGTGCCCGGAAGAAGCGAGATGGCGGTTGATGGCGTCGTTGGCGCCGGCGGCCATGGCCAAGAGAGCCTGGGCGTCATCGGTTTGGTTCCCCTGGGAAAAGGCCGAAAGAAAGTGGGCGATGATCCGGGCGCTGATCTCCGCGCCGCCCTGCAGGCCGCCCATCCCGTCGGCAATCACGGCCAGTAGGCCTTTGCGCTGAAAGAGCGCCGCGTTGGTTAGATCCGAGATACCGTACGAATCCTGCTGGTCGGAGCGGCTGCCGGTATGGTGAAGGCACGCCGCGGCAAAGTGGGGATTCTGCTGTCCGGGAGCCGGTAGACTCTTTCTACGCCGGCGACACAGAAAGAGAAGGAGGCAAGCCAGCAGGCATAGCGCCAGAACCCCTCCTCCCAGAGCAAGTGCCCAGGGAAAGTGATAGGCCGCAGCTTTTTTTAAGCCGGCTGCAGGGATGACAGTGCCGCTCCAAAGGCAGACGCGGTGGAAAGAATCCAAGACAGGCCTCCTAAGAAATACAAATTGCAGACAATTAAAACCGGCGCTCCGCGCAAAGGGGAGCGGTAAAACGAGAGGAGTGGATTCGCCTTGCCTAGCGGACGGAAGGGTTCCCTTCATAGAACGCCAGAATGTTGCCGCCCGTCAAGGCGTCCCGATCGGCTTGCGGAAGCGCGCCGCAGACATCCAAAAAACGGGACAGTGTTTGGGAGATATCGCCAAAGGGGGTATCGCTGCCCCAGCAGATGCGATGGGGGCCCAAAAGGCGTACTGCCGTGGCAACCGGTTCCAGATCTGGCATGCCGGAGGCGATCAGGGTGATGCGCGGGTGGGCCTGGGCGGCGGCGATGGCGGCCTGGCAGGCGCGGCGTCCCATGTGCACCAGCAGGACCGGCGTATCAGGGAACCGGCCGGCAATGGCGGCCACCTTATCAGGGTGGGTGTTGCAGCCTTCATCGCTGTGGAAGGCTAAGAAAAGCCCTTCCTGGGCAATGCACTCAATCACCGGCAGCACCAAGGCATCGTCGGCCAGATCATAAAAGTTTTGGGCGCCGTTGAGCTTGACACCGCGAAAACCATAGGTCTCCTTCATACGCCGGAGCTGGTCACGGATAGCGGGAAGACTGTACCGGCGGGGATCCACCCAGCCAACGGGCAGAAAGCGCCCTGGATGTCTTTGGCAGCTTTGGTATACATAGGCGTTCCCGGCATCCACATCACAGGGCTCGTCTTCCCTTTGGTTGGGGTACAGCCAGATGAGTGCACGGGAGACTTTATAGGCGTCCATGCGCGCAATCAGTGTATCACAGGAGATGCGCTTTCCTCCTTTTTGGGAAGCTACATGGGTATCGGCATCGACAAGCATCGGTATCGGCCTCCTTTGCGAATACGTAAGCGTGGCCTTCCTATCCGGGGGGCGTTGTTTTCCCGTCTGGTGTGGCAGATAGGCCCAGTATACCACGAAAGCTTTCGCCGGAAAAGACCTCTTTCTCTTCCTCAAGGGCGGCCGTGCCCGCAGGGAGAGCGGGAAATTTGAGGGAAAATCAGGATTCCGGTTTTGGCATCGGCAAAGCAAACAAATATTGAAGTAAATGCATGGATGAAATTGTGCAATAAAAGAGAAAAACTTTGATTTCATAAGAATAGAGGCGTAATATAAAGCAATAATGAGATAAAATCATATTAACAATGGATTCGAGCAATAGTCAACGGGATATAGGATTGATGTTTTTTGAACAGAGGATATACTCTATACGAGATGATAAGCCAAACGCGGAAGGGAGGGCCGGCATGATTGGAGCGATTCTGGGCGCCGCGATGGGATTTGTGCAGTACTTCCTGATGAAGAGGGCTGTAGCCTATATGCTGGGGGGATCTAACCCTGGCAAAGCGGCCGGCTTCTTTTTTTTGAAAATGGCGCTCCTGGTGATCCTTCTGGTGGGCTGCCTGTTCATCTCGCGGGGCGACCTGATTGCTTCTGCGGTGGCGGTGTGCGTGGTGTATATCGGCCTGGCGCTGGCGAAGCTGATCGTGGGGCGCCGGACTGTTGCAAGGGGGGAAAAGGATGAACGTTAAGGACATTGTCATTCTCCTGGTCGAGGCCTTGGCCGTCTGGGCGATTGCCAATAAGACGGAAAAGCGTAAGGCCAAGGACCAGGACCGCGCCCCCAGCAAGGGGAAGCCTTGGCTGATTGCGGGGCTGAGCCTGGTGGTGCTGGCTGGATTGGAGCTGCTCTTCTCCCTGTGGGGAGGGGCGGAGGAATCCGGAACGTTTGAGTTGGAGATGGTGCCGCCCCAAGTGCCAATCTTTGGGGACTTTACGGTGAGTCTGACGGTGGTTTACGGCTGGATCATCCTGGGCGTGGTTTTGGCGGCGTCGCTGGTTTTCCGGTTTGTCTTCCTGCCGAAGTTTACCGACAAGCCCAAGGGTGTGCAGAATGTGGTGGAGACCATCGTGGAGTACGCAGGCAACTACGCCTCGTCCCGGGTGGAGGACGCGCCGGTGCTGGGAAGCTATATCACCGCCATTGGGGTCTATATGGTGCTCAGCGTGATCCTGGAGGGATTGAGCATGCGGGCGCCCACCAGCGACCTGTGCATGACCTTTGCTATGGCGCTGATGACCTTTGTCATCACCAACTACCTGGGCCTTAAGAAGCTGGGTTTCGGCGGGCGGATGAAGAACCTGATGCATCCCACGGCCATTGTATTTCCCTTCCGGGTGCTGAGCGATATTGCGGCGCCGGTCTCGCTGGCCTGCCGTCTCTTTGGTAATATGCTGGGCGCCATGGTGGTTGTATCCATGGTCTACATGGTGCTGGGCAATGCGGCGGTGGGTATTCCTGCCGTGGTCGGGCTGTTTTTCACGGCCTTTGAGCCGTTGATTCAGGCATATATTTTCATCACCCTGACACTCAATAATATCAGCGAAGCCACCGAAGTGGCAGCAGAATAAGCTTGCAGGAGGAGAATGAACCATGGATATGGGTATGATTGCAATCGGCGCGGGCATCGCGGTACTGACCGGCCTGGGAGCCGGACTGGGCATGGGCATTGCTACGGGTAAGGCGGCCGAGGCCGTGGCACGGCAGCCGGAGGCTTCCGGAAAAATCAATTCCCTGCTGATGCTGGGCTTGGCCTTGACCGAGTCCACCGCCATTTACGGTTTCGTTACGGCGCTGATCATGATCTTCACCTTGGGCGCCTAGGAGGGATGCCGATATGTTGGGAATCAATCTGAAGGACTTGGTGCTTCACGCGCTGAACCTTGTGCTGCTCTTTGTCATCCTGCGGGCCTTTTTGTACCAGCCGGTGGTCAAGTTCATGAATGCCCGGACCCAGCGTTTTGCCGACCAGGCCGACGAGCTGGTGGCGTGGCAGGACCAGTTGCAGCAGAAGGAAGCTTCCTTCTCTGCCATCGAGGCTGAAGCCCGGGAGAAGGCGCAGCAGACCATTCGCGAAGGTTCGGCCGACGCGCAGAAGGCCGCTGACAATATGCTCCAGCAGGCCCAGCTCCAGGCGGACGCCATGGTGGAGAAAGCCCGCCAGGAGATTGCCCGGGAGAAGGAACAGGCCCAGGCCGTTCTGCGGGAGGAGGCGGCTCACGCCGCTGTGGGCATTGCCTCGCAGATCCTGGAGCGCGAGGTTTCGGAAAAGGACAATGCTAAGTTAATCGACGCATATTTTGAGAGGGTGAAGTGATATGCAGTCCATGCATGGAGTGCTGACCGTCGCCAAGGGCGTAGACGTCCATCAGGTGGAGAAACGGTTTGAACAGCTCTTGGGCTGTCCCGCAACCTTCACCGTGACGGAGGATCCGGCGCTGCTGGGAGGCTTTATCGCGGAAATCGACGGGCAGATCTTTGATGCCAGCCTGCGCACCCGGCTTGCCCAGATGGAGCGGTATTTGAACCAATAAAGCAGAAGGGAGAGAATGTATGTCTATGGACGCGCGCGCCATTGGGGCGCAGATAACCCAACGCATTGGCAGCTTCCTATATTCTCCCACTGTGCGGGGCGCCGGCCGGGTGATTTCGGTGAGCGACGGCATTGTCCAGGCCTCCGGCCTGAAAGGATGCCGGTATAATGAGCTGTTGCAATTTGAGGACGATGTCTATGGCATTGCCTTGAATGTAGAGGATAACAAGGTGGGCGCAGTGTTGCTCAACGGCCTGGATATGGTTCGGGCAGGAGAGCGGGTTTGCTGCACCGGCCGGGTGGTGGAGGTGCCGGTGGGCGACGTCCTGCTGGGCCGCGTGGTAAACCCCCTAGGCCAGGCCATTGACGGCGGCCGGGAGATCGCCGCCCAGGATTACCGCCCGGTGGAATCGGAGGCGCCGGCCATTATTGACCGTGAGCCGGTGAACCGGCCGCTGCCTACCGGCATTATGGCGGTGGATGCCATCGTGCCCATTGGACGGGGACAGCGGGAATTGATCATTGGTGACCGGCAGACGGGCAAGACCGCCATTGCCATTGACGCCATTATCAACCAGCGGGATACGGACATCCTGTGCATCTATGTGGCTATTGGGCAGAAGGCTTCCTCTATCGCCCAGACCGTACAGACGCTGGAACATTACCAGGCAATGGAGCATACCATTGTGGTGGCTGCCACGGCCAGCGACTGCGCGGCCATGCAGTACATTGCCCCCTATGCGGGCTGCGCCATGGCCGAGCACTTTATGCACCAGGGCCGGGATGTGCTCATCGTCTACGATGACCTAAGCAAGCACGCGGTGGCCTACCGCGCCATGTCCCTGCTGCTTCGTAGACCGCCGGGCCGCGAAGCCTACCCCGGCGATGTATTTTATCTCCATAGCCGGCTGCTGGAGCGCGCCGCTCATCTCAGCCAGGAGCGAGGTGGCGGTTCCATTACGGCGCTGCCCATCATCGAGACCATGGCGGGGGATATTTCGGCCTACATTCCCACCAATGTTATTTCCATTACCGACGGCCAGATTTTCCTGGAGAGCGAGCTCTTCCACAGCGGCGTCCGTCCGGCTATCAATGTGGGCCTTTCGGTATCCCGCGTCGGCGGCTCTGCCCAGACCAAGGCCATGCGGGAGGTGGCTGGACATCTGCGGCTGGACTTGGCCCAGTATCGGGAACTGGTGGTCTTCTCCCGCTTTGACTCCGACCTGGATAAGAATACCAAGGAGGTGCTGGAGCGCGGGGAGCGGTTGACCGAGATCCTCAAGCAGGGGCAGTTCCAGCCCATGACTATGGCCGAGCAGACGGCACTGCTGTACGCCGCCACCCAGAACCTGCTGCGTGCGGTGCCTCCGGCCCAGGTCAGCGGCTTTGCGCCGGTGCTGTTGGCGGCCTTCCGGGAACAGGGACGCTGGGTGCTGGATCGAATCACCCAGCAGGGAGCTCTGGACGACGTCAGCCGGGAAAACCTCGCGCGCATTGCCAAAGACACCGTAGAAACGGCCTATCCCCAGGCATCGGATGGGGAGGCGAAGTAACCCATGCAAAATATAAGCGATATTCGCCGGCGGATTCGTTCCATTGAGCAGACCCGGCAGATCACGCGGGCCATGTACATGCTCAGCTCGGCCCAGATGAAGAAGGCCATGACCCGTTACGAGAACAATCATGTCTTCTTCGATCGGATCCGGGCGACAATGAAGGATATCTTGACGCATTCCCCCCACATCGAGCACCCTTACATCACTCCTCGGGAAGGGAACCGGGTGGCGTACGTGGTGATCGCAGGGGACAAAGGCATGGCGGGCGGATATAACCACAATGTGCTCCAGTTCGCGCTGGAACAGATGAAGGATAAGCAGCCCTATGTGCTGACGGTGGGTTCGCTGGCATGCAGTTACTTTACGGCGCGGGGCTACAAAGTGGATATGAACTTCGTCGCGGCCGCCCAGAATCCTGCACTGTATGAGTGCCGCCAGGTTGCGGAGGTTCTCATAGGCCTGTTTGATGACAACCTGATTGACGAGGTGTATGTCTGCTATACCCGGTATCTGTCCAGCATGCGCCAGGTTCCCGCCATGATTAAGCTGCTCCCGCTGGAGATCCGCGACTTTGACGACGTGCAGGTGGAGTACGAATATCAAGGCGACATGATTTATGAGCCATCGCCCAACCGTTTGTTCGCTACCCTGGTGCCCCAGTATGTCATCGGGGAACTCTACGGCGTGCTGGTGCAGTCGGCGGCCAGCGAGCACTGCGCCCGTATGACCGCCATGGACAGCGCAACCCGTAATGCCGATGAGATGCTGGCCAAGCTCAAGCAGCAATACAGTACCGCCCGCCAGTTTGCCATCACCCGGGAGATCTCCGAGGTGGTGGGCACGGCGGAGGCCCTGGTAGGGGAGAGGAGGAACTAGCCATGGAAAAAGCCATGGGAACTTTGGTGAAAATCAATGGCCCGGTGTTGGACGTCTGCTTCCCGGAAGGCTCGCTTCCCGCCGAGTATAACGCGCTTATCGTTCATGACGGGGAGCGGGAGGTTTACCTGGAGGTGGCCATGCATCTGGATGCCACCCATGTGCGTTGCATTGCCATGCAGGCCACCGAGGGACTTGCCTGTGGCCTGGAGGTGGAGGATACCGGCGACCGGATTACCGTCCCGGTGGGGGATGACGTGCTGGGCCGGGTGATCAATGTGCTAGGGCAGCCGATTGACGGCAAGGGCCCCATTGGAACCCCGGAAAAGCCTGCCCCCCGCTGGAGCATCCATCGGAATCCTCCCAGCTTTGCCCAGCAGCGCCCGGCCAATGAGATTCTGGAGACCGGCATCAAGGTTATTGACCTACTGGCCCCCTATGCCAAGGGCGGTAAGATCGGACTGTTTGGAGGCGCTGGCGTGGGCAAGACCACGTTGATTATGGAACTGATCCACAACGTGGCCTCCGAACATGGCTCCTGTTCGGTTTTCGCCGGCGTGGGAGAGCGCAGCCGTGAGGGCAGCGACCTGCTCAAGGAGATGAGCGAGTCGGGGGTAATCAAGAAGACCGCCTTGACCTTTGGGCAGATGAACGAGCCGCCGGGCAGCCGTATGCGCGTGGCGATGGCCGGCTTGACCATGGCCGAGTATATGCGGGACGTGGGGCATCAGGACGTACTGCTCTTCATTGACAATATCTTCCGCTTTATCCAGGCGGGCAATGAAGTTTCGGCCCTTTTGGGCCGTATGCCGTCGGCGGTAGGCTACCAGCCGACCCTGGCCAATGAGCTGGGCTCCTTGCAGGAGCGGATTACTTCCACCAAGGACGGTTCTATTACCTCGGTTCAGGCCATTTACGTGCCGGCTGACGACCTGACCGACCCGGCCCCCGCCACCACCTTCACCCATTTGGACGCTACCACCGTGCTGTCCCGCGCGGTGTCTGAGCAAGGCATTTATCCGGCGGTGAGCCCGCTGGAGTCTACCAGCCGGATCCTGGAGCCCCACACGGTGGGAGAGCTCCACTACAGCGTGGCCCGCCGGGTGCAGGAATGCCTCCAGCGGTACAATGAATTGCAGGATATCATCGCCATCTTGGGCATGGACGAGCTGGGACCGGAGGACCGGCTGACCGTGGGCCGTGCCCGCCGCATCCAGCGGATGCTCTCCCAGCCCCTCTTTGTGGCCGAGGTGTTCAGCAATATCCCCGGCGCCTACGTGCCTCTGGATCGTACCATCGAGTCCTTCCGGGCCATCGTGGACGGCGAGGTGGACGATCTGCCGGAGAACGCCTTTTACATGGTGGGCGATATCGAGGACGCGCGGAAAAAGGCTGCGTCCATGCGGTAAAGGAAGGAGACGTCCATGGCCGAGTTTAAGCTGGAGATTTTTACCCCCGAGCACAATGTCTTCAGCCAGCAGGTGGAGGCGGTGCGCCTGACGGGGCTGGATGGAGAGTTTACCGTGCTGGCCGGGCATGCCGCTATGGTGGCCGCCCTGGGGATCGGCTCCATGTCGGTCAAGCAGGGCGGCAAGTGGCACGATGCCTT
This sequence comes from uncultured Christensenellaceae bacterium, assembly GCA_944376795.1. Taxonomy (GTDB): domain Bacteria; phylum Bacillota; class Clostridia; order Christensenellales; family UMGS416; genus CALWDW01. The sequence goes on from CALWDW010000039.1 coordinate 26,661, forward strand.
TACATCGGAGGGCTTTGTGGAGGTGCGTCCCGATGAGACGCTGATCTTTGCCCAGGCTTTCGAGTGGGAGGAAGACATCGATGTGGCCCGTGCCCAGGCGGCCCGGGCGCGTGTAGAAGCCCGGTTGCGTTCCCAGCAGAGCAAGCGGGAGTTTGCGCACAATTCCATTTCCATGGCCCGGGCGTTGGCCCGACTGCGGGTATCCAAAAAGTCCCCCAACCAATAACCGCTTTGCAAAGGCGCCGTGTTCCGGCGTCTTTTTGTATGCCCGGGAAGCCGAAAGACTTGGAATATGCCCGGCTTTGGAGAGGGACGTAGGAGAGTCCGGTGGCCGGCGCTTGTGAAGACAAAGAATTTTGTGGTATACTAAAAAGACGTGAGTTGCCGCACGGCGGCTTTCCAACACAAATTCTGCCTATGAGGTATGATCTATGATAAAAACCACCGAAGGAGTCTTCAACTATGTCCAGTGAATATAATGCCAGCAGCATCACCGTATTGGAAGGCTTGGACGCGGTGCGGATGCGGCCGGGCATGTATATCGGCAGCACCGGGAGCCGCGGCCTGCACCACATGCTCTGGGAGATCCTGGACAATGCCATTGACGAGGCCATGGGGGGCTATGCCGACCGGGTAACCGTGACCGTACATCCCGACGGCAGCGTTACCGTCACCGACAATGGGCGGGGTATGCCTGTGGACATGCATCCAACCCTGAAGATTCCCGGCGTAGAGGTGATCTACACCAAGCTTCACGCCGGCGGAAAGTTTGGCGGGGGCAGCTATACCTATTCCGGCGGTCTCCATGGCGTAGGCGCTTCGGTGGTAAACGCCCTTTCCGAGTGGGTGAAGGTACAGGTCTTTATTGACGGCGTGGAGTACCTGATCGAGTTTGAGAGCAAGTACTCTCCCAGCAAGAAAAAGGTACTCTCCGGGGTTCCCAAGGCGCCGCTGCGGGCCGTGGGCGCCAGCCAGGAAAAAGGAAGCTGGGTAACCTTTAAGCCCGATGCCAAGGTCTTTGACCACCTGAACTGGAACCGGGATACCATCGACCGGCGCCTGCGGGAGCTGGCCTACCTGAATAAGGGGCTGACCATTGTCTTTACCGACGAAAGACTGCGGGAGGGGAGCGACTACCATGCCGAGTACCGCTATGACGGCGGCATTGTCGACTACGTCTCCTACCTGAACGCCGACAAGACGGTGCTTCATCCCCAGCCCATTTATATCGAGGGGACCCGGGAAGGAATCTGGGTGCGCGCCGCCATCCAGTATACCGACAGCTATACCGAGAACATTTTCTCCTACGTCAATAACATTCCCACCACCGAGGGGGGCACCCATGAGACCGGCCTCAAGAGCGCCATTACCCGGGCCATGAACGACTACGCCCGGCGCAGCGGCATCCTGAAGGAGAAGGACAAGGCCCTTTCTGGCGAAGATTTCCGGGAGGGGATTACGGTGGTGCTGCTTCTGATGATGCAGAATATCCAGTTCGAGGGGCAGACCAAGACCAAACTGGGAAATTCCGAGGCCCGCCGGGTGGTGGAAGGGGTGGTGGGAGACGCTCTTACCGCCTTTATGGAGGACAAGAAGAACGCCGAACTTACCGGCGCGATTATGGACAAAGCCGTCAAGGCCGCCCGGGTGCGGGAGGCGGCCCGCCGTGCCAGCGACCTGGCCCGGGAGAAGAATTCCCTGGAGGCCGCGCCCCTGGTGGGAAAGCTCTCGGCCTGCACGGGAAGGGACCCGGCGCTCAATGAGCTCTTTATCGTGGAGGGGGATTCGGCAGGCGGCTCGGCCAAGCAGGGAAGGGACCGGCGCTTCCAGGCCATACTCCCCCTGCGGGGCAAGCCGCTGAACGCCGAAAAAAAACGTCTGGACGCGGTGCTGGCCAATGAGGAATTCCGTACGGTGATCACCGCCCTGGGCTGCTCCATTGACGAGAATTTCAGCCTGGAAAACCTGAAGTATCACAAGGTGATCATCCTTTCGGATGCCGACCAGGACGGCGCTCACATCCGGGCAATCCTGCTGACCTTCTTCTTCCGCTACATGCGGGAGCTGGTGGCGGCGGGGCATATCTATATCGGGCAGCCTCCGCTCTACCAGGTGCGCACCGCCAAGGGGGTCCGCTACTGCTATGACGACGCAGAGCTTGCCCAAGTAACCGCCAAGCTGGGCCGTGGGTATACCCTCCAGCGCTATAAAGGCCTGGGCGAGATGAACCCCGAACAGCTCTGGGAGACCACCATGAACCCCAACGGCCGCAAGCTGGTGCAGGTGACCATTGACGACGCAGCCGAGGCCGACCGTCTGATTACCGTGCTCATGGGGGACAAGGTGGAGAACCGCCGGCAATATATCGCCAAGTACGCCGACTTTGACCGAAAAGATAACTTTGCAGCCCAGGGGGTGGAGTAATTGCCCAGAAAGAAGAAGACCGACGAACCCATCATCCGCAACGAGGTGATCCAGCAGGTCCCGGTGGAAGAGGTCATGCACAATTCCATGATTCCCTACGCCGAATATGTGGTGATGGAGCGGGCCCTGCCCCGGGTGGAAGACGGCCTGAAGCCTGTGCAGCGCCGCATCCTTTATACCATGATGGAGCTGGGCAATACCCCCGATAAGCCGTACAAAAAGTCGGCCCGTGTGGCGGGGGATACCATGGGAAAGTACCATCCCCATGGCGACAGCTCCATCTATGACGCCATGGTGCGCATGGCCCAGGACTTTGTCATGCGGGCGCCTTTGGTAGATGGGCACGGGAACTTTGGTTCCATTGACGGCGATTCTGCCGCCGCCATGCGCTATACCGAGGTGCGCATGGCCCCCCTAGCGCTGGAGCTTTTGCGGGATATCGACAAGGAGACCGTGGGATTTCACCTAAATTTTGATGATTCTCTCAAAGAACCCGATGTGCTGCCCGGTCGCTTTCCCAACCTGTTGGTCAATGGCGCTATGGGCATTGCCGTGGGCCTGGCCACCAATATTCCCACCCACAACCTGGGGGAGGTGATTGCCGCGGTAATCGCCCAGATCGACAAGCCCGACATCACCACCGAGGAGCTGATGACCTACCTGCCAGGCCCGGACTTCCCCACCGGGGGGCTCATTGTGGGCAAGGAGGGCATTGCCGAGGCCTACCGCACCGGCCGGGGCCGGATCCGGATTCGCTCCCTCTGCGAGATCGAGGAAGCGCCGGGAGGCAAAAAGCAGATTGTCATCCATGAGGTCCCCTACCAGGTGAACAAGGCCGCCATGCTGGAGAAGATTCTCCGGCTCTCCGAGGAGAAGAAGGATATCCTGGGCGCCATCAGCGACATTCGGGACGAGTCCGATCGCAATGGCTTGCGGGCGGTCATTGAAATCAAGAAGGGCGGGGACGCCGAAAAAATCCTCCAGTATCTCTATCGCTACAGCGACTTGGAGGTGACCTTTGGCATCAACATGGTGGCCATCGCCGGAGGCAAGCCCTTGCAGCTCTCTCTGCGGGATATCAATGCCGCCTACATCCGGCACCAGATTGACGTGGTGACCCGCCGCACCCGCTACGAAAAGGAGCAGGCAGAGGCACGGGAGCATATCCTGGAGGGCCTGGTCATCGCACTGGAGAATATTGACGAGGTCATTGCCATCATCCGGGGCAGCAAGAGCGTGCCTGACGCCAAAAAGAACCTGATGCACCGCTTTGATCTTACGGGCGTCCAGGCCCAGGCGATTCTGGATATGCGTCTGCAGCGGCTCACCTCCCTGGAGGTGGAAAAGCTGGAGAAGGAGCTACGGGATGTGCGGAAGCTCATTGCCTCCCTGGCAGCCATCCTGCGCTCCAAAACCAAGCTGATGCAGGTGATCAAAGGCGAACTGCAGGAGATTGCCAAAAAGTATGCCGATGCCCGCCGCACCCGCATTGTGGACGAGGCCAAGGTGGAGGCCTTCCGGCCTGAGGACTTCGTGGTGGTGGAGCCGGTGGTGGCTACCGTTACACGCCAGGGCTTCGTCAAGCGCATGGCAGAGAAGACCTACCAGAGATCCAACCGGGAGGTGGGATTTGACGATATGTCGGAGGGGGATGTCCCGTTAGCCATAATATTTTGTAATACCTCCCAAAAGCTATTGCTATTTACTGACCGAGGCTTTATGATACAATTATCGGTATCGGATCTGCCCGATGCCCGCTGGAGGGACAAGGGGACGGCCCTCTCCGGGATTATAACCTCCTTTGAAAAGGGGGAGGAGATCGTCGCCGCCATGGCGGTGGACGAAGTCCCGGACAAGGGGGAACTGCTCTTTATTACCCGTCAGGGGATGGCGAAAAAGACCGAATGGCCGGAGTTTTCTACGCGGAACCGCCGGTTGGTCGCCTGCCAGCTCAAGGAGGGGGATCGGGTGATGACCGTACAGACAGTGCAGCGGGGTTGGGGGCTCTTGATGATCGCCGCCTCGGGACAGGCACTGATGACGCGGAGCAGCCAGGTTTCCACCATGGGGCGGGCCGCCAAGGGGGTCAAAGCTATGGATCTGGCGGACGGCGATACACTGCTGTTGGCGCAGCAGGTCTCTCCGGGGGCCCAGGTTGCCCTGGTATCCGACCAAGGGTATGCCAAGCGCGTTCTGGCCATGGACTTTGCCCCCCAGAACCGAGGTGGGAAGGGCGTGCGCAGCTTCAACTTCTATAAAAACGGCAGCAATGGTACTTCGCTGGTGGGCGCGGTGGCCCTGGAGGAGCCCGGTGTGCTGACGGTGGTGCAGTCCAGCGGCGAAACCGTAACGGTGGAGACCGATTCCCTGCCGCTGGAGCGGCTGGACGGACGCGGGGTGGCAACCGCCGCCATGGTGGTGCTGGGCAATGCCATCCAGCAGGTGTATCTCCGCTGGAATTGACGCGGATCCGTATAGGAATGCGATAGGATAAGGAGGCGCTATCATGAAAAAGTCGATCAACCAATGGTCTTTTCCTGGTGAGTATACCCTGGAACAGTGCATCGCCTTGGCCGCTAAGGCAGGTTTCGCAGGCTATGAGCCGGCTTTCGATCTGGAAGGGCCGCTGAGCATGACATCCAGCGATGCGGAGGCCGCAGCCGTAAAGGCTATGATTGAGGATGCCGGTATGGAGGTGGCCTCCTTGGCCACAGGCGTCTTCTGGGGCGCGCCCTTTACCAGCGACAGCCCGGCTACCCGCGCCCGTGCGGTGGATCTGCTCAAGCGGCAGATCGAGGTGGCGGCCCTGCTGGGAACCGACGCCATCCTGGTGGTGCCCGGCCTGGTGGGGGCGGACTTCATCGAGGGCAGCGAGGTGATTCCCTACGACAAGGCTTACGACCGGGCCCAGGAGGGGATTGGCGCCTGTGTGGAACACGCCAAGTCCGCCGGGGTGAAGATCGGCATCGAGAATGTTTGGAACAAATTCCTGCTCTCTCCCCTGGAGATGCGCAGCTTTGTGGATTCCTTTGGCTCCCCCTATGTAGGCGCCTATGTGGACGTGGGCAATATGCTGATCAACGGCTATCCTGAGCAGTGGATCCGGATCCTGGGCCAGCGGATTGTCCGCATCCACATTAAGGACTTCAAAAAGTCCGTGGGTACCTTGGATGGGTTCTGCCCCCTGCTGGAGGGAGATGTGAACTTCCCCGAGGTAATCAAGGCGCTGAACGAGGTGGGTTACCAGAGCTTCCTCACCGCCGAGATGAACAGCGGCGTTCCCAGCGAGGCCACCGTCATGGCTACCAGCCGCGCCATGAGCTCCTTCATGGGCCAGTAAGGGTTTGTTGGAAGATTGCTATAGATCAAGGAGGATTTTACCATGTTGAAAGCAGCACTGATCGGCCTGGGCGCTATGGGCAGCGGCCATCTGAACAACTACCACCGCCTCATGAAGGAAGGCAAGGGCGTAAAGCTCGTGGCCATCTGCGATGTGGATCCCAAGCGCCTCTATGGTGAGGAAAAGGCGGAACTGAACATCGCCACCGATGACGGCGGCGCTACCGAGGCTTTCGATTATCGCCGTTATCTCGATATGGACGAGATGCTGGAGAAGGAAGAACTGGATTACGTGGACATTGTGCTGCCCACCTTCCTCCATGCTCCCGTGGCCATCAAGTGCATGAAGCGCGGCCTCCACGTGCTGTGCGAGAAGCCCATGTCCCTGAACCCCGAACTCTGCCAGCAGATGATCGACTGCTCCCGGGAGACCGGCAAGAAGCTGATGATCGCCCAGTGCCTGCGTTTCTGGCCGGCCTATGAGTACCTCAAGAGCGTGGTGGACAGCGGCAAGTACGGTAAGGTCGTGTGCGCCAACTTCTTCCGCGGCGGCCCCACCCCCATGTGGAGCTGGGAGAATTGGCTCCTGACCAAGGAGCGCTCGGGCGGCTGCGTCATCGACCAGCACGTCCATGACGTGGACACCATTAACTGGATCTTCGGCAAGCCTGACCGGGTGGTGACCAGCGCCCGCCGGGTCTTCGACACCAGCTACTATGATGCCTGCGCCACCACCTATTTCTATGACGATCTGGGCGCGGTGATCACTGCCCAGGATGACTGGACCATCAATGGCGACTTTAAGTTCACCATGAACTTCCGGGTTAACTTCGAGAAGGGCGCGGTGGTCTGGAATGGCGGCGATGTGGAGGATATTCCCCACGACGGCAAGGCCTTTACTCCCCAGTTGGACAGCGATGACGGCTATTATCGGGAGATGGTCTACTTCATCAATGCCGTAACCCAGGACACCCCCACCGATCGGGTGCCCCTGGAGTCCACCAAGAACACCATTGCCCTGGCCTGCTGCGAACTCCAGTCGGCTGATAACAAGGGCATGCCTGTGGACGTCAAGTTCTAAATTCCCCCTGTCAAAAGGCAGACCCTCTGCGCCTCGGCGCAGGGGGCCTTTTTTGCGTGCGCTGCCTGCGAATTCTGGAGGAATTTTACCATAAGCCCTTGACTTTGCCCTTAGGGCAGGCTGTAAGTTCTTCTTGGAGGTGAGAGCAATGAGGGATTATACTGTCCGCGAGGTGGCGAGAATGACGGGCGTAACTGCCAAGACCCTTTATCATTACCAAAGGGTGGGACTGCTTTCCCCGGCCTATATAGGGGAGAACGGTTACCGCTACTATGGGGTGAAAGAGCTGGAACAACTGCAGCAAATCCTCTATTACCGTGAACTGGACTTCTCTTTGTCCCAAATCAAGCGGGCGATGGAGAGTGAACCGAACCGCTTGGGGTGTCTGCGAGAACAGCACCGGCTCCTGGAACAGAGTCGTAAGCGTACGGTGCGGCTGCTCCGCGCTTTGGAGGAGGCCATAGCTCGCGCCGAGAAAGGAGAAAGCATGGATACGGAAAGAATGTTCCAAGGCTTTGATGGAGCACAGTGGGAGGATCAGCTTGCCCAGCGTAACGCGTATTTGGAAGCAAACTATGGTTGCCGTCCTGTGGGAAATATACATGGTGACCAGGGGTGCAGCCGTGTGGATGAGGAAACCGTGGCATTCCAAGCCTATATGGCTGGTGCGCTGGAGCTGGGCAAGGGTCCTGGGGATCCGGAGGTGCGGCAAGCCATGGCCAAGCACGGGACGTTTTGCGGCATGGACGCGCAGAGGATGGCCGAGCGTGCCAGGTTCTTTGTGACGGATGATTTCCATCGGAGCATGCTAGAGGCGCACCAGACGGGACTGTCTTATTATATCCTGGCGTGTGCAGAGGCTTTGCTGGCCGAAGCCGAAGGCAGAATACAAAGCTAGATCTGGCTTTCCCTGCGGTGGCATCAGAGGGAGGGTTGCTGTTTTGCTTTTGTATTAGCTAAAGAAGAATGACAATCTTTTAGTGTCATGTAAAAATCCGCTTCCTATCCGGTGCTTTTTCGGGAAAGTGCATTGCATAACATGATCGATTACGGTATCATAATGGTAGAATATCCCACAGGAGGAAAACGGAATGCCGCAAAAATATACGATTGGCATCGACTTTGGTACCCAGTCTGGCCGGGCTGTGCTGGTAGAACTGGGAACCGCTCGGGAACTGGCCACCGCTGTGTTTGTGTATCCCCATGGCGTCATGGATGAAAAGCTGCCCAATGGCCGTCCCCTCATGCCCGACTGGGCGCTGGAGCATCCCCAGGATTATATCGACGTCTTGACCACCACCGTGCCCCAGGTGGTGCGGGAGTCGGGGGTGGATCCTAAGGATATCATTGGTGTGGCCATCGACTTTACGGCCTGCACCATGCTGGGTGTGGACAAGAACGGCCAGCCGCTGTGTTTCGATCCTGCCTGGGAGGATGACCCTCACAGCTACGTCAAGCTCTGGAAGCATCACGCCGCCCAGGACGAGGCGAATAAGCTGAACCGCATCGCCGCCGAGCGGGGGGAGAAGTTCCTGGCCCGCTATGGCGGAAAGATTTCCTCCGAGTGGATGTTCCCCAAAATCATGCAGGTGCTGGATGAGGATCCCGCGTGTTACGATGCCTGCGCCCGCTTCATGGAAGCTACCGACTGGGTGACCATGCAGATGACCGGCGTGGAGCGCCGCAATTCTTGCACCGCCGGCTACAAGGCCATGTGGCATAAGAAGGAGGGCTATCCCAGCAAGGAATTCTTCAAGGCACTGGATCCTCGGCTGGAGAATGTGATTGAGGAGAAAATGGGAACAGAGATCTATCCCTTGGGCTCCAAGGCGGGGGAATTGATCCCTGAAATGGCTGAAAAGATGGGGCTTCTGCCCGGGACCGCCGTGGCGGTGGCCAATGTGGACGCCCATGTGACTGTGCCCGCTGTGGGAATTACGGGCCCCGGGAAGCTTCTGATGATCATGGGAACCTCTACCTGCCACATCCTGGTGGGCACCGAGGAGCGCATCGTCCCCGGTATGTGCGGCGTGGTGGAGGACGGGGTGCTGCCCGGCCTGCCTGGCTACGAAGCAGGGCAGAGCTGCGTAGGCGATCACTTCGAGTGGTTTGTAGAGAACTGCGTCCCTGCCGCCTATGAGCGGGCCGCCCAGGAGGCGGGGGTCAATATCCATCAGTACCTTACCGACAAGGCCAGCAAGCTGGCCATCGGCGAGAGCGGCTTGGTGGCCCTGGACTGGTGGAACGGCAACCGCTCCGTGCTGGTGGACGTGGATCTCACGGGCCTGCTCATCGGCTGCACGCTGCTCACCAAGCCGGAGGAGATCTACCGCGCCCTGATTGAAGCCACGGCCTATGGCACCCGGATGATTGTAGACAATTTCGTGGAGCACGGCGTGCCAGTGGATGAGCTCTATGCTGCTGGCGGCATTGCCCAGAAGAACGCGCTGATGATGCAGATTTACGCCGATGTCACCAATCGCGAGATCCGTATCGCCGCTTCGGCTCAGGCGCCCGCGGTGGGTTCGGCCATGCACGCTGCGGTGGCCGCCGGCCGGGAGCGCGGCGGGTATGATAGCATCGTGGAGGCCGCGCAGGAGATGGGCCGGGTGATGGAGCATGTGTATCGCCCCATTCCCGAGAACGTGAAAAAATACGAGCGTCTCTATCAGGAGTATAAGATTCTGCACGATACCTTTGGGCGTGGCGCCAATGATGTTATGAAGCGCCTGAAGGCTATTCGTGAGGAAGCTATCGCGGGAAAGTAGGATGGCAGTTCGCAGCGCCATGAAGGAAGCGATCCTTCATGGCGTTTTTTTATAGGGCGCGGTATCAGAGTTATCAGACAAAGGACACAAAATACTCTACATTTCTAAGGGGATGGGTCAAATCTGTCAATAGTGATCGAATCCACCTAATGGTACAATAAAGCCTATATAAGTATCGGAATCTGAAAGCTTATAGGAGGATTGTTTTCATGGCAAAATGGAGAAAAGCGGTTTCCTGGATGGCGGTGGCAATCATGACGGTGGGAGCTCTCTCGGGCTGCTACCTGCTGCCTCAGGAGGAAGAGGTGCTGGAGCCGCCGCTCCTGACTCCCGTCGAGGTGGAATACCAGACGGTGACCGTGGAGCTGGGTACCATTGAGAGCGTGATTACCGCCCAGGGCATGATTGTTCCGGCTAAGCGTTTTGATCTCTACTATACTTATGAGGGCGGGCGCGTGGCGTCCTTCCCTGCGGAGTACGGGGCCCAGGTCAAGGAAGGGGATGTGCTCATCGAACTGGAGACCGAAGACCTCAAATTTGAGATGGAAAAGATGGAGATCCAGTATGAGCGGCAGAAAGCTGCCTACGATAAGGCGATGAAGTCCGGCAGTTCCACCACCCGGCAGAATGCCCAGTGGGATTGGGATCTGTTCATGCTGGATTATAATCGGATCCAGGAGCAGCTGGAGAGGGCGACAATCACGTCGCCCATCGACGGGCAGGTTATCTACCTGGCCGCAGTGGACGTAGGGGATGAGGTAACCACCTACAGCACACTGGTGACTGTAGCCGATGTGAGTAAGCTCTATGTGGGCGTTACGGGCGACAGCGCCATGGACTTTACTACAGGCATGGAGGTGGAGGTCAACTATAATAAAGAGACCTACACCGGTGTCGTGGTGCAGACCCCGCGGGATACCCCCGACAAGATTAACAGCGCTTCGGCGGAGACCACCACCTTCATCGAAATTCAGAACATGCCCGAGGGCATCTTCAAGCTGGGCAATGAGGTGACTGTGCGCCTGGTAGAGGCTCGCAGGGAGAATACCATTGTGCTGAGCCGGAACCTGGTGAGCAGCTACAACGGCCGCAACTATGTCAAGGTGCTGGAGGACGGTTTGAAGGTAGAGCGGGATGTAGAGATTGGCATGAGCAACTCCACCCAGTATGAGATCCTTTCCGGCCTGGAGGTTGGCGATCTGGTCATTAAGTAAAGGAGGGCAAGAGCTTGCTGTTTATTGTACTGCGGAAGATATTCAACAATAAATGGTTGATCGCTTGCCTGCTGGCGGGATCGATCCTGGCCGTGGCTATGGTTAGCAGTATTCCCATGTATACCGACGGTATCCTGCAAAGGATGCTGGTGAAGGATATGGAAAACTACCAGCTGCGGATGAACACCTACCCTGGCAAGTATCTGATTAACGCAAATATCATTTCCTATTATGATCCCAACGACCGTTCTTCCACCTGGAAGTGGTTCGACAATAAGATCATGGGAGAGGCCGTGCTGGATACTCTGCCTGCCGACTGCCTCAGCATCATCCGCCGGGTGAGTATGCAGTATCAGACGGTTGTAGAGGTCGATGCGGAGAGTACAGAGGGCGTTAGCGATCGGATGACGGCGTCGGCTTTCTCTGACTACAAGGAGCATATGAAGGTGGTCAAGGGCCGCTATCCCGTCAGCGGCTATGCTGAGGACGGCGCCATTGAGGTGCTGATCCAGGCGGCGACCCAGGCGGATTACGGTCTGATCTTGGATAAAACCTATAAAATGGTGGACAGTTCGGGTAATATCGACAACTACCTGCTGATTCGGCCGGTTGGTATTTATGAGCCCGCCTCAGACAACGACGCTTGGTGGTACAACCAGTTCTATACCTACGCCGATACCATCGTGATCGACTATGACTTCTACGTCAATACCCTGATGGCGGAGAACAACGGCACCACCGAGGCCGATTGGTGCTTCCAGATTGACTATACCGATATTCCCATTGACAGCATCAACAACTTCCTCAACGTGATCAAGGAGCACGCGCTTTGGCTGCAGAGCTACCCGGGCTTGACCAGTAAATTCCTGGCGCAGAGCATCATGGAGAACTATTTCTCCCGGGAACAGGAGCTGCGCACCACGCTTTGGGTGCTGCAGGTTCCGATCCTGATGATGCTGGCCTTCTATATTTTCATGGTTGCCCAGATGATCGTCCAGAATGACGATAACGAGATTGCCGTGCTCAAGAGCCGCGGCGCCAGCAAGGGGCAGATTTTCCTCAATTACCTGCTGCAAAGCTCCCTGCTGAGCGGCGTCTCGGTGATCCTGGGGCCGGTGCTGGCCATTGGGATCTGTACGGTTCTGGGCGCCTCCAACGGCTTCTTGGAGTTTGTTGGCCGCACCGCGCTGCCCATTGTGATTCGGCCGCGGATGGTCTACTACGCCCTGGTTGCAGGCGTCTTTTCGGTGGTTATGATGATGATTCCGGCCATCGTTGCCGCGCGAACCTCCATCGTGGAGCTTAAGCAGAAGAAGGCACGACGCTGGAACGCTCCCATCTGGCAGAAAATGTTCCTGGACTTCATATTGCTGGGGGTGGCCTTTTATGGCCTCTATACCTACCAGAACCGACAGGCTCTGTTGGCCTTGAGCGAGGCCGCGGGTACCGAGGCCCCGGTGGATCCCCTCCTGTTTATGATCTCCACCTTCTTTATTCTCGGCGCCGGGCTGCTGTTTCTGCGGATCTATCCGTATATTATCCGTTTTGTATTCTGGCTGGGGCGCAGGGCCTGGTCTCCGGTGCTCTATACGTCCTTTATCCAGGTGGGGCGTTCCGGGGGACGCGAGGGCTTCCTGATGCTCTTCCTGGTGCTGACACTGTCTATTGGCGTATTTTCCGCCAATTCGGCGCGCACCATTAACCAAAACATTGAGGATCGGATTTCGTACAGCATCGGCGCGGATATGACCATGCAGATGGAATGGCTGAGCAACGCTCCCAGTGAATCGGCAGCAGGTTCGGGTCCCGATGCCGCACAGGCTGCCAGTTCCAGTTCTAGTTACCAGGATGTGGTGATTTACCAGGAGCCTGACTTCGATATCGTGGAGAAGATCGACGGCATCGAGGCGGCAGCCAAGGTTTTGATGCCGAGTGAGGTTAGTTTGACCACCGAGGATAACCAGAAAAAGCGTATTGCCCTCATGGCCATCGAGCCTGACAAGTTCGGCCAGGTGTGCTGGTCCAACAGCAGCTTGCTGCCTACGCATATCAACAACTATCTGAACCTAATGACCTACAGCAAAAACGCCGTGCTGATCAGCAGTGCCATTGCGGACGAGATGGGCGTGGCCACCGGGGATACCGTAAAAATTGCCTGGGCCAGCCAGGATCCCATGGAGCTGGTGGTCTTTGCTGTGGTAGACTACTGGCCGGGGATCAATCCTGCGGAAGGCTACAATAAGTACTTTGTCATCGCCGATTTAAACTACATCCAGTCCATGACCATGCTGGAGCCGTACCAGGTCTGGATGCGCCGCGATGATACCACCAGCACCCAGGAAATCTACGACTCGATTGAGGAACTGGGGATCCGTGCGCTGTGGATCCACGATACCAAGCAGGAAATCATTACCGCCAAGAACGACCCGCTGCTGCAGGGGACCAATGGTGCCATGACCATGGGCTTTGTGGTCACTATGGCTATCAGCATGATCGGCTTCATTATCTACTGGGTGCTCTCCATCCGCTCCCGGACGCTACAGTTTGGTATTCTTCGGGCCATTGGCATGACCAAGGGCAAGGTGATCGGCATGATCATCTGCGAGCAGGTGCTGATCTCGGTGGTGGCCATCTTTATGGGGCTGATTATCGGCGGCATTGCCTGCGAGCAGTTTGTGCCTCTCCTGGAGATGGTATACAGTGCAGCCGACCAGGTGCCTCCGTTCCATGTGGTGGCTTCCCGCTCCGACTACCTCAAGATCTATGCCATCATCGGGATCATGCTGGCTGCCGGCGTTGGCATCTTGGGCGCCTTGATTAACAAGATCAAGGTGGCTCAGGCAATCAAGCTGGGGGAGGATTGATGAGATGGAACCCATGATTCGCACGGAATACGTTACACGCATCTTCCCCATGGGGGAGAATAAAGTGGTCGCGCTACAGGACGTCAATATCGAGGTGGATCCCGGGACGCTGACCATCCTGCGCGGACGCAGCGGCTCGGGTAAGACCACGTTGATGAATATCATTGGCACGCTGGACCGCCCCACATCCGGCCAGGTCTTTTTCGCCGGCCAGGAGATTACGCGCATGTCGGAGAATAAGCGCGACGAGCTGCGCCGTACCGAGATGGGATTCATTTTCCAATCGGTGGCGCTGATGGGGCAGATGTCGGCCTATGAAAATGTAGAGTTCGGCCTGCGGATCGCCGGATATCCCGCCAAGGAACGGAAGGAAAGGGCCATCGAATGCCTTGATTTTGTGGGCCTGAAGAAGCGGCTTAACCACCGCCCTGGTGAGCTCTCCGGCGGCGAGCAGCAGCGCGTCGCCATCGCCCGGGCCATCGCCCATGAGCCGAAGGTGATCTTCGCCGATGAGCCTACCGCCGAACTGGATACCGCCATGGCTGTCAAGGTCATGAAACTGTTGCGGGATTTGGTGGTCAAGGAGGGCGTCACTATCCTGATGACTACCCACGATCCTAGTATGATGGAACTGGGCGATCACGTCTATTCCCTGCAGGACGGCCAGATCGTCGATGAACAGCGCCGTCAGGTGCCGGTCATCAGTGAGGAGGGCTGACATGATACTGTGTGAGAACCTGGTGAAAATCTATAAGACCCGGGAGACCGAGGTGGTGGCCCTCCAAGGCTTGGATTTGACCGTGGACGATGGGGAACTGATGGCTATCATTGGCAATTCCGGCAGCGGTAAGTCCACTTTGCTCAATATGATTGGCGGATTGGATCGGCCCTCCGCCGGAGTCCTCCAGGTGGATGGCAAGGACCTCCTCAAGTTCCGGGAGAAGGACTATATGCGGTATAAGCGGGAGACGGTGGGTTTTGTTTGGCAGAACAACGCCCGCAACCTGATTCCCTATATGACCGCTATGGAGAATGTCCAGGTACCCATGGTGCTTACCGGGTATAAGGCGCGGCGGGAGCGGGCCCGGGAGCTTCTGGATATTGTGGGGCTGGGTCACCGCTGGAACGGAAGGCTATCCCAGATGTCCGGCGGCGAACAGCAGCGCGTGGCGATCGCCATCAGCCTGGCCAACAAGCCCCGGCTGATGCTGGCCGACGAGCCCACCGGTTCGGTGGATACCCGCACCGCCGACATGATCCTGGATATCTTCCGCGAGGTGAACAAGCAGCTGGGCGTTACGGTGGTGATTGTTACCCACGACAATAACCTGAGCCGAAAGGTGGACCGGGTGGTTGCCATTCGGGACGGACGTACCTCCAGTGAATTCATCCGTCGCCACTCCTATGTGGAGGAGATGCGGGAGCTTTCCGCCCACGAGAAGGCCGAGCGGGAGGCAAGCCATGTGGAACTGGCCGTGGTGGACGGCACCGGCCGTGTGCAGATCCCGCGGGAGTATCTGGCTTCCATCGGCATCCATGGCAAGAGCAAGGTGAAGGTTGAGGTGGAGGACAAGAGAGTGGTGCTTCTCAATCCCGAAGAGACCGAACTGAAGCCGGAGGACGCGGGAGCGCCTCGGGTGTAGCAACGAAATAAAAGGGAGCGCTGCAGAATTCAACCTGCAGCGCTCCTATATTTTGCCGGACTGTATTCCCCCAATCCAACGGAGAAAGGCGAACTTTGGAAGGGACGGGTTCCACTCCCTGTGTTCCCCATCCATCCCCAAATTTTTTTTGGGGGGGGAGGATGGGAAGGGGCCCCGGAAGATGGTTCCTTCGCACTGGCTGAGATCGCCTCCTTGGAAGTCTTTTGGGACGCGGCTTTTGAGGAGAGGGCTTTTGCGGGAGAAAGGAATCTGGATTCCCCCAAAGCGCTGTACACGCCGCCGCGTTTTGCAGACTCATGGATACATGGGGAATGACAAGATGCAGCTTACAATCGTTCCCTTGCGCTCTTCTAGGTGCTTCTTGCCCAAAGCTTTAGCGATGGAGGGCAAAGGGCAGGAAAACTTTTGAGAAAGGTTTCCCGCCCTCCACCGAAATCCGGTCACCCCCAAAAGCGGAGGTTCTGCGGCTATGGAGAATTTGACGACAAATTGGTCGATATTGTCCCTATGCTGCGGCGGGATCCATGGTATAATAGGCCTATCCGAGGATGAATCACAATGGGGGTATGATCATGGAAAAAATCGCACTGCAAATGTATTCGCTTCGCTCCATGACCAAGGGCAACATGATTCCCGTACTGGAGCAGGTAGCTAAGATGGGCTTCGACGGGGCGGAGTTCGCCGGATATGACGGGCTTCCTGCCAAGGAGTTGCGGAAGGCCCTGGATGGCATGGGTATGGTGGCCGCGGGAAGCCACATCGCTTATGAGCTGCTGCGGGATTCCCTGAGCGCAGTGATTGACTATTCTCTGGAAATGGGGGAGAGCTACATCGTCTGCCCCGGCGTCCATGTGGAGAAGGATGCCGGTTACCGGGATGGCTGGAAGCGGATTGCCGAAGAGTTCAACGCCATCGGTGAGAAGGTAAAGGCTGCCGGCATGATCTTTGGCTACCACAACCACTCCCATGAATTCGAGACCTATGATGGTGTACGGCCCTACGATCTGCTCTTCCAGAACGTTTGCCCGGAGCTTGTGAAGATGCAGTTGGATACCTGCTGGGTGGAGAATGCCGGCTATAGCGCCGTGGATACCATGAAGCTCTATGCCAAGCATTTCCAGCTGCTGCATATTAAGGAGCTGACCAAGCCCGGCGAGCCCGGCGATCTTCCGGTGGGGAAGGGATGCATTGACTTCCCGGCTATTATTGCCCTGGGAAAAGAGATGGGCTGCAGCTGGTATACCATTGAGTATGAGGCCGAAGGCCCCCAACTTTTGGCCGATATCCAGGAGAGCATCCGTTATCTGCGTTCCATTACCTGAAGACGAAAAGGACGGCGCGGTTCCGCTGCGCCGTCTTTTTTTCGCCGTAGCGGGTAAGCTAAGGAATGCGGCTGTACCGTCGCCATGAAATACGGGACGGATCCCGCTTTCGCGAAATCCGCCCCGTGGACTTATCGTGAGGAGACTGGAACCTTAACGGGCGCAGGCGCAACCGCAGCCACAGTTGGAAACGGTATCACAACCGCAGTTGCAGCTATTGCCGCAGCAGAGGCCGTTGCCGCCAACCAGGGAGAGCAGGATCAGGATGAAGATTAGGTCGGAGCCGCAGGTATTCCCGCAGCTGTTGCCGCAGGTATTGTTGCAGCAGTTCCCGTTCCCCATCAAGATCAGCAGGATGAGGATCCAGACATAGTCACTGCCGTAGGAGCCATTGTTGCAGAAGAGATTACCCATCATCATTTCCTCCTTGTGGAAGTTGGTCTGCTGTATCGTATGACTTCGGTGGGTATTTGGTGAGAGAACAGAGCAGAGGGAACCAAAATATTTCCAAGGTGAAACCGAGGTGAGGTAGAAGTATGGAAAAGGCAAAGCAACGCATGCTGTCAAAACTACGGGAAGAGTGCCAGGCTATGGTGCGGGGAGTTTATCCCGACCGGGAAAAGGTGCTGGTCTTTGGAGAGGGGAATTTGGATGCGCGGATTATGCTGATAGGGGAAGCGCCTGGTGAGCAGGAAACCCTGCAAAAGCGCCCCTTTGTCGGTAAGGCGGGAAAAAACCTGGATGCTTTTGTCGAGGCCCTAGGGATTACTCGCGAAGAGCTCTATATTACCAATGTGGTGAAGTTCCGCCCCTTTAAGATCCATCCACGGACTGGTACACTGAGCAACCGTCCCCCGGATAAGGAGGAAATCGGACTGTTTTACAGCAGCCTGGTTCGAGAAGTGGAGATTGTGGATCCTGCCGTGGTGGTGACCTTGGGCAATACGGCGCTCAAGGCACTGCTGGACGACCGCAAGGCGGCTATTGGCGCGCTGCACGGCCGTCCCCTCACGCTTCCTGGGGAAAAAGCCCGGACCCTCTTTCCCCTGTATCATCCTGCCAGTATTATTTACAATCCTAAACTGGTGGAAGTGTACCAGGAGGATCTGCAGAAACTGAAGGCTTTGATGGAAAATTCCGAAGTATGACGTATTTTCTGTGACGGAATTATTACGCTGAAATTAAAAAATGTTTGACAAAAAGTGGATATGCGGTTACAATAACATTTGAAAAGTGATTGCATCTTTGCATTCCAGTTACAAGGGGGATACCGCATGTCCATCTTTGGCAGCGCACGAAAGAAGATCATCGGCTTGGTTCTGACGGGGACCATGCTGTTTGGTTCTCTGCCAGCTTTGGCTCAAGCTGAGGCGTTTCCGATTCTGCGCTTGGGCAGCACAGGCTCTGATGTGGTGATTTTGCAGGAGGCTCTGCGGGAGAAGGGATACTACCAACGGCCAACGACGGAAGTTTTTGACGAGGAAACCCAGGAGGCGGTTATTGCGTTCCAAATGGATCATGGCTTAACGCCCGATGGTGTGGCGGGACAGCCGCTCTACGATATCCTCTTTGTGGATCTCGTAAACCCTACGGAGACGCCGGCAAATGAAGCGACACCCGCGCCGACGCCTATCGTTACGCCTACCCCCGTCCCCACCGCAACGCCTACACCCGCGCCGACTGCGACGCCTACGGCATCAATTATTGATACCTCGATTGTGCCCAACTACAACACGTACCTGCGTAAGGGCCAGTCCAGCGGCGATCAGGTTAAGCTATTGCAGCAGTGTCTGACCGTACTGGGGTACTACACTGGCTCCATTAACAGCAATTACGATGACGCCACGTATAAGGCGGTAGTTGCCTTCCAGAAGGCCAGTAAGCTGGATGCGGACGGCATTGCCGGTCCCAATACGCTGAAGGCTCTTTACACCGCGGCTGGGATTCTTCAGGATTCGAGTCCTTCGACGCCTGAGCCTACAACCGCGCCCGATAATGACGAGGACGACAGCAAGTATGATTACATCCTCAAGAAGGGAATGACGACCAGCCAGGTGGGCCAGCTGCAGCAGGCGCTGGAGGAACTGGGATATTATGGCAATACCTCGATGGTGGACGCGGCCTATTACTATGGTGACGTGACCTATGCGGCGGTACGTAAGTTCCAGGCCGATTATGGCTTGTCTGTGGACGGCATTGCTGGACCCAATACGCTAAAGGCGCTCTTTACCCGGGTGGTTGGGGTGGAACTGACGCCGCCCACTTCGATTCCTACCACCGATCTGCCTTCCACAGGCATCGACTACTACCGCTACGACGCGGGTCGGGACATTCCCATTGAGACCGTAAATTGGTGGGAAGGAGGCAGCGGCATCATTCCCCGCAACGCGTACTTTACCGTGGTGGATGTCCGCACTGGCTACACCTTCCGCGCCAAGCGCATGGGTGGCTCCCGCCACATTGACTATGAGCCTGCCACCAAGGAAGATACGGCGGTGCTCTACGCCGCATATGGCAACGAGTGGTCCTGGGATCGCCGGCCGGTCTGGATTATCTACAACGGCCGCCGGATTGCGGGTTCCACCAACGGAATGCCCCATGGCCAGCAGACCATTCTGGACAACGGAATGGAAGGCCAGGTTTGCATCCATCTGCTGGGGAGCAGCACCCACGGCTCTATGAACGTGGATGCCCTCCACCAGGCCTGCGTGAAGGAAGCGTACAACGCCGGCAAAAAATAACTACGATACAATGAGAGGTTCTTATGGTTTCCCGAAGGGAAACGGTAAGAACCTTTTTCATGCTTTCGTTTTGCCGGGAAAGGAGGGGGTGCATACATTTTGAAGGCAGGACGGCAAAATCATATATAATCCGGCGGGAATGAGGGAAAAATCGTCTCTTGTACTTTGCTGGCTGCCATGATACACTGTACTTGTGGAACGTGATTCCATATCATAAATCGATGGGAGGAAATCCATGGAGACGCAAGGCACCCAGGCAATACAGAGAGCTTTTTTCGTACTGGAGACATTGGCCACCCGTAAAGAGGGTATGGGCGTAACAGAGCTTGCCCGTGCCCTGGGCCTTCATAAGAGTACCGTGCATCGTCTGCTGCATGTCATGTGCGAGATGGGTTATGTAGAGAGGGCTTCCGACGGCGTCCGCTACCGACTGGGTTTGAAGCTGGTGGATCTCTCCAGCCTCCGGCTAAATCAGCTGGAGCTCAAAACCGAAGCCGTGCCGTATTTGCATGAACTGGTAGCACAGACAGGACAAACGGTGCATCTGGCGATCCTCATGGGGGATGAGGCTGTCTACATTGATAAGGTGGAGAAGCATCAGTCCCTGCGGATGTATTCCCAGATTGGCCGGCGGGTGCAGCTGCACTGTTCTTCGGTGGGAAAGGTGCTTCTCAGCGGGCTGGGAGATAACGAGCTTCGCGAGGTGCTTTCCCGTCTTGAGTACACCATTCATACGCCCAATACCATTAAGGATGGGGAGTGGCTCTATCACGAGATTCGTTCCGCGAGGGAACGCGGCTATGCTCTGGATCACGAGGAGCATGAAATGGGCATTAGCTGCATCGGTTCCCCTATCTTTGATTACCGCTCGGATGTGATTGCCGCCATTAGCATCTCCGGCCCCACCGAGGTGATCTGTGGGGAGAAGATGGAGGCCATGGTGGAGAGCGTGAAGCATTCCGCCCAGGAGATTTCCCACCGAATGGGGCATCCGATGCAGCCCATTACCCAGCCCCAGTAGGATTGAAATTCCAATCATATTGTTTGATTGCTGAAGAGGAGGATTGTTATGACCAAGGACAAGGTTATTTCTCGCATCTGTGACGTCGGCCTAGTGGCCGTGGTTCGCGCGGACAATGCCGACATGGCCCGGCGCACGGCTGATGCCTGCCTGGAAGGCGGTGTAGCCGCCCTGGAGATCACCTTTACGGTGCCCGGGGCGCACAAGGTTATTGAGGAACTGGCTAAGGCATATCCTGGCGGCGAGATGATTCTCGGCGCCGGAACGGTGCTGGATCCGGAGACCGCTCGCATCGCGATCCTGAGCGGCGCGGAATATGTGGTGGCGCCCAGCCTGAATCCTGACACCATCCGCCTGTGCAATCGTTACCAGGTGCCTTGTATGCCTGGTTGCATGTCCATCCGCGAGGTGGTGGAGGCCATGGAGTGCGGCGCTGACATTATCAAGATCTTCCCCGGAGAGCTCTTTGGCCCGGCGATCATCAAGTCCATCAAGGGCCCGCTGCCCCAGGCTCGGATGATGCCCACCGGCGGTGTCAATGTGGCCAATGCAAAGGATTGGATCGCCGCAGGTGCGGTGGCCCTGGGCGCAGGATCCTCGCTGGTAGCTGGCGCTAAGACTGGTGACTATGCGAAGATTACCGCCACCGCCCGGGAGTTCCTGGCGGCGATTCGTGCCGCGCGCGGTCAGTAAAAAAGGAGGGTTTGTTTCATGGCAAAGGTCGTAACGTTTGGTGAAATTATGCTCCGTCTCTCTCCCCCCGGATACCAGCGCTTCATCCAGGCCCATAGCTTTGACGTGGTATACGGCGGCGGCGAGGCCAATGTGGCCATGAGCCTGGCCACCATGGGGGTGGACGCAGCCTTTGTGACCCGGCTTCCCAAGAACCCCATCGGCGAAGCCTGCCGGAACCAGCTGCGGATGCTGGGCGTGGATACGTCCATGATTGCCTGGGGCGGTGAGCGCCTGGGTATCTATTACTGCGAGAAGGGCGTCTCCATGCGTCCTTCCAACGTGGTCTATGACCGTGCCCATGCCTCCATTGCCACCGCCCAGAGCGGGGACTTTGACTGGGATGCCATCTTTGCAGGAGTGACTTGGTTCCACTTTACCGGGATTACCCCGGCACTGGGGGACAATGTGGCGGCCCTGTGCATGGAAGCCGTGAAGGCAGCCAAGGCCCATGGCGTCACCGTGAGCTGCGACCTGAACTACCGCAAGAAGCTCTGGTCCCGGGAGAAGGCCGGCGAGGTCATGGGCTCGCTGATGCCCTATGTGGACGTGGTGATTGCCAATGAGGAGGATGCCAGCGACGTCTTCGGCATCAAGGCCGACGCCACCGACATTACCGGCGGCAAGATCAACCACGACGGCTACAAGCAGGTGGCCAAGAAGCTGGCCGATCGTTTCAACCTGAAGATGGTGGCCATCACCCTGCGGGAGAGCCATTCGGCCTCTGACAATGGTTGGTCGGCCATGCTCTATGACGGCAGCGAGTATCATTTCTCCAAGAAGTATGAGATCCGTCTGGTGGATCGTGTCGGCGGCGGCGACTCCTTCGGCGCAGGCCTGATCTATGGCAGCATCAGCGGCATGTCCGCGGCGGACACCTTGGAGTTTGCCGTGGCGGCTTCCGCGCTGAAGCAGACCATCGAGGGCGATTACAATATCTCCACGGTGGCCGAGATCCAGAAGCTGGCTGGCGGGGATGCCTCCGGACGCGTGCAGCGCTAAGCAGAGCATACGGACAGCAGAAGCATTCCTGCAGGAATGTTAGTACGATAACGGCAAAGGGGACCGCAGCGGCGGCCCCCTTCTTTTTTTCAGAGCGGCGTATCTGCCGCAGCTGGCGGCGACATAGAAATTCTCATTATGGACAAGGAAGAAGACTCGCGCCGGCGAAAGATACTCTGCAGAAGAGTCCTCGCCTGATGAGGTTCCGCCTTGGCGGAGAATAGGAGCAGTGTGATGAAACTGGTATCTCTACAGCCGGAAATGGAAGCTGCGTATGCGGATTTCGTGCAAGACTTCACCGCAGCGGGAGAGAAGGTGATGCCTGGCGCTGCCGGGAGCAGCGAGGCGTCCTTCACCGATTATCTGCGGCACCTGGAACGCAGGCAGAGGTGGGAGGGGTGTCCGCCGGGCATTGTGCCCTCTCATTTGTATTTTCTGGAGGAGGGAGGCCGGCTTCTGGGAGCCATCGACCTGCGGTGGGAGCTGAATGAGAGGCTCCTTCACTATGCCGGTCAGATCGGCTATGGCGTACGGCCCACGGCCCGGGGCCGGGGGCTGGCGACACGTATGCTGGGCATGGCGCTGGAAAAGGTACGTACCCGGGGCTTGGAGCGGGTGCTTATCACCTGCTTGGAGGAAAATCGGGCCTCCGCGCGGGTGATCGAGAAAAACGGGGGAAGGCTGGAGGATTGCCGCAGCTATGACGGGCATACATACCGCCGGTATTGGATCGCGCTTTCTCCGCAGGGGAGGGTGACGGATGGATCTGGCAGCCTGCAGGGAGAAATTCAATGACCCAGATCTTCAAAAGATCTGGGCCCTGTGTATGTACCATCCTCATAAGGACAAAATCCGGGAAAAAGCCCTCTCCTATGGAAAGGATCCCTGCGTCCATGCCTTTGCCGCGCGGGAAGCCGGCGCGTACCTGGGATTGGTGATCCTTCGGGAGGGAAATGAAGGGGACTGGGAGATTTTGGGCATCGCAGTGCTTCCCACGTACCGGAAGCAAGGAATTGCCACGGCGCTGCTGGATTATGCGCGCAGGTCGCTTCCGGTGCAGAGACTGACAGCTGAAACGGACGACGATGCCGTAGGGTTTTATCGCCGCTATGGCTTTGCGGTGCAGTCTCTGGGAGAGCGGTATCCGGGAACGGTTCGCTATCTGTGTATATATCCTGGCATTTAGGCGCTACTCTGTCATGGCGGGGACGCCGGCAGCCTTGAGCTGGGCGACACAGTCCTGGACGTGTTCTCCGCTGGGCGGCTCGATGCCGGCTAGGGCATAGTCCTGGCCTAGGCTGATGTACTTATTCTCGCCCAGGCGGTGGTAGGGAAGCAGTTCCACCCGCTCTACGCTGGAGAGGTAGGGACGCACCAAGCCGGCCAAAGCCTGCATGTCTTCCGGACGGTCATTGACATCGGGGATCAACGGGACGCGCACCCAAATGTGGGCCTGGGACTGGGCCAGCCGCTGGAAGTTTTCCACGATTCGGGCGGGATCGGCGCCCACGTACCGGGTATGCCGGTCCCGATCCAGGGACTTGATGTCGTAGAGGAAGAGGTCGGTATAGGGAAGTACTTCTTGGAATGCTTCCCAGGGAACGAACCCGGCGGTATCGACCACGGTGTGCAGACCCTCCTCCTTGCACAGGCGAAGGAAGGCCGCCGCCTCCTGGCTCTGCAGCAGCACCTCGCCGCCGGAAAGGGTTACGCCGCCGCCCGAGGCCTCATAAAAGGGCCGGTCCTTCAGGGCTTCTTCCCGGAGCTCTTCCAGCGTATATTCCTTTCCCACCATAACCAGCGCTTCGCTGTAGCAGTTCTCGGCGCAGATGCCGCAGCGCTGGCAGAGGGCACGGTCGATGAAGTGCCCATCCGGCCGGGCCTGGTGTGCGCCGGTAGGGCACACGGAAAAACAAGCCCCGCAGCCGATGCATTTCACAGGAAAGAACTCCAGCTGACGCTGGGGGGAGATGGATTCGGGATTGTGACACCACTGGCAGTGCAGGGAGCAGCTCTTGAAGAAAAAGGTGGTGCGGATCCCCGGACCGTCGTGGATAGAAAAGTGCTGGATGTTAAAAAGGGTGGCCATGGATACCTCCTCAATACGGTGGGCTGCTGCAAGCCCATTGGCCTATTATAGTACGGATGGATCGCGGGGGCAAGGGTGGTTCCGCGGGCGCGAAAAGAAATTGTTTTCGTCGGAAGATGGGGCAAATGTGGGGCGATTCGAAGGTCTTAACGTTGCGGAGGGTACCTAGTTTCGGATCCAAAGGTCGATTTCCTCCGGCCCCGGCGGCTCAAAGAGTCCGGCGCACTTGGCGGCGAGGGCTTCGTCGACGAAATAGGCGCTGGCCTGCCGGCTTGCAGCGGCTTGGTTCCGGGCGGCGACGCGCTGCCGCCATACGGCGTCCGGGATGTCGATGCCGTGGAAAACGCAGGGGATCTGCCGCTCCGCGAAGAAGCGGCGGGCCTGCTCCCGATCCTTTCGCTGCCAAAACCCCCAGTCCAATACCACATCCACACCGGCCTGAATCAGCTCCAATGCCTTGGCATAGAGGTAGGCCTTGGTTCTCTCCGTGTAGGTGTCATGCATGCTGCCGCAGTGCTGGCCAAAGAGTGCCAGCATGATTTCGTCCACAGAGAGGAGTACGGCTCCCCGCTGGCGGCACAGACCGGCGGCATAGGTGGTCTTTCCGCAGCAGATTTTCCCGGTGATGCAAATGACTTGGGCCATCGTGACTGCCTCCTCGTTTTTCCTCGGCCAAGGGCAGCAGCGGCCCAAAGCCGGCTTTCCTTCCTGAGAACCGGGACAATGTCTCGGGCCTTGCATGTCCGGCCGGCGGGATATCGGAGAACCCCGCGGCCGCCGGAAGGGAAACGGGCGCTTTCTTTGCCCTGCCGAGGTTTGCGTTGGCTGTTTTCTGACGGTATGAGTCTATCACAGCCCGCGCCGCAGGGCAAGACATTCTCTCCTGCTTCCCCAAGCGGTGCTGCCGGGCCGAGGGAATGCTGTTGACAAAGGAAATCCTAGCCGCTATAATATCAAATATCGATATCGAACATCGATATAGGAGGAGACTGTGGCACGAAACAAGTTCCAAACCCTGACCGAGCAGATGTTTTACATCCTCCTGGCGCTGCAGAGCCCTTGCTGCGGGGTGGACTGCATGGAAAGGGTCCGCCAAATGACCCAGGGCAGGATCACGCTGGGGCCGGGGACGCTTTACACGCTGCTGGCCAGCTTTGAGGAGGCGGGGCTCATTGCCCAGACTGCGCTGGAGGGACGCCGGCGGATCTACGCCATGACTCCGGCGGGAAGGGAGATGCTCCAAGGGGAGTATGCGCGGCTGAAGGCCATGACGGCCGATTACGCCGCGTACTATCGAGAGGAGGAGAAGCAATGAAGCGGGTGTACAGGCTGGCGCCGCTGCGGGGCTTTGTAGCGGAGAGCGAAAGCTACTATACGTTTATGGCGGAGCAGGGATATCGGCTGCAGCGGACGGGTGCCTATTTGGACCGGTTTTCCCGGGACACGCCGCGGAAAACGGCGTACCGAGTGGAGATCGCCCAGCCCGGTCCTGAAGGCATTCCAGAGGAGCAGCGAGAGCTTTACCGGGACTGCGGCTGGCAGTATGTGGATAACTACAGCGTCTATCATGTTTTTGCCTCGATGGACGCGGAGGAACCGCCGGAGATTCATACGCTTCCGGAGCTCCAGGCCAAGACAATCCGCCGGCTGCGACGGGAAGGCTGGGTGGCCTTGGCAGGCGAAGCGCTATGGCTGGCCCTGCTGGCAGGACGTTTCCTGCTGGCCGAGGGCGGAATTTGGGAAGCTTTGGTGGAGGCGCTGAGCCTGATCGTGCTGCTTCTGGTTTTGATTGGGATCGGAAGCTGGTGGGCGGTGGTGCAGCTTGGCGCCGCGGGCCGGATCATCCGCCGGCTTAAGGCAGGCCAGCCCTTGGATCATGGCGCCGATTGGCGTCCCGTGCGGCGCAAGCAGCGGCGCATGATGGCAACCGCTGCCGTGCTTATCCTGCTTTGCGGTCTGTGGGCGGCAGCGGAGGGGTATGTGATCCGGCGCGATCTGCCCCAGGCGGGGACGGAGTTCCCCTGCCTGCTCCTGGAGGAGGTGGAGGACGTGCGCCGGGCGTCGGAGGCTGAGGCCGATGACTTTGTGGGCTATTCTCAGCGTCTTGAGATACGGCACACGCTGCTGGCGCCCCTGCACTACCATACCTATGAGAAGGCTGTTTCCAACCTTTCTGGACGCGATGGCGATTCCTGGATGTACCAGGACTATTATGAGACGGCTTCGCCGTGGATCGCCCAGGCGTTGGGAAATTCCCTGGCGGATAGCGCCCTCTTTGCCAAGGGAAGGGAGAATTTCCGGGAGATTTCCTGCCCGGGGCTGGACTGGGTGCTGGTATCGGAGATGGAGCTTGTGGCACGAAAGGGTAACCGGGTGCTGTTTGCAACCTACTGGGGCACGGCCTCTCCGGAGTCGCTGGCCCGGTCGCTGGCCGCCAAATGGGCGCCATAGCAGCGTATTTTGCGTCTAGCATTCCGCTGTGGGCTATGGTAAAATTGAGGCAGAAAAGCAGAACCGAAAGGAATGGTATTATGGGTCATTTTACTGTAGAGGGAAACCGCTTCCTGGTCAATGGGGAAGAGATTCGCATCCTTTCCGGCACCATTCACTATTTCCGCGTGCCGCGTCCCTACTGGCGGGACCGCCTTCTGAAGCTTAAGAATTGTGGATTTAACACGGTGGAGACCTATGTGGCCTGGAATGCCCACCAGATGCAGCCGGATCGCTATGATTTCTCCGATATGCTGGATGTGGAGGCGTTCATTCAGCTGGCCGGGGAACTGGGCCTCTATGTGATCGTGCGGCCGGGTCCCTATATCTGTGCCGAGTGGGACTTTGGCGGACTGCCCTGGTGGCTGTTGGCGGACGATAATATTCGTCTGCGCTGCATGGACACGCTGTATCTTTCCCACGTGGACAAGTGGTTCGATGTGCTGATCCCCAAGCTGGCGGCCCATACCATCCAGAAGGGCGGCCCTGTGATCGCCATGCAGGTGGAGAATGAGTATGGTTCCTACGGCAACGATGCGGTATACCTGGAGTATATCCGCCAGGGCCTGCTCCGCCGGGGTGTGGACTGCTTGCTCTTTACCTCCGACGGCCCCACAGACTGGATGCTCCAGGGCGGCACCCTCCCGGAGGTCTTTAAGACCGCCAACTTTGGTTCCCGGCCGGAGGGGGACTTTGCCAAGCTGCGGGAGTATCAGCCCGACGGCCCCCTGGTGTGCATGGAGTTCTGGAACGGCTGGTTTGACCACTGGGGGGATGTGCACCATACCCGCCCGGCGGAGGATGTGGCCGACTGCTTTGACCGGATGATGAAGATGGGCGCTTCGGTGAACTTTTATATGTTCCACGGCGGCGCCAACTATGGGTATATGGCGGGGGCCAATTATGCCGGCGGGATCCAGCCTACAGTGAGCAACTACGACTATGATGCGCCGGTCTCCGAGAGCGGCGCCCTGACTCCGAAGTATTGGGCCGTGCGGGACGTGGTGAAGAAGTACCAGCCTGTCGTGGATGTGGATCTAGGGCCGCAGGTCCCGGTGAAGAACTACGGCGTGGTGGAACTGACCGAGCACGCGCCTCTCTTTGCCAACCTGGACAACCTAACCACCCCCATCCAAAGCACCTGCCCCTTGCCTATGGAGAAGCTGGGACAGGGCTATGGCACCATTCTCTATCGCACCCGCATCTCAGGGCCGCGGGAGGAGATGACGCTGGTGTTGCAGGATGTCCACGACCGGGCGGTGATCTATCTGGATGGCGTCTACCAGGGAGAGATCTTCCGGGAGCAGCTGCTCCAGAGCCAGGTGAAGATTTCCGTGCCCGCCGGAGGCGCGACCTTGGACGTGCTGGTGCATGCCGACGGACGCATCAACTACGGCCCCTGGATGAAGGATCACAAGGGGATCACGGAGGGGATCTTATACGGGCAGCAGTACCTCTTCCACTATGATATTTACACGCTGCCCATGTTTGACCGCTCCAAGGTGAACTATGTTCCCGGCGGCGTATGCGATGGCCCGGCCCTGTACCGGGGAACCTTCCAGGCGGACGAGGTGGGGGATACCTTCTTGGCTACTCCCGTGCTTCGGAAGGGAGAGGTATGGGTGAACGGACGGCACATTGGACGCATGGACGCCGTCGGTCCCCAGCGGACCCTGTATCTGCCGGGCTGTTGGCTGCATAAGGGAGAGAATGTGGTGGAAGTTTTCGACCTGTATGGTTCCCAGGAGCCCCGCCGGGTGGAACTGCTGGACCATGCGGTTTACGACCTGCCTGAGGAGGAATAAGCTGTGCGCGACACAAGAATGCGGACCTTGGCCCGGAACCTGATCCACAACTCCCTCAAGCTGCAGCCCGGGGAGAAGGTGCTGATCGAGATGCACGGGCATCATCCCGAGATGGTGAACGCGCTGCTGGAGGCGGCCTATGAGGCCCAGGTATTGCCTTTCCTGTGGCTGCGGGACGCCAGCACCCGCCGCGCGATGCTCATGGGCGCCACGCTGGAGCAGATCCAGATCTGGGCCGAGAATGACGCTGCGCTGATGCGGCAGATGGATGGCTATATCTCCTTCCGCGGCGGGGAGAACAGCAATGAGCTGGCCGACGTGCCTGCCGAGAAGCTGGCTATGTTCAGCGAACACTACATGCGCCCGGTTCACTTTTTCCTACGGATTCCATCCACGCGGTGGGTGGTGCTGCGGTATCCCAGCCCCTCCATGGCCCAGCTGGCCGAGCGGAGTACGGAGAGCTTTGAGGACTACTATTTCCAGGTTTGCAACCTGGACTACAGCAAGATGGCTGCCGCCATGGAGCCCCTGCGGGCGCTGATGGAGCGCACCGACAGGGTGCGGATTACCGGCCCGGGAACCGACCTGTCCTTTTCCATTCAGGGCATGCCGGCCATCCCCTGCGCGGGCAGCAACAACATCCCTGACGGAGAAATCTATACCGCGCCGGTGATGGGCTCCATGGAGGGCGTGATCACCTATAATACGCCTTCCCTCTACGATGGGCTGACCTTTGAGGGCATCCGCTTCCGCTTCGAAAAGGGGCGGATTGTGGAGAGCAGCGCCAACCTTTCCCAGCGGCTGGAGGAAATTCTCAATACCGACGAGGGAGCTCGATGCGTGGGGGAATTCTCTTTGGGAGTGAATCCATATATCCACGATCCTATGAAGGATACGCTGTTTGACGAAAAGATTGCCGGATCCATTCACTTGACTCCGGGGAATGCCTACGGGGAGTGCGATAACGGCAACCATTCGTCCATCCACTGGGATTTGGTGCTGATCCAGACCCCTGCCTATGGGGGCGGGGAAATCTACTTCGATGATGTGCTGATCCGTAAGGACGGCCGCTTCGTGCCGGAGGAACTGGCCTGTCTGAATCCGGAGAACCTTGTCTAGAACAAGGTGAATGCGGCCTTTGTTGGAAACGATGTCCTCTGTTGCAAGATTGCAGGGGAAGTTAGGAGGCATTGCAGATGGCAATTACATTGGGAATCATTGGCTTTGGCGGCATGGGCGGCTGGCATGCCCGGAATGCCTGCAAGGTTCCTGGGATCACGGTGAAGGGAGCCTACGATATCGACCCGGTCCGCGTCCAGGCTGCCCGGGATGAGGGACTTGTTGGGTATGATACCCTGGAGGCGCTCCTGGGCGACAAGGAGATCAATACGGTGCTGGTGGCTACCCCCAATGACAAGCACCCGGAGCTGGCCATTGCCGCCATGGATGCGGGAAAGAACTGCATCAGCGAGAAGCCTGTGGCGATGACGGTGGCCGAGCTGGATCAGATGATCGAGGCAGGACGGCGCAACGGCGTCATCTTTACGGTGCACCAGAATCGCCGCTGGGATAAGGATTTTGTTACCGCCAAGACGGTGATAGAGAGCGGGGATCTGGGCCAGATCTTCACCATCCAGTCCCGTCTCCATGGTACCGGCGGCACGGTCTTTGGCTGGCGCGGCGAGGTGGAGCACGGCGGCGGTATGCTTTTTGACTGGGGCGTGCATTTCCTGGATCAGATGTACTACATGTGCGGCTACGATACCTTCACTGATGTGTACTGCCAGTTTTCTCGGGTGAAGACCGAGGCTGTGGAAGATTACCTGATTCTGACGCTGAACACTAACAAGGGCTATCGGGTGATCATTGAGATCGGCACCTTCCTGCTTCATGATACACCACGCTGGCTCATCGGCGGGGAAAAGGGTACCTGCTACATCCAGAACTTCGATGCCAAGGAGGGGGCAGTCATTACTGCCAACGCCAAGGAGGAGGATGAGCCGGTGATTATCATGACCTCGGCCGGTCCCACCCGTACCTTCTCGCCGCGGCCCGCAGGATCGAAGCTCTACGCCCCGCTGCCCCAGGTGGATCCCCAGTGGACCGACTTCTACGCCAATGTGGACGCTGCCATCCAGGGAAAGGAAGAACTGATCGTCCAACCCTGGCAGGTCCGGAAGGTGCTTTGCTGCATCGAGGCCTGCTTTACTTCGGCCAAGACCGGCGAAGTGGTAAAATTGTAAGGTTTTTCATCAAAAAGTCGGCTATACCCTTGCTATATATGGCAAAATGGGGTATAATACATACGGTTAAAGTTTTGTCAAACCATGTGTGAGGAGGTCTTTCCCATGATCAAAGTTGGTATCAACGGTTTCGGCCGCATCGGCCGTCTGGTCTTCCGTGCCGCTATGGAGAATCCTGAGGTGGCGGTGACCGGCATCAACGATCCTTTCATCGATCTGGACTACATGGTGTACATGCTCCGCTACGACACCATCCACGGGCAGTTTAAGGGCACCATCGAGACCAAGGATGGCAAGCTGGTTGTCAACGGCAACGAGGTTTCCGTCTTCGGTTTCCGGGATCCCGCGGAGATTCCCTGGTCTTCCTGCGGCGCTGAGTACATTGTAGAGTCCACCGGCGTCTTCACCTCCACCGAGAAGGCTTCCGCTCACTTCCAGGGCGGCGCCAAGAAGGTTGTAATCTCCGCTCCCGCCAAGGATAAGGAGACCCCCACCTTCGTGATGGGTGTCAACGACGACAAGTACACTTCCGATATGAAGGTTGTTTCCAACGCCTCCTGCACCACCAACTGCTTGGCGCCTCTGGCGAAGGTCATCAATGATACCTTTGGCATCGAGCGCGGCCTGATGACCACCGTTCACTCCACCACTGCCACCCAGAAGACCGTCGATGGTCCCTCCAACAAGGACTGGCGTGGCGGCCGTGCTGCGGCTGGCAATATCATCCCCAGCTCCACCGGCGCTGCTAAGGCCTGCGCCCTGGTCATCCCCGAGCTGAAGGGTAAGCTCACCGGTATGGCCTTCCGCGTGCCCACCCTGGACGTGTCCGTGGTTGACCTGACCTGCGTGCTCAAGACCCCCACCACCATGGAAGCCATCAACGCCGCCATCAAGGCCGCTGCTGAGGGCCCCATGAAGGGTATCCTGGGCTACACCGAGGACGCTGTGGTTTCCAGCGACTTCTACAGCGACAGCCGCACCTCCATCTATGACGCCACCGCCGGCATCATGCTGGATCCCACCTTTGTGAAGCTCGTGTCCTGGTACGACAACGAGTGGGGTTATTCCAACAAGGTTGTGGATCTCGTCTGCCACATGGCGAAGGTTGACGCGCAGTAAAATATCTGCTGCGTAAACGCTACGCATAGAGACAGAGCCCTGCCAAGCGAAAGCTTGGCAGGGCTCTTCTGTTATTCTCTTTTCAATGCAGAGGGTTTTTTATATTTTGTGTTTGGGGCTATCGACAAACCAGGATCATATATTTATAATAGAACTATTGGTTTATATTACAAAATGGTGGAGGAAGGAACGATGGAAAGCCAGGAGGTTGCCGGCAAGAAAGCTTTGGGCGTATGCCCGCACTGCGGAGGGCCTATGGGGGAGCATGAGGACTTTTGCCGCAAGTGCGGGAAGCCCCGGGGTACCCCCGTGCGGAAGAAGGTCTGCCCCCACTGTGGTGCAGAGGTGGAGCCAGGGCAGACAACTTGCAGCCGGTGCTATCAGTCTCTGGATGCGCCGCAGGCCCCCAAGCAGGAGGAACCCATCCCCGAACCGGCGCCCCAGCCTGTGGAGGACGACAAGGCGCCGGGAAAGAGGAAGACTCTTTGGATCGCCGTGGGAGCGGTATTGGTCGTGGTATTGGCTCTTGTGTTGATCCTCGTGAACGCCAAGCCTAACTTGAAGGGCCTGTACGACAAGATAGTCCGAGAAGATGCCAGCTTGGAGTTCTACTTCGAAATATCGGAGGACGGGAAGGCTCTCTATGTCGATACCAATCCCTATGATATGACGGACTACATCAATTCCGAGGTGTTGGAGTATGTTGAGGAGATTCACGAGGAACTGGATATTTCCGACGTTGTGTATGAGAAGATGCTGCGGACCAGTGCGATGGATGGCATGCAGTCCCAGGAGTGCGGGAAGATCCTGGTGACATGGACCTACCATCCGGACGAGGGGCTGGAGGTCATCTACGAGGTCAAATAGCGGCGCGGCCCGGGAAAGGAGCGCCAAAAGAAAAAACTGCGAAAGGCCGCTGTTACAGGACCTTTCGCAGCTTTTATTATGGAGCTTCATGGCGTGCTCTTCGCCGCGCAAAAGGCGAGGAGCATGATGAACCTGCGTCCCTTCCCGCCGCCGGCCAAACCGGGGATACTTGTTAGCCGCATGAGGGAAATTGCGCGGCGGTATGCGGGGATGCTATCCGGCGGAGAAAGAAGCTAGCCGTAGATCCGCCGCGCCTCCCGCAGGCTTTCCTCGGGATCCATCAAGGGAGTGTATTCTAGTCCACAGGCCCCGGTATAGCCTGCCTTGTCGATGGCGGCGAAGATAACCTTGTAGTCGTTTTCGCCGTATTGCAGCTCATGCCGTCCGGGATGACCTGCCGAATGCAGGTGGGCGATGCAGTCCAGGTTTTGGGTCACATTGGGGATAATATTCCCTTCCATCACCTGCTGGTGGTAGATGTCGTATACAACCTTGACCAGGGGATGATCCACTTCCCGGATGATGGCGAAGCCCTCCACCGCCGACCAGAGGTAGTAGCCGGGATGATTGACCAGAGTATTTAGGGGCTCGATCATGATGGTGACACCACTGTCCTCCAGAATGGGACGGGCCTCCCGCAGGGCGGCGACAATGCTGTCGTGCTGGGCGGCACGGGGTTCGCCGGTGTCGGCGCCTACCTGGGTGATCAGACGCTTAACCCCAAGCTTTTGGGCAAAATCGCAGCTTTCCTTCAGGCCTGCCAGCCACTGGGGACGCATGGCAGGGTTGGTCATATTGAACTCCGTGGTGCACATGCTGAGCAGCTCGACCCCGGTTTCCTGGCAGGCGCGGGATACGGCTTCGGCATCCAGGCCCTTCCAATTGTAGGTCTCGGCTGCGTCATAGCCCAGGGCCTTCACCCGGCGGATAGCCTCGGGGAAGTCGAGCTTTCCAAAGAAGCAGGGAATGGGAACGCAAAGACGCATGATACTGCCTCCTATTTGTCAAAGTAGATGACCTGCCCGGATTCCATAGAAGCGTTGGCGGCAAAGCCAAGCTCCAGAGACTTCAGGGCATCAGGGTAGGGCGAGCGGATGCCGGAGGGATCTCCGGTTTCCACGGCGTGGACAAAGGCTTTGTCCAACAGCAGGGTCTGGTCCACCTGGCGGTTGATGTCTCGGGTTTCTGCTGCGGTACGCAGGATTAGATTGTTGCGGAGTCGGTAATCGATCACCATGTCGTTGAGGGTGATGACTAGGCCGCAATTGGGGCGCACGGTGGTGGAATAGCACCCACTGACCAAGGTGGCGGTGACATTGTGCGGGAAACGGATGACGGCGGTGGAGTGGTCATCGGTGTCGTAGGAGGGATCGGCATCCACGCCCGCCTGGATCATGCCGGTGGAGCAGGTGGCGTAAACCGAAAGAGCCTCTCCATATAGATAGCGCAGTCCATCCAGTAGGTGGATATTCTGCTCCACCAACTGCCCGCCGCAGGTGGACTTCTTCTGCCACCACCATACGCCAGGGATGCCGCCAATCCAAGCGCCGTAGACCAAGCCGCCTGCCTTATGGCGGGGGAGCTCAGCCTTGATGATATCCATGAGGTCAAGATAGCGATCCTGGAATCCGACGGCGGTAATGAGCCCGGTTTCGGTAACGCGGCGGGCGATTTCCCGGGCCTGGTCCAGGTCCAAGGTCATGGGCTTTTCCACCAGGAAGGGAATTCCCATGTCGATGGCTCGGGTCTCGGTATCGGTATGGGCGGTGGGTTCGATGGAGATGATCACCGCGTCCAGGGTATCGCGGCTTTCATGGTCGTACAGCTCGGTGTGGTCGCGATAGATCCGTGTGCAGCCAAACTGCTTGGCGGCCTCCAGACGGCGCTCTTCTACAGGATCGGCCACGGCCACGACCTGGACATTATCCATTTGCTGAAAGGAATTGCGGTGGGCTTGGGAACGGCCGCCACAGCCAATGAGGCCGATACGAACTTTTTTCAAGAAGATCACTCCTTTCGATTTCCGGTGCAGAATGCTCTGCATTCTATGGATATTATAGGGCAATGGGTTTGTGGTGTCTGTCTACGATATTGTCCATTGGTATGGAGTTTGTTGCGGGAAAAGGCGCCCCTCCCGGGGGAACGGGAGCAGAGAGCGTTGAGAAAGGTAAGCTGCGGAAAACCATGCTCCAAAGTTTTTTACCGCCTTTTGCAAAAGATGGTGGGAGTAAGCCCTCTTTGCCCGCCGCAGAGGGGGAAAATCCTCTGTCATCCCAAAACGCAGAAGGGACGTCTAATGTCTCTATGGGATGTGAACGGCGGGGAGCCCTTGCCGGTAGGCCTCGCTGCGGCCGAGCCACGTAAGCTTTCTTTTCCTGTGTATGGAGGCCATTTGTCTAGAGCTTTTTTCGACAACCTCAAGCGCCCCTTCCCAGGGAAGAGGCGCTTGGAGTTATGAGCTATGTGAGATCAATCGCGGCCCAACGACAGGTGGAACTTCTCTACGGCATCGCTGCGCACGCCCTTCATATAGCGGCAGGCTTCATGTAGTACTCGGGAGACATCGCCATAGACGCCGGCCACATGGTGGATGTAGGGACCGAAGACGATCTTTTCCTCCCATTCCTCCCAGTCCTTGACCTTCAGCCAGAGAGAGTTGCCGGTCTTGGCGGGTCCGTCCACCGAGTCACCCTCTCCAGAAAAGAGGGAATACTGTCCATGCATGGCGTCAAAGCGGGCGATGGTGACATGGCCCTTCTTCAGGCGGTACTGTGCCTGTCCGGAGGGACGCAGATCGGCCACAGCATCGGGATCCTTCAGCTTGTAGGGGAAGGGGCCGCAGTGCCAGAGCAGCTCGGCATTGTCGTCTTCGGGATCGCGGATAGTCAGGTCGGCAAAGAGGATGGGTTCCCGGCCGAAGGTAGCGGCTCGCAGGAGCACCGAGGAAACCGCACCCAGGGTATCGGTTTCGCAGGCAGTGGGCAGGCCTTCATTATTCAGGGCGCCGATCACTTGGCAAGGGGTTACCCGGAAGTGGGCGGGGAACAGGGTCCAGCATTCCAGGGAGACGGCATTGCAGTTGTATTTCTTGGCCATGCGGCGGATGGCGACGCGCATAGCGGCCAGCTTTTCCAGGGTATCCTCGGGCGCCATGGGGTTGACGAACTGGGTGTGCAGCTCATCCAGAGCGGTCTGCCACTCTTCGTCCTTGGTATCCAGCACGTCCTGGGTCTGCTTGATGACGCTGTAGCTGGTCTCGGTGACGATCTCAATGCCGAAGCGGGTCATCAGCTCGTCTTCGTTGTAAATGACGCTGAAGAAGGGCTTAGGACGGGAGCCAACCTGCAGAATGCGCAGGTGACGGAAGGCGCGTACTACGTTGGCTGTGGCGCAGAATTCCAGGTAGCCCTTGCGGAACATCTCGCTGTCCACGTAGGAGTTGATGATGTAGCTGAACTCCACGTCATAGCGCTGGAGTACCTTGGAGGTGGCCAGGGTGCCGCACTGGGTATCGCGGCCCATGTACGCACCGGGGATGGGGGCATCGTCACGATTACCCCAGAGAAGCACGGGTAGGTCAAAGCGACTGGTCAGGCGACCTACCACCTCTTCACAACCAAAGTCGCAGTGGGGGACAAAGATGGCGTCCACCTTTTCGGCGCGGAGCTTTTCCTCAGCGGCATCCAACTGAGGGCTGTCGTAGAGAATGCCGTTGTCCAGGACGCCCTCCATATTGACGAGGCGGACCTCCGGCGGGGTGATTTCCGCCAGTTTGGCCAGGATCAGTTCCTTCTGCTCTACGGCTACCTGCATGTTGGTGCCGGTGCGCTTGATGGGGACAACGCCCAGAGTCAATTCATAAGCCATGGTGATACTCCTTCTGTCAGTGGATTGCGGCGCGGGTTAGAAGGCCTTGACGCCGTTGGGATTCAGGATGTGGATGCGGTGGCGCATAATTTCCAGGGCGGCGGGCTTGATCCGGCTCAGAATGGGAAGAAGCCCGCTGACTTCCTGGCTTTGTTCCTTGACGGCGTCACCCATGCGCTTATTGACCTCGGTGAAGAGGTTAAACTTGCTCATGCCGCACTGGACGCATTCCGAGAACTGATCATCGGGCGTCCCGCTGCCGCCGTGAAGCACCAGGGGAACGTCTACAGCCGCGCGGATGGCACGCAGCCGCGCAAAGTCAAACTGCGGCGTTGCGATATATTGTCCGTGGCCGTTACCGATGGCGATGGCCAGGGAGTCACATCCGGTGGCCTCGATAAACTGGGCGGCAACCTGGGGGTCGGTAAACTTATCTGTATTTTGGAAATCATCCAGATTACTTCCCGAACCCACGTGTCCCAGTTCGGCCTCCACAACGATGCCCATGGTGTGAGCGACCTTCACAACCTCCCGGGTAAGGGCGACATTTTCTTCATAGGGCAGGGAGGAGCCATCCACCATCACCGAAGGGAAGTAGGGCATGAACTTCACGGCTACCTCCCAGGAGGGGGAATGGTCCAGGTGCAGGGCCACAGGGACCTTCGTTTGGGCGGCCATGGCCTCGGTAATGGCCTTGACGGCCGCGGGGTGGACGTGGGAAGCCATGCCGGGATAGAGCATGATGATGACCGGCATGCACTCGGCCTCGGCGGCCTCAATGGCCCAAGCAATGGTTTCGTAGTTGATGACATCAAAGGCCGCGACGCCATAGGTGCGCGCACGAGCGTCCTGATAGAGTTCTTTCATGGAAATCATCGGCATGGTACATTCCTCCTACCAGTACATATGTAGTTGCGAAAATCTAAGGTCAGTGTATCACGTTTGATAAAATGAAGCAAGAGCGACAGCTTTTGATTCCGGATTTTCTAAAAGGGGTGCAAAGAACTCTATGGGAAGTTGGAAAATTTGCCAAACCCCAAAAATGCAAACAACCGGCGTGGAAAGCTGGAGGTTATGGAAGAATGTCCGGCATAGCGATACGGAAGCCTGTGACCAGAAAAAAAGCCCTGCCGTAAGGCAAGGCTGAGAATCATGGGAAGAACTTGAGAAATTCCTTTGCAGGAGAGGATGTGCCGAACGAAGCGGGCTGTGGCTCGGTTTCAGAAGGATACCCTGCTTAATTTACGCGGCAGAGGTCGTATCCGGAGAGGCCGAGGGCGCAGGAGACTGGGAAGCGCTGGCATCTGGAGAGGCCGAGGGCGCGGGAGA
Organism: uncultured Christensenellaceae bacterium; assembly: GCA_944376795.1. Classification (GTDB taxonomy): domain Bacteria; phylum Bacillota; class Clostridia; order Christensenellales; family UMGS416; genus CALWDW01. The sequence continues at coordinate 64,642 of CALWDW010000039.1, forward strand.
CTGGGAAGCGTTGGCATCCGGAGAGGCCGAGGGTGCGGCAGAAGAGGAAACAATCTCGCCGCCGGTCACCAGGCGGGCGTTACCCAGGACGATATTCAGGGTACCTTTGCTGCCCTTCCGCTGGGTCAGCTCGATGGTCAGCGTCTGAGCGCCGGTGACGTTGACGCGGACATCCTTTACGCCGCCGTCCGGGCCGGACAAACCGTCTCCGGTATAGGCCGTTACGCCGTCAACCTTGATGGTGATCCGGTATGAGCCACGGTCGGCCGAGTTGCCGTAGTCCCAATTGCGCTCGGCGCCGTAGTCGGTGATAAAGGTATTATACTGACCACCCAGGTCGATGACCAAAGTCTTGGTTGCGCGAACGTCCGTGATGGCGGAACTGGGAATGTACATGCCCAGACCGTGATCGTAGGTTGTGCCGTCAATATTGAACTCGCCGCTATAGCGCTCCGAACTCCAGCGCCCCTTATGGATGGTGTTGAGATCCAAGGTGCTGCTGCTGGAGAAAGTCATATCCTGCAGATAGGTGACGACTTCGGGCGCGGGGGTAATGACAGGGGTGGGGGAAGGCGTCGGGGTTGAAGCATCGGGGAGGGCGTTGCTAGCGATGGTAGGGGACACTGCGGGGGCGCTGATCGGCTTATTCTTTCCCGCAATGATAAAGCCCAGCCATGTCAGCAGACCAATTACCAGCACAGCAGGGATGATGATGACCAGCGGGTTTGCGCCGCCATGGGAACCGCCCTTGGTAAGGCGCGACAAGAATCCATTAGGCTGGGAGGAGAAGCTGCGGCGTGTGGGTCCCGCAGTGATATCATCTTCATACCCATCCTGTAGGGTATCCTGGTAGCCGTCATCCGTATAGTCTGAGGCGTCATAGCCAGGATCTTGCTGCGGGTAAGCGTCTTGACCGTCCTCCTCCTGACTATACAGAGAGGCATCCTGCTCCTGATAGGAGGGGGCGCTGCTCTGGGCACGGGAAGGAGAGGGCGCGGCAGGAGCCGCCTTGTGACCGCCGCGGCTGTCAAAGCGCACCATCCATTGGGCGATATCATTGAGGTCATCAAGGCAAGCGGATGAAATCTCCGCATTTCCTAGGGGATTGTGCATCTTCTCAGGGGCAGCCTGAATATTTTCAAACCGGGATACGATCTCCGGGGGAATTGAGCGGGAACGGCGCATAGCCTCCAGCTTTTCGTAGAGGTCGGCTTCTTCGGAGACGGGAATATCCGCCATACGCAAAATGATATCGGAAGCCCACTCGCAGAAGGTGAGCATCGAAGAAATAGATACGGTAGGGCTAACCGTTACCAAACGCTTGGCGTCGGAGGCCAACGCGGCTAGTTTGGGCCAGCGTGCGCGCAGGAAATCAAAATCATGGGCCATGGTCTCGCTCCTCCCAGGCTACTGCCTACAGAATTAAGGTATATATGTATATTGTACAGGATTTTGGGTTCATGTCAATGTCCTTGGGCCAATCTCACGCAAAAAAACCAGCTCGCAGAGCGGAGCACCGGCGGATATGGACAGCCCGTATCCTAAGTATAAGACGAAATTGCATCGGATTTGTACCATGCTGGAAGGAAAAAATTTACAGAAATCGAACAGTAGAGAAAAACCCATGTACAGCATAAGGAGGTATTCATGGAATATCGCGCAAATGAGGGACGGTATGACGCAATGCCATATATCCGTGCGGGGAAAAGTGGGCTGCAGCTGCCGCGCATCAGTTTGGGCATATGGCATAATTTCGGTCATGTGGATCGCTATGAAACGGCGAGGGAGACGCTTCGTACAGCCTTTGACCTGGGGATTACCCATGTGGATGCTGCCAATAATTATGGGCCTCCTCCCGGATCGGCCGAGGAGAACCTGGGCAAGGCCCTGCGGGAAGATTTTGCGGGCTATCGGGACGAATTGATTATTTCCACCAAGGCGGGCTATCGAATGGGCCCCGGCCCCTATGGGGACGGAGGCTCCCGTAAGTATCTTATTTCCAGCTTGGATGCCAGCCTGAAGAGGTTGGGGCTGGATTATGTGGATATCTTTTACCATCATCGTCCGGATCCGGATACCCCGCTGGAGGAGACGATGGCCGCGCTGGATTATGCCGTGCGCTCCGGAAGGGCCCTGTACGTAGGCATTTCCAACTATGGCCCGGAGGACACGCGCCGCGCCGCCCAGATCCTCCGCGGGCTGGGCACGCCGTGCGTGATCCATCAACCACGGTACAATATGCTGGACCGTCATATTGAAGAGGGACTGCTGGGCGTACTGGAGGAGGAGGGTATCGGCTGCATTGTTTTCTCGCCTCTGGCCCAGGGGATTCTGACGGACCGGTACCTGCGGGAGATCCCGGAGGACAGCCGCGCTGCGCGGGAATCATCTCCATTCCTGTGCGCCGAAAGCTTAACTCCGGATGTGATGGATAAAGTTCGCGCCCTGAAGACAGTGGCTTCCGACCGGGGCCAGAGCATGACCCAGTTGGCATTGAGCTGGATCCTGCGGGATCCGAGGATTACTTCCGTGCTGGTTGGGGCCAGCCGGCCGGAGCAGCTCCGGGACAGTGTGGCGGCGTTGGAGGCCGGCCCGCTGCGTCGGGATGAGATCCAGGCCATTGAGGAGATCTTGGCGCGGTAGCCGTGGGCGAATATAGGATGCCGCCCAGGCCCAAAGCGCTACAGCGGGGGCGCCATAGGCGGCAGCTGTTTCATAACGCTATAGGGAGGCGGGAGCCAGTACGGCTCCCACGGCTGTCTTCTGAGAAGGTGGCAGGCCCATGGAAGCTTTCGCCCTGACGTCAGCCGGGCCAGGTTCGCACGGCATGTGTGCCGCAGTACTTCGGCAACGATAATCTACAGCCCCCAGAATGGACGCTGGACTGGTGCAGGTTTCCGCGGTTTGGCGAGACATGGCATATTTTGGAACAGGGAACTTTTGCTCCCGCCGTTTCGTATGAATGATAGATCCCGATGGGAGGCAGCCGCACGCGGTGTCGGATTTTGACAGAACTTGCGGCCTGCCGGCATTCGTTCGTGGACACTTAGCGGCCCGGCGTGATATAATGAAAATGAGCTTTTTGTGGTTTCATGGGGCCGCAGCGCAGAGTGGGGGGGATACTGATGGCAAATCGTAAGTATAAAGGCATGTGGCGCAGATTGACGGCCGCCGTCTGTCTCTTGGCCATGCTGGCCTGGGGCTGGCCGCTGGAGCGTCCGTTTTTGGCCCAGGCGGCAGGCAGCGAAATCACCTTGCCGCAGGCACTGGTGGGTGAGGCATACCAGGCGCAGCTGATGTACGGCAACCTTCCGGGTGAGCCTACACTTCAGATCCTGGAGGGCAGCGCGCTTCCCGAAGGCTTGGATTTGTCCTATGACGGGGTCCTATCGGGCACGCCTTCCCAGGCAGGAACCTACCATCTGGAGGTTGCCATTTCCGCTGGAGATTTGCAGATTCGGAATCAATATACTCTGCAGGTAGAGCCTTTTCTTATCGTAACCCAGTATCTTAAGCCGGTTACGCTGGGGGAGCCCTATACCGAGACCATTCAGGTGCAGGGCAGCGGCATTGTGCGGTACATGCTGGCGGAAGGAACGCTCCCTGAAGGGCTTTCCCTGGACGAGAGCACAGGAGAACTCCATGGCACCGTAACCGCGTGGAACGGAGACGCTTCCTTTACCATAATGGTGGCCCAGGGGGAGGAGCAGCGGACAGCCTCGTATACCTTGACTTCGGCGGGAGCCCCCCTCCAGATCCTGGGGGCATCCACGGTAACCGACCAGGCGGCCAGCCGCCCGTTTTCCTTTCGCTTGGGATTGCAGGGTGGAAGCGGTGATTATGGTTACCGGATTACTGGGGACGGTATCCAAGGGCTAGATGTGGCCTTGCAGGACGCGAACCTGGTGATCTCTTCTGCCGGATCGGCAGCCAAGAGTGTCTCGATGAAGATTGAGGCCTGGGATAAGGCCGATCCGGAAAACAAAGCATCCCAGGAACTGTCCTTTTCCGTTCTGGATGTGATCACCGTGACAGGTGTCAACCCTGCCGCGCAGACCACTCTGGGACAGCCGGTATCCTGGCAGATTCAGACCAAGGGCGGAACTGGCAGCAAACGTTACGTGCTGGTGCAGGGGACCCTTCCCGAAGGGCTGCAGCTATCCGAGGAGAGCGGCATTATCAGCGGGACGCCTACTGCGGCCGGTTCTTTTACCATCGGCATCCGGGTCTATGATGCGTCGCTTCCCGGACTGGATGGCTACGCCACGATCAACGGCTGGGTGGCGGATACCTTGGCTATCTATCCCGAGCAGCTGGCCTCTGACCAGGGTGAAACGACCTTGGAGATTCGCGGCGGCGTCTCCCCCTATTCGGTGGAAGTGCTCTCCGCCGATGCCACGGTGACGGGCGTTCGAATCAGCCAGGGGAGCCAGCCTTACCAGTTTGTGTTAGACTTTGACCCTGGCAGCACAGGCACGCTAACCCTACAGGTGAAGGATGCCATGGGCGCGGCGGCCCAGCGGACGTATGTCCTCCAGCCGGAAGAGGAATTGACGCTTCAGGTGGCGCAGCCGCCGGCGGCTACGGTCAACCAGACCTATGACGCCCAGCTTTCCATAACGGTCAATACGGAGGAGGCGCTGACCTATACCGCCCAAGGGCTTCCCAGTGGGTTGACCATGGATGCTTCGGGAAGAATTCAGGGAACGCCTGCGTCCTCCGGAAGCTTTACGGTGACCATCCTGGGGACGAGCCAGGCTACGGGGCGGACGGCCCAGGCGCAGGTCACGCTGCTGGTGGCGGGAAGCGCCACGATTCGGCAGCTTATCCCCGTTTCGGGGGTGGAGCAGGCGCATTGGGACGCCGGTGCCGGTCAATGGCTGCTGGAATTGCAGCCCAATGCGGGGGAAGCTGTCTTTGACGTGGAGTTGGCGGATCCGTCAGCCATGATTACAGTGTCTGCGCCTGCCCAAGCAGCGGGGACCCGCATCACTCTGCCGGTGGAATCGGGAAGCACGGCCGTGATCGCTTTAACCGTCCAATCGGGAGACGGGGCTGTGCAGAAGTACACGTTGGTGGCCGCCCGGCAAACCACTTCCCTCCAGATCACGGGTCTTCCGCAGGAAGTCAAGTTGGGGGAGAAGTTCACACTTACGGTGGAGGCACAGCCGGAAGGCTCCTGGCTGGGGCCGGTGACCTGGGAGTACGATGCGGGAGGACTGCGGCATTCCGGCAGTAATCCGGCTACTTTTGAAACCCTAAAGTCCGGGACGTTTGCCATCACGGCCCAAACCCGGGACGCATTGGGACGCACCATCACCACGAATGTAAGCGTACGGGTGGTGCTGGATGCGCCAGCGCCTACGGCGACGCCCAAGCCTACGCCCAAGCCTACGTCCAAGCCGACTACCGTGGTGACCACGACCCGGCGGCCGGCGACGCCTTCGCCGGAAGCCACGGCCACGCTGGCTCCCTCCGTTTCCCCGTCTCCCGCGCCTACGGAACTGGCGGATGGGCTCCCGGCGGCCTCGCCTTCGGTGGAACCTTCCCCGTCTCCCCTGCCATCGCCTTCCCCAACCGCACAGCCGGAAGAGGAGAAGGGAGGTATCCCGGTTTGGATCTGGCCTTTGGTAGCGGCGCTGGCCATCCTGGTGCCTTCGGTTATTATTGTAGTGGTTAAGGATATCCGCAGCCGCAGCCAGGGCGCTATCATTGGCGATGACATCCACTATGACGGTGGTACGTCGGAGGAAGAATTCCCAGTCAAAGGCCAAGAGGATCCCCATTGGGATGAAACGGATTGGGAAACCAGCGCGGATGGAGAGACCCCCTGGGAGGACGTTCCTGTAGAGCCCGATGACGCTGTGCCGGAGGAACCCACCGCTGCGCCCGACACGTCTTCCGATGGCCAGGAGGAAACGCCCATTGATGCCGAAGAAAGCCCCTTTGCACCGCCGCGCCGCCGCGGCCGTCATAGCCAGGATAATTCGGAAGATAAATTGTAGGAGGATTCCATGAGCCAGTTGATGATCACCCAGGTCGGAACGATGAACCTATCCTTTGATCCCCAGACGCTCCACTTTACCGTGGTCAGCCAGGAGAAAACGTGGCGTTGGGATCCCCAGTACCAGCCCAAATTGGTGACTGCCCAGGGAGAGATTCCCTTTGCTGCGGCCCGCAGCGTGACCCATCACTTTTGGAAGACTGGAATCGGGGAAGGGATTCGCAGCTGCTATGCCGGGTTTACCCAGGATGGGCGGGACATCGGCCTGGCTTTTGAGACCGTGGCCTGGATTGAGTACATATCCCGTGACCTGCATATGGAGTTCATCCCAATCTGCGAGGATGGGGTGGACGTAACCCGGATCTGCTGGCCGGGGAATATGCTGATTAGCGGCGGAGGGATGGCGAGTTATTCCCTTCTTCCCATGCGCCAGGGCGTACTGCTGCCCAATGACTGGCCTACGGCCATGAAAAAGCTGGACTTTGACGGAATGATGTGTACGACGGCCGCCTATATGCCGTGGTTTGGCCAGGTGGAGAATGGCGCAGGGTACATTGCCATTGTGGAGCAGCCCTGGGATGCGGCCTATGCGGTGGATCATCCCGCGGGGGGGCCCACACGGATTCATATGAGCTGGCTGCCCAGCCTGGGGAAAATGGCCTATCGCCGCACCATGCGCTATACGTTCCTGGGCAAGTGCGACTACAATGACCTGGCCAAGGTATACCGGGGCTATGTCAAGGAGACCGGACTGTTTACCACCCTGGCGGAGAAAGCCGCCCGCAATCCCCGGGTGGATAAGCTGATTGGGTCGGCGATTGTGCATACCGGGATTAAGACCCACATTGATCCCACCACCCGATGGTACGACCATGAGCACCCGGAGCGGAATAATGTGGTGGTGCCCTTCTCGCAGAGGGCCAGGGAAATGGTCAAGCTTAAGGATGCCGGGATCGATAAGCTTTACCTGCACTTGGACGGCTGGGGGGAACCCGGGTATGATAACCAGCACCCCGACTATCTGCCGGCCTGCACCGAAGCTGGCGGCTGGGATGGCATGAAGGAACTCTCGGATACCATGCAGTCCCTGGGCTATATGTTCGGCATTCACGATCAGTATCGGGACTATTACTTTAACGCCAAGACCTTTGATCCCGATTTCGCCATGCGGAAGGTGGACGGCACCATCTATGATATCAACCTCTGGGCGGGAGGGCGCCAGTCCTACCTTTGCGCAACCCAGGCGGCTTATTATGTGAAGCGGAACTTTACCGAGCTTTTCCGGCATGGGATCCATCTGGAGGCCACCTACCTGGATGTATTCAACTGCAACGAAGGGGATGAGTGCATCCATCCCTGGCATCGCATGACCCGGCAGGAGTCCTTCGCCCTGCGCAAGCGCTGTTTTGACCTTCTGTGCAGCTGGGGGATTGTACCCAGTTCGGAGGAGGTAGGGGATTGGGCCATGCAAACCCAGGTCTTTGCCCACTACGGACCCTATGACGGCATGATGAACGGGCCGGATAAGCCCGATTACGGGATTGATGTGCCACTGTATAATCTTGTCTATCATGACTGTATGATTGTCCCTTGGTTCCTGGACGCGCGGGCCCCCCATGGGGTGGATGTCTTGCTTTACGCGCTGCTCAATGGCGGCGCAGCTTATGTCAACAATGAGTTGTCCGGCGCGGAGCTCGACCGGGCGGTGGCGCGCTATAAGACGGTGGCCCAGCTACAGGAGCGCATTGCCAAGTGCGAGATGGTGCGCCATAGCTTCCTGGATGGGGATCCCTCCCGCCAGCGGGCCGAATACAGCGATGGTACGGTGGTTACCATCGATACCAAAGACAATACCTACGAGATCACATACCCGGCCCCGTAGGCCGCGGTGCAAAGGTCAATATTTGCAATGGATTTCCGTCCCCGGCAGACGTATGATGTTGCTGGGGACGGCGCGTATGGGGAGGTGAGCCAGGCTGACTCGCTTGGAGATTATACAGGAGGGCCTGCGGCTGGTTCGCCGGGAGCTGACCTCTGCGCTGGCCTGGGTGCTGGCGCAGAAATATGGCGAAGCATGGTGGCAGCGGGGGGTGATAGAGCCCCTGGCCCAGACCGGGCAGCGGGTGGATGAACTGCCCAGAGAGGGAAATGCCGGCGATATCGACCTCTATCTTTCCCTAAAGCTGGTGCAGAACTATCATTTTGATGCTTTTGAGACCTACCTGGGCTGGGATGCGTCGTACCGCAGGCTAGTGGCCTCGGTGGCCTCCTGCCGGAATCTTTACGAGGGCCATGTCACCGCCAACCGGGAAGCGCAGCTCACCCAGGAGCGGGCCCAGGATATGCTGCAGGATATGAGCCGCCTACTGCTCCGACTCCACGAGGATCATGAGGGGGACAGCATTGCCCTGATGAAGCCCCTGGCGGAGAAACTGGCGGCGCTTCCCCCGGATGGAGGGCAGGCCGCTGCGGCTTTCCGTCCGCCGGCAGCCTTGACCCGCCCACGGCGTTCCGCCCGGGCGCAGCGTTCCTCCACCTTGCATGGCGAGGTCATTACCGTGCAGGGGGCGGTGGAAAAGCCGCCGGTCACCGCAAGAAGAGCAGATCCTCGGATTCCCCCCGATTTGCGGGATGTCAAGGTTTCGGCGCAGCTGCGCAATGACGGGCCGGAGATTCTTCGGCATGCGTCCACCCCAAAGAGGAAGCCTACCGACATGGCGCCGATTCCTTCCTTCCTGCAGGAAGAGGACCCTGTGCAGGCCAACACCGTCCGGCGCAGGCGGCGGCCAAGGACCGAGGAGGTCGAGCGGGAGGACGAGCCCGTCGCGGAAGCGCCCGTATCCCGGGAGGTGCACGCCCCCGTGCCGTCGCCCGCTCCCAGAAAGACCACCAGGACTGTTGCCAAGCGGCGTGCAGAAGGACGGCGGGAAGAGGACCCTTATGCCTTTGTTCCCATGGCGGGGAAGGAGGATTTCCGGCGCGTGGCCCAGTGGCAGTACAGCCGCCAAGCTGATGAAGAGGCTCCGGCGGAACCTTTGCGAATTCCGCGCAGCCATCGCCCGCGGGTACAGGTTTCCGAGGATTTGCCGGTGCGGGTGCGGCGTAGCCGTGCTCCGCGTCCTGTTCCACCTCCTCCTGCGACGCGGGAGCCACGCAGGAAGCCGGCCGTGCTCACGCCGCGGATGTATCTGCGATGGGCTGGGGTTTTGCTGCTGGCGGCAGGGCTTGTGGCGGGCCTGCTTTGGTTGGATCGCTGGATCACAGCTTGGATAGGATAAAACCGGCGCAAAGCCGGTTGCAAATAGAGGAGGTAGTCCCATGATTTTCGATACCCTTGCAAATGCTGCACTTTACAAGTCCATCAGCCCCCGTCTGGCAAAAGGGCTGGCCTTTCTCCAGGAAACAGACCTGGAGGCCTTGGAGGTGGGCCGTATCGAGCTGGACGGCAGCGCACTCTACGTTTTGATCCAGGAATACGAGACCCGCACCCCCGAAAAGGGAAAGTGGGAAGCACACCGCCGCTATATCGATATCCAGTACGTGATTTCCGGCGAGGAGTGCATTGGTTACCGTCCGTTGGAGGAGATGGAGACGGTGGAGTACAATGAGACCAAGGACCAGGCGGTCCTCCGGGGCGAGGGCGCCATGGTGTTGGCCAAGGCGGGAAGCTTCGGCATTTATTTCCCGCAGGACGGGCATCAGCCCTGCATGGCGGTGGATGGCAAGCCGGCAAAGGTCAAGAAAGCGGTTGTAAAGGTTATGGCCGACTAGTGGAGATGTGCAGCGGCCCAGCCAAGTCCGGAGATTTCCGGGTCTGGCTGGGCCGTTTTGCAACGGTGGCTATTGGGCGTAATTATGGATCCGGAGGGAGCCATAGTTTTTCCGAAAAAACGCGGATTTGGAAGAAATTGCGTTGTGAGAGCAATTTGCCTGTGTTATAATCCTATAAGGATGACTTGCATCTACAAGGGAAATGAGGGAATGAGGGGAATGAGCATAAAGTTTGATGTCAGAACATCTCCACAGGCATGGACCCAGGCAGCGGCGGACATAGTCTGCCAGACGGTGCGCGATAACGAGCGTCCGGTGCTGGTTCTTCCGACGGGAGGGACGCCCGTCCCCATGTACGCGGAGCTGGTTCGCCGCTATCGTGCCGGCGAGATCAGCTTCCAAAAAGTTACTTCGTTTAACCTAGATGAGTATGTCGGTCTGGAGCGCAGCCACCCCGAAAGCTATTACAGTTTTATGCACCGGAATTTCTTCGATGCTGTGGATGTCCCAGCAGAGAATATTCATCTTCCGGATGGCCGCAGCGCTCATCCGGATGAGGCCTGTGCGGCGTATAATGCCATGCTGGATGAGGTCGGGGCAGTGGATCTAGCTGTACTGGGCATAGGACACAATGGGCACATTGGCTTTAATGAGCCTGGCGCTGATCCGGCGGGCCGTACCCATTGCGAGACCTTGAGCCTGCAGACGCGGCAGGCCAATGCTCGGTTCTTTGAAGACGACCTGGACAAGGTGCCGACCCATGCCCTGACCATGGGATTGGGGGACATCCTCAAAGCCAAGAAGATCCTACTGCTGGCCAACGGGGAGGCCAAGGCCGCCATTATCCGCAAGGCATTCCAGGGCCCTGTGACCCGTGAGGTTCCCTGCTCTCTGCTGCAGAACCATCCTAATGTGGTGGTCCTGCTGGATGAAGGAGCCGCCAGCTTGCTGGAAAAGGCATAGAATTCGAGGCGGACAAGCCTTAGACATCAAAACCATACGTGCGGTAAACGAAGCCTTTCGTACCCTTGGGACTACATGCTCCTCCGGGGACGGAGGCTTTTTTGTGGCTTTGGCGGCGGCGTCAGTGGGCGGAGCGAGGGACCCGTGGAATGAGACTGCTGCCCATGAAAAGTTTTTGCAAAACGTTGCCTTCTTTTAAGATGCGGCATTTTGCTTGCGAAAATTTTGGCAGAAGAATCCTCTTCTAGCTTTCGGATCTCCGGCGCAAACTACCGGCGAAGAGGAGGATCGAATGATGACAAGGCAAACCATCAAAAAATGGACGGCGGCCGCATTGCTTCTGGCGCTTGCCGCCGCAGCTTCCGGATGCCAGCAGTCTCTGCCGCTGCCTACGGCCGATTCCACGGCGACCCAGGCTCCCAGCGGTGCGTCCCAGACCAGTATTTTCTCCGGCATGGGATCGTCTGATGTGTCGGGTGTGGTGGAGAGGGTCAGCCCCTGTGTGGTGGGGCTGGCGGTTCAGGTCAAAAAGGCCAATATTATGGGCGGAGAGAGCCTGGTGGAAGGGATCGGTACGGGAGTGATCGTTGACCGGTCGGGGTACATTTTGACCAACCATCACGTGGCAGGCTCTGCTGAGAACATCACCGTGGTGTTTGAGGACGGCAGCAAGGTTCCGGGAGAGACCATTTGGAGCGACAGGGCCCTGGATCTGGCGGTGGTTAAGTGCGAGGGGGGGCCCTATCCCACAGCCGAGCTGGGCACGGTGGAGAGCCTCAAAGTGGGGAATCCTGTGGTGGCCATTGGTACGCCGCTGGATTTGGCCTTTCAGCATACAGTGACAGCCGGGGTGGTGTCCGCCAAAAACCGTACTTTGCAGGTGCCCACCCAGGAGGGCCTTTCTTTCATGGAGGAGCTGATCCAGACCGATGCGCCCATCAATCCCGGCAATTCCGGCGGACCGCTGTGCGACAGCCAGGGTAAGGTGGTGGGAATCAATACCGTCAAGGTTACCGAGGCGGAGGGGCTGGGGTTTGCCATTCCCATTGATATCTGTCTGCCCATTGTCCGGGAAATTGTGGAGACGGGCAGCTTTGTAACCCCCTATATGGGTCTGTTCACCATTGACCAGGAGATTGCGCGCTACTATGACGTGGAGGTGTCCCAGGGAATTTGCGCCATGAATGTGGATACCAACGGCCCGGCCTACCAGGGAGGGCTTCGGCAGGGGGACTGCATTGTACGCGTCAATGGACAGGAGGTTTCCACGGTGTTGGCGCTGCGCCGCATGATTTATGAGACCGGCATTGGGGGCGAATTGCGGATCGAATACCTTCGTGATGGCGCGGAAGGCACGGCGGTGTGCGTGCCCACCGAGAAACCCTTGGACTAGGACTGGGAAAACTCTGCCGTCTGTGCTATGATGGGGGAAACGGAAGGTGGGGTGGCGATGCAGATTCAGATCCTCTGCGTGGGTAAACTCAAGGAGCGCTACTGGCGGGAAGCCGTCGCGGAATATGAGAAGCGTCTGACCCGCTATGCAAGGGTCACCATCCAGGAGGTGCCTGATGAGAGCACACCGGAGAATCTTTCTCCTCTCCAGTGCCAGCAGGTCATGGATGCGGAAGGAAGACGGCTGCTGGATAGGATGCGGCCGGATACTTACGTGGTGGCACTGGATGGCCGGGGAAAGCAGCTGGACAGTGAGGCGTTTGCCCAATCCCTCCAGGAGAGGATGATGGATGGACGCACCCTGTGCCTGGTGATTGGCGGCTCCCTGGGACTGTCTCAGCAGGTGCGGGACCGGGCGGATCGGATGCTAAGTCTGGGAGCCATGACCTTTCCCCATCAGATGGTTCGCATCATGCTGCTGGAGCAGATCTATCGTGGGTTTCGCATCCTGCGAGGGGAACCGTATCACAAATAAGACTGGGCTATCCCAAGTAACATGACAACCGGCCCCACCTGGAAAGGCGGGGCCGGTTGTCTGCGCAAAAGCGCTATGAGAAGGGAGATCATTTTCGACCAGCCGCTCCCTAAGGAGCAGCTGGCTGATGCAAGGAAAGAGGATCATAGGGACGCGCGGTTGTAAGACCGCCGCACCGCTCATGAGGAGTATTCTTGGCGCTGGGATAAAATCCTTTTTTCAGGAGGAGAGAAAATTCCTCGAAATTTCGCGGGATTTCGTACTTCTGCCTCACAGAAGGACACAAAACGCCCTTTGCCGGAGGCCGATTGTGGATGTCTGCAGCGGGATAGGGAGAATGCTGGCGAACGTTTTTTAGTCGCGGCAGTGCGCATAGCACCATGCCTGGAAATCCATAACCGTTTCCCCGGAAGCGACAACCGGACGGTAGGATCCATCGGGAAGCTCTTCCCGGGCCTTTTGGTTGTCGGACAGCGCAGCCTCCAGCATGCTGATGACCCGTTCCTTCAGAGCGGGATCGTCAATGGGGAAGCAGGTCTCGACCCGCCGGTCCAGGTTGCGCTGCATCCAGTCGGCGCTGGCCAAATAGACACGGCGATTGCCGCCGTCATGGAAATAATAGATCCGGTGGTGCTCCAGATAGCGGCCCACAATGGAAATGACCCGGATGTTTTCGCTGACTTGTTCTATGCCAGGGCGGAGGGAACAGATCCCTCGCACTACCAAATCCACCTTAACCCCAGCCTGGGATGCTTCATAAAGTAGATCGATGATTTCCGGATCCACAATAGCGTTCACCTTGGCGGCAATGCGCGCAGGGCGGCCGTGGCAGGCATTTTCGATTTCGGTACGAATGCGATCCTCAATGAAGCTGCGCAGCCCATGAGGCGCCACGTGGAGACGCTTGAACTGCGGCGGCAAGGTATACCCGGTGACCAGATTGAAGAGCTCGGTGACGTCCCCGGCAAACTCCTCTTTGCAGGTAAACAGCCCCAGATCGGTATAGAGGCGGGCTGTGCTGTCATTGTAGTTGCCGGTTCCCAAGTGCATGTAGCGGCGGAGGATGCCATCCTCCCTACGCACCACCAGGAGCGCTTTGCAGTGCACCTTGAGGCCGGCAAGACCATAAATGACATGCACGCCTGAGCGTTCCAGCACACGAGCCCAGCCAATATTGTTCTCCTCGTCAAATCGGGCCTTCAGCTCTACCAGGACGGTGACCTGTTTTCCCGCCTGCGCCGCCATGACCAGCGCCTCGATCACGGGGGAGTTCTTGCTGACACGGTAGAGGGTCTGCTTGATGGCGAGAACATCAGGATCTTCCGCGGCTTGTCGCAGCAGGAAGAGAACGCTGTCAAAACTCTGATATGGGTGGTGCACTAAGATATCCCCCTTGCGGATCAGGGCGAACATATCGGACTCGGGGGTGAGGTTTAAGGGGTCTACTGGGGGCTGGGGTGGGTAGGAAAGAGCGGCCTTGCGCTTCCCTGCGGGCACGTCCATGAAGAGCCGCAGATCCAGCGGCCCCTGGGTGGGATAGAGGTCCTTCTTCTTAACGTCCAGCTTTTTGGTAAAGAAGTTCAGCAGCCAGGGATCGGCGTTTTCCTGCTGCCATTCTAGGCGTACGGGATGACCCCAGGTGCGCTTACGAATGGATTTCTCAATCTCGTTGATAAGGTCCAAAGCTTCATCATCGATGGACAGATCGGCATCGCGGGTGATACGGAAGAGAAGGGTTCCCTGAATGGGATGCATGTCAAAAATACGGGGCAGCATCGAGGCCACCAGATCCTCCAGGAGGACATAGGACTTCCCCTTCTCGCAGGGAACCTCCACAAAGCGGGAGAGGATGGAGGGAATCTGGACCACCGCTACCCGGGGCAGCGATGTCTTTTTGCCATTGTGTTGGGTTTTGCCCTCCATGCGCACGGCCAGATAGATCCGACGCCCGGCCAAGTGGGGCAGGGCCTTATCTGGATCCACAGCCATGGGGGTGAGGACGGGGAAGAGCTGGTCATGGAAGTACCGAGTGACGATACCGGTCTGCATTTCCGAGAGGTCCTTCATGGCAAGGATGTGGATTCCTTCCTCGTGGAGCTCCCGAACCAGGGCGCTGTACAGCAGGAACTGATCCTGTGCAAAGCGATGACAGCGTTCGGCGATGGCCTTGAACTGCTCCTTGGGCGTCCAGCCGGCGGGATCCAATTGCACATATCCCGCCTCGATTTGCTGCTTGACCCCCGCTACACGTACCATGAAGAACTCATCCAAATTTGAAGCAGTGATGGCCAGAAACTTGCAGCGCTCCAGCAGGGGGGTGCGCAGGTCTCGCCCCTCCTGCAGAACCCGTTCGTTGAATTCAAGCCAGGAAAGCTCCCGGTTAATATAGAGCGAAGAATCCATAAATCACACGTCCTCCTTGTGTTCTCCAGATGGGGATAAGTATACCATACCCAAGAGCAGGCTTCCAGCATCCTTGTGTAAAATATGCACAATCCCCTTGTATGGTTTGAATTCCATAACGCAGTATGGTATACTGAGCAGGAAGTACATTGATCGGGAGGGCGTATGAAGGATTTCAAAAGAGCGAGACGCCTATCGCCGGGACAAATGGTGGCGCTGGGCTTCGCGTTAGTGATTGCGCTGGGAACGGTTCTGCTGAGTCTGCCCGTTTCCTCGCAAACCGGGGAACGGGTGCCCGTATTGGACGCATGCTTTACTGCTACTACTGCGACCTGCGTAACGGGACTGGTTACGGTGGATACGGGGGATACGTGGTCGCTTTTTGGCCAGTGTGTAATCCTTTTTCTGATGCAGATCGGCGGCTTGGGGTTTATGACCATTACCACGATGATGCTGATGCTCATGGGGAAGCGCATCACCCTGCGGGAGCGGCTCCTGATTCAGGAATCCCTCAATGAGGATGCGCTGCAGGGGCTGGTTGCCCTGACGAGACGGATTTTTGTCGTAGCCATCAGTATTGAGTTCCTTGGCGCTGTTCTGTTGAGCTTCCGCATGATTCCCACGTTTGGCTGGGGTAAGGGGATTTTTTACAGCATCTTTCACTCGGTTTCGGCCTTCTGCAACGCAGGGCTGGATCTTTTCGGCAGCTTCCGATCTTTGATCGATTATCGGGACGATGTACTGGTAAACTTCACCATTATGATCCTGATCGTCTTGGGCGGACTGGGATTTACCGTCTTGCTGGACTTGATGAAGATGGTCCGGCGGGAAAAGACGTTTTCGGCCATCTCCCTGCACTCCAAGGTAGTGCTGGCGGTGACGGGCATTCTGATTTTGTCAGGCTGGGCCTTTTTCTTGATCACGGAATGGGACAACGTCAAAACGCTGGGGCAGCCGGATATGCCGGTGTATTCCCGGCTGATGGGGGGGCTGTTTCAATCGGTATCTACGCGTACGGCGGGATTTACAACCTTGGATCAAAACGCGCTGACCATCTCTGGCAAGTTGGGGACGATGATCTATATGTTCATCGGCGCGTCGCCGGCTTCGACCGGAGGCGGAATGAAGACAACCACCATTGCCGTGCTGGTGATGATGCTGATTGCCGTAATTCGCGGGCGGCAGCAGATTTCCATTTTTGAGCGCAGGCTGGAGGAGGGAACGGTGCGCCGGGCATTGGCTATTGTGGCGATCTCTTTCATGCTGGTGATCGTGGCTACCATGGTATTGGCCGTGGTGGAAGGGGAGAGCAGCAATCCTATGATGTCCTTTGAGAATATGCTGTATGAAGTGATTTCCGGCTTTGCAACGGTGGGCCTGACAACGGGGATCACACCCGAGCTCAATTCCAGTTGTCGGCTGGTGCTGATTCTGATTATGTTTGCCGGCCGCGTGGGGCCGCTGACGCTGCTCATGGCCCTTACCCATCGGATGAGTAGCAGGGAGGATCCTCGTATCGCGTACCCGGAAGGCCGTATTATGGTAGGATGATAAGGAGCAGAGAGCATGAAGCAATTCGCGGTGATTGGTCTGGGCCGGTTTGGAGAAAGCATTGCCAAGACGCTTTTCAGCCTAGAGCATGATGTGCTGGTGATTGATGACAACCAGGAGAATATTGATAATATTGTAGACTATGTGACCCACGCCGTCAAAGCCGACGCCACTGATGAGACGGTGCTTAAACGGCTGGGGTTGCGGAATATGGACGTGATCGTGGTGGCGATTGGCAATATTCAGCAGTCGATTATGATCTGCATGCTGCTCAAGGAGCTGGGCGTGCCCATGGTGGTAGCCAAGGTACAGAGTGAGATGCATGCCAAGGTACTGACCCGTATGGGAGTGGATAAGGTGATTTTCCCGGAGAGGGATATGGGGATCCGTTTGGCCCACAACCTGGTTTCTTCCTCAGTGCTGGATTATATCGAGCTGTCAGACGACTATTCCATGGTGGAGATCAAGGCCGATCCTAAATGGCACAATAAGTCGCTGCGCAGCCTGAATATGCGCGTGGCCTACGGAATCAACGTCATTGCCATCCGCAGGGGAGAGGAAATCAACGTGGCTCCCAACGCTGATGAGGTGATCGAAAAGGACGATACCCTGATGGTGGTGGGCTCCAATCAGAGCATTCATTTGCTGGAAAACAAACCGGAGCGCAGCTGGTAGGCGGGAGGTGGAAGGATGCGGCTTCCAGATCAGCGGATCACTGATCCGCTGGCGCGGGCGTTTTTGTATAAGGGAAGCAGCGAGACGGGTGTGCTGCTGATTCACGGATTTACCGGAACAGCGGCGGAGATGCGCCCCTTAGGAGAAGTACTGCGGGATGCAGGGTATACGGTACATGGAATTCTACTGCCTGGACACGGCGAGAACCTTCCCGCCATGATCCAGACCGGATGGCAGGATTGGCTCCGTGCTGCCCGGGAGGCTTGCGTGGAGCTGATGGGACGCTGTCGGCGGGTGTTTGTGTGCGGGCTTTCCATGGGCGGGGTGCTGGCTCTGCTGTTGGCGGAGGAGTTGCCCATCACCGCGGCAATCCCTATTGCGGCGCCCATGGAAGTATACTCCCGGCTGCTGCGCTGGACCTGGCTTCTTCAGTACATCCATCCCTACCAGGGCTGGCTCCCCACCGAGGGGGACGGGCAGCCCAAAAAGAAGGGCCCCTACAACATTGGCTACGCGGGGACGCCCACCTGTAAGGTTCCGGATCTGGTGCATCTGATGGATGATGCCCGGAGAAATCTGGATCGGATTACCTGCCCGCTGCTGATTATCCAGTCCCTCAAGGATCAAACGGTGAAGCCTGTCTCGGCGGAGATTATTTCCCAGGGCGCGGTGCACGCGCTCCCTCGAAATATCTTATATCTGCAGACTTCGCCTCATGTCTGTACCACAGGGGAGGAATTGCCTTTGATTGTGTCCCGGGTGCTGGATTTTATTGAAGAACCCTTGCGGGGCTAAGGGAAGGGGCCGGGGGCTTGGACGGAGGATGCGCGCTATGCAAAATGGCGCACCGTTGTACGGGTGCGCCGCAGGTTGTCCAAAAACCTCTGGGCAAACGGGCGGCACGCGTAGATGGAGCGGTACGGTGAGGGCTCCGCGTCGGTCTGGCGATTCCTGCGACTCTGGGTGGCCCTTTTGTTGTTTCCCTCTGAAAAGAGCAGCATTTTGTTCTATGCGGAGGACGACGAGGGTTTTTCACGCCTCGCGCAAAGGGGGGACGAAAACTTTTGGGCGAGTTTCTCTGTGATATGGCTTTTGGAAAAACAAAGGCGCATCGTATGCACGGTGCGCCTTTGTGAATGCGGATTAAGGGAAGATGGATACGGACGACCTACTTTTTACGGGCGAAGATCCGCACGCCTCGGGCAGGAAGCTCGATGATGCCGGAGAGCTCTTTGCCGGTCTCCAGATCCGTACCGCCTTCCCCGATGTCCAGCATCCGGCCTATGGGGGAGAAGTTCATGACGAAGATGGTATCGGTCTCGCCGTCGGTGCGGCGGGTGGCGGAGCAGCCTTCGGGAAGCTCGCAGTCTAGGACGGGGGTGAGAGCGGACTCGGCCTCGATGGCGCGGTAGAAGTCATCCAGGAAGGCCTGCTCGGTGCGCGCGGCGATGAAGTATGCCTTGCCCGCGCCGTAGTGGTTCACAGTGACGGCAGGCATGCCGGCGTAGAAATCTTCCTCATAGCTGCCCAGAGATTCTGCACCCCGCAGGTGAACGATCTCGCAGAGGTCCCGGACTTCGTAGCGCTTTCCCTGATAGGTGAGGGCGTTGCGCTCGTCCGGATAGAGGGCATCGATCTCTTCACACCAGATACCCAGGGTCTCCTTCAGGGGGCCGGGGAATCCGCCCAGGAAGCAGAGATCGGTATCGTCTACATAGCCCGTCATATAGGAGGCAACGAAGGTGCCCCCGGCCTTGACAAAGGCCTCTACCTTTTCGGCTATGCCGGCACGAAGCATATACAGCATGGGCGCCACCACAACCTTGTAGCGCGAGAGATCCTTGGTTTCGTCGATGATATCGCAGGCAATCCCGCGCTTCCAGAAAGCGCGGTAATGGCTGACGACGGTCTCCTCGTAGTTATTTTCCTGGAGCATGCCCTTGCTCTCGTCAATGGCCCAACGGTTCTCCCAGTCGTAGACCACCGCCACATCGGCGGGCACAATGGTGCCGCGGACGTCGTCCAGCTTCTTCAGCGCCTCGCCTACCGAGGCAACCTCCCGGAATACCCGGGTGTTTTCGCTGCCCTCGTGGTCGACCACCGCGCCGTGGAACTTTTCAAAGGAGCCGCGGCTCTTGCGGAACTGGAAGTATTGGACGGTATCCGAACCGTGGGCGATGGCCTGCAGGGAATAGAGCTTGTGACCGCCGGGGCGCCGCAGCTTGCAGACGGGCTGCCAGTTGGTGGCGGAGGGGGAGCTTTCCATCATCATGTAGGGGCGTCCGTCCTTGATCCCGCGGCACAGGTCGTGGAGGAAGCCATGGCGGGAGGCCACCAGGGCGTCGTCCATATTGTTTCGCCAGAGGGGATAGCAATCCCAGCTGGCCACGTCCATGGCGTCCCCCAGGCGGAAGTAGTTGATTCCGGGATAGGTCCCCATGAGGTTGGTGGTAATTTTCTTATCCGGGGTAATGGCCCGCAGGGGAGCGGTTTCGCAGTTCATAAAGTCCACAAACTGCTCGGTGGTGAAACGCTTCCAATCCAGCACCAGGGCATGCATGCTGCGCTCCCCGTGGCTGCTGGGAGACTCCAGCTGGGACCAATCGGTGTAGGTTTTGCTCCAGAAGGCCGACCAGTAGGCCTGGTTGAGCGCGTCCAACGTCCCGTATTTTTTCTGCAGGTAGGCGCGGAAGCGCTCCTGGCAGAGCGGGCAGTGGCACTCGCCGCCGTACTCATTGCTGACGTGCCACATACCCAGGGCGGGGTGGTCCTTATAGCGCTGAGCCAGAGCGGTATTGATGGCAGTGACCTTCTCCCGATAGACAGGGGAGGTCAGGCAGTGATTGTGGCGGCCGCCGTGGAGATTGCGGACCCGGTTCTCCTGCACGCGGAGCACCTCGGGGTACTTCTGGCTCATCCAAGCAGGACGCGCGCCGCTGGGGGTGGCCAGCACGGCCACCATGCCGTTCTCGGCCAGCATGTCCATGACTTCATCCATCCAGGAGAAATCATACCGGCCCTCTTCCGGCTCCAGGGCCACCCAGGAAAAGATGCCGATGGACATGGCGTTGCAGCCGGCCAGCTTGGCCAGGCGCATGTCTTCCTTCCAAATGGTGTCCTTCATGGCACGCCACTGGTCGGGGTTGTAGTCCCCGCCGTGAAGCATGTGGGGCATTTGGGGGATAATAGGCGGATATTTTTTCATGGCAGCAGATCCTTTCCATAAGATTTTGAGAGTATAGCAACATCATAACAAAAAACACCCCGGTACGCAATCGGTAAGACCGATGGTTTCCGGGGTGTTTCTCTGTTCTATTTGTGGGGAGGCCTAGGGAATCCAGCGGCCGTCGCCGTCCACACGGTAGATCCCCTGGACAACGGTATTGGTGCGCAGGGCGCCGTCGCTGCCAAAGTAGTACCAGTATCCGCCGATCTTTTCCCAGTCGGTGATCATGACGCCATAGGCGTCCAGGTAATACCAGGTATTGCCCAGCAGGAGCCACTTGCCAGTCACCAGCGAACCATCGCTGTTGGCGTAGAGCCAATTCCCGCGGGTGTCCTGCACCCACCCGACGGCCATGGAGCAGACAGGATGACTGCCGGTCTGCTGGGGATAGAGGTAGTACTGCTTTCCGTTAATGGAATACTGCCCCGTCACGGCCTTTCCCTCACTGTCCAGGTAGTACCACTGGCCGCCCAGGAACTGCCAGCCCTTCATGGGCTTGCCTGTGTTGTCGAAATAGTACCAGTTGCTGTACTTTTGCAGCTTATTGTCACAGATCAGCTTCCACCCCCGCAGCGAAGCGCTGCTGTACAGGGCGCCGCTTTGGTCAAAGAAATAGGTAGTTCCGCCAATGGTATTGGCGCCGTAGACCATCACGCCCTGGGCATCGAAGTAATAGTCCTTGCCATTGATGGTCTTCCATCCGGTGACGGCCAGCCCGTCCGAGCCGATGTAGGACCACTGGGTCTGCCCATAGGAGTCGGTAAAGGAGGCCCATTTTCCGGAATTCCCGACCCAGCGGGCGTCATTGGCGAAGGTGTACTTTTTGGCGACACCATTTTCTACGATAGTATAAGTACCGCCGGCGTAGGCCAGGCCCAGCGCGTCAAAGTAATACCAGGAGCCGTCAATCTGGGCCCAGGCGCTGCGGATGGGCTGCCCATTGGTCAGATACGCCCAGCGCTGCTCCACAGTCCAGGTGCTGCTGTTAAAGACCTTGGCATAGACCCACTTGCTGCCGACTGCCTGGGAATTGACAACCCCGGTGTCGGAGGTGTAAAGGAAGCGGCTGGTCGTCCCGGACAGGGGAGCGATACACCACCAGCCCCCGGTGCAGAGCATGCCGTTGTGGTTATCAAAATAATAGGTGCTGCCGCCGATGGTTTGTTCACCGGTTACCTTGCGGCCCTCTGCATCCATGTAGTAGGTTACACCGGCGTCCAGGTCGGTGCACCAGCCGGTGACGCGGCCCTGGTAGGCGCCGCTGGAACTGAAACGCTCATAAACACCATCGATGGATACCACCCCGCTGGCCATGATGCCCAGCTTATCAAAGTGATACCAAATCCCCGACTCGTTCATCCAATCGTCGGTATACATGGTGCCGTCTTCCTGGAAGAAGACCCACTTTCCATCCTCCTTCTGGGCCCAGCCCACGGGCTTGGTATAGGTCAGGGTCGTGGCAGATTCTCCTCCATCGGCAGCCAAGGCCGGCGGCGCAGCCAACGGGACGGCACAAGCGGCCGTACCCAAAATCAGCGCCCCGGCCAATACTTTGCGAATGCTTGCAATGGGTTTGATCATAGAACTTCCTCCTCATCCATGTCGAGGGACAGCTTCGCGCTTTTCCAACCTTTCCCTATCATATCAAAAACTGTAACGAAATGCAATATATACAACGCCAAATCGAAAACAATATGACATAAAAATGTAATAATTAGGATGAGACGCCAACAAAAAAGCGCGGCGCCCGATTTCTAGGGCCGCGCATGGAAAGACGAAAACTAGTATAGGATGACCCAGACACCACAGCTGGGCAGGGGCCTGTCAAGAACTACCGTTTCCCCCAAAGCCACGGCATTGGCGGGAACCCCCTGCAGATGTTCCCGATCCACCAGTCGCAGCGCGCCGGTGTCCGCTCCCGGCCAGGAGAGGCGCAGGCTGGGAAGATCATCACTGCCCGCGTTGACAATCACCAGAGCGTGGGCGTATTGATACAGGGCCACGTGGGCGGCATCCTCCACCATGGGCATAGCGCTGCCAAAGCAGCGGCGGATCCCATCCTGGAGCATATCCCGCCGCGCGGGGAAGAGGATGTGGGTGGTACGGCCGTCATAGGGGAGGATCATGACGCGGTTCTGCCAGACGGCGAAGCCATTGCCGGAGATCTGGCCGTGGTAATCCCGGACGTGGGAGAAGATCTCCGCCCCCGAGGCGTACTGGATATCCAGGAAGTTGCCGGCGGATGCCTGGGCGGTGAGCCGTGCGGAGGCAAAGTGGTCGTAGATCCGGCCGTTGTCTACCTGCTCGTAGGTCTGCTGTCCGGTAAGGGCACCGCGCCAAGCACAGCCCTGGATGCCTGCCAGCATCCCCAGACCCATATCGGCCAGGACAGAAGCCGCTTCGCCATCCAGGATAATCTGGTTGGCAGCGAAGAGGCGGCGCGTCTTTTCGGCACCCAGGGTGCGCAGAATCTGTCCGGACAGGGCTACAACTTGCCCCTCTATGGCGTCGTCGGTGGTGTAGGCGGTGGGGATGCCGTATGCGGGGAGAATGCCGGCCCACCACACTTCGTGGGGATAGAGTTCGGGGAAGCCGGCTCCCTGGCTTGTATGGAGAGCGTAGCTGGATTGGGTGCTTACCAGGATCCGGACGCCTTGCTGCTGCGCCTGGCGGAGCTGCAGTCCGGCCAGCGCTGCGGCAAAGGGTTTGGCTTCGGCCAGCATGGTATCCAAGCCGTACTGGAAATTGATCCCGTTGCCCATGAAGTCAAAGATATCCATGGTAATTCCCTGGGCGTCGATGAGCGCGGCGGTTTCAATCTGGAAGCGGCTGAGGCGGTTGCTCTTGGAGAAGGGATTGCAGGGATAGTTTTCCAGCTCTGGGTAGACGAGGGCATCTTCGGGGATGACGGCCCGGGTATAGCGGGATACCTGGTTAAAGGCGGCAAAATAGCTGGAGGAGGCGGTCTCGCTGTAGGCCGGCAGATGGATGCGGTCGATGGGGGTGTGGGCCTGGGCCAGGCCCCGCAGCACCTTTTCCCAATCTCGTCCCTCCGCGCAGTGCACCTGGGGCGCGGAGCTCATCAGTGCCACTCGGGTCTCGGGGGAGACGGCGGCCACCGCTTTTCCCAGCCGCTGGGCCAGGGCCGCCATAACGTCGCGGCCGGTGTCCAGCCAAACCTTCCGATAGGGATGGGGTTCCCCGGGCTGCAGTACTCCCCGGACAAAATCTTCCCGGGTCACGGGATGCCCAATGCGGCGGGCATACTCTGCCATGTGCTTCTCGCAGAAGCAGCCGCCCCAAGCCAAAGGATCGTGGTTGTGCAGGCGGAAATCATCCTCGACCCAGATGGTATCCGGATGGACAGCCTGGCAGCAGGAGGCGAAGAAGGAACAGAGGTGCTCCTGAAAAGCTTCGTCCAGGGGGCAGCCAATGGAGAGGGCTTCCTGCCCATTGGGATCCACCATGCGGGTAAAGGATTTTCCTTCGGGCAGGGTGCGGCCCCGGTCACAGTGGAGCAGGGTCGCCCAGGGATTCAGGGACGTGGTGATGCCCATGGACGCCAGCACGGGTTTGGCCTGTGCCACGATTTCCAGCCAGGGCGCCGCGTCCTCGGCATAAACCTGTCCAATGCTGAGCTCCTCCGGCGCGATGAAAAACATTACATCGTCTACCCGGGCTCTGCGGCAGAACTCATACAGACGGGTAAGATTGGCTTGGGCTTCGTGGCGGGGGTCAACCACGAAACGCAGCATATAGCGGTAAGCGGTATCCATGCGATCCTCCTATGCAGGGCATGCCTGGCATGCCGTTATGGGCTAGACGTTAATCCGGAAGAGCACCACGTCTCCGTCCTGCATGACGTAGTCTTTGCCTTCGGAGCGCACCAGACCCTTTTCCTTGGCGGCGGCCATGCTGCCCAGCTGGACCAGCGTGTCAAAGGGGACCACCTCCGCCCGGATAAAGCCCCGCTCAAAGTCGGTGTGGATTTTCCCGGCGGCCTGGGGGGCTTTGGTGCCACGGGTGATGGTCCAGGCGCGGACTTCCTTTTCTCCTGCGGTGAGGTAGCTGATCAGCCCCAGCAGATGGTAACAGTGCCGGACCAGCCTGTCCAAGCCGGATTCGGTCAGCCCCATCTCCTGCAGGAAGGCCCGGCCGTCCTCGTAATCCATGCCTGCGATCTCCTCCTCGATGGCGGCGGAGACCAGTACCACCTCCGCGCCCTCGGCTGCGGCGCGCTGGCAGACGCCCTGCACCAGGGGGAGCTCCTCGGGCTTGGCGGAGAGGCTGTCCTCGTCCACGTTGGCGGCGTAGATGGTGGGCTTGCTGGTGAGCAGGAAGAGACTATCTACGAAGGGCTTCTCCTCTTCGGTGAACTCCATGAGCCGGACGGGGGTGCCTTTCTCCAGCTGCGCCATAATGGAGGAGAGGGTGGCGACCTCGGCGGCCAGCTTCTTATCGCCGCTCTTGGCCGCCTTGCCGGTACGCTCCATGCGCTTTTCCACGGTCTGCATGTCGGCAAAGATTAACTCCAGCGCGATAGTTTCCATGTCTCGCACGGGATCCACCGAGCCGTCCACATGGACGATGTCGTCATTTTCAAAGCAGCGCACCACCTGCACCACCGCGTCCACCTCGCGGATATGGCTGAGGAATTGGTTCCCCAAGCCTTCGCCGCGGCTGGCGCCGCGCACCAAGCCCGCGATATCCACAAACTCTATGGTGGCGGGGGTATACTTCTGGGGATGGTACATCTCCGCCAGGACGTCCAGACGCTTGTCCGGCACGGCCACTACGCCCACGTTGGGCTCAATGGTGCAGAAGGGATAGTTGGCCGCCTGGGCGCCGGCCCGGGTGATGGCGTTAAACAGGGTGCTCTTGCCTACATTGGGCAGGCCGACGATACCGAGTTTCATGGAATAGGGATCCTCCTTTTCCGCATTTGACGTACATTCTTTTTCATTATACCCTTTTGCCATCCGGCAATCAAGTGCCGTGGGAGGGCAGCCCTGGACGCAAAAAAGCAGCCGTGGAGGCGAGGCTCCGCGGCTGCCGGGATAGGGCAGGCCTATGCCAGCTCGGTAGCGTCCACACGCCCCTCTATGATGGCGTCCCGCTTGATCTCGTAGTACAGCGCCGAAGCGGCCGTCATCTGATAGGGGCCGACGTAAAAGATGGCCAGCAGGCCAAAGGTCAGCATGGAGAGCAGATACCAGCCGATGAAGCTCAGATAGAAGACAAAGATCTGGCCCTTGCGGCCCTGGGTCATACGCATGGAGAGCTTTAGGGCGTCGGTGGCCGAAACGTTGGGGCAATCGGCCAGGATGTAGGGGGTCATGCTGTAGGCCAGGGTCTTGATAATGCCGGGAATGACAAAGAGCAGCGACCACAGGAAGATCCACAGCTCCATCCACAGCAGGGCGCCTAGGTTGCGCCCGTAGCGGCTGAAGCCGGCAAAGAGATCGCCGATTTCCGGCTTTTCAAAGCGGCTGAGGGTATTGAAAAAATACGTCAGCCCCACCATCAAGGGAAGGGACAGCAGGAACCCAAAGCCGAAGGTCATGGAGGATACCGCGCCGGTGATGATTGCGTACAGCAGGAAACCGCCCAGGGCAATGCCGTAGGACTGGTGGAAGGCCTGCTTAGCCTTCCGCTTGATTTCTGCGCGTGTTGGCATGATGACAAACGCTCCTTTTGCAAAGTTTTATACCATTATACCATAAGATTGTTCGTTGAGAACTCTTTTTTTGCGGGGAATGCGAAAAATGGCAAACTGCGGCGGATCTGCGGACGCCGGTGGAAATTGCGGCGGATTCACTGCCGGGCGGTTGTATTCGCTTCCCGTATCCTCTATAATAGGCATACTGGATTTTGCTTATGGGAGGATGATTGTATGCTTTGGTGGCAGGCCGTTTTGCTGGGGATTGTGCAGGGGCTGGGGGAGTTTTTGCCCATATCCAGTTCAGGACACCTGGTGCTCTTCCAGAATATCCTGGGCATAACCGAGGAACCTATGCTCTTTGCTACGCTGCTGCACGTGGGAACCCTGGCGGCGGTCTTTATCGTCCTATGGCAGGATATCCTGCCGCTGTTGAAGCACCCGTTTTCCCGGGTGGTGCTGCTGGTAATCGGAGCGACGGTGCCGGCGGTCATCGCCCAGCTGCTTTTCGGCGACTTTTTTGAGTCCACCTTCAGTGGTGGGTTCCTGGGCTGGGCTTTCCTCATTACGGCCTTCTTTCTGCTGGCCACCACGTACCTGGACCGCCGGCGGCGGAACCGCGGTACGGGACGGCATGCGTTGGCCGAGGAGGGCGGCTATCGGCTGGAGGAACTGACCTGGGTGCAGGCGCTGACCATGGGCGTGGTCCAGGCGGTTGCCATCCTGCCCGGTGTTTCCCGTTCGGGTAGCACCCTGTGCGGCGGCCTGGTGACTGGGGCACGGCGGGAATCGGCGGCGCGGTTCTCTTTCTTGATGAGTATCCCAGTGATTCTGGGGTCGGTGGTGCTGCAGGCCAAGGATATTGTGGAGCTGGGAAGCGGCGCCATGACGGAGCTTCCGCTGCCTGTGGTGCTGCTGGGCATGGCAGCCTCCCTGGTTTCCGGCCTTCTGGCCCTGAAGTGGATGATCTGGATTGTAAAAAAGGGAAAGCTATGGGCCTTTGGCGTCTATACTTTAGCGCTGGGCGTCTTGATTTTGGTAGATCAGTACTTGCTGCACTGGGTGTTTTAGGAGGTAGCTATGGCAATCAAAGCGATCATTGTCGATCTTTTCGGGACATTAATCAAGGAGGACGACGCGGTTATCAAGGATATCTGCCGGACGGTTTGCGAGAGTTCTCCCCAAAACATCCAGCAGGTGGACGTGGTGCGCTACTGGTGGGAGCGCTCCCAGCATGCCTATCAGACATGCGTCGGTGACTCCTTTATAGGGATGCGGGAATTGGAGTACGGCTGCCTGAAGGATACGGTGGCCCACTTTGAGGCTCGATGCGATGTGGACGAGCTTTTCCTGGCCGATATGCGCGCTTGGCAGAATCCGGAGGTTTATCCTGACGCCCGCTTTTTCCTTTCCCGGCTGCCGTTGAAGGTCTGCTGCATTGCCAACGCCGACCGGGCGGATATGGAGGCGGTGATCCGGCTGGCCCAGCTGCCTTTGGAGCACCTGATCTGTTCGGAGGATGTGAAGGCGTATAAGCCCCGGACCGAGATCTTTGCCCGGGCCATAGAGGAGCTGGGGGTCAAGCCCCATGAGATCCTCCATGTGGGGGACAGCAACCTTTTCGACGTGGAACCCGCCAACAAACTGGGCATTTTGACGGCCTGGATCAATCGGGGAAACCGGCCGGTGCCGGAGAACTGCCTGGCCGACGCGATCTTTGATTCCCTGCAGAAGTTGCGGGTGATGATGCAGCAGGCATAAACGCGGCCCGCGTCCTACGGCCGAGAAAATAAGAAGGATGAGGTGAGAGAAATGGATGCCATGACATGCAGCTGTGCCGGGATTATCATGCACACCGATGCCCAGGGTCGGATTGCCTTGGAAACAGAGTGCGGAACCTGGCGCTGGAGAGAGGACTATGCGCCCCGTTTTTGGATGGGGGAGGATGCGGAGATTCCCTTCTCTGCTGCCCAGGAGAAGGAGGTTTTCCCGTGGAAGACCGGTGTAGGTGAAGGCTTCCGCTGGGTGTGGCGGGGCTTTGCCGCGGCGCCGGGCCTGGAACTGCAGGCTATCGCCTGGATTGAAGGAACCAATGGAAACGTCCACCTGGAGCTGATTCCTATCGTCGAGGCGGAGGGCAGGGTGACCCGGGTGGAATGGCCAGGTCCCTTTTCCTTTGACGGGGTGGGAGATACTGCGCTGGCGGCCATGCAGGGCATGCTGATCCCCAACGGGTGGGAGCAGGAGATTACCCACGAGGGATGGTACTATTCCCGCGCGGCCTATATGCCGGTCTGGGGCCAGTTCCGGCCGGAGGGCGGGTACGTGGCCATTGTGGAGACGCCTTGGGACGGCGGCTACGGCATTGAGCATCCCAAGGGAGGGTGCACTACCGTGCGTCCGTATTGGATGCCCAGCTTAGGCCGTCTAGCTTATACCCGGTCTATCCGCCTGACATTTCTGCCTGCTGGCAGCGACTACAATGACATGGCTGCGGTTTACCGCCGCTATGTGGAGGACCATGGGCGGCTGGTAACCCTGCGGCAGAAGGCCGTGACCCACCCTCGTATTCATGACCTGATCGGGTCGGCCATTCTGCATGAAGGAATTTATACCCATATCGAGCCATGCTCCGCCTACTACAATAAGGACAATCCCGAGGCCAATGATCACTATGTGACCTTTGGTACCCGCGCCAGCCAGCTCCGTGAGCTTAAGGCCAAGGGCGTGGATGCAGCCTACCTGCATCTGGACGGATGGGGCCATGGCGGTTATGATAACCTGCATCCCGACGCCCTGCCCCCCCATGAGCCGTCTGGGGGATGGGAAGGACTGGCGGAGCTCTCCCGCACCTGCAAGGAGCTGGGATACCTATTCGGCGTGCATGATCAGTATCGGGATTACTATCTCAATGCGAAGACCTACGATCCCAACATGGCCGTGGTGGACATGGATGGGCACCGTCCGCTGGAAACCATCTGGGCAGGCGGCGCCCAGGAGCTGCTGTGCGCGACCCAGGCGCCGCTGTATGTAACCCGGAACTTTGACGCGTTCCAGCGCCACGGCGTGGAGCTGACCGGCACCTATCTGGATGTTTTTTCGGTGGTGGAGCTGGACGAGTGCAATCATCCCTGGCACAGGATGACCCGCCGGGAGTGTGCGGAGATGCGCAGGCAGTGCTTTTCCCAGCTGCTGGCCCGGGGGATCCTGATCTCCTCGGAGGAGGTGGTGGATTGGTCGATGCCCGAGCTGATCTACTGTCACCATGCGCCTTATTGGCTGGAGGGCTTCCATTTGGATGGGAAGCGCCCTGCCATGGGGATCCCTATTCCCTTGTTCAACCTGGTGTACCATGACTGCGTTATCATTCCGTGGAGCCAGACGGTGGGCGGCTGGGGCCTGCCGGCGGAGGACGACGGCTTCCTCCACTGCCTGCTCAACGGCGGTGCGGCCTATCTGTCCATTACCGCCGGAGAAAAGGAGATTGCCCGGAACCGGATTGCTCGGGAATTCCAGCGCAAGGTAGGCTTGTCGCGGATGCTGCGCCACAGCTTTGTGGGCGAAGGGTACCGCAGGCAGCGCGTGGAGTTTGAGGGCGGCATTGCGGTGGAAGTGGACTTCGAGCAGGGAACCTACGCCTTCCTAGGGTGCTAAATCCCTTGAAATTGCGTCCCGTGGAGGATCTGTCCGCCACGGGGTGGGGGAGGTGCCGGTATAATGAACGCGGAAAGCGCATTTACGGGGCCAAATCTGCTTGTGATGGCCGTTTTCGCACTGCTTGCGGTGATGTCGGGTGTGCTGATTTCCGGACGGGGAAGCTGGATGATCTCCGGGTACAATCTGGCATCTCCTGCGGAAAGGTCCAAGTACAATGAGAAAAGGCTGTGCCGGACCACAGGGGTGGGGCTGGCAGTGATTGCAGTGGCCGTTTTGGCCCTGGGCCTGCTGGGAGAGCAATTGACCGACGTCGGCTTCGGCGTGGTGGCCGGGGTGATTTTGGTGGATACGGCTGTGATGTTGATTCTGTGCAATACCTGGTGCAAAAAGCGATGAAAGCCTAAGCGGCCGAAAAAACGAGACGATGAGAATTCGTATTTCTCATCGTCTCACTATTTTTGGTTGGCGGGCAATAGCGCCTGTTTTGCTTTATGAATTTGACTCTTCGGGAGACTGTGCGCACGTTTTGGGCGAGTTTCCCCAAAGGGAGGCTATGCTATTGCGCCGGAGCTCGGATTCCAGGACGGCCTGCACCCGGCACAGTTCGGTATGAATTTGGCACGGGCTTTGGCGGGGATTGTTGGGGCAGTGGTATTCGCGGCGCAGGCATTCGTTGAGGAAAAAGGCGGGATCAATGGCCAGAACGATATCCATCAGCGTCAGCTTCTCTGGATCGGCGGTCAAACGGTAGCCGCCGTTGCTCCCGCGTAAGATGGTCAGAATACCGCCCTGCTCCAGCTTCTTTAGGATACGGTAACCGAAGGCTGGAGGAATATGCTCCGCTTGGCAGATTTGATGCACATTGAGCTTATCCGCCTGGGACAGGGCCCGCACGGTACGAACCGCGTAGTCGATTTCACGGGTAAAGAGCATATACAATTCCTCCCACCAAACATCCTCTCTTAGAATAGGGAAAAATGAGGATTATGTCAAGGGGGACTTCCGTGGGTCTAGGGATGCATGGAGTCAGGAACCCATGAACATGTCCCGGCATAGGGTAATCGTAAGAACACTCCGCCAGTGGCGGGAAAAGATTGATGTGGAGAAAAGGACGGAGAGAACAATGGATTGGTTGATACAGCAAAGCCCAGTGACCTTAGCCCTTTTGGCTACCCTGTTTACTTGGCTGATGACGGCCTTGGGGGCAACGGTGGTCTTTTTTTTCCGCGGCGTGAGCCGCCGTGTGCTGAATATGATGCTGGGGTTTGCTTCGGGAATTATGATCGCGGCCAGCTTTTGGTCACTGCTGGCTCCGGCCATTGAGAGAGCCCAGGCCGCCCATCTCCCGGCATATGCGGTGGTGGCCGTAGGTTTCGTGGCAGGGGCGCTCTTTCTGGTGGGCAGTGATCGGGTGATTTCTTGGATGCAGCGGCAGCGTACCATGCAGGCTGAAGGCGCGGGAAATTGTCGGCGGGCTATTTTGCTGGTCAGCTCCATCACGCTTCACAATATTCCCGAAGGCCTGGCGGTGGGCGTGGCCTTTGGGGCGCTGGCTGGGCATAGCGCCGCTCCCGCTGCGCTGCTGGCCGCCATTTCGGTGGCTGTCGGTATTGGACTGCAGAATTTTCCCGAGGGAGCGGCGGTATCCCTTCCTCTTCTCCGGGAGGGAATGGGGCGATTCAAGAGCTTTACCCTGGGGCAGCTTTCCGGGATTGTGGAGCCCATTGCCGGCGTGCTTGGCGCGGCGCTCGTGGTGTTGGTGGAGCCCATTCTACCCTACGCTTTGGCCTTTGCCGCCGGTGCGATGATTTATGTAGTGGCCGAAGAACTTCTCCCCGAGGCCCAGTCCGAGCGACACGCCCTGGATCACATTGCGTCCATAGGATGTGTGATTGGCTTTGCGGTGATGATGGTGATGGACGTAGCGCTGGGATGACCGTACACTGCCCAGTTGACCGTATTGTGCTTAGGGAGCCGGCAGCCCGCGCGACCTCGCGTGCGAGGCTGCCGGCAGGAATTTATGTCAAAATCATGTCAGAAAATTAATAATTCTCGAAGTGAGAAGAGATGAATAAAAATTACGCAAAATTGAATACAATGTGAACCGTTTGCAGGAATGAAAACGACTTGATGCAAAAAGCGAAAAAAGATTGTTGGAGAGAAGACGCGGGCTTGATACACCCGACAAAGGAGAAATAGTTAGGTTTTTCGGAGAAAAAAGCATTTTGACATAAGATGTATGGCAGGTTTCGGCCGGGTGATAAATCGCATACATAATTGTATGCGCAGAAAATAAGAATTTTCAGGAGGATTTATACAATACTGGCCGCATGCGAATAATATTCTGTGCACGATGCAATTTTCCATCTTGCAAAATGCGAAGATTCATATTAAACTAGATAAGTGCAAATTAGCGGGGAACCGCCGGTTTGTCGGACAGGCCGAGCATAACCTTTTTAGGTTCTGCGATACTAACTTTTCATGCAAAGGAGGAAACAGTATGAACAAGATGACCAAGCTGCTGGCTCTGGTTATGGTGCTGTGCATGGCGACGGTAGCCATGCTGGCTGGATGTTCTTCGCCAGCTCCTGAGGCCACGACGGCCCCGGAGGATGCCGCTACGGCCGCACCGGAGGATGCCGCTACGGCCGCACCGGAAGATACTTCGGCTCCTGTCGAGCAGCCCGATGACAAGACGCTGGTAATCGGCGTGGAGGCCAACTTCGAGGAGAAGTGGAACCCCTTCTACGCGGAGAGCGCTTATGATCAGCAGGTGATCGAGCAGATCTTTGTGGCGCCCCAGCGCGTCAATGCCGACAACGTCCTGGTGGACTGGGCCGGTAATATCTCCTACGTGGAGAACGAGGACGGCACCGTGCTCTACACCGTCAAGATCAATGAGGGCATGACTTTCTCCGACGGTGAGCCCATCACCATTGACGACCTGCTCTTCTACTATAAGGTTGTCTCCGATCCTTCCTACACCGGCCCCATTACCTTTATCGCGAACGATATTGCCGGCTTGAAGGAGTACTACTACGACGATCCCAACTACAGCACCAAGGTTGCAGAGATCGATGCCGAGGTGGCCGAGAAGTACAGCCCCGACACCATCTCCAAGGAGGACTTCATTGCCTACCTGATCGACACCAACCTGGCAGGGTGGTGGGATGGTAACCCGGCCGGTGAGGTGGATGAAGACTACACCTGGAGCGACTACATCACCGACGAAGGCTTTGGTGATCAGTTGGCTGCTATCGATGCCACCGATCCCGCCGCCATGCTGGCCCTGTTGGCTGAGGTGGAGTACACCAACTATGCTGATAGCTATGATCCCGCTACCTACTACAAGTCGCAGCTGGAGCAGGCGTACATCCAGGAGAACCTGGAGGGTACCGAGCACGTGGAGGAGATCTCCGGCATCCAGCGGGTGGACGATTACACCTGCACCATCCTCTTCAACAGCATCAATATCTATGGCGATCGTGAAGTGAACGGTTATCTGGTGCCCGAGCACTACTACGGCAAGGACTTCACCAAGGGTGATGTGTCTTCCATTGCGGCCAATATGGAGCCCATGGGCTCTGGCCCCTATATGTGGGGTGGCTATGCTGACAACATCGCTACCTGCACCGCCAACGTGAACTACTTTGAGGGAGTGCCTAAGATTGGCACCGTTAAGTGGCAGTATATCCCCACTTCGGATACTATCGCGGCCTTGGCCTCTGGCGAGGTGGATATCGCTGTGCCTAACGGAACCAAGGATAATGTCCAAGCCTTGGAGGACAATGGCCTGATCTACCATCTTACCGATAACGCCGGTTATGGTTACATGGGCCTGCAGGCCAACAACCTGGAACTGTCCGTCCGTAAGGGGCTGCTCTCCTTGATGAACCGTGAGTCCTCTGTCCGCGGCTACTACGGCGATCTGGCGCAGGTTATCGAGCGCCCCATGACTACCGTGCTCAGTGAGTATCCTGATGATGCCGCTGTTTACTACGAGTACGATCCGGAGAAGGCACTGGAGTACTTCCAGGCGGCTGGCTATGAGCAGAACGCTGAGGGCAAGCTGGTGAATGCTGACGGCGAGCAGTTGGTTGTCAACGTGTACATCGGTGGTGAAGGTTCCGGTAATCACCCCGCCTACGCCATGCTGACCCAGGCGGCCAACGATATGGCGACCCTTGGCGGTGAGCTCCAGATCCAGGACGTGGCCTTCAACGTGCTGCAGAGTGCTATGAACGACGGCACCGCCGATATGTTCATCCTGGCCTGGGGCAATACCACCACCTGTGATAAGTCCAGCATCTACATGACCGGCGGCGGACAGAACCGCACCAACGTCAGCGATGCCGCGCTGGACGAACTCCTGGCCAAGATTCCTGTTACCATTGACTTTGACGAGCGCTGCGAGCTGGTCTCCCAGATGCTGGACAAGGTGATGGATCTGGCTGTTGAGCTGCCCCTGTATCAGCGCAAGAACATCATTGCTTACAATGAAACCAACCTGGTGATGGACACCATCCCCGAGGCTTCGACCTTCTGGGATTACACCGACGTTCTCTGGCAGGTCGAGATGAAGTAACGACCGAACCCGTGTCGGCAGCGGCCGCCGCCGACAGTTCAGGGGGCTGGATCGATTTCGCGGGGTATCCCGCCTGGAATGACAGGCGGGATACTTCGTGCTACATGTGCAGCCGTCCCTACGAGAAAGCTCTGGAAAGAAGGTGCTCTATGAGGCAATACATCATTCGCCGCATACTGATCAGCCTGATCGTCCTTCTGGGTGTCTCCATCATGTTGTATACCCTGATACGTCTGATGCCATCGGACTACGTGGACATGTCCACCTCCTCCTCGATCAATATGACCGATGAGATGCGTGAAAATATCCGCGCCCTGTATGGCCTGGATAAGGGGATCGTGGAAGGATATATCGATTGGTTGGGCGGCATATTCCGAGGGGATCTGGGAATGTCGCTGATGTTCCGTCGCCCCGTGGTCGAGGTGATCGGACAATATGCTCCCGTGACCTTTACTGTGGCCTTCATTGCCCTGGTTTTCCAGGTTTTGATTGCCATTCCGTTGGGGATCCTGGCTGCCAAGAAGCAGTACAGCATGACCGACTATACCATCGTGACGTTGGTTTTCATCGGCATATCGCTGCCCATCTTTTTCTTCGCTGCCATTTTGAAGAGAATCTTTGGCTTCTATGGACTGAACCTTTTGCCCATTTCGGGGATGCTGACGGCTCGTGTCAATTATGACGGCTTTACCTTTGCCAAGTTCTTGGACTATGCCAAGCATTTGATTCTGCCCATTACCTGCTTTGTGATCACGGGATGCGGTGGGCTTTTGCGGTATACCCGTACCAACATGCTGGAAGTGCTCAATGCCGACTATATCCGGACGGCCCGGGCCAAGGGTGTACCCGAACGGACAGTTATCTACTCCCATGCCTTTCGCAATACCTTGATCCCGATCATAACCATAGTGGGTTCGACCCTGCCAAGCCTGTTTTCGGGCGCCGCCATTACGGAAGGGTTGTTCGCCTTGGAAGGCCTGGGCAATATCGCCCTGCGGGCCTCCTATATGGCTGACGTTCCGTACTTGATGGGCTTTAATATGTTCATCGCCGTGCTGACGGTGGCTGGTTTCCTAATTTCCGATATTTTGTATGCAGCGGCGGATCCCCGCGTACGACTGAGCTAGAAAGGAGGATGCGTATGGAGGAGAAAAACACTGTCAATACCCAGCACCAGGCAGCCATCGATGAGCTGGAGAAAAACCAAGTGATCCTCACCCCGGGCCAGCTGGTCATGCGGCGGTTCTTCCGCAATAAGCTGGCTGTAATCGGCGTATGCATCCTGGTTTTCATGATACTCTTTTGTTTCATCGGGCCACTGTTCTACCCCTATTCGGAGACCGAGCTCTTCTACATCAACGAGGAGACCGGCGAGCAGATCCGTATGTATGAAACCGAGAAGCTCAAGACGGCCATCCTGTATACCCGCGCTCCCATGTCGGCCGAGCACTGGCTGGGGACCGACGATATGGGCTATGATGTCTTGGCGCGGCTGATGTACGGCGGGCAGATTTCCCTTATGGTGGGCTTTGTGGTGGTGATTGTGGAGATGCTCATTGGCGTCACCCTGGGCGGCGTCGCCGGCTACTATGGCGGGAAAATTGATATGATCATCATGCGGCTGGTGGAGATTTTTGTATCCATCCCCTTTATCCCGCTGATGCTCATCATTTCCTCGCTGCTCATCTCCATGAAGATTTCGCCCTCGGTGAAGATCTACTATACCATGTTCATCATGGGGGTGATCTATTGGGCGGGCGTGGCCCGGATGATCCGCGGCAACATCCTCTCCCTGCGGGAGATGGAATACATGCAGGCCGCCGAGGCCGCCGGCATCCGCACCTCCCGGAAGATCTTCCGCCACCTGGTGCCCAACGTGATGCCTCTCATCATCGTGATGGCCACCATGGACCTGGGCGGCGTAATCCTGATGGAGTCCACCATGAGCTACCTGGGCATTGGCGTCTCGGCGCCCTTTGCCTCCTGGGGCAATATGGTGAGTGCCGTGACCAACGACGCCATCATGCGCAACTTCCTCAATATCTGGGTGCCCCCGGGCCTGTGCATCCTTTTAACCGTGCTGGCGTTTAACTTTGTCGGCGACGGCCTGCGGGATGCCTTCGACCCCCGCATGAAAAGGTAGGTGACGGGAATGCAAGAAAAAGAACTGACCACCAAGCAGCGCCTGCGCAGCATCAAGAAATTTAATGCCCGCAAGTATCGGGAGCTGAAACGGCTGCGCCGCCGCAGGAGCGTTCCCGTGTCGGAATATACCACCCAGATGGCCGATCCCAATAACCTTTTGGAAATTGACGATCTTCACACCTATTTCTATACCGATATTGGTACGGTAAAGGCTATCGATGGGGTTACCTTCCAGATTCCCCGGGGCAAGACTGTGGGCGTAGTGGGGGAGTCGGGCTGCGGCAAATCGGTGACCAGCCTGTCCATTATGCGCATCCTGCAGGAACCCCAGGGGCAGATTGCTTCCGGCGCGATCCGCTACAACCAGCTGGCGCAGAACCGGGCCATCGACCTGGTGAAGACCCCGCTCAAGGAGATGCAGAAGATTCGCGGCGGAGAGATCTCCATGATCTTCCAGGAGCCCATGACCACCCTGAATCCGGTCTTTACCATCGGGAAGCAGCTGGACGAAGCCATTGCCCTGCACAGCAAGAAAATGCCTAAGAAGGAAGTGGCGGCCCGGAGCGTGGAGATGCTCAAGCTGGTGGGTATTGCCAACAGTGAAGGCGTTTACAAGATGTATCCCCATGAGCTGTCCGGCGGCATGCGGCAGCGCGTGGTCATCGCCATGGCGCTGGCCTGTAACCCCAACCTGATTATCGCCGATGAGCCGACCACCGCCTTGGACGTGACGGTGCAGGCGCAGATTCTGGATCTGCTGCGCAGCCTCAAGGAGAAGATCAATGCCTCCATTATGCTGATTACCCACGATCTGGGCGTCGTGGCGGAGATGGCCGACCTGGTGGTGGTGATGTATGCCGGACGGATTGTGGAGCAGGGGACGGTGCAGGATATTTTCCACCGTCCCATGCATCCGTACACCATCGGGCTGATGAAGTCCCGGCCCAATTTCGTCGAGTCCGGAGACCGGCTCTATTCTATCCCCGGCAACGTGCCTAGCCCCATTGACCTGCCCAATTACTGCTTCTTCCGGAACCGCTGCAGCCAGTGTATCGCGGCCTGTGACGGCGCCTATCCGCCGCTGATGGCAGTGAGCGATACCCATAAGGTCGCCTGCTACCTCTGTGAAAACGCCCAAGGAAAGGATGGTGAGTAACCGTGGCCGAGATGAAGGCAAACGATACCGTACTGGACGTCATCGACCTGAGGGCAAAGGATACCGTACTGGACGTCATCGACCTGAAGAAGTACTATCCTATCAAGAGCGGCGTGGTGCAGCGCGTGGTGGGCCATGTGAAGGCGGTGGATGGCGTCAGCTTCTCCATTAAGCGAGGCCAAACCTTTGGTCTGGTGGGCGAGTCCGGCTGCGGCAAGACCACCATCGGCCGCACCATCCTGCGGCTGACCGAGCCGACAGGCGGCAAGGCGATCATCAAGGGCCGCGACGTCTTTGCTCTGAGCAAGCGGGAGCTGCGGAAGATGCGTCCGGAGATGCAGATCATCTTCCAGGATCCCTATTCGTCGCTGGATCCCCGGATGCCGGTGGGGGAGATCATCGGTGAGGCGGTGAAGGAGCACAATATTGTGCCCCGTGCCGAGTACCGGGACTATATCCTGAAGG
This sequence comes from uncultured Christensenellaceae bacterium, assembly GCA_944376795.1. Lineage (GTDB taxonomy): Bacteria > Bacillota > Clostridia > Christensenellales > UMGS416 > CALWDW01. The sequence goes on from CALWDW010000039.1 coordinate 102,829, forward strand.
TCATGCACGACTGCGAGCTTCGGCCCTATTATATCGACCGGTATCCCCATGAGTTTTCCGGCGGCCAGCGGCAGTGCATCTGCATTGCCCGAGCCCTGGCCCTTAATCCTGACATCATCGTGGCGGATGAGCCGGTTTCGGCCCTGGATGTTTCCATCCAGGCCCAGATCATCAACATGATGCGGGATCTCCAGGAGAAGCGGCAGATTACCTATCTGTTCATCTCCCACGACCTGTCGGTGGTGGAGTATATCTCTGACGTCGTGGGCGTTATGTACCTGGGCAATCTGGTGGAGAAGGCGCCGAAAACGGAGCTCTTCAAGAATCCCCAGCATCCCTACACCCGGGCGCTGCTCAGCGCGGTGCCTGTGCCCAATCCTGATGTGAAGATGAACCGGGTGATCCTGCAGGGAGATATCCCTTCTCCGGCCAATCCGCCCAAGGGATGCAAGTTCCATACCCGCTGCCCGCATTGCATGGATATCTGCAGGGAGCAGGCTCCGGAGTACAAGGATTATGGGGGCGAGCACTTTGTAGCCTGCCACCTGATGGACCAAAAGTAAATCGCCCGGCGCGGAGTGTTCCTGCGGCTGTATGGAAAGTCCCGGAAACCTTACAGGGTTTTCGGGACTTTGCTGTTCCGGCGGATCTATGCTGTGCTTAGAGGTGGGGAAGGGCGCTTGCACCCCTCACCCAGGCGTGAAGGACACCGTCCCTCCAGAGCCGCGTCAGCGGCGGGCATTTCTGAGGAAGTTGGGAATTTATCCAGGCAAACCTTGCTTTTTTTGCCAAAATGGGGCTTGCATCGCGAAATGGCAACCATGTATAATAAGTCCATACGCAAAACGGAATAGATCCCATCAAAGTATAGGAGGAGTTTTGTATGAAAAAGCATGCCCGTATTATGGTTCATGGGAAGCCTTTCTTCACCCTGGGAGGGCAGACTCGCAATTCCAGCAGCTATGTACTTCCCGAGATGCGCCGGGCCTGGGCCAGTGTGAAGGCACTGGGCGGCAATACCGTGGCAACGCCGGTTCCTTGGGACGCTTTTGAGCCCGAAGAGGGACAGTTCAATGCGGCGTTTGTAACCGACCTCATCGATGCGGCCCGCGCCGAGGGTCTGAAGCTGGTTTTCTTGTGGTTTGCCACGTGGAAAAACGGCACCATGGAGTACTGCCCCATCTGGGTAAAGAAGGACACCAAGCGCTTCCAGCGGGTGCTGCATAAGGACGGTACGGTGATCCATCAGCTTTCGGCCCACAGCCGGGTGAACCTGGAAGCCGATAAGCGGGCCTTCTGCAAGCTCATGCAGGTCATTCGCGACTATGACCAGGAGGAGCAGACCGTGATTGCCGTGCAGGTGGAGAATGAGGCAGGGATCCTGGGCGGAACGCGCCGGGATTTCAGCCCCCTGGGAGAGGCAGCCTTCGCGGGTTCGGTGCCCGGCTATCTGGTGGACTATTGCAAGGCCCATCCTGAAACCCTTCTGGCCCGGCGCTGGCAAAAGGCGGGCGCGGCTGAGAGCGGAAACTGGGTGCAGGTCTTTGGCCGGTATGGCGCAGAGGCGCTGACCGCCCATGCCATCGCAAGCTATATCGACGAGATTGCCGCGGCGGGCAAGGAGATCTATGACATCTTCCTCTATGCCAATGTGTGGCTGGATGGCGGCTCTCGAGGAAACAACTTGAATCTTGCCGGTATTGACTGGCCCGCAGGCTGCGCCACCATCCGCAATGTGGATATTTACTACGCCACCTGCAAGGCCCTGGATACCATTGCTCCGGACAATTACCAGATGGAGCTGACCCGGTACAATGAGGTGACCCGCGCCTATGCCCATCCGGAGAATGGGTTCCCGCTCTATGTTCCGGAGTCCCATGCGGGCAATCTCAACGCCACGCTGATGTTTGACGCCATTGCCAACTACGGCGCGATTGGTTACCACATCTTTGGCACCGAGAGCTGTGTGGCGCCCGATCTGGAGACGCTGAATCCGCATGCCGAGCTCATGATGCACTCCATGCGGATGCTCACAGCCGCCATGCCCCTGCTGGAGAAGTACCAGGATACCCCGCGGATCCATGCCATGGTGCAGTATACCGGCGAAATGGGCCAGGTCATCGAGGATGTGGACGGCAACTGGAAACTGGCCGTCAGCTTTGGACGTTCGGGGGATGGATGGCCTGCCACCGACTTCCGCCATGACAAGGCTTCCCGCGAGGAGGGGCAGGGGATCATGGATCCCACGGTGGAGAAGGCCCGCGGCCTGATCTTCCAGGTGGCGGACAATGAGTTCTATCTGGTAGGGCATAAGTGCCGCGTGAACTTCGCCCAGCAGGAGCCCCTGGACGGGAGTATTCCCCTGACTATGGCGCATCCCGGCATGCTGCCCACCAACGCCAATTACCTGTCGGTGACGGAGGGCCATTTTGACGAGCAGGGCGCGTACGTGGTGGATATTGTCCGCTCGGGAGACGAGGTGCGCCACGGCATTTGGTGCCAGTATGACGTGGGCGTGATCCGGGTGCTGCTGGATTAGGGTTTTTTGCCGGGAGCGAGGCTCCCCCCGGCCCCGTATGCTTCGAAATCTTTTGGGAAGGTTGACGGGGCTGCGCCTTTGCACCGTCTGCTTACAAGGTGTGGGGGCAGAGGAGCTTGCCCGGAACTTTTCAAAAAATCGAGGCCGGTCCGAAGGGAGCGGCCTCGATTTCCTATTGTTTTGGAAAACAGGGATACTGGCGCTTCATGCCCGGCTCAGCCCAGCAGCTGCTTTTCCCGCCACTTGCCGCGCTGGAAGCGCACGATGAAGAAGATTGAGCGGAAGACCCAGTCCAGCACCATGGCGATCCAGACTCCTTTGACGCCGAGCTGCAGCCCACGGGCCAGAATATAGCTGGCAACGATGCGGCACAGCCACATGGAGACGATGGAAACAATCATGGTGTAGCGTACATCGTTGGCGGCGCGCAGGGCGTTGGGGAGGACGAAGGACGAAGGCCAGATGATGAAGGCACAGATCCCGTAGAAAATCATCAGCCACAGGGCGGTGGCGGCGGTTTCGGGGGTCAGATTGTAGAGGCGGACAAAGAGCGGCGTACAGGCCAGGAGCGCTACGTCCAGGATCCCCATGAAAAGATAGGTGTACTTCATTAACTGGAATGTATAGTGCTTGGCTTGGTCGTAGTCCTTGGCGCCTACGCAGCGGCCCACCACGGTGATCATGGCCAGGCCAATGGCCGAGCCCGGCAGCACCATCATGGAGGCAATATTGCTGGCCACGGCGTTGGCGGCGATGGCCGTGGTGCCAAAGGAGGAGATCAAGCTCTGCACCAGCACCTTGCCTACCTGGAATACGCTGTTTTCCAGTCCGTTGGGGATGCCAATGCGCAGGATGCTCTTCATCATCTGTGGGCGGAATTCCAGGTGGAAGAGACGCTGGATGTAGATGGACTGGGTGTGGTTCCGGGTCAAGAGGACCATCATGATTACCGCCCCCAGAGCCCGGGAGAGGAGGGTGGCCAGTCCAGCGCCGGCGACTCCCATTTGGAAGACGAATATGGTCAGGGCATTGCCGCCGATATTGACTAGGTTCATCAGGACGGAGGTGTACATGGAGATCTTGGAATTGCCCATGGAGCGATAGAGGGCAGCCCCGGCGTTATAGATGGCTAGGAAGGGATAGGAGATAGCCGAAAGTACCATGTAAATCTGCGCATTGTGAAATACGTCCGCCTCAATATCACCAAAGACGATACGGATAATGGGATCCCGTCCCAAGAGCGCCGTAACCATGAGAATCAGCGCGAGAACTGTAGTTCCCAGCAGGAGCTGCTTGGCTGCGTCGCAGGCATGGTTTCGCTCCTGCCTGCCCAGGTATTGGGAGCAGACCACCGCGCCGCCGGTAGCCATGGCGGAAAAAATATTGATGAGGAGTTGGTTGACGGAGTCTACCAGGGAGATCCCGGATACCGCCGCCTCGCCCACCGAGGCCACCATCACCGTGTCGGCCATGCCGATGGTGACCGCAAGGATCTGCTCAATGATCAGCGGGATGATCAGTCGCCTTAGGTCCTGTTTCGAGAATAACACCCTCCATGCCTCCCATCCTTGGAATATCTTGCCTTTCATTTTGCACCTTTTTTACAGAAATGGCAAGCGGTGCGGCCGGAAAGAAACATAAGACCGGTATATGAACAATTTCGTACATGGCGAGCCGGTGACCGATTGGCTATAATGATCCATAGAGTGGGAACGAATCCCGAAAGGAGACCTCAATCGATATGGGTATGAACCGATTTGCCAAGGAGCGTATCCTGACCACCATGCGGCGGCTTTGGGATACCATTGTGGAGGAGACCCTGCCCATCCGTGATGTGGGTATGGCCAAGGATATCGTTTGGTACGAGGACATCCAGGCGGATACCAAGCTGACGCCTTACGTCCCCGAGACGCCCTGGGGCGGCCTGGATGAGAACTATCTCTTCCAGTTCGAGGCGGTAATTCCGCCTACCATGGAGGGCAAGCACGTCCTTCTCTCCATTGAGACCGACCGGGAAGGCTGGGATGCCACCAATACCCAGTTCCTGGCGTATGTCAACGGGAAGCTGATCCAGGGCCTGGATGTAAACCACCGGTTCCTGACCTTGACCAAGGCGGCCAAGGCGGGGGAGCGCTATCTTTGCCAGATTATCGGCTGGACGGGCACCCGGCCGGAATTGGCCATTTTCCGCGCCCAGCTCCGTGCCGTGAATGACCTGGCGTGGAAGGTTTACTACGATATTCAGACACCCTGTGACTGTGCCGTTTTGATGGAGGAAGGCAGCCGCCTGCGGGATGAGATTCTCGAGTACCTCAATACGGCCTGTAATCTTTTGGACCTCCGCTGCCCGGGTACGCCGGCCTTCCAAGCTTCTCTAGAGGCTGCCTCCCGGTATATGGATGAAACATTTTATGGCGCGTATTGCGGCCAGTTCAATGAAGCTAAAGTCATTGCCCTCGGCCATACCCATATCGACGTGGCTTGGCTGTGGACCCTCTTCCAAACCGAGCAGAAGACGCTGCGCAGCTTTGCCACCGCCAACCGGCTCATGGAGGAGTACCCGGAATACATCTTCATGTCCAGCCAGCCCCAGCTGTACAAATACCTTAAAAAGCGGGATCCCGCCCTCTATGAGACCATTCGCCAGCGGATCCAGGAAGGGCGCTGGGAGGCAGAGGGCGCCATGTGGCTGGAGGCCGACTGCAACTTGGCCTCCGGTGAGGCACTGGTGCGCCAGGTGATCCATGGCAAGCGCTTCTTCCGGCAGGAGCTGGGGGTGGAGAGCCGCATCCTTTGGCTGCCCGATGTGTTCGGCTACTCGGCCGCCCTGCCCCAGATTCTGAAGAAGAGCGGCGTGGACTACTTTATGACCACCAAAATCAGCTGGAATGAATCCAATAAGCTTCCCTGTGACACCTTCCTCTGGGAGGGGTTGGACGGCACGGGGGTACTGACCAGCTTTGTGACCACCTCCGCCTATCCCCATGATTCCAAGGGCACCATTACCACCTATGTGGGCACCATGACGGCCGCCCAGCATATGGGCGTATGGGATCGGTACCAGCATAAGGGGATGCAGCAGACCGTTCTCAACCTGTATGGCTACGGGGATGGCGGCGGCGGCACAACCCCCGAAATGATCGAACGGGCCAAGCGCTTCCAGAAGGGAATTCCCGGCACGCCCAAGCTAGAATTCGGCACGGCAGGGGCCTATTTTGCTCAGCTGGAGAAGGACGTTGCGGGCCACAAGCGTCTGCCCAAGTGGGTGGGCGAGCTCTACCTGGAGTTCCATCGCGGGACCTATACCGCCCAGGCCAACAATAAGAAGTTCAACCGCCGCAGCGAGTATGCCTGCACCCAGGCGGAGTGGCTTTCGGTCATGGCCCGGGATCTGACGGGGAAAGGGTACGATCCCCAAGCCATTTACGATGCCTGGGAGGAGGTGCTGCTGCTGCAGTTCCACGATATTCTTCCCGGATCCTCCATCAAGGAGGTCTATGCCCAGTCCGATAGACAGTACGCGGGCATTCTGTCCGCCATGGGCACGATGCAGCAGGATGGCATGCGCGCCATTGCCCAGGCGGCGGCTGGGGAAGGCGTCACGGTGACGGTATTCAATCCTTTATCCTTCCTTCGGGACGGTCCGGTAGAAATTGAACTTCCCGCAGGCTGGGAGTATGCCAAGGTATGGGATACCGACGGCCAGACGTATCCTGCCCAGCGGACGGTATCCGGACGACTGCTGGCTTGGGTGGAGGAGATTCCTTCCAAGGGATATGCAACCTTCCGCTTGGAAGAGGCCAAGGCTCCAGAGACCGTGCTGCCTGCCTACCAGGGTGAGGTGACCAACGGCCGCTACACCCTGCGTTTGGACCAGCATGGCGCGATTGTTTCCTGGATCGATCGGGAGACCGGCCGGGAACTGATCCTGCCCGGGGAGAAGGCGCGCCTTATGACCTACTATGAGGCGCCCAAGAACTATGACAACTGGGAGATCTCCAGCTACTACGACGAGCAGAGCTGGCCGGTGGAGGATCTGGTAGAGGCCCGCTTTGTAGAGGATGGTCCGGTACGCCGGGTGCTGCGCCTGACGTGGCGGTATCTGCATTCCACCATTTCCCAGGATGTGATAACTTACACGGACAGCGACCAGATCGACTTTGCCACCCATATGGATTGGCACGAGAGCAATGTGCTGGTCAAGGCGCTCTTCCCCCTGGATCTGCATGCGGTCAAAGCCAGCTATGATGTCCAGTACGGCAATGTGGAGCGGGCGACCCATGCCAATACCAGTTGGGAAGAGGCCCAGTTCGAGGTGGTGGCCCACAAGTGGGCGGACTTCTCCGAGACGGGATTTGGTGTGGCGCTACTCAACGACTGCAAGTATGGCCACAGCATCAAGGATCACCAAATGTCCATCACGCTGCTGAAGTCCACCTGCTACCCCGATCCGGATATGGACAAAAAGGCGCATGACTTCACCTATGCTGTCTATCCCCATGACGGAGGCTGGCGTGAGGCTGGCGTGCACCAGGCAGGCTGTGCACTGAACCAGCCCATGATGGCCGTAGTTTCCCAGGAGCATGGCGCGCTGGCACCCAGCTTCTCTGCGGTGGAGCTGGACTGCGCCAACGTCATGGTGGAAGTCATAAAGGACGCCTATGAGGGAGAGGGAACGATTCTGCGGCTCTATGAGTTCGAAGGAATTCGGGGTGCAGTGGAGGTTATGCTACCCTATGCGCCGACCCGGGTCTTTGCCACATCCCTCTTGGAGGAGGATGGGGACGAGATTCCTGTGCAGGGCCAGACATTTACCTGGGAGATGAAGCCCTACGAAATCGCGACCTTCCGCGTGATTCGGTAACCGTACGCCCGAGAGACCATCTGTACTGCAGTGCCAAAGTACGGCAAACTGCCCGGAGACATGCTCCGGGCAGTTTTTTCATATAAGGTTTGGCGCGGCCAGGAAAAGGGCATGCTGGAAAGGAAACCGGGTCACTCCTGGATGACTGCAGAATGTTTGCGGGTCTTAAACACGATATCCCGCTGGATGACGAAGTTGATGCCATACATGATGAGCTCCACCACCGGTTTAGCCAAGAGCGCCGGAATCCCCAGAAAGTGGGAAAATAAGTAAAGCAGCGCCGTGCTGATGCATAGGGATGTGGCCACAAGCAGGTAATACTTAACCAGCATGCTGCCCAGGGCTCTTTTGCCGGACGTGCGTGGGGCAAAGACTAGCTTGTGATTCAACGTAAAGTTGAAGACGCTGCTGATTGCCCGGGCTACAACCTGGCATGTTAGAAGCACCGGCGTGACTTGGGTATTCATGAAAATGAAAATCGCATAGTCGATAATCGCCGATGCTAGGGAAGAAAATAGGAAGCTGATGATGACAAGGATCAGCTTTCCCCACATGACCAAGGGAATGGGGGCCATGGGCGCGTGCCGGGCCACAGGGATCTCCTGTATAGGGACGGTGTTTCGGCACAGGACCAGGAGGAGATTGAGCATATACTCCTCGCCCTCGCCGGCCAGCACCACGGCACGTTCCAGCAGGGACCGGGGGAGCGCCCGAAGCGGGGCGCGGACGTCTCGGAGCTTTTTGCCGCAAACCACGGCAAAGAGCTGCCGGCAGATCCAGTATTCCGCGCGCCGTTTCCAGGGGATATTCTCCGGGGGAGGCGATACGCCCAGCGTCATGCTCAGAGGCGTATCCGACAGAGCTTGGAGCATTCCATCCAGATCTACCGGGGCGAAGCCCTCCTCCTGACCGGAAAGAATGACGCCTTTTCCGTCCGGGTAATGGGAAAGATAGTAATGGATCCCCGTCTTAACACACCGACCAAGTCCCAAAGGAACTGCGTGACGCAGCAAAATACAGCCCAACGCCTGAAGCTCTTGCAGCGCCGGTTCCTCTTCCGGTTCCAGGCCGTCGCTGACCAGGATGAGGGGACACCGGCGCAGGATTTCCTGTGCCCAGGATGGGGAAATACTCCGGTGCAGCATGGGAACAATGACCGCGCCGGTCTCGGAAGGATAGCGGTTTGGTGGATCCCCGTGCTGGGAGGATGCAATTGGCTGCGGCATACATCTAGCTCCTATCAATAATTGCGCCAAGGGACATCTGTCCCCAGACAGTGTGCCCGGCACGCTGTAAAGCATGTATATTCCATGCCCATACTGTCGGCGCGGGGCGCAGGTATCCCCAAAGCCTCCGGCCGGGGCAGCCCGGCCAGAAAGCAACGGACAGGACACCTTAGCGGGTTTTCTCCTCGCACAGGGCCGTAAAGCGGTCAATTTCTGCGATAATTTCGGCTAGGCCGGTGGCCCAGAATCCCTTATCCCGGACATCAATCCCCATACGGGCGGCGACTCCTGCCACCGAATCCACTCCGCAGTTGGCCAGCATAGCGTTGTACTCTTGCACAAAGTCGGTACCGCGCTCCAGGTACTGACGGAAGACACCCTTGCCGAAAAGCATACCAAAGGAGTAGGGGAAGTTATAGAAATGGGAGCCATAGTAGTGGCTTTTGCACAGCCACATATAGGGATGCATGAAATCCGGATCCAGCCCATCGCCGTAGGAGTCCTTCTGGGCCTGGAGCATGAGTTCACAGAGCTCGTCGGCCATAAGGGTACGCTCCTTACGGATTTCAAAGAGCCGGGTCTCAAAGAGGTAGCGACTGTAGATATCCACAATGACCTGGCAGTTTTCCATAATGTCCCCTTCCAGCAGGGTGAAGGCCTCCTCATCGCTGGCTTCCGCCAGCGCCTGGTGCGCCAAGAAGGTCTCGTTGAAAATGGAAGCGGTCTCTGCCAGCTGCATGGGGATGCCGCGGTTCATGGCGTCCTGATCCTGGATGCAGAGGTTGTGGTAGGCGTGGCCCAGTTCATGGGCCAGTGTGCTGACCGCGCTGAAGGAGCCGTCAAAATTGCTGAGGATCCGGCTCATCTTTTGCGGGTAAAGCCCGGAGCAGAAGGCGCCCCCCTGCTTTCCCGGCTGAGGCATGGCGTCAATCCAGCCGTGGGTAAAGGCGTGATCAATGAAATCTCCCATTTGCGGCGAGAATTTTCCCATGGCCGCTACCAGATAGTCATGGGCCTCCTCATAGGTAAAGGTGCGGTGGCTGGATCCCACCGGCGCGAAAAGGTCGTAGAAGGGCAGCCCATGGGCATGCCCCAGGAGCTTGGCCTTAGCCTTCATATAGCGGCGGAAATGGGGCAGGGAATCCTGAATGGCCGAAAGCATAGCATCCAAGGTTTCCCGGTCCATACGGGAGCTGGACAGTACGTGGTCCAGTATGGAGGGATAGCCGTAGTAGTCGTTCAGGGTCAGGGCCTCGCCCTTGATGCCATTGAGGCAGGCGGCAGCGCCTACAGCCACCGAGGGATAGGCGGCAAGTTCAGCTTCATAGGCGGCCTTTCTGACGGCGGGATCGGCGCTGTAGGCCAGCCCCCGAACGGCGGCCAGGGAGAGTTTTTCCGGCTGGCCCTCTACCTGAATGAGCATGCTGGCCTCCAGCTGGTTGCGCAGCTGTACGTAGGCCTCACTGCCCGTAAGCTGCATCCGCAGTACAGCCTCCTCCATGGCGGGAGGCAGCAGATGTGTAGACGTTTCCTTCATCTCCCGCAGGACAAAGGCATGCTGCGCCAAAACTTCATTGGCATTGATGCAGGCTTCTAGGTCTTCTACGGTTGCAATGTAGCGCATTAGGGCGTTATATCCCTGGCGGACTTCCATAATCAGCTTGCTGATAGGGTCGGCGAGGGCCAGTGCCTGGGCATGATTGGCGTCCGTCGCCAGGGTTAGATAGACGAAGCCTTCCACATCGCTGGCGGTATCAAAAATGCCGTTCATCAGGCCAATGGCCTTCTCCAATAGCGCTGCCGGGGCCATGCCGCTTTGAAGCAGCTCCTTGAGCGCGGCCAGGTCGGTGCGGATCCGCTGCATATCGGCAGGGATTTTGGGGTCATCAAAGTTTTGATACAGACAGGTGAGGTCCCAGTGGGTGTTCATGGTGTTTTCTCCTTCAGCATGGTCCTTGAATTTGACGAATATCAGACGCCCCAGATTTCTCCCACCCGATGCGGCCAGGACATACCCAGTTGCAGCTGCCTTCCCAGCTCCACGCCGTGCCCCGCCAAGGAGGCGGCTGCGGTATCGAAGGCAAGCTCCGGGGTATTGTTTTCCTGCGAGAGGTGGGCCAGGACGATATGGGTGGTGCCTGCGGCGGCGTAGCGAGGAAGGATTTGGGCCGCCGCGTCATTAGAGAGGTGGCCCTTATTTCCCAGGATCCGGCGCTTAAGCTGGAGGGGATAGTGGGCATTGGCTTCCAGCAGGGCTATGTCATGGTTGCTTTCCAGCATGAGAATGTCTGCGCCCAGGGTTTCTTCCTCTACAGCGGGGGGAAGATGCCCGGTGTCGGTGATCAAAGCGATCCGGCGGCGTCCCCCTTGTATGACGAAGCCCACCGGATCGGCGGCGTCATGGCTGATGGGCAGCGGGGTGATGCCCAGCCGGCCTAGGCCGAAGCTATGGGACGTACCAAATACGACACGGCTTCCGCGAGGGATCTCTCCCAGTTTCCCCGAAAGGAGCATGGCCTGCCAGGTTGCTTCGTTGGCATAGATTTTCAGTCCCTTGCGCGCCAATACGCCAACCCCCTGGATGTGGTCGATGTGCTCGTGGGTAATGAGTACGCCGGCGATCTGCCGGAGGGAAGCGCCAACCTGCCGCAGGGCGGCCTCGATGCGGGAAGCCGATCCGCCGGCATCCACCAGAATGCAGACGTCATGGGCGGCGGCGAAGCAGCAGTTCCCTGTACTGCCCGAAAAGAGCGGGCAAAAGACCAGATCCAATCCCATCGGCTCCTTACGTTCCAAGATAACTCTCTTATTATAGCTGCTGGAAGGGTTTTCCGCAAGCCGGTGAATTCTGCCGCAGCCCTACAAAATCCCACCAAACCATGCTATAATGAAGAGGCTTCCCGGCAGGGGGCCAGCCTAGCAGGAAAGGAGGCGCAGATCTATGTCCCAGGAGTCTGAGGCAGGCGTCTGCCTGCGCCTGGCGCGGCGCCAGGATCTGCCGCGGGTGGAGGCGCATTACCGTGCGGTGGTGAAGGCCATGCTGGCCTCCGGGCTGGATCAGTGGAACGAAACCTATCCCACTCGGGCGGATTTCCAGGAGGATATCCGGCGGGAGAGGCTGTATCTGTTGGAGCGGGATGGGGAGCTACTGGCGGCTGCCGCCATGGATCAGAGTCCCAATCCGCCGGACTGCTATGATCACATTCCGTGGCACAGCGTGGAGCCGGCGCGTTATCTGCACCGTATGGCGGTTTCCCCGGCCCATGCGGGGCGGGGCGTGGGGAAGCGTTTTCTGCGCGCCTTGATGGAGCTGGCGGCCGCGTCCGGGGCTGTCTCCATGCGTCTGGATACCCGGTATGACAATGCGCGGGCCTTGGCCCTCTATGAAAGCATGGGCTTTATACGGCGTGGAATCTGCCATTTTGCCCGGACGGAGAAGGATTTTGTCTGTCTGGACAGAACCCTTTAATCATACCGATAGAACGCCGGAGCCGAGGCGATGCGGATCTGCACATCCTTTTTGATGTCCTCCATGCGCCCTTCCTTGTGAAAGCTATAGAACCCAGCATCGCTGACCACGATGTGGTCGATGACCGGGATGTCCAGCGGCGTTAGAGTAACCATCATCCGCCGGGTGAAGAGCTCATCATCCAGGGAAGGCTTGCATAGGCCGCCGGGATGGTTATGGGCAAAGATGACCTGGGTGGCGTTGCTGGAGAGAATGGCCTCTACCAGCAGCCGGGGCGGTACCGCAATTTCGGACGCGGTGCCCTGGTCAAATTGAACGCAGCGGAGAACGCCGGCCCGGGAGTTGAGGCAGATTAGGTAGAACCGCTCCCGCTGGCAGCCTAGGAAGAGGGACTGGACGTACTGCCCGGCCTTGGTAGCGGAGTCCAGTACGATGCTGTCGCCCATGTTGGCCACGTGATAGTAGCGGAAGACGGGAAGAAACAGGCTGAGCAGCAGGGCGGTATGCCCGCCGACGCCCCGTACCCGCTGCAGGGACGGCAGATCGGCTGACAGGACGGCATTCAGTGTGCCGAAGGTGTCCAGCAGTGCATCGGCCACGGGGTTCACGTCCCCTTGAGGGATGGCGTAAAAGAGGATGAGTTCCAGGATCTCCCGGGGCGTGAACTTCTCCAGCCCTTCCCTTAGGAAACGTTCCTTGACCCGCTGGCGGTGGCCGGCGTGGTCCGAACCGTCTGGCATATGGCCTTTTGCCATGAAAGGGGCTCCTTTCCACGTTGAGATAGTTATTATATTCGAGGACGAGTCAGAAACTCCTGGTTCGCCGGGAAATGAAGGAGGAACTGTATGAAGTACATAGCCAATGACGAATTTGCCGTGCGGTATATGGCGGAGCATCGGGACGAGATGATCCGGGACATTCGGACTTTGGTGGCCATTGACAGCGCCAAAGGCGAGGCTGCTCCCGGCGCGCCCTTTGGTCCCGGCCCTCGCAAGGCGCTGGATGCCGCCCTGGAGATTGGTCGCCGAATGGGATTCAGCGTGCGGAATATTGATGGATACTGTGGAGAAATCACTTGGGAAGCGGGAGAGGAAAAGGTCGCTGCCCTCTGCCACCTGGACATTGTGCCTATCGGAGAGGGATGGACGCGGGATCCTTTGGGGAAAAGCCCCATGGAGGGCAGTCTGCTTTATGGCCGCGGCTCGGAGGACAATAAGGGTCCTGCCATGGCGACCCTCTACGCCTTGGCTGCGCTGAAGGCTTCGGGCTATCAGCCCAAGCGCACGCTGCAGCTGATCGTAGGCTGCGATGAGGAATGCGGTATGAGTGACATGGTGGAGTACCTCAAGCGGGTGCCCGCTCCCAAGTATGCCTTCTCGCCTGACGCGGGTTTCCCGGCCGTCCACGGGGAGAAGGGCTTTGTGAAGGGGACGTTTACATATACCTACCGGGAGCCCAGCGCCGTCAAGGAGCTCTATGCCGGCATCCAGGTCAATGTGGTGCCCCATCACGCCTACGCAGTCCTGCAGGGCATGCAGGCGGCGTCCATGCCTCCGGCGCCCTATATCACTGTAACCCAAGAGGGGGAGGACGTGCGGATTGCCGCCTTAGGGGAACCGGCCCACGCCGCCGACCCCGGGAACGGGCGCAATGCCATTGGCTTGCTGATGCAGTACCTGGCGCTGGTGCTGCCCATGGGGGATGGGGCGCTGCCGGGAATTGGCTACATTGCGCAGAGCCTGGGTACGGCCTATGACGGCGCCGGTGTGGGCGTAGCCTGCAGCGATGCGGTTTCCGGGGCGTTGACCTTGAATGTCGGCATTTTGCGGGGAGATGCGGCGTCCTTGACCATCCGCATCGATATCCGCAATCCGGTGACCTGCGACCAGGTTAAGAATGCGGAGATCCTGCAGGCCTCCTTCCATAAGGCCGGATTCACTGGCGAGGCTACGTCGCAGCCGCCTCTCTATCTCCCCTTGGATCATCCCCTGGTGAAGGCGCTGCACGATGTGTACACCACCGTGACCGGCGACACCCGTCCTCCGGTGACCATGGGCGGCGGCACCTATGCCCGGGCGCTGCCCTGCGCGGTGGCCTATGGACCGGGAATGCCCGGCTACGGAGGCGGCGGAGCCCATGGAGCCGATGAGCGGGTGGATATTGACATGCTCCAGAAGGCAGGGCAGGTCTACTTCCATGCCTTTGCCGCCCTGAGCGAGCTGTAAAGAGATAAAGGAGCCTTTCGGACTGTCCGGGGGCATCCCAGGGAAAACGCTTGGATTTGCTGGCAAGAGGCTTCCTTCGCTGACGGAGATAAACCAAAGGCATGCGGAAGGCTGTCGATTTTCTGACAACCTGCCGCATGCCTTTTGCCGTTATGCCGCGGTGGTTAGCCGAGGATATCACGGCTTATGCAGTCGTACCAATGGACATAGAGAACACCATTTACCGTAATGCGCTGGTTTTCCGGGAACCTTTGGCTCCACGTTTCCCCGTAGCGTTCCAGGGCCCAGTCGTCCCGGTTAAACCGCCGCCAGAGGACGGTGCGGCCCCTTGCATCAATATACTGCTCGGTGAGGGGGCCGTCGTGGAATATGCCGACCAAAAGATCGGTGTCGTAACAGCGACCGCCCAGTTCCACGGTATAGCGTCCGACACAGTCGGTGACGCTGCCTGGACGCGCTTGGAGGGCGTCGCCGTCCCGGGTGATGCGGCCCCGGGGCATGACCTGTACGGGTTCTCCTATGTTATTGTCTCCAGAGCCCCAGGCCTGGAGGAATTCGTCTCCGTCCAGGAAGGTGATGATGTGCTCTACGCCGTTTTCACTGTAGCGGTTTCCCAGCCAGCGGCAGGTTTCTTCGGTGAGTTGGGCAATGAAGTAGAAAGTGGACGCGTCAGAGGCAGAGGACCCGGCCTTGTGGTGGGTATTGCGAATCTCTACCCCTGGGATTCCGTGCAGTATGACTTCCTTTTCTACCGAGGAGGTGTAGATGTCGGTGATGGCGCGCCCAGGCATATCGTACTGGGCCCAGGCGCAGGATTCCCCCAGCCGGGGGACGATAAACCAGCCCATAAGTTCCTCAAAGCGTACGGCGAAGGGCGGCTCTTGGGAGGGTGTGATGGTATATGCAGGCAGATGGGTGGGAAATTTTTCCATAAAAATCTCTCCTTTAGGTGGGTTGTCATGGGGATAGAGGGCTTTGAAGTTGGCTTTCGCCGTATGCAGCCGGCTTTTGACGGTTCCCAAGGGGATGCCCAGGCGCCTGGCGATGGCAGCCTGGGGAATATCCCGGAAATAGTACAGATACAGGATCTGCTGGTCGCGGCTGCCCAGCCGCTGCAGCGTCTCTTCCACAGGGGTTACCACCGTAACCCCCATGCGCCCGTAGGGCATGCGGTTTTCCGGGAATTCGTCCACGGGAAGTTCCAGTGTCTTGGCCAGCCGGCGGAAATAGTCGTTGCATTGGTTCCGGGCGATGCGGAGAACCCACGGCTTGAACGCTTCCGGATCCTTCAGCGCGGAAAAGCTCCGGTACGCGCGCAGACAGGTCTCTTGGATGATGTCCTCTGCGTCAAAGGGGTTGCGGATCCGAAACCGGACAAACCGCTCCAGTGCGGGCTTGTGTTCGGTGAAAAGGCGCAGGAAGGTATCCATGCTATGCTCCTTGGGTGCCTTGGTTTTGAAATCGATTTCAATCATTCTGACGGTTCTACGGCAGGGGAAGGTTCATGCGCGCCGCTTCTTTTTTGGCTGCCGCTCTCAGAAGCCGCAAAAGACCGGCGGCGCGCCGGATCGGTGCGCTTGGCCGGTCTTGAACCGATGGGTGGGATAGGAGATGCTTTGCAGGAAGCCTCAGCACACCGACTCCATGAAGCGGGCGATTTCCTGCGCCTGGTCTTCGGTGGCCACGCCTCCGATGTTGTAGATTACGCCGCCGGGAAGCAGCTCCCGGGTCAGAAGGGGAAGCTCCCAAGCCTGGGGCATGAGCACCAGGCACTTCCCGGCCTCCTGGATGCGCCGCAGCTGAGGAATGAAGTGGGAGGTGGGCGGCTGGCCGGCTACCGGCGTCCACTGGATGCCGCTGAGCCCAGGGACCGAAAGAATGAGGTCCAGATGCCGGAGCTGTTCCTGGCCGTCCAGGTGGTAGAGGCTGTGATCCCAATGGGCGGAGATCTCCTCCAGCTCAGGCAGGACAAATTCCGCGTACATAGCGGTGGAAATCATCACCGAAAAGTCGGCCTGGAGCTGTCCGTGGCGTCCGGGCGACCAGGTGCTCATCCAGCCGTGGAAACTACCGCCGTCGTTGTTTTCCCGGAGGACGGAGAAAAACCTGTCGCTGGAATCCAGAAAACCTTCCCGCAGGCGGGCCAGGGCATCCAGCACGGCATCGGGCTCCTCCACCAGATCCATCAGCAGGTTCTCTGTGCCCCGCAGGGCGGCCAGGCTGTCCAAGATTCCGCAGTTGTCGGGAAAGGAGATCATGGCCCGTCCCTGGGTGGCCCGGCACAGGGTATCCACAACCTGCAGCTCTTCGGCTAGGACGGGGCTTTGGGGATCGTAGTAGCATACTGAGGGATCCAAGGCAGCCAGGCTGGGGTGGATCCAGACGGTTTCCGGCGTAAACTGATACCGGCAGCGCGGGGCGTATTTGGCGTGCCCGGCTGTGCCAAAGTTGCTCCAGAAGTGGGGAATGGCCTCGCCAAAGTAGGCGCAGCGCCGGAGGTCCTCATCGATCCGCTGGAGAATCCACCGGGGATCCATATAGAGGTCCCGGGGATCGGAAGGAGAGGAAAACTCCATCGGAGGCGGAGCATCCTTCCGCGGGACGATGATCGCGTAGCACGGGCGTCCCAAGGCCTCCCGCTCCCAAAAGGCAGTCAGCCGATCGCGTTTTTCTTCCCAGGCAAAGGACATCATCAAACAATCCCTCCGTCGTCAGGAAGTTCGATATGGAAGCGGAACCGGGCATCTTCGTCGTACCACATGGGGAAGTTGGTGCCCCAGACATTGTCATAGAGGACAAAGGAGATACCTTGATCCAACGCAGGCGGCGTTGACGCCGATATGCAGGAAACGGATTCCCGCCCGAGCGAGATGGGGGACAATAGCCCGGGTATGCCCCGGTACATCGGTGTTCTTGGCTCCCAGGGTATGGATGCCATACCGGGCGTCCAGTTCCCGGGCGATGCCCAGGCCGTAGTCATAGAGCCGGGCATCCGCCAGTTCGGAGTGCAGCGTGAAAGGTAGGCCGTGCCAGCTGACATCCCCCCGGCGGATGGCATTCTCCATGGCGGCACGCCGGGGCGCGGGGGCGGTGCGGAGGTACTCTGCGATGAGCCAGGAGCCTGTGGTCCAAACAAAGCGCCGCTCCTGTCCGGGAAGATTGAGTTCTTGGGCGATGTCCAGGGCGCGAGGGATGTATTCGGTCATGTACCGGTCCACCACGTTGGCAGCCAGGTCGGTGAAACCTACGTCCAGATGGGTCTTAAATAGAACGATGATCTTACGCAGCTGAGGCATGGCGCTGGGCTCCTCTCGGACGGTTTATGGAATGAAAAGCATAGATTTAGGATACGTATTACGGCGGCGATTGTCAAGGGAAACCCATGGGCGCTGGACATGAGTATCCATTTCGCTTATCATAGTGGCAAGGCAGAAGAAGGGATGGAGAAAGATATGGAGAAGCGATGGTTTTGGTTTCTTCTGGCCGGCATATGGCTGGTCGCCGGGGGTGCCAATCTCGTGGAAGACCGGCAGTGGCAGGTGATTGCGTATGATTTTCTTGCGGTGGGCCTCTTCCTGTTCCTGGGGATATGCCAGGGCGTGTTGGAGCGGCGCGGGGATGCGGGGCGAAAGATCCTGCGTCGGATGCAAATTGCTGGGATTGCGGCGGCTCTGGCACTGGTGGTCGTGATGCTGATTCTGGGTTGACTGCGGCATGGCACGCTTTCGGACAAAAAAGCCCTTTCTTCCGATGCTTGGAAGAAAGGGCTTCCTTTTATAGGAGAAAACAAGGAATGGGAGTCTTACCAGTCGGCCACCGTGCCGTCCTCATGGAAGAAGCGGGGAGAATCCCAGTCGCCGGCATAGGCGCGCTCGCGAACCACGTCCTCGTCCACCTCGATGCCCAGGCCGGGGCCCTTGGGCACTTCGATGTAGCCGTTGACAATCTTGAAGGGGTTCTTCAGATAGCCTTCGCCGCGATCCCAGCCGTTGGCCAGAGAGGGATGCTCCTGGATGAGGAAGTTGGGGGCGCAGGCATCCAGCTGCAGGCAGGAAGCCAGGGAGATGGGGCCCAGGGGGTTGTGGGGCGCCACGGAGGCATAGTAGGTCTCGGCCATGGCCGCGATCTTACGGCCCTCGAAGATACCGCCGGCGTGGCAGATATCGGGCTGCAGCACGCAGGCAGCGCCCTTCTCCAGCACCTCGCGGAAGCCGAAGCGGGTGAAGAGCCGCTCGCCGGTGGCGATGGGGATGGTGGTGGACTCGGCCACACGGACCATGGCGTCCACGTTCTCAGGCTGGCAGGGCTCCTCGACGAACATGGGGAAATAGGGCTCCAGCTCCTTGCAGAGGCGCTTGCTCATGGCGGGGGAGACCTGGCCATGGAAGTCGATGGCGATATCCAGCTTCTTGCCGATGAGGGAACGGGCCTCGGCGAAGCGGGAGACATAGGTGTCCACGAACTCGAAGGAATCGATATTCTTCACCGGGCCGGTCATGCCGGTCTTAATGGCGGTGAAGCCAGCCTCCATGCGCTCCTTGGCGTTCTTGGCGAACTCCTTGGCGTCCTTGCCGCCGCAATGGGAGTACATGCGGATCTTATCCCGGACGCGGCCGCCCAGCATCTCGTAGACGGGCATATTGTAATACTTGCCCTTGATGTCCCACAGAGCCTGCTCGATGCCGCTGATGGCGGAGGTGAGCACGGGGCCGCCCTTATAGAAAGTGGTGCGGTACATGCTCTGCCAGAGATGCTCGATGCGGAGGGGATCTTCGCCGATGAGGATCCGGGAGAATTCCTCCACGGCCTTGGCTACGGTCTGGGAGCGGCTCTCGACGATGGGTTCACCCCAGCCGACAATGCCTTCGTCGGTGGTGATCTTCAGGAAATTCCAGCGGGGGAGCACGTAAAAGCACTCCATCTTGGTGATTTTCATGGTATGCCTCCTTACCTTAATCTATATTAAGCTTTGCTCTCTTCCGACTGCTTCAGCTGCGCCTCTTCCTCTTCCATGGCTTTCTTCCAGGCGGCACGCTGGCGGGCGCGCTCCTCTTCGCGGGCCTGCTTCATCTCTTCGGTAACCGGCCAGACGGCAGGCTCGATCTGGGTCTCCACAACATTGGCCAAGAGGGCGCCGCCGTCCATATAGAGGCAGGTGCCGGTGATGTAGCCGGCTCCGGGATTGGAGCAGAGCTGCGCCACCATCTTTCCCACCTCATCGGCGGTACCGAAGCGGTTGAGCGGGATTTTTTCCGCCAAAGGATTCTTGGCGCCGCGCTCCTGCCGGCGAAGCTGCTCGTCCCGAATGATGGTGTACCCCGGCGCCACCGAAATAACGCGGATGCCGTTCTTGCCAAGCTCCATGGCGGCGTGCTCGGTGAACTTGTTGAGAGCAGCCTTGATGGGGCCATAGAGATTGGCGGTCGGCCAGTGGCCGATCTGATGATTGGAGGTGATATTGATGATGACGCCCTGGGTGCCATGCTCCACCATGTTCCGCGCAGCGGCTTGGGCGCAGAAGTAGCTGCCGCGGAAGTCCACGGAGATCACCTGCTCAAAGAGCTCAGGCGTGGCCTCCAGGAAGGGGCAGAACCGGGTGATGCCCGCGTTATTGACCAGTACGTCGATGGTGGGGAATTCGGCGAAGAACTCCCGGAACAGCTTCTCGATATCCTCAAGCTTGGCAATGTTGGCCTGGATGGCGATGCTCCGGCGGCCCATGGCACGGATCTTTTCGCAGGTATCCAAGCCGCCTGCTTCATCGGAGTTGTAATTAACGGCAACGTCGTAACCGGCTTCCGCAAGGTTGAGGGCGATTGCCCGGCCGATTCCTTTGCTGGAGCCGGTAACCAGAGCTGTTTTGGCCATAGAAGAAATCCTCCTTTGGGAGATGTATCATGACGCAGCTATTATAAGCCTCTCGAGCGGGAGAGTAAAGTATGGCAAGGAAACTGGTCAATAACATCCTTAGTGGAGGGTTGAAATCCTGCATAGCCATGATGTGAGACCCAAATGAGATAAAAACCGGGATGAAAATTGGGGAATTTGCAGGAACTTTCTGAACGGGAGGATGCGGCCCGCAGGCGGAACGGCGGAAAAAGAACGCGCGGCGCCCGTTCTGGCGCCGCGCGGCAGGGAATTATTTCCTATGCAAAGGGGTTCTCATCCTTGTAGAGCATGCCCTTGGGCTGGTTGAAGGCGACGTCCTCCACGCCCAGGAGCTTCATGGCGGCGAAGAGCACCTTGCCTACGTGGGCGAAGGCCACCGCGCCGTGATGGGGATAGTGCTTGGCAATGAGCACGTGGCGGTAGAAGCGGGCCATCTCCGGGATGGCGAAGATGCCAATGCCGCCAAAGGAGCGGGTCGCCACGTCCAGGATCTCGCCCTGGGCCACATAGCTGTGGAGGGTGGTGTCCGCCGCGCTCTGCAGACGGAAGAAGGTGATGCCGCCGGCCTTGATGTCGCCCTCCAAAGTGCCGCGGGTGATGTTGGGCTCGGAATCGGGCTCCAGGGAGCGCTTCATAATCAGCTGGTACTTCATCTCCGGGGTCCGCAGGTGGCAGATGGGGGTATTGCCGCAGTGGAAGCCCATGAAGGTGTCGCAGAGCTTGTAGTCGGTCTTGCCCTTGATCTCGGCATCGTAGATCTCGGCGGGAACGGTGTTGTTGATATCCAAGAGGGTGGGAGCGATCTCGGTGGCGCAGGCGATGATGTATTCGCTGACGGCGCCATAGATGTCCACCTCGCAGCTGACGGGCATGAGCCGGCTGGTCAGGCGGCTGTTGACGTAGCAGGGCACGAAACCACACTGGGTCTGGAAGGAGGGCCAACATTTGTTGGCGAAGACCACGTAGTCGGCGGCGCCCTTGTGAGACTCGGCCCAATCCAGCAGCGTCAGCTCATACTGGGCCAGCTTGGGTAGGATACCGGGCATTTTGTTGCCGGCGCCCAGCTCGGCCTCCATGTCGCGGATGACATCGGGGATGCGGGGGTCGTCCTTGTGCTCATTGAAGGCGGCGAAGAGATCCAGCTCAGAGTTCTCCTCAATGCTCATGCCCAGGTCATACAGGGCCTTGATGGGGGCGTTGCAGGCCAGGAAATCCTGGGGACGGGGGCCGAAGGAGATGACCTTCAGATGCTTGAGTCCGATGATTACCCGGGCGATGGGTACGAATTCGGCAATCATGGCGGCGACCTCGCTGGGGACGCCCACAGGATACTCAGGGATGTAAGCGCGGATACCGCGCAAGCTTAGGCTGTAGCTGGCGTTGAGCATGCCACAGTAGGCATCGCCCCGGCTGGAGGCCAGGGTCTCGATGGTCTCCTCCGCGGCGGCTACGAACATCACCGGGCCGTCGAACTTGGCGGCCAGCAGAGTTTCGGGGCCTTCGGGGCCAAAGTTGCCCAGGTAGACCACCAGGGCGTTGACACCGGCCTCCTGGACTTCCTGGAGGGCCTTCATGGCGTCGGTTTCATTCTCGATGATGGTTTGGGCCTCGTAAATGGCGCCGCCGGCCTTGGTCAGGGCCTCCACCACGGCGGCACGGCGGGATTTGGACAGAGAGATGGGGAAGCAGTCGCGGCTTACGGCCACGATACCCATTTTAACCACGGGGATATTGGAAATCATCGGTCCAGTCTCCTTTCAGATTGACATAACCTTATTATGAGTATGGGCATAACCTCATGCATACCAATTTTACCATGTTTGCCGCTGCCTTTCAATAGACGAAAAGACGGCAAACTGCTTTCCGGAAAAAAGAGGGGCGGCGGAGCGGGATTACCGCCAGGGGAATTCAATGGGCTGGGGAATGGTCAGCTGGGTATAGCAGCGCAGGGCGAAGTTGTCGGTCATGCCGGCCAGGTAATCCACGACCCGGCGGCTCCGGCCGGCGTGTTCGGCGGCGTAAACCTCCTGCAGCTCCCGGGACTGCTGGATGTAGCGCTGCTCGAATTCCAGGGGCTCCCGGCTGCGGACTTCCTGATAGGAGTCTAATTCCATCAGATGCTCATACAGCGCCCGAAGAATGCGGTCACAGTAGGCCTCGTATTCCTGAATTCGGATATGGCGGTAAATGCTGCGGACGTTGAAGTCATAAAGTTCCAAGAAAAGCGCGTGTTTGGCATCGGAAAACCCGATCTTTCCCTGGAGGGCAGCGTTTTCAATGAGATCCAGCACCAGGGTATTGATGATATGGCCGTTGCTGTCTCCCAGCTCTTTGCGGATTTCAGGGGGCACATCGCTCTCACGGACAAATTCGGCAAGCAGGGCATCCTCCAGGTCCCGCCCCAGGTAGGCAATTTTGTCGCAGAGGCGCACGATGCAGCCTTCCCAGGTGGCGGGGAGACGATGGGGATCGTGCTGCTTGTCCTCTGGGAGCCGGGGGACGGATTCAGGGACCAAATACTGCTCAAACCGCTCTCCATTGTGACAGAGGATGGCGTCCCGTACGCCACGGGTCAGGTTCAGGCCGCGGCCATGGTTTTCCAGAAGATTGAGCACCCGAAGACTGTGAGATTCGTGAGAGAAGGCGGCGCCGGAGGGCTTGAGCAGCTCATTGAGCACCCTCTCTCCCGTGTGACCAAAGGGGGCATGGCCGATATCGTGTCCCAGTCCCGCTGCGTAGGCCAGCTCGGTATCCAGCTGCCAGCCCCGCTTGTTCAAGCCGCGGCAGATGGTGGCGGCGATGGTGGCCACATGCAGGACGTGCTCGATGCGGGTGCAGACGTGGTCGTTCTCCGGGGCGAAGAATACCTGGGTCTTGTGCTTCAGCCGGCGGAATGAATTGCTGTGGATGATGGCCGTCTGGTCACGGAAATAGGGGCCGCGGACGTCCTCCTGGCGGGGCCGCAGCCGCGTGTCACATGCTGCGGGATCAAGCGGAGCCCTGGGGGGCATGGAATCACCTCCTGAAGCCTTTTGCCTTTAGTATATAGCATATTCTGAGCCTTTCGCAACGGAGAAGTCCCCAAATCCTCAAGGAAATCCATGGCGGTGGGGGAAGGGGCGCGGTATAATAGGGCAAAAGAGCCGGGGCGCGGGAGCAGGTGCCCGAACTGCGGCGTGGGAGGGAGGTATTATGATGCGCTATGCAATGGATCCGCGCGGCGCAGCGCAGGAAGGCCTTGTCCTATGGAGAAACCTGGAAGAGGCGGCGCCGGCGCTGAAACCGGGGGACTGCGTGGTGCTGGCGCCGGGCTGCGGCCACGCTCCGGCCGTTCTCAGTGGGTTGCAGGGACAGCCAGAGGCTCCGATTACCATCATGGCCGAAGAGCCCGGGACGGCATGGATTGATGGCGGCGCAGGGAATGGCTTGGTGCTGCGGGACTGTGCCTACATTCGGGTTGTTGGCCTGGTCAGCCGCGGTGCGGGGCGTAAGTACCATAACCAGGGGGGCATCGGCTTCCTGCTGGAGGACTGTGAGAATATACTGATCCAGGACTGTACGGCAGAGGGCTACCAACATGCCGGCGTCTCCGTGCGCGGCGGAGCCTACAACCGGCTGGTGGGCGTTACGGCCCGGGATAATGGCGGCTGCGGTATCATTAGCGAGCCCTCTTCCCGGGGATACGGCCGGTTTTTGACCGTATCCCGCTGCCGGGCGCTGAACAATCCCGGCGACCCTACCGTGCGCACCAACCACAGCGGCAATGGCATCCTGCTTATGGCCGTGGAGGATGCCCGAGTGGAGTACTGCGAAGCCGCCTACAATGGCTGGGACATGAACAACGACAACTTTAACGGGCCGGTAGGGATCTGGACGGCCTGCCATGCCCACCGGGTGGTGATCGATCACTGCATCAGCCACGACAACCGCACCCAGTGGGGGAAGACCGACGGCGGCGGCTTTGATTTTGATGGCGGGACCTGCGACTGCGTGATCCAGTATTGCTATTCCTATAACAATGACGGCTGCGGCTACCTGGTCTGCCAGTACACCGGTGGGGACGCGATGGTGCATAATACCGTGCGGTTCTCGGTGTCCTATAACGATGGCCGCGCATACCATCGGTGCAGCGTATGCTGCGCCGACGGCGGTGGGCCCAATCCCGCGCATACCGCTTATCTGTACCACAATTTTTTCTACAATTCCCAGGGAAGGGATATTGTCTCCGGCCACTATGACCACACCGTGTTCCTCCAAAACCGCATGGAACTGGAGGGCGGAGGGAATTTCTTGCAGGAATTGGCCCCGGAAAGACCCGGGAAGGCAACCATTTTGAAGGGGAAACCGTGCCAGCCCATGACGTTTTACGGCAATTCCTACATGGATTGGGACGAAAGGTCGAGCTACGCCGCGTACTATTCGCTGGAGGCTTGGAGCCAAGGCACCGGACAGGAACGGGTGGGAGAGCGCTGCATCGGCATGGCCCTGCCCATGGGGGCACGGACCGACTGCCCGCCCTTGGAGGATCCTAAGGCATTGGATGCGCTGCTGCCCCGGATGCTGGGGGCCTTGTGGATGGAGCCCAAGGCCATCGGCGCCGTGCTGGAGACGGAGCGCCTTCTGCTGCGGCCCTTTACCGTGTCTGATTTGGGCGCCTTTGTTTCGCTGTTGGAGATTCCGGAGGTTCCCGGTTGGCAGATGCAGCGGGATCGGGCGGGGGATTTCCTGCGCTGGCAGATCCAGAATTATGACGCGATGGATATCATCCACGGCACGGTCTGCCTGGGGATCTTTGACAAGGAGACCGGTGTACTGCTGGGGGCGGTCGGAGCCGGGGAGCATGATGACCTCCACGAAACGGAGATCTTTTACAGCCTCCTGCCCCAGGCCCGGGGGAAGGGCTATGCCCGGGAGGCTGCCGCCGCGGTCACCCAGTGGGCGCTGGATACTTATGCCATTCCCTATGTCATTGGTACGGCGGATGCGGACAACCTGCCCTCCCAGCGCGTGCTAGAGGCCTGTGGGTTCGAGTTTTGGCAGGAGCGGGATCTGACTGTGCATATTCTGGGAGAGCGGCAGCGGTTCCGTTGCTACCGCCGGTTTCGTACAAAGACACCCCAAGGAGTTCCGTCCTCGAATGAGGATTAGCTCTTCCCTTTGCATGGGGTTTATTGTATAATGTTCCCATCCAAAAAAGGAGGAATTGCATGAGCACTTTCATTCTGAGCGCCTTTGCCGACGAGGGTGGCGATGCCCTGGAACAGCAAATCCGCGTACTGGAGCAGTATGGGATCGGTTTTGTGGAATTCCGCTCGGCTGACGGGAAGAACATAAGTCAATATACGCTCAAGGAGGGGGCGGAAGCCGCCCAGAAGCTCCGGGACCGTGGAATCGGTATTTCCGCATTGGGTTCGCCCATCGGAAAAATCTTTATTACCGATGACTTTGCTCCGCATTTGAAGGAGTTCCGTCATGTGGTGGAGCTGGCCCAGGAAATGGAGGCGCCTTACATCCGCATGTTCAGCTTCTACACCCCCGACGGGGCCGATCCTGCCGCCTATCGCGGCCAAGTGATCGACCAGCTGGGGCAGATGGTGGACGCGGCGGCCGGCTCGGGGATTACTTTGCTTCACGAGAATGAGAAGGGAATTTACGGCGACATTCCGGAGCGTTGCCTGGATATTCTGACCGCTATTGACAGCCCGATGTTCCGGGCCACCTACGACTTTTCCAACTTTGTGCAGTGCGGCGTGGACAATGATGCGGCCTATGCCATGCTCAAGCCTTATATCGAATACGTGCATCTGAAGGATTCGGTCTACTCGGACGGCCCCGCCCAGCGGGACCTGGGACGGCAGGTGACGGGCAATGTCCACCGTCCCATCGGCTTGGGGGATGGGAAGGTGGAGAAGATCCTTACCGATCTGTGGCATTCGGGCTTTGAGGGCTTTGTCAGCGTCGAACCCCACTTGGGTGAGGAATATGGGGAGACCAGCGAAGCCCGCTTTGGGGCTGCGGCTTCTGCCGCCAAGTCCCTGCTGGACAGAGTTACCAAGGGTTAAACGGGCGCTGCCGCCCGAAGCAATAGGAGGAATAGCATGAAAAAGATTCGCTGCGCCGTGGTGGGATTGGGCGCCATTGGCCCCACCCACATTAAGTCGATTCAGGAGATCGAGAACGCTGAACTCTATGCCGTGTGCGACATCGTGCCCGAAAAGGCCGAAAAATATGCCGCCGAGAACGGCTGCAAGGCCTTTACCGACTTTGACACCATGCTCCAGGATCCGGCCATCGATTTGGTGCATATCTGCCTGCCCAGCGGCATGCACGCCGACTTCGGCATCCGTGCCGCCAAGGCGGGGAAGAACGTGCTGGTGGAAAAGCCCATTGACGTTACCCTGGAGGCCGCCGACCGGCTCATCCGGGCCTGCCATGAGGCGGGTGTGGTGCTTTCCTGCATTTCTCAGCACCGTTTTGATCCCGATATCGCACAGGCGAAGGCTGACATTGATGCTGGGAAGCTGGGTCGCATCGTATTCGGTGGATCTCACACCAAGTGGTACCGTTCCCAGGAATACTATGATTCCGGCGACTGGCGCGGCACCTGGGAGCTGGACGGCGGCGGCGCGCTGATGAACCAGTCGGTACACTATGTGGATATGGTACAGTTCCTGGCCGGTCCTGTGGTGGAGGTCTCCGCCCAGACGGCGTGCCTGGCCCATGAGCGCATCGAGGTAGAGGACGTGGCCGTGGCAACCCTGAAGTTCGAGAACGGGGCCCTGGGCCTATTGGAAGGCAACACCGCCGCATTCCCCGGCTTCGTGACCCGGCTGGATATCTACGGCACCGATGGCTCCATTATCATCGAGGACAATAAGTTCAAGGAATATGTCACCCGGGACGATGTGGTGGGCTCCAACTTCTACACCCCTGAGGTGAAGAAGAAGGAACTGGGCGCAGATGCGCCCAAGGAGAAGACCGGCGCTTCCTCTGCGGCCATCACCAACAATGCCCATGCCAGCCAGATTCAGGATGTGGTCAATGCCATTCTGGAAGGACGGGAACCTGCCGTGACCGGCGAGAAGGCCCGCGCGCCGCTGGCCATCATCCTGGCCGTTTACGAGTCGGCCCGCAACGGCGGCAAGCCTGTCAAGGTGAACCAGGGCTGAGAGAGGGAATACGCCATGAACAGGAGAAAACTCCGAACGGCCTTGCTGGGCTGCGGCGGAATCCATGTCATGCATGCCCAGGCACTGGCCCAGATCGAGGATGTCGAGCTGGCGGTGGTCTGCGACAACAAAAAGGAGCGGGCGGATGCCTCGGCCGCCCGCTATGGCGCGGAGGCCGCCTACGATATCGATGCCGTCCTTGCCCGGCCGGATATCGATGTGGTGCATCTCTGCCTGCCCCATTACCTCCACGCTTCGGTGGCGGTGAAGGCCCTTCAGGCGGGAAAGTGGGTGCTCAGCGAAAAACCCATGGCGACCTCGCTGGAGGATGCCCAGGCGATGATCGCGGCCGGAGACGCGGTAGGCGGCAAGCTGGGAGTTATCTTCCAGAACCGTTATAACGAATCTTCACGGGTCATGCGAGAACTGATTGCCTCGGGAAAATTCGGTGCCCTTCGGGGGCTTCGTGGTATGGTGAACTGGGTACGGGACATGGATTACTACAGCGACGACTGGCACGGACGCAAGGCCCTGGAAGGGGGCGGCGTTATGATGAACCAGGCAATCCATACCCTGGATCTGATGCAGTGGGTCTCCGGCAAGCAGGCCTTGCGGGTGGCCGGGCACGTAGAGAACCTTTCCCTTCCCATCGAGGTGGAGGATACGGCCGCATTTCGTGTGGAGTTCACGGACGGAGTGGTAGGGATCTTCTATGCCACGGTGGCTTACGTAGAGGATATGACCGTTGAATTGGAAGCTGTTCTGGAGGGCGGTACGTTGCTGCTCCGCGGTGATCGCCTCTACCAGGTGGATGACGATGGGGAATTGCAGCCTCTGGTGACGGCAGCTTTGTTGGATTCTGAGGGAAAGGCCTGCTGGGGTATGGGGCACCAGACCCAGATAGCCGATTTCTACCGCTCCATTGGGGAAGGATGCCCCATCGCCATTGATGGACGGCAGGGCTTCCCGGCACTGGCTATTATCCAGACGCTGTATAAGGCGTCGGCCGCGGGAAAGCCCATGGACATCCCTGCGGTACCGTAATGACTTTCTAAAACGGGAAAGCCCGCTTCATGCATGAGGTATGGAGCGGGCTTTTTTGGAAAGATGCTGAAAAGAAGACGGTAAAGCACGGCTATTTTGCTCGTCGGGAACAAAAAACCGGCTGGAGAGTCCAGCCGGCTGAAAATGAATACCCTGCGATACGTGAAAAGGAGCAGACGCTTTAGCGAAGATCCAGGCGGTAATTGAGGGGCCTGGGTCCATAGCACAGGCCAACCCAGAGATAGTAGCTGGTCAAGCCCAGGGGCAGCGCCAGTATCCACCAGGCTCCCATGGCGGGAATGCCGGCCGTTCCGAGTATGAATTGCAGGGCGCAGGCGGCCAGGGTCAGCACCACGGCGCCGGCCAAGGCTTTGAACTTTCGTACTCCCGGCACAGAGAAAAGCAAAAAGAGATAGCCTGCCAGCAATCCGATTCCATAAGCCGCCGTAGGTCCCCACCATGTGGGGAAAGTACTGCGCAGATAGTAGAAGAGCAGAAAGTGCAGGATAGCGGCGATAAAGGGACGTTTGGCGAAGCCGAGAATGGTTTTATAGATCCGAACGGAATCATGAATGCGGTGAAAATGGCTGGACTTATTGTCATCCAGGTAGAGCGCCTCCATGGGGACCTGGCAGACGGGGATCCCCAAAGACCGCACGGCCAGCAGCATGGTGTTCTCATACTCGAAGCGTTCGCCGCTGACGGTCATGAGCTGCCGGATTACAGGCTCCGGGAACCCCCGCAGGCCGCATTGGGTATCCCCGTAGCGGATGCCGGTAATCAGGTAGAAGGCCCCGCGGGTGATGGTATTGCCCAGCAGGTTGGGAAGGGGGACGTTGTCCGCTTCGAAGAACTTGCGTACCCCCAGAACCAAGCAGTCCGGGTGCTCCAGCATCTGCTGGGCCACACTGTTGATAGCGGCGATGGGGTGCTGCCCATCGGCATCGCAAACGATGACGCCGTTTTGCGCCATTTTTCTGCAGAGAATCTCATTGAAGCCGGTTTTCATTGCTCGGCCCTTGCCACAGTTAACACTGTGGCGAAGCAGCAGGATATCCTCCTGCTGGGCTACCCAGTCAAAAATGGCCCAGCAATCGGGCCGGCTTCCATCATCCACGACGACAAACTGCGTATATCCGGCTTCGCGCAGATTCCGAATGGTTTGCTGGAGTTTTTCATCGGGATTGTAAGCCGGGATCAGTATGGTGGGAACCATGGAACTACCTCCAATTATGTTGCCACAGAAACGCAACTATGCTAAAATTAGTGTATCCTGATTTGCCCCATCTGTCAATAATCGGGTACAGGGCGCAGGCCGGGGGATGGATCTGGCTACCGCCCAATGGGAGGAATAGGATGCGGATTTTCTCTGCGGTATTTTGGGCTATTTTTTTGCTGCTCTCCGGAGGTGCGCTTTTGCTGCGGCAGGTGTGGAACCGCAGCTTTCGCGTGCTTGCCGTCATGGTGGGAATTTTCATCTTCCTAATGGGAATCAGCCTTATGACCACGCCACCTTCTATGGAACCGGATGGAGCGGGTTCCGAGGTCTATATGGATACCGGGGCTGTTGTCCTTCGCAACGATGCGACGGTGACCTTTGGACAGGTTACGGTAGATCTGACGGAGGCCGAGCCGGGGGAAACCTACCACATTGAGTGTGCCTTTGGGCAGGCGAAGGTGCTGTTGCCAGCCGATGCGCCTCTGAATGTCAAGGTTTCTGTAGCCTTCGGACAGGTGGAGGAGGAGAACGGATCGGTCAGCTTTGGCGAATATACGATGCAGTGGGACGGGGAGGGTGAGCCCGTCTATGTTGCGGTGGAGTGTTCCTTTGGCTATGTGTCACTGTGCCGGGCGTAGGAATAGGAACATTGGTGCACCGCGGGAATCCGTGGTGTTTTTTTATGCGAATGCGAGCGGCCCGGATCCCTGGCAGAGGGATCCGGGCCGCTCGTAAGGATTTGCGTCTCGGCTTAGTCCAGGAACAGCGGCTGGCTCCAGGCCATCTTGTATGCGGCGTCAACGCACTGGACGCGGACGTACTTGAGCCCCTCCTGGAGCGGATGCACCACCCGGCGCACGGGCTCGCCGCCGGGAAGCTCATAGGTGGTGTGTCCACCAATGCGCTGGTCCAGAACCTGGACGCGCAGGCAGGAGGAACACTCCACAATCAGCCGGCCATCCTCCACATACATGGCGTGAATATCTGGCCCGCAGCTGGCGTAGAAGTGTCCGGCGCGAAGGGCATTGAGAATAGCGGACTGGGAAAGCTCCTTAGCAAAGACCTGTACCCAGCCTCCGCCCATGTCGTTGTCTCGATGGTTGTCATCGGTGGCTACGGCCCAGATGCGATGGCCTTTATAGAGCATCTCAGACCAGGCCATGTGGGAGTAGCCGGTATCATCCTCCTGGAGGCAGCCGGTATTGAAGACCTCCATGGCGTCCAGCCCGGTGAAAGAACCATAATCACTGTAGTTGGTGTGGGACCAAAAAGGATGAGCCAAAATGACAAAGTTGTCCCGGGCTTTGAGGTTGTCAATAACGGGCTGCACATCGGCAGGCCCGGTATACTCCCCCGGCAGAGCGTTATAGCGCTCGTCGTGGGCGAAACCCTGGCCGGACGTGCCGATGCAGACCAGGTGGTGGCATTGCTGGGGCTGGCTGCGGTTGACGTCGGCCTCCATGCCGGGGAGGACCAGCAAGCCATTCATTTCCTGTGCGCCTCGGTAATAGATGCGGTGGTCGGTAATGGCCACAAAGTCATAGCCTGCGCGGGCAAAGCGAGCAGTATTCTCTTCCGGGGTAAAGGCTCCATCGGAGCGGGTGGTGTGATTGTGGAGGTTTCCACGGTAAAAGCGGCCTTTTTCCGAACCGAATGCGTTCCAATTCTGCATGGCTGGCCTCCTAGACAATGTGATGTTCCTTGAGGAACTGCTTGTATTGGGCATAGTTACGCTGCAGAAGCGCAGGAGTATCCAGGTGATACGGGCAGCGGGAGGCGCAGGCACCGCAGTGCTGGCAGTTTTCAATCCGTGCCATCTGCTCCTGCCACTGGGGCGTGACATAGGGCTGCCAAGGGGAGCGGCCCATAAGCAAGGTCATCCGTGCCGCGTTGTTGATGGGGATGCCGGCCGGGCAGGGGAGGCAGTAACCGCAGCCGCGGCAGAAGTCCTCGGAGAGCTCCTGGCGCAGGGCGTTGATTTTTTCCCAGACTGCTTCGGTGAGCCGGGGAGGATCGGCCATAAGCTGGAGAATATTGTCCAGCTCATGACGGTACTGCACGCCCCAGAGGGGAACCACCGGATACTGGGATAGGAAGGCGTAGGAAAGGGAAGCATCCGTAATGAGGCCGCCTGCCAGTGCCTTCATAGCCAGGATTCCGACGCCGTGCGCTTGGCAAGCCGCGATGACCTCCAGATCCCGGGGCGCGGAGATGCAGGAAAGGGGGAACTGGATGACCTCATACAGGCCGCTTTGGGCCGCGGCGATGGCGTTATCTGCGCTGTGATTGGTCAGGCCGATGTGCCGAATGACGCCCTGGGCCTTCCATGCCGCCAGCTGCCGGTATAAGGGGCTGTCGGCATCGGGAACCTGGGAAGGATTGTGAAGCTGGTAGATGTCCACATAATCGGTTTGGAGGCAGCGGAGGGTTTCCTCTAGGTGGCGCTTCATTTCCTCCACGGTGGAGGCGCCGGTCTTGGTGGCGATGATAATGTCCTTGCGCACATCACGGAAGGCGCAGCCGAGCTTTTCCTCACTGTCGCTATAGGCGCGGGCCGTGTCATAGAAACGGATGCCTCCCGCATAGGCGGCTTGGAGAATCTCCACGGCCTCCGGCAGGGTGCGCCGCTGAATGGGCAGGGCGCCAAAACCCGTTCCTTCTACCTGGATCCCGGTATTTCCCAGCAGAATCTTTTGCATAGCTTGTCTCCTTTCGGGGTAGGATGCCTGCGTTTTGCATAGCCTGATTATACCCCTGCAGGGAGGACTTGGCAAGGACGAAAGATTTCTGACGGATTGGGAAAAAACTTACCAAGTTGCCGGGCTTCCCCTCTTGCCAAGAGGAATGGAATGCGGTAGGATAGGGGTAGAATAAAGGAGGATGCTGTGGCTGGACGAATTCGTGCGGGATTTGATATGCTGGGCCTGGCTATGTGTGGGGCGGCGGCGGTGCTCTTCTTTATTCGTTCCCCCTGGACAACGCTGCCGGCCGTTGTGCTCATCGGACTGGCTCTGGTACGGGCGCTCTCTACACGGGTGGAAGCCCGGCGGGAGGAGGATCGCGCTTTTACCCAAGCCTTTGGCAGAATGGTGGGTGCGCTGCGTCCGTGGGCCTGGCGCTTCACCAACTGGGTGCGGAACCGTATGACGTGGGTGCGGGAGCGCCGTAGGTATAAGGTCTTTGTATGCCCGGGCTGCCATCTGCATCAGCGCGTGCCACGCGGCCAGGGGCGGGTCCGGATTCGCTGCAGAAACTGCGGTACGAGCTTTGAGGGCAAAGCTTAACCATAGAGCAAGAAAGGATGAACCAACATGAAAATCACCAAGGATATGACCATTGCACAGGTGCTGGAGATCAGCCGCCAGACCGCTCCCGTCTTCATGGAGATGGGCATGCACTGCCTGGGCTGCCCCATGTCCTCCGGCGAATCGGTGGAGATGGCCTGCGCTACCCACGGGGTCGATGTGGACGAGATCATTAAGAAGCTCAACGCGGTGGTCGAAGAGGCCTAAGCGCAGACGAAGACAGGCCCCGGCCGGCTCGCCATAAGCGGGTGGGTCCGGGGCCTTTGACTGCCTTCTATAACCTAAGGCCCCGGATGCTGTCTGCTGCTGGAGAGACGCATTCGGGGCCTTTTGCCATCTAGACAATCAAAAGCGAGGATTAATATCCTTCCTTCTCGTACTGGGGAATGACCACGGTATCGTTATACTCGGTGCCGCCGGGGAAGTTGCCGCTCTTGAAGATGCCGGGAGTCTTTCCGCGTTTCATGAGCTCCTCCACGGCAACGGAGGTGACGCTCCACATAATGTAATCGGAGGCAATGCCCGATGCCGCGGCAAAGCGGGGCTCCAATCCCTCCACTTCGATCATGGCCTCGGCCGCGGGGGCGCAGTTATCCAGGGTGAGATCCACGATCTCGTAGAGTTTCTTTCCCGAGGAGTGCACCGGATCCACCGAACGGGCGTACTCCAGGCTGGACAGCGCAATGACCTTAACGCCCAGCTTCTTGGCCTCGTAAGCTAGGTCAACCACCTTGGCGGTGCGACCGGATACCGAGCTGAGGAAGAGCACGTCTCCGGGACGGATTTTGCTGGCCTTGAGGACGTAGGCCGCCAGCCCCTCCATATTGAGATCCATGTCCGAACGGTCCCGGCTGCGAACGGGATTGTCAATGGCAAGGTTGTAGTCGAAGTGCTTGTAGAAGCTGGGGCCGCCGCCGCGGTAGATCAGGTCATGCTCAATGTGGTGGCAGATGCCGCTGAGATGGATGCAGCCGCCCTGCATGATGGAATCGGCAATCATTTTTCCGGCCGTCAGGATGTTTTCCCGCTGGGTTTCCCGCACCTTGGCGAAGAGGGCGTCCACCGCCGACCAATAGGTTTCCATTAACATTGCGAATCCTCCCATGTGGTTCCCATATAGAATATATGTTTTTTATACTTTGCCAGCATTTCTTTGTTATGCTGGTCGCCGCCTTCTACGTTGGCCGAAATGAATACGGGAGGAATGACCCCCGCCTGCACAATGCGCTCCACAGCCTGGGCCACCATGGCGTTGAGCATGGCGGCGCCCACGGCGGTGGAGGTAGGGGCCACCTTCTCGGCAACGCCGGGGATGACCAGGGAGCCGTCGCCCATGCAGCCGCAGTTATCCAGCACCAGGTCGGCCACCTGGTAGAGGTTCTTTCCCGATGGATGGCGGGAGGGCACGCTCTGCGAGGTCTCCATATTGGTCAGGGCAATGACCTTGGCGCCCTTTTCTCTGGCGCGCAGCGCCACGTCCACGGTCACCGTGTTCCGGCCGGAAACCGAATGGATGATGATCACGTCCCCTGCCCCCAAGGGCTGGTTGTCCACGATCACCTTGCCATACTCCGGAAGGCGTTCCAGCTGGCTGGTCATGGTTGCCGGATCAATGTCCAGGTTGAGTCCCGGGGCGCGGACGGGGTTGATTACCGCCATACCGCCGGTTCGGTAATAGAGCTCCAGGGCCAGCAAGCCGGCATGGCTGCACCCAAAGGCGAAGAGATTGTGCCCGCCGACCACGGCGTCCCGAAGCATTTCAGCTCCTTGGAGAAGGGCTTGGTGCTGGGTTTCCATAACGCGATGGAGAATGGCCTCCATATTGGTAAAATACGCCTGAATTTGATCCATTTTGCTCACCATCCAATCCTGTCATCGGGGAAATGCGCATCGAGCAGCGCCTTGGCCTCTGCGGGGGAAAGCCCTCGCTCCAGGAGCAGGCTGGCGGGTCCGGCCATTACGTGTTCAAACCAGGGCTTGCAGACCTCCAGCTCGGGGTGCTGTGCCAGGAGCGTGTCCCGGAAAGATTTAAACATGGCGGGATGGGTCTTCCAAGCCCCGCCGCAGCAAACCACCTTCCTATCAATGGCGGGGACGGGAAACCGCCGCAGCAGGCAGAACACTTGCTGCGCCATGACCTCGCCGGCTTCCCGAACCAACCTGAGGGCGAAGGGATCCCCTTCCGCAGCCGCACGGCCCACCAAGGGCGTAATGGACGCCACCTGGCGGAAGGGCGCTGCACTGCGGTGCACGATCCCCACCATGGAGAAATCGGTGGGCAGCGACCAAGCCTCCCGAATGAGTGCCAGAAGCCGTGGGGCGCAGCCCCAGCCGTCGGCGGTTTTGGCTGCTTCGCGGAGAGCCTGCTGTCCGATCCAGGTGCCGCTGCCCTGATCACCCAATATGGGTCCCCAACCCCCTACGGCATAGTGTCCTGGCTCTGCAGGATCTCTTACCCAAAATACATCCGACCCCGTGCCGGATATGGCAAGAATGCCGTGCTTCTGCAGGGCGCCGGCCAGCATGCCCGCTAAGTGCTCGCTGAGCCGCACCGTTTCCTCTACGGGACAGCGGCGCTCCAGCTCTTCTTGGAGAATCTCAACCGGCCCAACAAAGCAGGCGTACACCCGACGGATGACAGCGGGACGCACCGCACCGAGCACCGCATCCAGGCAACGAGCAACGTTTTCCCGGGCCTCTTCGGGGGTTGTTTGGGTGGTGTTAACGCCGCCTGTTTTGGCCCGTCCCAGCAGGCGGAGCTGATCGTCAAAGAGAAGGGCGGAGCACTTGGAACCGCCGGCATCAATGGTAAGATAAACGGACATGGATCCTCCTATGGGGCGCTGCAGCAGGGCCGCCCCGGCGGGCCCATCCAGGGCTGCCACCAATAGCAAGAACAGTATAGGCAGGGTAGGGGAGGTTGTCAAGTAAAAACCGGCGATTTTGCCGGTCCCAAAGGCGCCGTTTTCTTGGCTGCGTCATAGGGTAGATTGAGGTGATGCGCTTGAATAAGCAAACGGTGCTTCAAGCCATGGAGATTGCTGGTCTGGCCTACGCTCAGACACAGCCCATGGTCTTTGGAAGATTGGAGGCAGAGATTGACGATCCGGCTACGGGGATCCAGTGCTTTGTCCGGCGGCGGGGGGAGATCCTGTCCATTGCCTTTCGCGGATCCGACGCGCCAAAGGACTGGAGGACCAACCTGGCCTTTTGCAAGAAGGTCATCCCCTACAACAATTCTGCGTCCAAAATTAAGGTGCATGCCGGCTTTATCCGTGCCTATAAGGAGCCCCAGATACGGGAGCGGCTGCAGGCACTGGTCACACCCGGAATTCGAAGGGTGGAGCTCTGCGGCCACTCCTATGGAGCGGCGCTGGCGGTTCTGTGCGCTGTGGACCTGCAATATAACTTTCCAGACCGGGATTTTGAGGTGATGCTCTTTGGCTGTCCCCGGGTGGGTAACCGGGCCTTCCAGCGCTCCTACAACCGGCGGGTATTCAAGACCCTGCGGGTGGAGAACGGTAATGACATTGTGTCCAAACTTCCGCCCGCGCTGTGGGGATACCGGCACGTAGGGATCCGCATCCATGTGGGGGCGGTGCGTCTGCCGGGCGTGATCTCCGTCCGGCAGCACCATCCCCAGGCGTACTACGCTTCAGCGTTTACCTGTCTGCCGGGGTAGGACTGGGGACACTTATTATGTGCGCACTGCCGGCAGGATCTTTTCGTGTATGATCCGAGCCATTTCTTGGGGTGATTCCTGGTAGTCGCGGCGAATCCATTCATCCAGCATGCCGAAGAGACCGTAGGAGAGGAACCGGTTCCGATAGAGGGCCGCGGGATCGGTTACCGCCGGCGGGACCATGACCTGGTAAAAGGCGTTATACAGTGCGCTCTGGATGCCGGCGGCATAAATGAGCCCATGCAGCTGCCGCATGTCCAGGCTGAAGATGAAAAAGGCTTCGGCGGTATCCAGGGTATATTTGCTCTTCTCCGTAAGGTGATGGCTTTGGCTGAACCGATCCCACAGTCGGAGAATCTTGTAGGTAATGACATCCTCCTTGGAGGTAAAATTGCGGAAATAGGTGACGCGGCCCACTTCGGCCAGGCAGGTGATCTCCTGGATGGTGATTTTCCCCCAAGGTTTGGCTTCCATAAGATGGATCAGTGCGTCAGCGATGCGCTCCTTTAAGGAATCCGTCGATGTGTTTTT
The DNA here is from genome assembly GCA_944376795.1 of uncultured Christensenellaceae bacterium. Lineage (GTDB taxonomy): Bacteria > Bacillota > Clostridia > Christensenellales > UMGS416 > CALWDW01. The sequence continues at coordinate 139,991 of CALWDW010000039.1, forward strand.
CCTACGCACGGTTTACCTTCCCTTTCCCGGCCGGATGTTCCGCGTACTTCTCTTGACTTTCTGCTGTGAAGCCGATATACTGGAAAAGATACTTTCGTATCATTAGTGACATGCCCATCATACTACGGGGCGGCACGCTTGTCAATCGGAACGGGCCCTCGCGGCGTCTGCAGCGGCTGCGCGGGAGGAAGGGCTGCGTGCGGTTGGTAAATTGAAAGCAAAGGAACGGTCGGCAGATGCGTAAGAAGATAGCCATTGTGACGGACAGCAATAGCGGCATTACCCAGGAAATTGCCCGGGACATGGGGGTTTATGTGCTGCCCATGCCCTTTTATATCGGGGAGGGGAGCTATTATGAGGGGATCACTCTCTCCCAAGAGGAGTTCTATGAGAAGCTGAAGGGAGACGTGGAGATCTCCACCTCGCAGCCGGCGGTGGGGGATATTTTGGACCTTTGGAATAAGCTCTTGGAAGACTATGAAGCCTTGGTGCACATTCCCATGTCCAGCGGACTGTCTGGAACCTGCGCGACGGCCATGGCGCTGGCTGCGGATTACGATGGGCGCGTCGTAGTGGTGAACAACCAGCGGATCTCCGTGACCCAGCGGCAGTCGGTGCTGGATGCCATCCAGCTGGCGCAGGCAGGGCGTTCGGCCGAGGAGATTCGGCAGATTCTGGAGGAGACCAAGTTTGACTCCAGCATCTATATTATGCTGGATACCCTGCGCTATCTGAAAAAGGGCGGACGGATTACGCCGGCGGCAGCGGCCATCGCCACCGTGCTGCGCATCAAGCCGGTGCTGCAGATCCAGGGCGAGAAGCTGGATGCCTTTGCCAAGGCACGGAGTGAAAGACAGGGGCGGAAAATCATGATCCAGGCCATACAGAAGGACATCGAGACGCGTTTTCATGGCGTGGAGAACGTGCGTCTCTACGCCGCCCATACCGATAATGAGAAGGCCGCCCAGGCATTCTGCGCCATGATCCGGGAGGAACTGGGGATAACCGTGACCTTCTGTGACCCCCTTTCTCTCAGCGTGGCGTGTCACATCGGCCCCGGAGCCCTGGCTGTGGGCTGCTGTCAGAAAATTGACCGCTATCTATAGATGCGGGGTTCTTGTAATATTTAACATAATAAAGCGCCTTCCCGTCACAAGCTGCGACTGGGAAGGCGCTCTTTTGCTCCCTCAGAAGGAGGCAAACGTCAAGCTATGCCTCATTTGATTACTTTTCCGCCATATAGGGATAGGCAACCGCCGAGGAGGGGCAGAAACTCTCCTTGACCGTGTGCGCGCTGACCCAGCGAATGATGTTGAGGCTGGTTCCCGCCTTGTCGTTGGTTCCCGAGGCACGCGCGCCGCCGAAGGGCTGCTGGCCCACCACGGCTCCCGTGCATTTGTCATTGATGTAGAAATTGCCGGCGGCGTGGCGCAGAGCCTTTTCCATCTTGACAATGGCCTGACGGTCCTGGGCGAAGATGGCCCCGGTCAGGGCATAGGGGGAGGCGGTATCGCAGATGGCCAGCGTTTCGTCCAGGGCTGCATCATCGTACACGTAGATAGATACGATGGGGCCGAAGATTTCCTGCACCATGGATTCGTAGTGCGGATCCAGGCAGCGGATGATGGTAGGCGCAATGAACCAGCCCTTGGAATCGTCATAGGTGCCGCCGGCAATGAACTCACAGGAATCCGAGGCATGGGCCCGGTCGATATAGCCCTTGCAGGTCTCGAAGGAGGCCTTGTCGATGACGGCGCCCATAAAGGTATCAAACTCCTGGACGTCGCCCACCTTCAGAGAAGCCGTCTGCTCCTGGAGCCGCGTCTTGACCTGGGGCCAAATGCTGGCGGGGATAAAGGCGCGGGAGCAGGCCGAGCACTTCTGCCCCTGGTACTCAAAGGCGCCGCGGACGATGCCCGCCACCAAGGGTTCAATGTCTGCGGTATTGTGGGCGAAGATGAAGTCTTTGCCGCCAGTCTCGCCAACGAGGCGCGGATAGTTGGCGTAGGAAGCGATATTCTCGCCTACCTGCTTCCAGACGCTCTGGAATACGCCGGTAGAACCGGTGAAGTGGAAGCCGGCCATTTTGGGGTGGCTGATAACGTAGCGGGACATATCGGAGCCGGAGCAGGGAACAAAGTTGATAACCCCGGCAGGCAGGCCGCAGTCCATGAGCAGCTTCATATAATAATAGTTGGACAAAACGGCGGTACGGGAAGGCTTCCACAGGGCGACGTTGCCCACGATGGCAGGCGCGGTGGGAAGATTTCCGCCGATGGAGGTAAAGTTAAAGGGAGAGATGGCGCAGATGAATCCGTCCAGCGGGCGGTAATCCTGACGGTTCCAGACGCCGGCGCTGCTGGCGGGCTGGTCACGGAAGATCTCCTGCGCGCTCCACACGCCAAAGCGCAGGAAGTCCGCCAGTTCGGCGATATCAATCTCGGCCTGGTAAGCGGTCTTGGACTGGCCAAGCATGGTGGCGGCATTCAGGGTATCGCGGTAGAAACCGGTAATGGACTCGGCGGCCTTCAGGAAAATGGCGGAGCGATGCTCCCAGGGCATTTCTTCCCAATCGTTCTTGGCGGCCAGCGCGGCATCAATGGCCATGCGCAGCTCCTTCTCGCCGGCCATGCAGCACTCGGCAATGACGTGCTGATGGTCGTGCGGCATGGTAACGGAGATGGTGGTATTTGTATAGATCTCCTTGCCGCCGATGATCAGGGGGATCTTGACGACCGTCTGCGACTGCCGGGCGAGTTCGGCCTTCAGGCTGGCCCGCTCCTGGCTGCCGGGAAGATAGCCCCGGAAGGCATCGTTACTAGGTCGCTGGATGGTAAAATAGGCATTGGGCATGGACGTTTCCTCCTTATCATGGATGTAGCGCATAGGGATCGTTCTATCGGTTCGATGGCAGTGCAAAACCGGATAAACCGAAATACAAAACTATATTACGAGTTTTGGGTTCAACTGTCAAATGGGATTCAGGAATGCTGTGAGCCGCGCTGAAGCGCGGCTCACAGATTTTGATTCTGTTTACGTCCAGGGCGGAAACCGCCGATATTTGTTTAGGAATTGGCGCTGGAAATATTGACGGACTTCAGCCAGCCCAGTATGCCCTTGCGTCCGGCGGGGGTGTCCTTGTAGACGCCGGCATCCTGGAGCACCTGGACACAGATATTGCCGACCTCGGTGCGTACCACCGAACGGGCTTGGGCCGCCGTCAGATGGGTACCATAGTGGGACGTGAGCCGCTCCAGCCAGGGGAGGTGCTTGCAAAGGGGATGGGACTCGTCAGCGTATGCGGCGGGCGTATAAGGCGCTGCACCGGACAGAATATCCATAACGCTTCCCAGCTCCTTTTCCAGGCGGCCGGGCAGGATGAACAGGCCCATGACCTCAATGAGGCCGATATTTTCCCGCTTGATGTGGTGGAGCGGCTCATGGGGATGGAAGATTCCCAGAGGATGTTCGGCGGTGGTTACGTTGTTACGCAGCACAAGGTCGAACTCATACAGACTGCCCCGCATCCGGGCAATCGGCGTAAAGGTATTGTGCAGCGTTCCGTCAGGATCTCGAGCAAGGATATCATACTCGGGATCTGACCACTCCTGCCAGGAATCCAGGAGCATGGAGGCAATGTCGATGAGCTCCTGGGGATCCCGACCGGTGAGGCGTACCACCGACATAGGCCAGCGCAAAATGCCAGCCGTTACACCAGGATGGCCGGGGATGACCAGGCGCTCGTCAATTTCGGCGCGGGCCATAGGCAGCTCGTGGGCGCCGCCCTGGAAATGGTCGTGGTTCAGGATGGAACCGCCAACCACAGGGAGACCGGCGTTGCTGCCGATGAAGTAATGGGGCATGATCCGCAGGAAGTCCATTAGCCGCACAAAAGAGGCGCGGCAGACGTTCATGGGCGTATGCTCCCGCTTAAACACGATGCAGTGCTGGTCATAGTAGACATAAGGAGAATATTGGAAGTACCACTCTTCCTCGTTGAGCGTCAGAGGAAGCACCCGCAGGGTCTGTCGGTTCGGATGGTTGAGGCGGCCTGTATAGCCCATATTATCCAGGCAGATCATGCAGGCGGGGTAGCTGGACTTAGGCAGGTTTTTGAGTTTGGCGATTTCCTTGGGATCTTTTTCCGGTTTGCTGAGGTTGATGGTGATTTCCAGGTCGCCGTAACGGTTGTGAGGATGGACCCAGCCAATATTGCGGGCTACCTGATCGACGCGGATGTAGTCGCTGTTGCGGCTGAGTGCGTAGAACCAGTCGGTGGCTGCTTGGATCCCTTGGCTTTTGGCAATCGCTTGGAACCGGCTGGCAACTTCGCTGGGACGGGGCATCATGCAGGCCATAAGCCGGGTATCGAACAGCTCCCTCTCGGTGACGGTGTCGCCGATCAGACCGCGCTCCACTGCGTCATCCAGCAGAACCTTCAAAATCGGGGTCGCGGTCGGCGGGCAATCAAACGAAGTGAGATCAACATCGGCAGGGGCGTCCAATTTCATTACGTCCAGCAGGGCGTTCCGCGCCCATACCGTATCCAAGGGATTGAGGATACCGCGTGCCAAGCCAAAGGCCAACAGCTCCTCGATTGCTCTTGCGGCGTTCTCCATGGTAACCATCCTTTCCGGCGCGGTCCCGTAGAGGGACACGCATAATTACATATGTAATCATTATAATACCGATTGCGTCCCTAAGCAAGAGCTTGAACGACAGGATGAAGAATTTTGAAGCGGGGCAGAAGGATACGGATTCCTGTGGAAATAACCGTTGACAAAGCGCAGGACGCTGACGTATAATACTGGTGTTGTATGGCGTTGTGTCCCGCCGACAATAATCCTTCTGTGAAGGGGGGTTAGGACATGTCTGAGATTCGCGTAGGCGAGAATGAATCCTTGGAGAGCGCTCTGAAGCGCTTTAAGAGAAAGTGTGCTCGCTCCGGCGTACTTGCAGAAGTGCGCAAGCGTGAGCATTACGAGAAGCCGAGCGTTCGCCGCAAGAAGAAGCAAGAAGCGGCCAGAAGAAAGCGTAGCAAGCGGTCTATGTAATCTTCTGCGATGCTGAGCAAGGATGTGGACCCCGGTGCACTATGGTGCATCGGGGTTTTACCGTATATGCGGAGGAGTTGTCCTCCTGGGAGAATACGATGGATGTCGGGATTTTTACATGGTTTGGCTATGTGCAGCCGCTGCGGGACAGTCTTCAAATGATTGCCCAGGCGGGCTTTGAGCGGGTGATGCTTTGGTGGGGGGACAGCCTGGCCGCCTACTACGGCACGCCCAAGGAGACGGCCGGCTGGGTGCGGGAGGCCGGATTGACGGTGGATTCGATTCATGTGCCGTATGAGAACGTCACCTGGCTTTGGGACGTGGATGCTGGGTTCCGGAGGAAGGCGTTTGCGGCGCTGGAGAGCTTTGCAGAGGATTGCCGGTGCTATGGCTTTCCACGCTTGGTTGTGCATGTATCCCAGCGCGGAGAGATGCCGCCGCGCCGGCCGGAGACGCGGGAAGGCTTTCGCAGACTGGCGGAGGATACCCAGCGCCTTGGCGTACAGGTGGCCTTGGAAAACACAGACCAAAATGCGTACCTTCGGTATATCCTGGATGATCCAGACTGCGCGGCGCTGCGCTTCTGCCTGGATACTTCCCACGCTGCCCTTACCGGGGAGCGGGAGGCGCTGCTGCGGGACTATGGACGCCGGCTGGCCTGCCTGCACCTATCGGATAATCGAGGGCATAGGGATGATCATTTTCTCCCGGGTCAGGGAAACCTATCATGGGATGGCATCTGCGCGGATCTTCACGCGGCGGACTACCGGGGATGTCTGTCTCTGGAAGTGCTTCCCACCCCGGAACAGCAGGCTGCCCTTTCAGCGCAGGAGTTTCTCCGAGAAGCTTTTGCGTCCGCCGAGATCCTGCGTCGGCGGATGCTGGAACTGCGTGCAGGACCTGCTATGAGAACGGAGAGCGCATGGGACGGATAGAGGCTTGGCGGCTGGGGGCTGACGGGACTCTAGCGTGTAGCGGCGAAGTGCTGGCGGCCATCCAGTGCCTTCTGTGCGTTGTATTCGCCGTATTGGTGACGGCGGCATTCATGGTGCGCCGGATGGGGTGGGCTTTTCTTCCGGGCTTGGCGAGCATTGCGGGCTTTTTTGCGATTGGCTTGGGTTCGGGAAACAGCGCATGGTGGACGGCGGTAGTTTTCGCCGCCGGGTCCGTGCTGCTAGCCACAGAATGGTTCCTGCCGGGATTTGGCGCGGCAGGACTGCTGGGAATCCTGGCCATTATGGTATCGGTTCTTTTTGCCACGTCTGGGCTGTCCTATTTTTTCCTGGAGTTGGCCGGTTCCGTGGGAATCGGTGCGTTATGGATTCCTTGGCTCCGCCGCAGGCACGGCGGCCGGGGAATGCCGGAGGCCTTTATCAATGGGGCGGTTACTCCGGCTGCCGGTACGCCGCTTAACCAGCCCTGGGAACCGTCGTGGATTGGGCGTCGGGGGCGCGCCCTGCATGCGCTTCGCCCGGGAGGCCGCGTGGATTTTGATGGAGAGAACCGGGAAGTGATTTCGCAGGACGCTTACGTACCGGCAGGAGCCGTGGTGGAGGTTGTGGAGGTGCGCGCAGGCTATCTGGTTGTCCGGGTATGTCCGCCGCCATGAATTGTCCGGGCCTTTGCCGTAAAGGCATGCGTTTGCCTTCTCCACCCAAAACGAGACTGGCCGCCGCCTTCAGGATGCTTGCATGAAAGTCATCCTTTTGGTTGTGAGGGAAAGCTAAGATCACGAGGCTTTGCTGGGCTGTATGAAATTCGTTATTCAGGGAGAAGGTTTGCCGGTGACGCCGGCGGATGAAAGACAACCAAAGGGAGGCTGCCGTTTTTTGGCAGCCTCCCTTTGGCTCTTGTTCCGGGAGAGACGGGGTGACGTTCCCTTCGGTCAATCCACCATATTCAGGTACTCTTCCAGGCATTCTCCTGAGGCGGTCATGGCCTGGGCTGCTTCGATGCCGACGTAACGGTAGTGCCAAGGTTCGTCGATAATCCCGGTGATGTCCTGCTTGTCCTCCGCATAGCGCTGGATAAACCCAAAGTCCGCGCAGTGGGCGTTGACCCACTGTCCCTGGGGGGTGTCGCCGAAGCCGCTGATAAGCTGATCGCCTTCCATGACTCCCAGATCGAAGGCCAGACCTGTGTGGTGCTCACTGGCGCCCGGAGCAGCCGTCTGGGAGACTGAGGAGAAGAGCCCGCTTAGCCAATCCTGCTGCTCTTCCTGGTAGAGCTGGGCCTGCTGTTCATAGCTGCGGTAGGCAGACAGTACGATGTAGCCGGTATAACCCGCTTCTTTGGCGGCTTCCAGCATAGATACCAGGGCCTGGAAAGCCTCTGGCTGCGCCGTCAGTGATCCGTCCCGAAGCCCTACCAGGCCCTGCGGCCGCTCTTCTATGAGGGAGATCAGACTCTCGGGTTCATAATTCTCTGGCCAGAGATGGGCGGCGTTTACCAAGACCAGGTTACCGTCGGACTGAATTTGTTCGGGGGTTAAGGTAACGGCAGAAGGGTTTCCGGGAGCGGAAGCACAGCCTGCCGGCATTGCCAGCAAGAGCAGAGTGATACAAAATAGGATCCATCGCCGAAGAATTTTGCAACGTGTCATGTCGAACCTCCTGTCCCTGATGGGACAGGCGTATTATAACAGAGCGCAGACGAAAAGGGAAGCTGGGGAAGGGCGGCGCAGCGGCGCTATGATTGGGCTGCCTCGCGCCTTTGCCAACGACGGCCGAGATGTTTCAGCACCAGAATCAGAGAGATTATTTAAATGCCTAAAACGGAGAATTCCCATTCCGCCGGGTTTCGGATGAAAGAAGGTTTCTTGGCCGGCAAAATCGCGATCTTTTTTCGCGGGATGTGCGAAAAAATGTGAATTTTGCCGCATGTCTTTCTTGCACTCTTGGAGAATATGATGTAAAATAAAACATCATACCATAGGAGGGCAAGTCGATGCGGATCATCTCCGGCGAGTTTCGCGGCCGTCAGATTGCGCTTGCCCCAGGCGTGTCGGCCCGTCCCACGGCTGACCGGGTTCGAGAAGCCTTGTATAATATTATACAGGGCGAAATTTTTGATGCGAAGGTGCTGGACCTTTTTGCTGGCAGCGGTTGCATTGGTTTGGAAGCCTTGAGCCGAGGTGCACGCCATGTGGTATTCTGTGACAATGATGCGGCCTGCGTCCGCGCGCTGGAGGCTGCTTTGGTGCGCTTTCATGTGGATCCTGGGCGTTTTACTGTCATGAGGATGGATTTTGTCAATGCGCTGGAGCGCCTGCGTGGATCGGCGCCGGATGGCTTTGACATGATCTACATTGATCCGCCCTATCAAGGGGCATACTATCAGGCGGCGATGGACGGAGCCGTAGGGCTTCTGCGTCCGGAAGGCTTGATGGTGGTGGAGCACCCCTCTAATATGCCTTTCGCTTACGCGCCGGCGGGCGTCGCCTTGGAGGACGTGCGCCGGTACGGCACCGTGGGACTTCGGTTCTATCGAAGGGAGACGCAGCAATGAGTACGTGGCTTTATCCCGGGAGCTTTGACCCGGTAACGATGGGGCATATGGATATCATTGCGCGTGCCAGCCGGCTGTGTGACCGGCTTCTGGTGGCCGTGCTGAAAAATGACGCAAAGAAGGGTACCTTTTCTGTGGAAGAGCGGCTGGATTTCCTGCGCCGTTCGACCGGCCGGTGGCCTAATGTGGAGGTGTTTGCCTTCTCGGGGCTTACGGTGGAACTGCTCCGGCAAACGCAGGCCGACGCCGTGCTCCGCGGCCTGCGCAATGTCAACGATTTTGTATTCGAACAGCAGGTTGCTATGGTCAACCGCGGCCTGGATCCTCAGGCCGAGACTCTCTTGATGATGTCGAGCCCCACCGTATCCCACATATCGTCCAGCATGGTGCTGTCGGTGGGCCTGCACGGCGGCAGCCTCTCCGGGCTGGTGCCCGATGCGGTACTTGAGGATATTTCTCGCAAATTATCTCATCCTATGGGCTAGGGAGGATTTTGAATATGGATGTTATGGGTCTTTTGGATTATCTGCGTGAAGAAATTGAGGCGGCTGGGAAGGTGCCCTTTTCCAGCAATTGCATGATTGATAGAGAAAAAGTATTGAATTTGGTAGATGATATCCGTTCGACGCTCCCCCATGAGCTGGTGGAGGCGGAAGAAATCCGAGACCAGCGCAACCAGATCCTAGAGGAAGCCGAGCAGGAGGCGGAACGCATTCGGAACGATGCCAGCCAGCATGCTGACCAGCTTGTTGAGGAAAACGAGATTACCCAGGAAGCGTATGAACGTGCACGCCAGATCATTGACCAGGCCCAGCATGCCGCCGAGGAGACGCGCCGGAGCGCCAACGAGTACGTCGAGGATATTCTGGCTGATATGGAGACCTACATAACCCATCAGCTCAATATTGTCCGTACCAACCGAGAGCAGATGCGGGGCAGATAGCCGGGCGGATCCATATGCCGGAGGTGGAATCTGGTGGTTCTGCCTATTTCCTTTACTCAAAATTCTTCGTTTTTTTGCGCTTTTCCTGCCATACCCACAACAGGAATAGGGTGAGTGCGCAGAGCTGGATCCCTGCCAGGCTGACAACGGGCGTGAAGGCTTCGCCCCAAATGCCTTGGCCTATAGGCGCGAAGGCCGGAAGCTCTACGAAGCCAAGCATCATATAGCATAGGGCAGCGGCGAGGATTCCTTGCGCCAGCTTGCCCAGGAGGAAGCGAAAGGGGCGGATGGGGGCGCCAGAAAGGAGACCGAGGCTTTGGCATGCGATGGACAGCCCTCCCCAGCTGACGGCAAAAGCCAGGGCGGCGCATTGCCAACGGAGGGGCGCCCCACAGGAGGCGATGGCCTGGCAGCCGTTGCTCATTTCCAGCAGGGTGGTGAGGAGGGCTTCGACGGAGGCCGGTTCCAGAGAAAGCATGGCGGCTCCCAGGCTGGCGAGGCTGTGCAGCCAGCCGGACTGCCGCAGGATGGCCAGGATGACCGAGAAGAGGATGACATAGCCTCCTACCTGCAGCATGGCGAGGCAGCTGTCCGCGACGGCCCGGGCCAGCGCCGTGCCCAGAGGGGGAGGAGGCGCTTCTCTGCCGGCGGCTGCCGGCGCCGGAGGGAGAGGCCGGCCCCTGTGGGGCCGGAGCCCCAGAAGCAGGCAGGCGGCAATGTGGCTTACCAGGATGATCCGGCCCAGGGAGGGCTGAACGAGCATACCTGCGCCCACCGTTGCCAGGACGAAGACCGGAGAAGCGGTGGAACAGAGAAGAGCGTGGTGGGTGAGCCTTTCCTTGGGAATGCGGCCGTCCTGATATAGGCTGCCCACCAGTTTGGCTCCTGTGGGATAGCCGCAGATGATGGACAGCACAATGGCCAGGGACATTTCCCCTCCTGCGCCGAAAAGGCGGCCGGTGACGCCGTACAGCTTGCGACCCGCGAGCTGGACCAACCCGCTGTCGGTGAGCAGGCGGCACAGAATCATGAATGGAAGAAGGCTGGGGATCAGCGCCTGAAGCAGCAGGGTGACTCCTTGGCCGGCGCCTTGCATAGCCGCGGTGGGATGAATGAGCACGGCGGCCATTGCGATGAGGACGAGAATGCTCCATGGACGGACGTTTTTCATGGCGTGGCTCCCTGGGCGTTTTTTGGTAGGATTGTCTCGTACAATGTATGCGGGAGGTGACGTCATATGAATCTGGAAAACGTGCCGGTGAAGGTCGGGCTGGCCCTGGGCGCGGGAGCCGCGAGAGGCATCGCCCATGTGGGAGTACTGGAGGTACTGGAAGAGGCGGGAATCCCCGTGCACATGATTGCCGGGTGCAGCATGGGATCGGTGGTGGGTTCCCTCTATGCAACGGGAAAATCGATCGGCGAAATCCGCTCCATGGTGGAAGAGGTCGCACGAGACGGCGGCCGTTCGCTGATGGACTTTACCTTCCCACGCTGGGGCCTGATCACGGGACGCAAGGTGGAGAATTTCCTGCGGAACCACCTGGGAGAGGCTACCTTTGCCGACACCAAGATTCCTTTTGCCGTGGCGGCGTGCTGTTTGGAGGAGGGAAGTATGGTGTACTTCCGAGAGGGACCGCTGGTTCGGGCCGTGCGTGCCAGCTCTTCCATGCCAGGTATCTTCGAACCCGTTCGTCTGGAGGGGAAAACGTATGTGGACGGCGGCGTTCTGGATCGGGTGCCAGTGGAGATTCTGCGGGAGATGGGCGCCGATGTCATTATTGCCGTGGACGTGGGCTACCGCGGCGGGGGGCACGCCTCGCCCCGCAACATTTACGAAGTGCTCTTGGAGTTCTACTCCTTGGTGGAATGGAAGGCCATGGAGCACAGCATGGACCATGCCGACTGTACGCTTACGCCTCCGGTCCAGGGGTTTGACGCGACGGCGTTTGCCGCGGGGGAGGATATCCTGCGTCGGGGAAGGCTGGAGGCTTTGAGCCGCATGGATGAGCTTAAGCATATGCTTGCGGTGATGGGGGTCAAGTGCCGGCCCGGAAAAGGCGGGCTGGGATGGCTGGAGGAGCCGTAAGGAGAGACACCATGGTCATTCGACAGGAAACACCCCAGGATTGGCGGGAGACGGAGAATCTCACGCGGGAGGCCTTCTGGAATGTCTATCGCCCGGGATGCATGGAGCATTTCATACTGCATAGGTTCCGGGAGCGTCCGGACTTTATTCCAGCGCTGGATTTGGTGATGGAGGACGCGGGGGAGATCGTGGCGCATATCATGTACTGCCGCGCCCCTTATGGAACAGACGATGGGCGGGAGGTTCCCACCGTTCTTTTTGGGCCGGTCAGCGTACGGCCCGACCGACAGGGATTGGGGCTGGGAAGCCGACTCATCCGATACAGCTTGGAGCGGGCCAAAGAGCTGGGCTGCGGCGCAGTGGCCATTACGGGGAACCCTGCGTTTTATCACCGGTTTGGGTTCGTCTCCGGAGCGAGCCGGGGCGTCTATTACGCGGGGATGGATCGTGGAGAGGAGGCCCCCTTTTTCATGATCAAGGAGCTGATTCCCGGGTTCCTTCCGGACGTTCCCGGGACCTTCTCGGAGCCTGATGGCTACCAAGTGGATCCGGCCGAACTGGAGGCGTTTGACCGGTTGTTTCCGCCGAAGGTTAAGGAGAGGCGGCCCGGGCAGCTAGATGGGCAGGGGGAGGCTTCTCACTGATGGTTTTTGGTTCCGCCAGAGTTCAGGACGAGCGTGTTGTTAGATGGATCGGAGAATTCCTGGGGGAGGCTGCAGCTTTTTTCAAAACAGAGTAGGTTTCCTGGCGAGGGTCAACCTTTTGCTTTTGCAAATGATTTCACTTTCCCAGCCTTCTTCTCTTAAAACTTCAGGGAAAGAATTTCCTTGAAAAACAAAGGGAAGCAGCGGGAATAGGAATTCCGCTGTTTCCCTATTATGCTGCATATTACAGGTTGATAAAATATGGGAGCGCTTGGCGAGTTCGTTTTGCAACGCTCCCGTTTTCATGCTTATAGAGGAGTATCCTTTTGTTCTGTGCAGGGAGAAAGTCGGTTTTTTTCGGGCGTAAGTTTTCGAAGCATGGCTTTCTCCAGGGGAACTAGCGTATACTGGCAGAGCGCCAGCAACAGGAATGTGTACAAATAACCGGCCACAGGATGCACTAGGTGTAAGTCAAGACCTATCAGCTGCAGGCATGATGTGAAGAAAAACTTGATCATGTATTCGGAGCCGCATAGATAAAGGGTATCTTGCCCCAGACGGAGAAAGCATGGGATATCTTCGATTAGCTTGGCAAGAAGCAGTACGAAGCCGATGACCACCAATGGCCTGAGAAGCCCTCTGGATAGGGAGAGTCCTGGAATATTCCATAGGAAGGTTAGCGCATCCTTACCAAAGAACAGATACACGGTATAAAGAGCTAGTACAACAAAGCTGATGCCGCAAATGACTTTCTTGAATGGGCGATCCCAGGAGAGCAGCCGCTGTAGCCAAGGAAATGCATAGTAGCCGATGGCAAAGAACACGCTGTAGTACAGGGCGCTGTCAATATTATAGGGCCAACGAGGGGAGATGACGGGAGACTCCATAACCGTGATGCTGCATACATACAACCCTAGGCAGAGAAGCAGCACCGCCCATCCGCCTTGGATCCACTTGCTGACCAGCCGGCGTAGAGCGAAAAATATCATTTTGACTATAAACAAACAAGAGAGGAACCAAAGCGCTCCTGCAAAATACTGGTTTCGTATATCCCCCAGTAGAATGATTCGAAATTCCTCCGAAAGATGGGTATGGCTGTTAAGAAGCAAGGTGAATACAGCGAGGGAAAGAAGGGAGAAAAAGAAAAAAGGAATCATGATCCGCTTTAGGTTCTTAACAAGGTAAGCTTTCCAGGGCAGTTCTGCGGATAATGCCTCCGAGCAGCCGGATAATAGGAAGAATAGCGGAACATGAAAAGTGAACACAAAAGTATAGGAGAGTCCAACGGGTGCGCCTAAATGTCCCAGGTAGATGCAGAAAATTCCAATAAACCGTGCAGCATCCATCCATCTAATTCTTTTTTTCATAGTTGAATCTCCTTGAGTTCATGCTTGCTAGCCAGCCGCGGCAAAAGATCAACCTTAGCTCCCCGGAGGGTGGAAGATCCATTGTGAAGGGTGCTTTTGCATGCAATTGAATACGTTGATTGCATTATATACCCCTAAAACTGAAAATACAATGGCAGAATTCTTGGCGTTTTGGCGTGGGAAGATGCCACCCCTAGTGAGTAAGGAGAGATATGCTTTGCCGTGTAAAGAAGCATTGGCATAGAGGGGCTTTGGGAGACGTGAGGAAAGTCTTTCCATGACACGGCAATGCAAGTATGTGAAAGCTTAAGGTGAAGCGAAAGGATCAACACAGAGGACGAGACGCGGCGGGAATATCTTTCGTCTGCTATCTTTTATAAAAATCCGGGGAGAATTCGGCTGGAGGGAATATAGAAAGGGGGGCCCGCTTCTGGGTATAATCCACTCCCCAAGCACGGCCCTGCAGGATGGCATAGACGTCGCTGGCATACCGGTCCAACGTCCACAGGCGCGCCTGTTCCGGGGAGGACGGCGCAAAGGAAGCCGGCTGGGTTATGATAGGAAGCCGGCTGCGGCGGTGAAGCTCGCCCAGGAGCGCGCCCCCCGCGCTTCCCATGGCCAGGACGTGGGCGTAGAGAGGCGGGGGGCGGCGGAGCATGGCTGCGTCTGTTTGGGTGATGCCCAAAAGGGCGTGGAGCAGCGTCCGCTGGATGCGGGCCTGGGAGTAGCGCCGGGTCATGCCCCTGCGCACCAGGTCTTCAAACCCTGTGCTTTCCTGGGCAAGCTTCGCCAGGCGGCGGGGAAGCCCTTCGGACGCGTCGGGCAGCGCGTCCAGCGCCGAGAGGGACATGCCTCGCAGAGCCAGGCGCACCGGGATATCCAGCGCCCGGGGAAACACCGGACGGGCTTTTTCCAGGGCCTGGGTCCAGATCGGGCGCACAGCGGCGGGGATATCTTCCCAGGGGATTCTGCCCTGGGCCAGCTGCTGCCGCAACGCCGTGGCGCTGGCGTAGCAGCCAGGCTCTGGATTCTCCTGCCGGTAGTCGCCGCCCTGGCGGAGAATGGGGAATACCTTCAGCGCAGCGCCCAGCCGCTCTATGCTTTGGAGGTATTCCACAGCGAGTACATTATTGGAGCGGTCTAGCAGCGCGCCGCAGACAGGGTCCATGTCCCGCAGCGCTTGGGCGCGGGCCTGGGGATGGGAGAGCCCTCGCTCCAGGTAGCGGCGCAGTGCCTGGGAGAACGCGGGAGGTTCCTGGGCTAGAAGTCTTGCGGCGCGCTGCAGCAGTTGGGCATCGGCGCATTCGGCGCCAAAGGAGACCGCATCGACGCCCAAAGTGGACAAAAGCCCGATGCCGCCTGCGGCGAACCCCTGGGCGTGGCTTGTGGCGAAGAGTACGGGCAGCTCGATGACAAGATCGGCCCCGGCCGCCGCCGCCATCCGGGCCCGGTCGAATTTATCCAGTATGGCCGGTTCTCCCCGCTGGACAAAGGGGCCGCTCATCACCACCAGGAGATAGGCGCAGCCGCTGGCCTGACGGGCGGCCCGGAGATGGTAAGCGTGGCCGCGGTGCAGGGGATTGTACTCGGCGATTATGCCGCAAATGGATTTCATGCAAACTTGTCCTTCCATTTTGGGTGCAAAAGGTCTATAATATACACGACAATTATTATATAATCTTGGGGGCGTTGGGCGCAAGACTCCCCCATTGAAGGAGGACGTATCCCATGAATATTCTGGTCGTCAACGCCGGCAGCTCGTCCATGAAGTATCAGCTGATCAACATGGACGACGAAACGGTTATGGCCAAGGGCAATGCGGAGCGCATTGGCATAGAGGGTTCGAAGCTGGTGCACCGCGCCACCGGGAAGGACCCTGTGGAAGTGGTTCAGCCCATGAGCAACCACACCGAGGCGATCCGGCTGATTATGAAGGAACTGACCGATCCTGAGCACGGCGCCGTCTCCGACATGAGTCAAATCCACGCGGTGGGCCACCGTATCGTGCACGGCGGGGATAAGATGACCAAGTCCGTTATTGTGGACGATTACGTCAAGAGCGAGATTGAGAAGGCCATTGCCTGGGCGCCCCTGCATAACGGCGGCGCGCTGATGGGCATCGAGGCCTGTGAGAACGTTATGCCCGGCGTCCCCATGGTAACGGTCTTTGACACGGCCTTCCACCAGACCATCCCGGATTATGCCCACGTTTACGGCATCCCCTACAAGTACTATGCGGAGAACCGTATCCGCCGCTACGGCGCCCACGGCACCAGCCACCGCTATGTATCCCAGCGCTGCGCCCAATTCCTGGGCCTGCCCCTGGAGAATTCCCGGATCATCTCCTGCCACGTGGGCAACGGCGGCTCGATCACCGCGGTGAAGAACGGCCAGTCGGTGGATACCTCCATGGGCCTGACGCCGTTGGAGGGCATCCTGATGGGTTCCCGCAGCGGCGACGTGGATCCCACGGTGGTGGAGTTCATTATGCGCGACGGTAAGACCATCCAGGAGGCCATGGACGTGCTGAATAAGCAGTCGGGGCTTTTGGGCGTATCCGGGGTCAGCTCGGATATGCGGGATATCGTCAGCACGGCCCAGCAGGGCAACGCCCGTTCCCAGCTGGCTCTGAATATCTTCAATTACCGCATCCGCAAGTATATCGGCGCCTACGCGGCAGCCATGGGCGGCGTGGATGCCATTGTGTTTACGGCGGGCATCGGCGAGAATGTCCAGGTGGTTCGGGAAGGCGTGCTCCAGGGCCTGGAGTGGATGGGCGTCAAGCTCGATCCCGAGCGCAACAAGCAGCGCGGGGATGAGTTCCTGATCAGCACCGACGATTCTCCGGTGAAGGTCGTGGTTATCGCCACCAATGAAGAGCTGATGATTGCCCGGGATACTCTGGCGCTGGTCAGCGCACAATAGTATAAGGCGGGGGCGCCGCGGCCTGCCGGCCCGGACGCTCCCTTCTTTTTTGCCGTGTCGGGGAAATTTCCTTGACAATCCTGGGATGAATCCGTATAATACACTCTGATGGTTTCGAGGTGACCTGCTATGCTTCTGGATGTGACCAACCTGCTTCGCTCTCCGGGGGAGACGCTGCCCTTCCATTTTGAATGGACAGCCAGCCAGTGCTGGGACGGTCTGGGAGAGGAGATCACCTGGGAAGCGCCCGTAACCCTCCAAGGCGAGTGCGTCTGGATGGACGGCTTCTTTGTCGTTCGGGGGGAGATGGGAATGGCCTATACCACCCGGTGCGGCCGGTGTCTGTCGCCGCTGTCCATGCGGCGGTGCGTGGATTTCCGAGAGGAGTTCGCCCCCAGGGAGGATGAGGACTTCCCTGACCGCTACCTCTACCGGGGCCATCAGCTCGATCTGACGGATATGGCGGAGGATCTGATTTCGCTGCACATGCCCATGCGTCATCTGTGCAAGGAGGACTGCAAAGGGCTGTGCCCTGTCTGCGGCGCAAACCGCAACACGACGGCCTGCGGCTGTGCCCCGCAAGAGGATCCTGCGTCCCAGAAAAACCCCTTCGCTGTGCTCAGGGCATTGCAGACAGACGAAGACGAGGAGGTGTAAGAAATGGCAGTACCCAAGGGTAAATCTTCCAAGGCCCGCCGCAATTCCCGCCGCGCCAATTGGAAGCTCACCACGCCCGGCATTGTGGCTTGTCCCCGTTGCCGCGCCAGCAAGCTGGCGCATCGCGTTTGCAAGGCTTGCGGCTATTATGATGGCCAGAAGGTCCTGGAAGTCGCGCAGGAGAAGTAATAGGCTTCTTTTGTATGCAGTATAGAATAAGTTCCGATGCTGTGCATCGGGCTTTTCTATTTTTGGCCGCGCTCCCGGGAATGTGCGGGGAACCTTTTACAGAGCTGTGTATCTAACTGTAAAGCAGCGGTGCAGTAAGGAGGAATCACAATGCACAGGGGCTTTGCGCTGGGATGGGCCTTGGTGCTGATCCTGGCTCTCACGGGATGTGCGGAGCGCATAACAGGGGAAGACGTCTATGCGTTTCCCGACTCCGTGTCTGAAATCACGGTGCACGGGTATGGAATGGGCCGGATGACGTCATGTGTCCTTCGGGAAGAGGAGGACATTCTGCCGGTGCTGCGCTGGTACGAGGCCTTGGAACTGCAACCTATGGATGCAGCGCCTGAAGCGGCAGAGGGCAATCAGGCCTGGGAATTTACCGTCAATGGCGAAGCGGCTTTTACTTACGATGACCGGGGCGGCGAGGCCTACCTCGTCATGGGGGATAAGACCTATAGGGTGCGGAATCCCGCGCAGCCGCCGGTGGAATGTCCGGAACCGTGAAACGCGGCCCCAAAGCCTTCTCCCACAGGATGAGGGAGGAGACTTTTGGGGGCCTTTGGGGCCTTGGCGGCGCATGCAGTCCGGCATGGAAATACAAAAGGCCCGCTTCCGTGAGGGAAGGGGCCGTAGGGCTCTGCGGGCTACAGCTGGGACTGCATCTGGGAGAAGTTCTGCTTAGCCTGGTTGAGGGTGTCTACGTCGGCAGGCTTGACCTGGTAAAATCCGCGGGTGGCCATGTTGTCAAAAATCCCGTACTGATCCTGGAAGCACTGCAGCATATTGTCCTGGATCACCCGGCGCATATTGGGACAGTTGGATTCCATGATGGCGGTGTTGTAAAGCTGGAGGATCTCCTTCTCTTGGTTCAGAAGATCCGTGAGGATGTCTTTGTCGCCGAGCTTGGCGGTGGTACTCTGGGCCATGGGGATTCCTCCTTTTTAGTTTTCGCTGTTGAGATACTGAAGCAGGTTATTGTAGCGGTCCTTGTGCCGCTGGGCCAGGGAGGCGGAGAGCTGCTGCAGCGCGGGGTCCAGCAGCATGGAGCTGTACTGGCTGCATTTCTTGCAGGCCAGCGCCTCTTGTCCCAGCGCTTCGCTGAGGTAGGTCAGATTCTTGGCCGAGATTTGGGCAGGTGTAACATTGGGCATGGTCTTTCCTCCAATCGAACTTGATTCCCGCTTCTAGCTTGTGTTATTTTGGGGGAAAGATGCATGGAAGGAGGTGGAACGCATGGCGGTTATTACCAAAATGGAAGAGATGCCCAGAAAGAAGAACCGCCGCCTCATCGAACTGGACGAGGAAGCAGCCGGTTCCCTGCACAAGGCGACCGTGCGGGAGGCGGGGCTTACAGAGGGAATGGAGCTCTCTGAAAATGCATGGAGAAACCTGCTGCTGGGGCCGGAGCTGCGGCTGGCCAAGGAGGCGGCGCTCTACAGCCTGGGGCGGAGGGCCCGGACCCGGCAGGAGCTTATCCGCTATCTGCGTACGTGCGGCTACCAGACCGAAACAGCCGAAGCTGCCGCGGCCGCCATGGAGGACTACGGATATATCAATGACGGCGAGACCGCGGCGGCCATGGTGCGCAGCGGCGCCCAGGCGGGAAAGGGCAGGCGGGAACTGGCCCAGCGAATGCGGATGCGGGGGATCGACCCGGAGACCGCGCAGGCGTGCCTGCAGGACTATACCGAGGATATGGAGGAGGAAGCGGCTGCCGGCTTGGCTGCGGGCTATTGGAGGCGGTATGCAGGGGAAGAGCCGCGCAAGCGCCGTGACAAAACGGCCCAAGCCCTCCTGCGCCGGGGCTTTTCCTGGCAGGTGATCGAGCCGGTGCTGCGCCGCCTGGAGGAGCAGGAGGAATTCTAGACCATGGGAATCGGACATAGCCGGAGAGACGGGGGTGGAAATGGTAAAAATCTCTATACTGGCGGCACGAATGCACCATGGAAGGCTGCCCGAAAGGATGGTACCATGAAATGGATTCTCCAGGAGATGCCGGGAGATACGTGACGGCGGTGCAGCCGCCGGAATTCGGGAGGTACCAAACCTATGCAGTATACCGTTGTGTCGGCCAATGAGTGGCTCTATCCTGATGTCTGCGAATATCGCACTGGGGACTGCCGTGCCGCGCTCTCCGCGCCGCGCAAGTCCTATGCCTGCTGCCAGATCCTGCTGCGGGGCCTGCCGGAGGGGGCTTCCATCCAGGCGGAGGTCCGCGGGCTCGCCGGACTTGTCCCCGAGTGGTATGAGCTTTTGGCGATTCCCGTGGAGCGGACGCCGGGCTTTGACCGGCCGGAGGACGATGACAGCCATCCTCTCTCCGAACAGGCCGCCAAAGCGAAGCGGGAGCCGCATATTCCCGCGGGCAGCCCCCATCCCACCCGCTTGGCGCCCTTTACTGTCTATGATTGCTGCAAGCCGCTGGGGGAGCGGCTGCAGGTGTGCGGCGGTGCAGCGGCCCTATACCTGGCTGTGCCTGTGCCGGAGGACGCAGAGCCTGGGGACTACACGGGGGAGCTGCTGCTGCGTGCAGCGGATCAGGAACTGGCCATTCCCGCGTCGCTGCGGATCCATCGGGCTGTGGTGCCGGAGGAGACGCTGAAGATTACCAATTGGTTCAGCATTGCCAATATGGCGTCGCGCCACGGGCTGGAGCCGGACAGCCAGGCCCATTGGGACATGATCGAGAAGTATGGCCGGATGATGCGCCGCTGCCGGCAAAATATGTTCAGCGTGGGTGGGCCGGAACCCATTCTCCAGGAGGATGGAAGCTACCGGTTTGATACCCGGCGCATGGAGCGGTTCTGCCGCCTCTTCCTGGACAAATTGGGCTTTACCTATGCCGAGGGGCCTTCCGTGGCCGGCCGGAACGGCTATGTCAATAAGGTGTTCCTATGCGGGCCCAAGGCCGATATTCCGGCACTGAGTCACGCGGGCTATATCTATCTGCGGGACTATCTGAAGGCCCTGCGGTCCATGCTGGAAAAGAACGGCTGGATGGAGCGTTTTTATATGCATGTGGCCGATGAGCCCCACGACGGCTGCGCCGAAGGCTATCGGGCGCTGGCCGCTTTGGTGCGGAAGTTCTTCCCCAAGACGCCCATCATGGAGGCGGTGGCCTATACCAATCTGGAGGGGGCCGTGGATGTCTGGGTGCCGCTGAATGCGGCGTACCAGGCCAACCGGGCGTTCTACGACGAAATGAAGGCCGATGGGGAGAATGAAGTCTGGCACTACGTCTGCTGCGGGCCTCGGGGCAATGGCTTTGTCAACCGCTTCATGGATTATCCGCTGCTGAGCAGCCGGTATCTCTTCTGGGGGAACTTCGCCTACGACCTCAAGGGCTATCTCCACTGGGGCCTGAACCAGTATGAGCTGGCGCAGGATCCCTTCGTCTGCTCGGCGCCGCCGCATATTGCGGGCTTCGCGCCGGATACCATCCTGCCGCCGGGAGATACGCATATGGTCTACCCGGGAAGCGACGGACCCTGGATGTCCATGCGCCTGGAGGCCCAGCGCGCCGGAGCGGAGGACTATGAGCTCTTCCGAAAGCTGGCCCAAGCCGACGCGGCCAAAGCCCATGCCCTTTGCGCCAAGGGCTTTACGGCGTTTGACCGGGTCCAATATGACCCCGCGGCCTTCGATGCAATCCGGGAGGAATTGCTGGAGGCTGTGTCCCGGCTGGCGTAGCAAGGCCGCCGGCACTTCCATATCAAGACAGCGTCGTCTGGAAAGGCGTAGGAGCCTTTTCTCGGGCGGCGCTGTTTTTTGCGGGGGATACGCTGGATTTAATTTAAGACCGGCGGGGCTCCGCGTCCTCCGCCAGCCGCATGCTGTGGATCTGGGAGGCTTCGGGGGTTACGTAGGCGGTCTGCTGGGTGGTATAGATGACAAAACCAGGCTTTGCGCCGGAGGGCTTTTTGACATATTTTTTGCGGGTATAGTCCACCGGAATGGAGGAGGAGCCCTGGGCCTTGCTGTACCAGGCGGCCAGCAGTACCGCCTGGGCCAAGGCTGTCGAAGAGACGCTGCCCTCCCGGGCCTTGACAATGACGTGGGAGCCGGGAATCTTCTGGGTATGCAGCCACATATCGTCGCCGCGGGCAAAGCGCAAGGTCAGCTGATCGTTTTGCTGATTGTTCCGGCCGACGTAGATGTCGTAGCCATCCTCGCTGATATAGTGGAGCGGGCGGCTGGGGGGGAGGCGCTTTTCTCCCTTTTGGCGGCCTGCCTTCAGGTAGCCTTGCTGCACCAGCTCCTGGTGGATTTCCTGCACCTCGCTCTCGCTGGCACACTGGCGCAGCTGGAGGGAGACAGATTCCAGGTAGGCGATTTCCTCTTGGTTTTCCGCCATTTGGGCCTTGACCAGGTCCAAGGCTGTTTTGGCTTTACGGTACTTTTTGTAGTAGGCGTTGGCATTTTCCAGGGGCCCTTTGGTGGGGTCCAGGGGGATGGATACCGGCCTTTGGTCCTCCTCATAGTAATTGGGGACCTCCACGCTGTGCTGGCCTTTTTGGGCCAGATGCTGGTAGGCGGTGAGCAGTTCTCCGTAGAGGCGGTACTCCTGCAGGCGTTCCGCCCCGTCCAGGGTGCGCAGCTGCTTGTCCAGCTTGCGATAGTCCCGCTCCAGTACGGTGGTTACGACCTGCTGCATGCGGTGGGTGCGCTCCCGCATCCTTTCGGCACGGTCCCGCTCCCGGTAGAAGGCGTCCATGGCGGCGCTCAGGCTGGGCATGGGATGCGCCCAGTCGGGAGGATACAGCGTGTTGGGAGCCGCGGTAAAGTCCAAAGGCGCATCCTGGCCGGGATCGCAGATCAGCAGGGGCTGGCATACGCCTTCCGTTAGACGGCGATACTGGGCGGCCAGATAGCGGGCGAGGCACGCCTTTTCCGCCTCCTCCAGCCGGAGCAAGGGGGCATCCGGGTCAGACAATGCCCCCGCGGCCAGGAGTCGGGCGGTGGGGAGGGAAAGCCCCGCCAGGTGTCCGGCTAGGTACTGGGCAGCAGGCCGGGGATCCCCGGCGGACAAGAGCCGGGCGAAGTCCTCTTCGTCCATCGCTAAGGGATCCATTCGGTCCACAGGCGGGGGAAGTTGGTAGACGAGTCCGGGGAGTACTTCCCGGACCCGGCTTCGGTCCTCGCCCACGTGCTTGATGCATTCCAAAATGCGCTGGTTCTCATCGGTCAGTATGATATTGCTGTGCCGGCCCATGATCTCGCAGTGGAGGGTGAGCTGCGTATCCACGCCCAGCTCGTTGGCGGCGCGGATGGAGATGCAGAGGATGCGCTCCATCCCCAGCTGCGCAACGGAGAGGATTTGCCCGCCCAGGAGTTTTTTGCGCAGCAGCATGCAGAACATCGGAGCGGAGAGGGGATTGGGCTTCACATCCTCGGTAAGGTGGACCCGGGGCGAGGCAGCGCTGGAGGAAAGCAGCAGGCGGTAATTGACCCCTTGGCTGCGAATAACCAGGTGTACCTCGTCCTTTTCCGGCTGAAGAACTTTATCAATACGGCCGCCTGCCAAGCGCTGGTGCAGCTCCCGGCTGAGGGCCCGCAGGGTAAACGCATCGAGAGGCATGGCGATACCTCCTTTCCATCATGAAGCCATTATACACGATGCCCCCGCACGGTGCAAATCCTTGGGTGCGGCTTTCTTGGCGGGCGTGCATACCGTTGGGACTTGCTTCATAGTGTACTCCATAGGGTGACAGAGGAGGTAAGAGCCTATGAAATGGCACGGTTGGATGAAGAAGAGTGTGGCGGCGGCTGCCCTGGCCGCCGTGATGACGCTGTGCGGCGCCTGTGCGGGGGTGCCCAAGCTGGAGGAGCCGGAGGAATACGTTCCTACGGCCAGTGAGCTGGAGAAGGAGGCGGCCCAGGCCTCCTATACGGAGGGCGCCCAGAACACGCGGGAGACACAGCTTTATTACCGCGATGCCAGCGGATATATCATACCGGTGATGCGGACCATTCCTTGGAGCGAGGGCATGGGCGAGGTGGTACTCTCCTATCTGACGGCGGGGACGGAGGACGACCTGCGGCTGGCGGCTCGGGGACTGATTGCGCCGCTGCCTGAAGGGACGGAGAGTTCCCTCTACGTTGAGGACGGCGTGGCCCATGTGGATCTGCGATTCACGGGCGGGACGTGCGCCACCAAGGAAGATGAGTGCGCCATGCTGATCAGCGTTGTCAATTCCCTGATGGAGTTCTCCACGGTGGATACCGTTCAGCTGACTATCGACGGGAACGCAGTGGATTCCCTTCCCCTGGGAACACCGGTGGAAACCGCCTACACGGAACCCTTGATCAACGTGGAGCCCATGGGGGCGCCCATGAACCGCGAGGGGAAGCTGCAGCTCTACTTTGCCAATGAAGTGGGCTCCTATCTGGTGCCGGTTTGGCGCATTGTCGACACCCAGGAGGCAACGCCGGCCACGGCGGTGGAGGAACTGATCTCTCCGGTGGAGGGCAGCGGCCTGGTATCCCTGCTGCCGCCTGCCTGCCAGGTGGTGGATGTCACCGTGGATCCCGAGGGCACCGCACAGGTTAACTTTTCCGAGGAGTTTATGACGCTTTCGGCCATGCCGAACATGGAACGGCTGGCTATGCGGGGGCTGACGCTGACCCTGGCGCAGTTTGAGGAGATCCAGGATATCCAGATCTGTGTGGAGGGCATTCCCTATGAGCCCAGTGTCGCCACCTGGGCCCAGGAGAGCCCTTGGCTCAACGTGATGCAGTAAGGGATTCTCGAAGACCCCATGGCAAAGGTTCCCCCGGCGCGTACCACCGGGGGAGCCTTTGGCTGTGTCGGGGCGCGTTGGCCGTGCGCCTGCTAATACATCTTGGCCTGATTCAGGAACGGGGCGTCGGTAAGTCCATGGGCGGCGGCGTAGGCTTTTCCCTCGCCGGCCCAGACCATGCCGCGCTCCATGAGCACCTGGGCGTTGGGAGACTTGTCAAAGACGTCGTCGTGGTGCCCCAAGGAGGTGTAGAAGACCCGGCCCAGCCCCCAGAACTTGGTCCAGGCCACCGGCATATCCACGGGCTTGTTGGCGCTGTGGTAGTACGGAACCACCGGGAAGCGGGTGGTGGCCAGTACCTCGATGGCGGGATCTACGTGGAGGTAGTAGTGTTCGCTGCATACGGGAAAATCGGTGAGCCCTTCCACCAGGGGACTGGAGCCGTGGCGGATATTGACCATGTATTCGATGCCGTCGCCTCCGGGATGGCTGACCCACTGGCCGCCGGTGATAAACTGCCACTCGGTGCTCTGGCGGAAGGCATCGCACATGCCGCCATGGCAGCCGGCCAAGCCCACGCCCGCCCCCACGGCTTCGGAGACATTGCGGGCATAAACGGGATCCAGTTCGCCCATGGTCCAGCAGGCCACCAAAAGGTCCAGCTTTTTCAGGGCATCCAGATCGGCCAGGCAGTCCAACCGGTCTTGGATGATTACATCGTAGCCATGCTTTGCCAGAAGCCCGGCAAAGCGTTTGGAGGTGAGCTGCGGCTCGTGGCCATCCCAGCCTCCCTGCAGAATCCACGCACTCTTTTCCATGCTTGCGTCCTCCTCAATACGGCATTGCGGTTTACAGCCCGACTCGTGGCGGCGAAGGCTGGCCTTTTGCATCCTGTCCCACGATGGGGCTGCATGGTTTCTTGCATTATACCATGGGTGCGGGGCAATGTGCGATAAAATTGCACGCTGCCGGCGGTTTTTTGCTGGGGACGGCAGCGGCGGGAACCCGTTTTCCCGCGGAAGCGGAAAACGGGCAGGAGCGCAGCCTCAAAAGCGGACTTTCCGTGGAGATTTTTTCTGGAAACCCCCATGGCCTGTGGATTCTGCCGGTTGTGATCGGAAAGAAAAGCGCGTATACTAAAGGTTGGTATCATAACCGGAGGAAGCCAGAGGGCTCCTCAGGAATCAGGATGGGGGAATAGCAATGAGTCGTGCTGATGGGCGTGCATTGGACCAACTCCGCCCCGTGCGGATTCTGCCGGACTTTATTACTACGGCGCCGGGATCGGTGCTCATTGAATGGGGAGGAACCCGGGTGATCTGCACCGCCTCCATGGAGGAAAAGAATGCGCCTTTCCGGATCGGGACCGGCAAGGGGTGGCTGACGGCCGAGTATGATATGCTGCCCGCCTCCACCGACCGGCGGAAGTCCCGCTCCCGGGGTAAGGTGGATGGCCGCAGCACCGAGATCCAGCGGCTTATCGGGCGAAGTCTGCGGTCAGTGATGGATTTTGAGGCCCTAGGGGAGCGTTCGATCTATATCGACTGCGATGTCATTCAGGCCGACGGCGGTACCCGCACCGCTTCCATTACCGGCGGTTACGTGGCGCTGGCCTTGGCCTGCCGGCGCTGGGTGGAAGCGGGAATTCTGGAGAAGAATCCCATACGGGAGGCGGTGGCCGCCGTATCGGTGGGCATTGTGGAGGATATCCCGCGGCTGGACCTAATGTATGTGGAGGATTCGGCAGCCCAGGTGGATATGAATGTCGTGCTTACCGCATCCGGGCGCTTTATTGAGCTGCAGGGGACCGGAGAGGAACGCCCCTTTTCCCAGGAGGAGCTGGACAGGCTCCTGGCCCTGGCGCGAAAGGGCGCGGGAGAGCTGCTGGAGCTTCAGCGCAGAACCCTGGAGGAGGTATTCCGTGGATAAGCTGGTGATCGCATCCAATAACGCCCACAAGATCCGGGAGATTAAGGCCATTTTGGCGGGCCTTTTTCCGGAGATCCTTTCTATGGCGGAGGCCGGCCTGGAGGTGGACATTCCCGAAACCGGGGAAACCTTTATGGACAACGCTCTGCTGAAAGCATCCTACGTGACGGAGGCCACCGGTCTGCCTGCCCTGGCGGATGATTCCGGTCTGGAGGTATTGGCGCTCCTGGGCGCTCCCGGCGTGTATTCCGCCCGCTATGCGGGGGTGCATGGCGACGATCATGCCAATAACGAAAAGCTCTTGCGGGAGCTGGCCGCCGCCAGGGTGCCAGACCGCCGGGGGCGCTACGCCTGCTGCATAGCGCTTACGCGCCCCGGCCGGCCGCCGCTGACAGCTATGGGCTTCTGTGAGGGAGAGATCCTGCGGGAGTATCGGGGCAGCGGAGGCTTTGGATATGATCCGCTGTTCTATCTGCCCTCCTTGGGAAAGTCGATGGCGGAGCTTACGCCCGAGGAGAAAAATGCCATCAGCCATCGGGCCCAGGCGCTGCGCAGCCTCTATGAAAAGCTGGTGGCTGAGGCATGAAGCGTATCGGCTTGGTCAGCGACAGCCATGAGAATCCCGCAGCCCTGGCGCGGGTCCTGCGTGCCATGGACCGGGTGGACATGCTGATCCATCTGGGTGACGGCTTGGAGGACCTTCGGGACGAACAGGTTCGCAGTCTGCTGCCCGCTCAGGTGCTGGAGGTGCGGGGAAACAACGACTGGCGGGCGGAGGCGCCCCAGGTTCGCCTGGAACGGCTGGACGCTCAAAACCTGCTCTATCTGGCGCATGGGCACCATCTGGGGGTCAAGTATTCCCTGGACAGGCTCTATTACGCGGCCCTGGAGACGAGGGCTGCGGTGGCCTGCTATGGCCATACACACCGGCCCAAGGTAGAGTTTGAAGGAGGAATTTGGCTAGTCAATCCCGGGGCGGTGCGCGCGTACCCCGCACCCTGCTATGCCGTCCTGGAGTTGGAGGACGGGCGTATTACCCCGCGGCTTTTTGCCGTCAAGGAAGAGGAGGAAAACAGATCGTGAAGAAGCTGACTATGTTCATGCTGCGCAGCTGTCCCTACTGCATCCAGGCGGATGCCTGGACCCGCGAGCTGACACGGGAGAATCCCGCGTTTGCAGAAATCGAAATTCAACGCATTGACGAGAGCGAGCAGGCCGAGCTGGCTAACCGCTATGATTACTATTATGTGCCTACCTATTATCTGGACGGCGTCAAGCTCCACGAAGGGGCTGCCACCAAGGAGAAGATTCGCGCCGTGCTGGAGGCGGCCCTGGGACAAGAATCTTAAGTTTCTCCACATACCAGCCGTTTTTCCGAAGAAAATGCTTGCCAAGCACGGTTGGTTCTGGTATAGTATATAAGGATTACGCACCTGCGCGGATCTTTCAGGGGTTGCCGCTATGCGGTTCCTGCGGGAGAAGATGCGCGGGGAAGAAAAAACAAGGAGGTTTTTCCATGCCCGTTATTTCCATGAAGCAGCTGCTGGAGGCCGGCGTCCACTTTGGACATCAGACCCGCCGCTGGAACCCCAAGATGAAGCCCTATATCTTCACCGAGCGCAACGGCATTTTCATCATCGACCTGCAGAAGACCGTTAAGAAGGTGGACGAGGCCTATGCCTATGTTCGTGAGGTCGCTGAGAACGGCGGCTCCATCCTCTTCGTCGGCACCAAAAAGCAGGCCCAGGAGTCCATTGAGGTGGAGAGCAAGCGCTGCGGCCAGTTCTTCATCAACCAGCGCTGGCTGGGCGGCACCCTGACCAACTTCAAGACCATCCAGAAGCGGATCGAGTACCTCAAGAGCCTCTACGAGATGGAGGAGAACGGGACCTTTGAGCAGCTTCCCAAGAAGGAAGTCATCAAGCTGAAGGCCGAGCGCGATAAGCTGGAGAAGAACCTGGGCGGCATTAAGGATATGCGCAAGCTTCCCACCTGCCTCTTCGTGGTGGATCCCCGCAAGGAGCACCTGGCTGTGGCCGAGGCCCGCAAGCTGAACATCCCCATCGTGGGCATTGTGGACACCAACTGTGATCCCGACGAGATCGACTACATCATCCCCGGCAACGATGACGCCATCCGTGCCGTCAAGCTCATCCTTTCCGCCATGGCCAACGCCGTACTGGAGGGCAACCAGGGCGAGCAGATGAATGACGACGCCGCCGTGCCCGCCGAGGAACTGGGCACCCCGGAGGAGGCGGCCGCTCCCGCCGAGGCTGCGGAAGAGGCTCCCGCCGAGGAGACCGCCGAATAGGATCTGAGAAGGGAAGGATTTCTTCCCTTTTTTACCCCACGCTTTTCTGTGAGTATGATGAGAGTCCTAAGGAGGATATGATTATGGCATTTACCGCTGCGGATGTTAAGACCCTCCGGGAGCGCACCGGAGTTGGCATGATGGACTGCAAGAAGGCCCTGGTGGAGGCCAATGGCGATATGGAGAAGGCCGTGGAGCTCCTGCGGGAGAAGGGCATGGCCGCCGCCGCCAAGAAGGCGAGCCGTATTGCTGCCGAGGGTATTGTAGACTCCTATATCCACATGGGCGGCAAGATCGGCGTCCTGGTGGAGGTCAACTGCGAGACCGACTTTGTTGCCAAGAACGACGGCTTCCGTGCTTTTGTCCGGGATATCGCGATGCAGATCGCCGCTTCTAAGCCTGAGTATGTGACCAAGGAAGAGGTTCCTGCCGAGGCCGTGGAGAAGGAGCGCGAGATCCTCCGTGCCCAGGCCCTGAACGAGGGTAAGCCCGAGAAGATCGTTGACAAGATGGTGGAGGGCCGGATCGCCAAGTATTACCGCGAGGTCTGCCTTATGGAGCAGCCCTTTGTGAAGGATCCCGATAAGACCATTTCCCAGTACCTCAATGAGCAGGTCGCCGCCATTGGCGAGAAGATCAGCATCCGCCGTTTCGTTCGCTACGAGATGGGCGAGGGCCTGGAGAAGCGCCAGGACAACTTCGTGGAAGAGGTTATGAGCCAGATGAAGTAAGCCGAGGCAGGGAGGGCTTTCCCTGGCTTGGACTGCACGAGGGGCGTTTGGCCGCGTCAGCGGTTGAACGCTCTTTTGTATAAGCTCCCAATTTGCTGGAGAAACAGGGGCGAGGAAGCTTGAATGTCCTAGCCGCGGGCCAGAGGGCGCTTCCGCAGGGAACCCGTCAGGCATTGCAGAGAAAACCAAACCCGTATCGTTGCTTTTTCCGGGGGCCTCTGGTATACTATAAGGGATGATTTGACGGCGTGTCATGCAATCTATATTGCCTTTTCTCTGCGGACATGGTTCCCGTACTGCGGGAGTGAAGCGTCAGGTCATGGCCTGGCGTGTTTTTTTGCCAGGCTCCGGATCAGGAAATGGAAGGGAGGACGGGAAGCAGGATGACCCGGTCCTTCCTTTTGCACCCTATAGGAAACGGAAGGAATAACACCACGGAGGTAGGTTGAGTATGGAAGAAAAAAAAGCAACCCGCGTACTGCTGAAGATCAGCGGAGAGGCTCTCTCGGGGGACAAGGGTTTTGGAATTGACCCCCAGGCCCTGGAGGATATTGCCACGCAGATCAAGGACGCTTTCCAGGCCGGGGTAGAGCTGGGCGTGGTGCTGGGCGCGGGGAATATCTGGCGGGGACGTTTGGGCGTCGGCATGGATCGGGTGAACGCCGATCATATGGGCATGCTGGCCACCACCATCAATGCCTTGGCTTTGCAGGATGCCCTGGAGGGTATGGGCATTCCCACGCGCGTACAGACAGCCGTGGAGATGCGGCAGTTTGCCGAGCCCTATATTCGCCGCAAGGCCATGCGTCACCTGGAAAAAGGCCGCGTGGTGATCTTTGGTTGCGGCACGGGTAACCCCTTCGTGACTACGGATACCGCCGCAGCGCTGCGCGCCGCCGAGATCAAGGCGGACGTCTGCCTGAAGGCGACCAATGTAGATGGCGTGTATACTGCCGACCCGAAGAAGGATCCCACGGCACGCCGTTACCGCACTATTAGCATGATTGACGCCCTCAAGGATGGCTTGAAGGTCATGGACTCCACGGCTTTGGCCATGTGCATGGATAATCAGGTGCCAATTGTGGTCTTCGACCTGCACAAGCGGGGCAACATCCTGCGCGCCTGTCAGGGGGAGGACATCGGGACCCGGGTTGGGACGAAGCTTCCCACCGCGTTCTACAACTAGGTTCGGCGGGTTTTTCCGGCGGCCCTTGCAAATTGAAAGGAAATTGTTTACAATACGCAGAGACGACCATCCGTATATGGGAGGCAAGACGATGACTTACCAAGACTGTATTAATAACGGAACCCAGCGTATGGACAAAACGATCAGCGTCCTGAAACAGGAGCTATCCTCGCTGAAGGCCGGGCGGGCCAATCCCCAGATCCTGGATCGGGTTCTGGTGGACTACTATGGTACGCCGACTCCCATCACCCAGATGGGCAATGTATCCGCTCCTGAACCCCGGGTGCTGGTGATCAACCTGTGGGAGGCCAGCATGATCAAGGAAGTGGAGAAGGCCATCACCCAGTCGGATCTTGGCATTAACCCCAGCAATGACGGCAAGGTGATCCGTCTGGTGGTTCCGGAGCTGACCCAGGAGCGCCGCAAGGAGCTGACTAAGGTTGTGAGCAAACTGGGGGAGGAAGCCCGCATCGCCATCCGCGCTATTCGCCGCGACCTCAATGAGCAGCTGAAAAAGGCGGAGAAGAAGGGCGAAATCACCGAGGATGAGCTCACCCGCGGCGAGAAGGAGGTCCAAAAGACCACCGATAAGTACGTCAAGACCATCGATGAGATGGTGCAGGCCAAGGAAAAGGAGATCATGTCGGTATGACCGGTGGCCTGCCGCTTTGCCAGGGCCTTATTTTGGAGGAGGCTCTGGCGAACCTGGCCAACGCTGGTGTGACCTGTACGGAGACGGAGGACGTCACCCCCGCCAAGGGTACGCAGGAGGGGGACGTGCTGCGGGTAATCCGTGTGCGTGAAGACCATGGCGTTGTCTGCCTGACAGTGGGGCGTTTTCCGCCGGAGCGTATCTGACGTGCAGCGTCCCCGACGGCGGGATATGGTCTGGTACACGCCCCGGCGTGCACCCGTGTGCAAAGGGATAGCATGAAGCGGTTTCTTGCGCCAGCGGCGGGCGACGCGGGAAACCGCCTCTATTATTTCTATTTCGGCAAGGGGGGGATACCATGGAACCGGAAAGGCAGGATTTGTTGGAGGAACTGCGCAAGGGAGCGCTGCCCCGGCATGTGGCCATTGTCATGGATGGCAACGGCCGCTGGGCAAAGGCAAGAGGACTGCCTCGTACCGCCGGACATAAGCAAGGCGTGGAGACCGTGCGGGAAATCGTGCGCATGACCCGACAGCTGGATATTCCGGTGCTGACTATATTTGCCTTTTCGACGGAAAATTGGTCCCGGCCCCAGTATGAGGTGGATGCCCTGATGCGCCTGATGGTGGATGCCATCATCAAGGAGGTGCCGGAACTTCATGCCAACGGCGTGCGTCTACGGTTTATCGGTGATCTCTCCCGGCTCAACCGCGATCTGACCCAGGCCGTGGAGAAGGCGCACGCCACCACCCGGGATAACCGTATCCTCACCCTGAACGTGGCTGTAAACTATGGGGGACGTGCGGAGATCACCCGTGCTGCCCGCTTATTGGCCCAAAGGGCGGTGGAGGGCAAACTGGAGCCTGCCTCAATCCGCGAGAAAGATGTGGCGGATGTCCTGTATACGGCGGGACAGCCCGATGTGGATCTGTTGATCCGCACGGGCGGAGACAAACGCATCAGCAATTTCCTGCTTTTTCAGTGCGCCTATGCAGAATTCGTGGTGCCGTCCATCTACTGGCCGGATTTTGACCGGTACCAGTATTACTTGGCGCTGAAGGAATTCCAGGGGAGGCAGCGCCGCTTTGGCGGCCTGGGGGAGGAGGATGCGCGTGGTTAACCGCGTCATCATGACCCTTGTCCTCCTTCTGGTCATAGCCATTGTGATTATTTTCCGCCCCATCGCCCTGCCGATTTTTGTCGCGGTAGCTGGGGTGATCAGCTTCTGTGAGGTGCACGCCGCCATGCGGGCCGGGGGAATGAAGCCCTGTATGTGGACCGGAATTACCATGATCCTGGGCATGATCCCCATGTATTACCTGATGGGGCAGGAGGGGATCCTGGTGCTGTACATGGTGCTTACCACCATCAATCTGGTTTGGGCGGTTTTCCTGCCGCAGCGCATGTTTTCGGATATCATCATTTCGGTGTTCCTTATGTTTTACCCGGTCTGGGGTTTTGTGGCGCTTTTGATGATCAACGACTTTGAGCCACAGGCCCTGGCGTATGTGGGTATTGGCATCGCGCTGCTGTCTCCGTCAGTCAGCGATATCTTTGCGCTGATTGCGGGACGCTGCTGGGGCCGGCACAAGCTGGCGCCCCAGATCAGTCCCAAGAAGACCGTTGAGGGTTCCGTTGGCGGGCTGCTGGGATGCGTGGGTATTACCGTGCTGGGGGGATATCTCTGTCGGGCGACCGGGTTCTACTTGGGACTGGAGCTTTGGCAGTACGCCGCAATCGGAGTGTGTACGGGCATTTTTGCCCAGGTGGGCGACCTGACTGCGTCGGTGATCAAACGTTACACCGGGATTAAGGATTTTGGCACCATACTCATGAGCCATGGCGGCGTCATGGATCGTATGGACAGCATTATTATGGGTTCGGTGGCCGTAATCTGTTTGCTGAAACTGATGGTGGCTGTCTGATAGGAGGAAAATGGCGAAAAGAATACTGATCCTGGGCAGCACCGGTTCTATTGGCACCCAGGCCCTGGATATAATAGAGCGGATGCCCGAGGAATTCACCGTGGCGGGTCTGGCGGCAGGAAGCAATGTCCGGCTCCTGGCGGAGCAGGCCCGGCGGTTCCGCCCGGAGGCGGTGGCCATGGCCGATCCCCAGGCGGCCGAAGCGCTGCGACGGGAACTGCCTGCCTTGGCCGTCTTTTCGGGAAATGCAGGGGTGGAGGCCCTCTGCCGGCAAGTGGACGCCGATATGGCGCTGGTGGCGGTGGTGGGCATCGCCGGGCTGCCCCTGGTGCTGGCGTGTCTGGAGGCGGGGATCCAGGTGGCTCTGGCCAACAAGGAGGCCCTGGTAACCGGCGGACATCTGGTGATGCCTTTGGCAGCCTCTTTGGGGCTTCCGGTGCTGCCGGTGGACAGCGAGCATTCGGCTGTTTTCCAGTGCCTGATGGCTTCACGGAATCCGCAGCAAGAGGTCAGGCGCCTGATCCTGACGGCTTCGGGGGGACCCTTTTTCGGCCGCACCCGGGAGGAATTGGCCCATGTTACAGTGCAGCAGGCCCTCCGGCATCCCAATTGGTCCATGGGAGCCAAGGTGACGCTGGACTCGGCCAGCCTGGTCAATAAAGGACTGGAGGTCATCGAGGCCCACTATCTTTTTGCTATGGAGCCCGCGCAGATTGGCGTGCTGGTGCATCCCCAAAGCATTGTCCACTCCATGGTGGAGTATCGGGACGGGGCGATTATGGCCCAACTGAGCCCGCCGGATATGCGGCTGCCCATCCAGTTGGCTTTGGCCTATCCCCGGCGGCTGCCCGGCGTCATGGCTCCCTTGGATTTGACGGCTAAACCCTTAACATTCCATCCGGTGGACTCCGAGGCCTTCCCCGCGCTGGGGCTGGCCTACCGTGCCTTGGAGCAGGGACAGGGAAGGACAATTGTCTATAATGCCGCCGACGAGGTGGCGGTGGAGGCCTTCCAGCAGGGGAAGATTGGGTTTCTGGATATTCCCCGCTGTATTGAGGCGGCCATGGAGTCCGTTCCCGCGGGAGATATTAGTGGGCTTGAGGGTATACTAGACCTGGATCAACGGACCCGCCGCTTTGTGCGGGAGCGGATAGGGGAGTAGGCGACGCCTGCATAAGCGAAGAACTCCGCGCCTGCTTTTTCGGATCTCTGGCGGAGATGCAGGCAGACGGAGCACCGGTCGGCTTCCATGGCCGTAGAGGAATTCCTATGCCGCGAGTAGGAGGATAGACAGAATGGGTGTTTTGACGATAGGATCGGTTCTGTTGGCGATCTTGGCGCTGAGCGTCCTGATTTTGGTGCATGAGTTTGGCCACTTTGGCATGGCCCGGGTCTTTAAGATTCCGGTTTATGAGTTTTCCGTGGGTATGGGGCCTGCCCTGTGGAAGAAAAAACGCGGGGATACCCTGTACTCGATTCGAGCCATCCCTTTGGGCGGGTATTGCGCCTTTGACGACGATGCCAGCATCAACAGCGGGGATCTCAATCTGTACAAATACCCTATCTGGAAGCGTTCCCTGGTGATCTTTGCCGGGCCGCTGATGAATATTCTGACTGCCTTTGTGATCGCGTTTCTCATTGTCAGCTGCATTGGCCTGCAGACGGTGGTGCCCGAGATTTCTTCGGTCAACGCCGGCTCCCCTGCGGAGGAAGCGGGCCTGCTTGCCGACGACGTTTTCCTTTCGGTGAATGGCATCCCGGTGGATGGGAACCGGGATGTGCTTTCCGCAGCCTTTGCGGAAAATGGAGAGAACCCTGCCTTGGTGGTGGTGGAACGGGATGGCCAGACGCTGGAAGTGACCGTAACCCCTCGGCTGGATGAATCCACCGGCCAGTATATGCTGGGTATTTATCTGAAGACGGTCTATGTTCCCCAGCCCATTGGGACGGCGGCGTCGGTATCCGTTACATGGATTGGTTCCATGGTAAAGGAACTGCTCTCCTTCCTAGGCGGGTTGATCAGCCGCGGACAGGGCGCCGAGGAAATGACCGGCGTCGTGGGCACGGTGGCGATCCTCAGCGACACCGTCAAGTCCGGCGCGGTGGCCGAGCTTCTCACCATGGTAGCTTTCATCTCCATCAATCTGGGGGTCTTTAACCTGATTCCCTTTCCCGCGCTGGACGGCGGCAAGCTAGTACTCTACGGCGTAGAGGCGATTACCCGCAAGCGTCTGACCATCAAGCAAGAGATGGTGGTGCAGACCATAGGTCTGGCGTTCTTTGCACTGCTCTTTATCGTAATGACCTACCGGGATATCGCCCGGCTGTTCCAGGGAGGATGGGGTTAAGCAAACATGGAACGAAAGATGACGCGGGCCGTCCGGGTGGGCGGCCTTCCCATTGGCGGCGGTGCGCCCATTGTGATCCAGTCGATGACCAATACCGATACCCGGGACGCAGAGGCTACGCTGGCCCAGATCCATCGGCTGGAGGAAGCCGGCTGCCAGATTGTGCGGCTCTCGGTCTATGACGAGGGCTGCATTGCCAGCCTGCCTGCGATCCTGCAGGGTGCGCATGTCCCACTGGTGGCCGATATTCACTTCAATGCCTCTCTGGCCGTGCAGGCCGTGGAGGCCGGAATTCACAAGCTGCGAATCAATCCGGGAAATATCGGAAACGCCCGGCGGGTGGCTTATGTTGCAGATGCTGCCAAGGCTCATGGGGTTCCCATCCGCATTGGGGTTAACAGCGGCTCCCTGCATCGGGATATTCTGGCTAAGCATGGCGGGCCGACCCCGGCTGCCCTGGCTGAGAGCGCTCTGGAAGAGGTGTGTGCCTTGGAGAAGGCAGGGTTCTCAGACATTGTGATCTCGGTCAAGGCGACCAGTGTACAGACCAACCTGGAGGCCAACCGCATACTGAGCCGGTCGGTGGATTATCCCCTGCATCTGGGGGTGACCGAGGCAGGCACCCGGGCGTATGGCGCGGTGAAGTCGGCTGCCGGGCTGGCCCCGCTGCTGTTGGACGGGATTGGGGATACCATCCGCGTCTCTCTGTCCGGGGATCCTGTGCCCGAAGTTGCGGTGGCACGGGATATCCTGCGGGCCGTGGGCCTGTACCATGAGGGGATAGAGGTAATCTCCTGCCCCACCTGCGGGCGCTGCGGAATTGATGTGGCGGGGATGGCCGCCCGGGTAGAAGAAGCGACCCGGCATGTCCGTATCCCTATGAAGATTGCGGTGATGGGCTGTATTGTCAATGGCCCGGGAGAGGCCCGGGAGGCGGATATGGGGATCGCGGGAGGACGGGAATACGGGCTGCTCTTTGTCAAGGGCAAGCCCATGAAGAAGCTCCCCATTGGGGAACTGCTCCCCGCACTGCTGGAGGAAGTGGAGGCGTATTTGTGTCGGAATTAAGGGATTTGTTGCAGCAGGACAAGCACTATATTCACTGCGCCCTATCTTCGGAGCGCGGCTTGTCCATGTGGCTGCTCCGGGCAGGCGTCAATCCCAAGCGGCAGTGCTATAAGCTCAGCTTCCTGGCGCTGGAGCCGGTGGAGGAAGCCGACGCCGGGCTGGTGCGGGAGTGTGTACGGCAGCGCTATGGCATCAACTGTGACATGCAGTGCAGTGTGCGCCTCCCTGCATCGGTCAAGGAGTGCCTGGATTCCTGGCCCCTGCTGGCAGAGTGGGCGGCCGAGCACTGCGGGCTTGCGCCAGAAGACGCCCAGACGCTCTACCATCTGGCGCCCGAGTGCAGCGAGGGCCAGGTGCGCCTCGTAGGAAATATGCCCGATCCCTCCGGGCGACTGGGACCGGCAGCCAAGTTCCTGCGGGAATTTCTGCGGTCGCAGCCTGATGGAGAGGGGCTGGGGCTGCAGATCGTTTTGCCTGCGGCGGCCGCAGAGGAGTTTGTGCCCCCGCCTCCGCCCCCTCCGCCGCCGGAGGAAGGGGCGAGAAGTGCATCCCCGCGCCCGGCCCCTGTGCGCAGTGCGGCCCCCGCCGGAGAGGGAAGGTTCCGCAGGAAGGGACGCTTTCGTGAGCCGGCAGAGGAAGGTTTGCTCTTTGGGCGTTCTTTGCGCGAGGACTGCATCCCCATGCGGGATGTGAACGAGGAATCCGGGCGCATCGCCGTGGAGGGCGAGGTTTTTCGGGTTGAGACCCGGGAAACCCGCGGGGGGAAGACCTTGGTGACCTTTGATATGACCGACCAGACATCTTCGGTTACAGCCAAGTTCTTTGCGGAGGCCAAGGATGCGGCTGCCATTCTGGAGAAGGTGAAGGAAGGGGCTTACCTGCGTGTGGCCGGGGACTATGCCTATGACGCATATGCCCATGAGTGCAGCCTGCGGGTAACCGCCATGCGGGAAGCGGAGGCGCCGCCGGCTAAGATGGACCAGGCAGCCGAAAAGCGCATCGAGCTCCATCTCCACACCCAAATGTCTGCCATGGACGCCACCACCGATGTGGAGAAGGTGATCCGGCGCGCCGCCAAGTGGGGGCACCCGGCTATTGCCATCACCGACCATGGCGTGGTGCAGGCTTTCCCTGCCGCCTTTGACGCCGGGAAAAAGGCTGGAATTAAGGTGATCCTGGGCGTGGAGGGCTACTTGGTTTCCGACCGGGCCGACGTGGTGCGGGATGCCGACCAGGACAGCGCCGAACGCCGGTATGTGGCGCTGGACATCGAGACGACGGGACTGGATCCTCTGCACGACCGGATTACGGAAATAGGCGCCGTCCGCTATGTGCGCGGCGAGGCGGTGGAGAAATTCCAGACCTTTGTCAATCCGGAAATCCCGATTCCGGCCAATATCACCCATCTGACGGGTATTACCGATGAGATGGTAGCCCACGCGCCCGACCGTTGTCAGGCAATCCAGGCTTTTTTGGAATTTGCCGGTACGGATACCTTGGCCGCTCACAACGCCAGCTTCGATCTGGCCTTTCTGCGGAGGGATGCCTTGGCGGCCGGACGGAGCATTACGGCGCCGGTGGTGGATACCCTGGAGCTGTCCCGGCTGCTTTTGCCCACCATGCGGCGGCACAGGCTCAATGATGTAGCCTCCCGTCTGGGCGTTACCCAGGTAAACCATCACCGGGCGGATGACGATGCGCTGGTCTGCGGCAACATCCTTATGAAGCTCCTGGCCATGGCCCGGGAACAGGGCGTGGAGCGCTTGGGGGAGCTCAATACCAAGCTTATTGCCCAAAACCCTGAAGTGGGTGCGGCACACCATATTATTATCCTTGTCAAAAACCAGAAGGGCCTGAAAAATCTCTACGAGCTGATTTCTCGGTCCATGCTGGATCACTTTCACAAGGGAAAGCCCCGCATGCCCAAATCTCTCATCGATGAGAAGCGGGAGGGCCTCCTATTGGGCAGCGCCTGCGAGGCAGGGGAATTGTTTACCGCTATTTTGCATGGCTCGGAGCCGCAGGTGATCCGGGAGATTGCCTCCTGGTACGACTACCTGGAGGTGCAGCCCCTGGGAAACAACGCCTTCCTTACCCGCAATGGGACGGTGGCGGATCAGCGGGGGCTGGAGAAACTCAATGAAGCGATCATTGCCTTGGGGGAGGAGCTGGGTAAGCCCGTGGTGGCTACGGGAGACGTGCACTTCCTGGATCCGCAGGACGAGGTGTACCGCCGCATCCTGATGTACGGGCAGAAATTCCAGGACGCTGACGCCCAGCCCCCCCTCTACTTCCGCACCACGGAAGAAATGTTGGCCGAATTCAGTTATCTGTCGCCGCAGAAGGCACATGAAATTGTGGTGGAAAACCCTGCGCTGATCAACAGCTGGATTGAGACGGTGGATCCTCTGCCTCCGTACAAGCTCTATGCGCCTTCCATCGAAGGGGCGGCCGACCAGGTGCTGCACAATTCCTATGCGACGGCCAAGGCCATCTATGGCGATCCCTTACCGGAGATCGTGGAGGCGCGACTGAAAAAGGAACTGGATTCCATCGTGGGCTACGGGTTTTCGGTGCTCTACCTCATCGCGGCCAAGCTGGTGATTAAGTCCAACAGCGACGGGTACCTGGTGGGAAGCCGGGGTTCGGTGGGTTCTTCCTTGGTGGCCACCATGACCGGCATTACCGAGGTCAATCCGCTGCCGCCCCACTATGTCTGCAAGAACTGCAAGCACAGCGATTTTGATATCGATACCTCGATTTATGGCTGCGGCCCCGATCTTCCCGACGCCAACTGCCCGGTCTGCGGCACGCCGTATACCAAATTGGGCTATGACATTCCGTTTGAAGTGTTTTTGGGCTTCAAGGGGGATAAGGTGCCGGATATCGATCTGAATTTCTCCGGGGACTACCAGCCCCGGGTGCATAAGTACATCGAAGTGCTCCTGGGGGAAAAGAATGTATTCCGTGCCGGCACCATCGGCACCATTGCCGAAAAAACCGCGTATGGATACGTAAAAAACTACCTGGCGGAGCACAATATAGTGGCCACCAACGCCGAGATGAACAGGCTGGCCAAGGGCTGTACCGGGGTGAAGCGCACCACGGGGCAGCATCCCGGCGGCATCATTGTGGTCCCGGCGGACATGTCGGTGTACGATTTTACCGCCATTCAGCATCCGGCTGACGACCAGGACTCCAGCATTATAACCACCCATTTTGACTTCAACTCCCTTCATGACCGGCTGGTTAAGCTGGA
Organism: uncultured Christensenellaceae bacterium; assembly: GCA_944376795.1. GTDB lineage: Bacteria > Bacillota > Clostridia > Christensenellales > UMGS416 > CALWDW01. Next base: position 179,554 of record CALWDW010000039.1, read on the forward strand.
CGTGCTGGGCCACGATGACCCCACCGTGCTGCGCATGCTGCAGGATATTACGGGGATCGATCCCAAGACCCTTCCCTTGGACGATCCGGAAACTATGAAGATTTTTGCCGGAACGGAATCCTTGGGCATCACCCCCGAGGATATCCATGACTGCCAGACGGGTACGCTGGCCATTCCGGAGTTTGGCACCAAATTCGTGCGGCAGATGCTGGTGGATACCCGGCCTACTACCATGGCGGAGCTTCTGCGAATTTCGGGGCTCTCCCACGGGACGGATGTTTGGCTGGGTAATGCGCAGGATCTGATCGTCAACAAGATTGCGACCTTGAAGGAGTGCATCTGCACCCGGGACGATATTATGAACGCGCTGATTGCCTATGGCGTTCCGGCCAAAGTTGCGTTTGACACCATGGAGTCGGTGCGTAAGGGTAAGGGCCTCAAGCCCGAGATGGAAGAGGCTATGCAAGAGCATCACGTGCCCGAATGGTTTGCCGACTCCTGTCGGAAAATCGGCTACATGTTCCCGAAGGCCCATGCCGCGGCCTATGTCATGATGGCGGTGCGTATCGCGTGGTACAAGGTTCATATTCCGTTGGCGTTCTATGCCGCGTACTTCACGGTTCGCGCCGACGACTTTGACGCCTCCATCATGATGGACCCCGCCCAGGTGCGGCAGGAAATTGCCAGGATTGACGCTATGGGCCGGGACGCTGGGGTCAAGGAAAAAAATGTTTTGACCATATTGGAGGTTGTGCAGGAAATGAATGCCCGGGGTATACGCTTCGCTCCGGTGGATCTGTACGCCTCTGATGCCACAAGATTTCTAATTACCGATAAGGGGATCCGTCCGCCCTTTACGGCCCTGCCTGGCCTAGGGGCTACCGCTGCCAAGAATCTGGCGGCAGCACGGGAAGAGGGAGCCTTCCTTTCAGTGGAGGATATTGTCAAGCGCAGCCATGTCAGCCGTGCGGTGATCGATCTGCTGCGGAGTTTCCATTGCCTGGACGGACTGCCGGAAACCAGCCAGTTGACCCTGTTTGATATGCTGTAGCTGCCGGAATGTGCTCCGGGATGGCAACGGCCATGCATTTCCGGGCTGCTTTCTTAGCGATTTTGTGGATTTTTCGTCCATGATACCGGAATAACGCTTGTCAATGGCTGGTTGGGATGGTATAATAAGTCCGTGAATAGGCGTGAACTTTGAAGAGTGGGCTGACCCGCTCTTTCTTATTGTAAGGCTGCACAGGTGTTCGAAGGAGGATGGCATTGGCATATAATCAAGTGGAACAGGCGGCGCTCCGGATCGCCGAACCCGTGCTGGAGGAGATGGGCTACGAGCTGGTGGATGTGGAGTTTACCAAAGAGGCCCAGGATTGGCATTTGGTGGTCTATATTGATAAGCCCGGCGGCGTTACCCTGGACGATTGCGAGGCGGTCACCCGGGCCTTAGATCCGCTGATGGATGCTGAACCCAGTATCGTGGGAAAGCATGACTACTTCTCCGTGTCTTCTCCGGGGCTGGACCGGCCGCTGAAGCGAGAGCGGGACTATGCCCGTAGCATGGGCAAGGAGATTGAGGTCCGGCTTTATGCCGCCCAGCATGGCGCCAAGCAATTCTCCGGAATCCTTGCCGCATATGATGCAGAAACGGTTACCCTTCAGGTGGGGAAGCAGCAGATCCAGCTGGAGCGGAAGAATATTGCCATGGCCCGGCTGGCCATCCATTTTTAGCAGTAGGAAAACGGAGGGAGTACTTGTATGAATGCCGAGTTTATGATGGCACTCACCGATATCGAGAAGGAAAAGGGCATCAGCAAGGAGTTTATGCTGGATGCCATTGAGGCGGCACTGACCGCCGCATATAAGCGGGATTTTGGGCCCAATGAAGATGTCCGCGTGGCCGTGGACCGGGAAACCGGCGACGTGGCGATTTTCCGCCGCCGCAAAATTGTTGAGGAGGTGGAGGATCCCAGCCAGCAGATCAGCCTGGCCGATGCCAAAGCCATCGACTACCGCGCCGATGTGGGAGGCGTCATCGAGGAACGGATCAAGCCGGGAAGCTTCGGACGAATTGCCGCCCAGACAGCAAAGCAGGTGGTGGTGCAGCGGATCCGCGAGGCCGAGCGCGGCATGATCATGACGGAGTTCACCGAGAAGGAGAACGAGATCCTTTCCGCCGTGGTGCAGCGCGTGGAAAAGGGCGTGGTCTACGTGCAGATCGACCGCACCGAGGGTACCATTCCCGCCAGCGAGCAGATGCCCAATGAGAAGTATCACGTCAACGACCGGCTGAAGGTCTATGTGGTGGAAGTGCGCAAGGGACTGCGGGGGCCTCAGGTTATCGTCTCCCGGAGCCATCCCGGGCTGGTGAAGCGGCTCTTTGAGATGGAAGTCCCAGAGATCCATGCCGGAGTGGTGTTGATTAAGAACATTGCCCGAGAGGCTGGGTATCGCACCAAAATGGCGGTTTTCAGTAAGGATGACCAGGTGGATGCCATCGGTTCCTGCGTGGGACAGAAGGGGGCTCGGGTAGAGGCAGTTAGCGCTGAGCTCCATGGAGAGCGGGTGGATATCATCCGTTGGAGCAGCGACCCCGGTGAGTTTATTGCCAATGCTCTTAGCCCTGCCCGGGTGATCCTGGTGCAGGTCAATGAGGAGGAACGGGCTGCTCGCGTCATCGTGCCAGACAACCAGCTCTCTTTGGCCATCGGCAAAGAGGGACAGAATGCACGCCTGGCCGCCAAACTTACCGGGTGGAAGATTGACATCAAGAGCCAGAGCCAGACGATGGATATGCTCTAGGGCCCATGGAGGAGTGGCGCCTTCTCTCCGGGGATGCCAGATCATTATGTTAAAGAGGGGAAATCATGCCGACAACGCGTAAAATTCCGATGCGCATGTGTATTGGGTGCCGGGAAAGGCATCCTAAGAAAGAATTGATCCGGGTGGTCCGGCGCGCTAGCGATGGGGAGATCGTGGTGGATATCACGGGTAAGATTTCGGGCCGCGGCGCATACCTGTGCCGGGACAAGACAGCCTGCCTGGAGCGCGCCGTCAAAACCCGTGCCTTGGAACGGCAGCTAGAGCATCCTATTGGCCCTGAGGTGTATGAAAGCCTGCGCGGGCAGCTGGAGGAATATGGCAGATCACAAGTGCAGCTACCGGAGCCTTGAGGGAGCTATCGGCCTATGCCTGCGAGCCGGAAGGTGTGTCACAGGCGCCCAGGGCTGCCAGGATGCAATACGCAGGGGAGAAGCCCTGCTGGTATTAATCGATCCATCCGTTTCGGAGCGGTCCAAGCAGCAGTGGGTTCATATGTGCGGGTATTACCGGGCCTGTTACCGGTATTTGCCCAAGGCGGAGATGCTCTCCCGCCTCACTGGCAGGGAGAATCGGAAAATCGCGGCGGTGACCGATGCGGGATTTGCCCGGATGATCGGAGAGCTGCTTCCTATATCGAAATAAACGCACGGGGGTGCCTAAGAGTTATATGAGCAAAATGAATGTGCACAAGACAGCCGGAGAATTGGCGGCCGCTACCAATGAGCTGCTGACCAAGATTCGTGAGACGAAGAAGACAGTGCAGGGCCATGCGACCCATCTGCGTACTGTAGAAGAGACCATCCGTGCCAATGAGCGTCGGGAGCAGGAGGCGGCCAAAGCTGCCGCCGAGGCCCAAGCGGCACAGGCCCGTCAGGAAGCTGCCGCCCAGGAGAGCGCAGCCCCGATACATACGGCCGCCGTGGAATCCCAGCCTGCTCCTGTGCGGGAGACTGAACCTGTGGCCAAGCCTGCGGCCCCGGAGGAAGCGCCTGCTGCGTCCCACAGCGAAGCGCAGGAAGCTTCCCGTCTCCGTCGGCAGCCACGTCCGGTGGATTCGCAGGACGGAGGTCGTGTAGCCCCGCGGGATAGTCAGCGCGCACCCTATAGCCGGGACGGCCAGGGCAGCGGTCAGCGTGCGCCCTACAACCGGGACGGCCAGCGCGCACCCTACAGTCGGGACAGCCAGGGCAGTGGTCAGCGCGCACCCTATAGTCGGGATGGCCAGGGCAGCGGTCAGCGCGCACCCTACAGCCGGGATGGCCAGGGCAGCGGTCAGCGCGCACCCTACAGCCGGGACGGCCAGGGTGGCCAACGTGCACCCCATAGCCGGGATGTCCAGGGTGGTCAGCGTGCGCCCTATAGCCGGGATGGCCAGCGGCCAGCCGGCCCTCGCCCTGGATTTGGCCGGGATCGGGTTCCGGATAAGGATGCCGAGCCTGCGCGTCAGGGACAGCAGCGCCGTACGGGCGGAGCGGCCCGTGGCGGAATCAGCTCCCGGGCTCTGGCGAAGGAATTGGTGCCTTCCCTGGAAAAGGAGCGGGTGTCCAATTATGATCCGAAGAAAAACAGCTACAAGCGGGAACCGGAGAAGGATGCCGCCAAGAAGAATAAGAAGGCGCTCCAGCGGGAAATGGCGCCCGCCATAACGGGGGATGATGAGTACGTCCGCGGCGGCCGCCGGCCTAAGCGTCGTCAGGTCGAAGCGCCTGTTCCGGAGAAGAAGGTCATCGATCACGCCGTGATTACCACCGAGCGGGTGGCTATTAAGGACTTGGCCGAGAAGATCGGCAAGCCTGGGGCCGCCATTATCAAAAAGCTCATGCTCTTGGGAACCTTAGCCAATATCAACCAGGAAATTGACTTTGACATGGCAGAGCTGGTGGCGGCGGACTTTGGCGTGACCTTGGAGCATAAGGTGGACAAAACCGCTGAAGAAACCATGATTGACGCCTACAGCGAGGGCGATGACGACAGCGAGAGCTTGATCGAGCGGCCGCCTGTGGTGACCATTATGGGCCACGTAGACCATGGTAAGACTTCCCTGCTGGATGCGATCCGCAATACCCGGGTTACTGCCGGCGAGGCCGGCGGCATCACCCAGCACATCGGCGCCTACAGTATCACCGTACGAGGAGATAAGCGGATTACCTTCCTGGATACGCCGGGTCATGAGGCCTTTACCGCCATGCGTGCCCGTGGCGCCCAGGTAACCGATGTGGCCGTTCTGGTGGTGGCTGCGGACGATGGCATTATGCCCCAGACGGTGGAGGCAATCAACCACATCAAAGATGCCAAGGTGCCGATGATTGTTGCCATCAATAAGATGGACTTGGCTACGGCCAACCCCGATCGGATTCTGCAGGAGCTGACCCAGTACGGCATTGTTGCCGAAGAATGGGGCGGCGATGCCATCATTGCTAAGGTGTCGGCCACCACGGGCGAGGGCCTGGATAACCTGCTGGATATGATCCTGCTGGTCTCCGAAGTGGAGGAACTCCGGGCCAATCCCAACCGGCGCGCTAAGGGCACGGTGGTCGAGGCGAAGATGGATAACCGGGGACGCGGCCCTGTGGCCACCGTTCTGGTGCAGAATGGTACCCTGCGGGTAGGGGACTACATTGTGGCCGGCGGCTCCTCGGGCCGTGTCCGCGCCATGAATGATGACATGGGACGCCGTGTGCAGAAGGCGGGTCCCTCCATTCCTGTGGAGGTGGTGGGCTTCTCCGATGTGCCGGAGGCCGGCGATGTGCTCTATGCCGTGGAGGATGAAAAACTCTCTAAGCGCGTGGCCAGCGAGCGCAGGGAGAAGATTAAGGCCGATAAGATGCGGGCCAGTTCCCGTGTTACGCTGGATGATCTCTTCGATCGGATCAGCCAGGGCAATATGAAGGAGCTGCGCATCATCATCAAAGCCGACGTCCAGGGCTCGGCTGAAGCTGTGCGGGCCTCCTTGGAGAAGCTTTCCAATGACGAAGTGCGCATTGTGGCCATCCACAGCGGCGTGGGCGCCATTACGGAGAGCGACGTTATGCTTGCCTCCAGTTCTAACGCAGTTATTATCGGATTCAACATTCGGCCGGACGCCAATGGCCGGGCTGCCGCAGAGCGGGAGAATGTGGAGATTCGGACCTACCGGGTGATTTACAACGCCATCGAAGATATGGAGAAAGCTATCAAGGGTATGCTGGATCCCACCTTCAAGGAAGTGGTGCATGGGCACGCCGAGGTGCGCACGACCTTCAATATCTCCAATGTGGGAACCGTTGCCGGCTGCTATGTGACCGACGGCAAGATTCTGCGCAACGACATGGTCCGCGTAACCCGGGACAGCGTTGTCATCCACGAAGGCAAGCTTTTGACGCTGAAAAGATTCAAGGACGATGTCCGCGAGGTGGCCAGCGGCTACGAGTGCGGCGTCTCCTTGGAGAATTTCAACGATATCAAGGAGAACGACGTCATCGAGGCCTATGCTATGGAAGAGGTAACGGCCGAGTAAACCCCTTAAATCTGGATATCCGGGTTGTGACCGCCATGGCCGCGTCCCGGATATTTTTTCCTCCAGGCGATTCCCTTCGTTGGGACGGGTTTGCCTTAGTACGCAGTAAAGGAAGAGTATTATGCCAAAACATCGTATACAGAGAGTCTCGGAAGAGATTAAAAAGTGTATCAGCGCCATCATCCGGGAGGAATTAAAGGATCCCGATATTCCGGCCCTTTGTTCGGTGATGGATGTGGAGTGTACCAGCGACCTGAAGCACGCTAAGGTCTATATCAGCATCTATGGGCAAGATGCCGACCCGGAAAAGGCGATGAAAGCCCTGCGCCGTTCGGCAGGCATGCTCCGCAGCCAGATCAGCCGAAGGATGTCTACCCGGACGGTGCCGGAGCTGCACTTTGTGCTGGATAGCTCCATCAGTCACAGCATCCACATTGCCGAGATCTTGGAGAAGCTCCAGGAGGGGGAAAAGGATGAGTAGCTTGACCACCATTGCGGATAAACTGCGTGGCGCTGCATCGGTGGGCATTGTCTGCCATGTCAACCCGGATGCGGATACCGTGGGTTCGGCTCTCGCCCTGTGGCACTGGTCGAAGAGCCAAGGCAAGGATACGGTTGTTTACTGCCAGGACGGGATTCCCCGGCACATGGGCGTGCTGGAAGGGGCCCAAGAGGTGACGGCCGATCTGGAGCGCCTGGGTGCCATGGAATGCCTTGTGGCCGTAGACTGCGGGGACGAAGGCCGGCTGGGCGGCGCCGCCTGCTATGTGGGGCAGCGGGCGGTGTTTCTCAATATTGACCACCATGGTACCAATTCCCGTTTTGGTACGGAGAACCTGGTGGAGGAACGGGGCGCCACGGCGGAGATCCTCTATGACCTGCTCTGCCACATGGGCTGGAAGCTGACGCCCGAGGCCGGGGCATGTCTCTATGCGGGGATTGTGACGGACACGGGGAAATTTTGTTTCAGCAATACAACCCCCCAGACGCTTCGCATTGCGGCCAGCCTTATGGAACGCGGCATCGATGCGGATCGGGTGATTGAGGCGTTCTACCGCACCAACAGCTGGGAACGGACCTGCCTGATGGGGGCGTGCTTGGGCACAATGACCCGGCACTTTGACGGACGGGTTGCCATTTTGACACTGGACCTGGATATGCTCCGGCGGTGCGGAGCCCAGGCCTCAGACAGTGAAGGGCTGGTCAACTATGCCGTGGATGTGGAAGGGGTTGAGATTGGCGCCCTGATTCAGGAGAAGGCGCCGGGGATGTGTAAGCTCAGCCTGCGCAGCCGGGGCCGCTGGCCGGTGGACGGCTTGGCAGCCCAGTTCCAAGGCGGCGGCCATCGGAATGCCGCCGGCGGGAATGTGGCGGGCACAACAGCCGACGGGAAAGCAGCCCTGCTGGCCGCCATCCAAGAGCGGTATCATCTATGAATGGGATTGTCAATGTACTGAAGCCGGCGGGCATGACCAGCAGCGACGTGGTTGCCGTGATGCGTCGGATGGCGGGTATGAAGCGCGTGGGACATTTAGGGACCTTGGACCCTGCCGCCGCCGGCGTGCTCCCTGTCATGCTGGGACGGGCAACCCGGCTCTTTGATATCCTGGGAATGCACGATAAGGAGTACCTAAGCGAGTTCGTTTTTGGCGTAGAAACCGACACTTTGGATGCTCAGGGCGAGGTGACGGCGCGCATTCCCTGGATGGGGGACGAGGAGTCGGTGCGGCAAGCCTTACAGCAGTGGGTAGGTCCCATCCGGCAGGTGCCTCCCATGTATTCTGCCATCAAGCGCGGCGGCAAAAAGCTCTACGATCTGGCGCGGCAGGGCGTGGAGCTGGATCTGCCCGGCCGCCCCGTAGAGATATATGCCCTGGAGCTGGTGGCGCTGCGGCAGCACCGGGCTATGGTGCGGATTGCCTGCTCCCGAGGGACGTATGTCAGGAGCCTATGCCGGGATGTGGCGCATACCTTGGGCACGGTGGGGCACACGGGAATTCTGCTGCGCACGCGCACGGGCAGTTATACGCTGGAGAAAGCCTATACCCTGGCGGAACTTGCCGCGCTGGCGGATGCCGGAAAGCTGCACACGGCGGTGCAGTCCATGGAAGAGGCGCTGGCAGGGCTTCCTGCTTTCCACGCACCCGATGCGTGCTATCGCCCGCTTTGCCATGGCGCGAAGCTCTACCTGGAGCATATCCCCGCACCGGGATTGCATACCCTCTATTGCCGTGGGGAGTTCTTCGGGCTGTGTCACGGGGAAACCGATGCCCAAGGCGCCCTTTTGCGGATCGACCAGCTGCTGTATGGCAGGGGAATTTTGGATGACTGATGACAAAAGTAGGATAAAGGACGGCTGCGATGATCATTACCGACCGTATTCCGGAGAACGAAGCAATAGCGGTGGCCATCGGGACCTTTGACGGAATTCACCGTGGACACCGGGCGCTGCTGGAAGCCCTCAAGACGGCGGCCCGGCGGCTGGGATGCCCCGCGGTGGTGGTAACCTTCCAGGAGCATCCGCTCACCATACTGGATCCCGACCACGCGCCCGACCTGCTTACCACAAGGCAGGAGCGGGCCGCGCTGCTGGAGACGCTGGGTGTGGACGTGCTGGTGGAGCTGCCCTTCACCCAGGCGCTGGCCGGCATGCAGCCCCAAGCGTTTATCCACAGGCTGAGCCCTCAGGGCCGTCTGCGGCACGTGGCCGTAGGCTTTAATTTCCGCTTTGGCGCCGGCGCCCAAGGGGATGGGAAGCTTATTGCCGCCATGGGGGCGGAGATGGGCTTTACTACCCAGGTGGTGCCGCCCTTCCGGGTTGCCGGGCAGACGGTATCCAGCACGGCCATCCGCGGGCAGATCAGTCAGGGGCGCATGCAGGAGGCAGCCTCCATGCTGGGGCGGTGGTACGGATATCAGGGGCTTTCGGTGCGCGGCAAGCAGCTGGGCAGAACCCTTGGATTTCCCACCGTCAATCTCCTGGAAACCCAGCGCAAAGCGGCGCCGCCTTCCGGGGTGTATGCGACCTATCTGGTCTGGCGGGGCGTCCGCTATCCGGCCATGACCAATATTGGCGTCAATCCCACCGTGGATCACGTCACGGTGCGCCGGATTGAGTCCTATGTGCTGGGGCAAAAGCTGTCCATAGGCTATGGCGATGCGGTGGCTGTGGAGCTGCTCAGCCACACCCGGGGAGAAATTGCTTTTCCAGGGGTCCAGGCACTGCAGGAACAGCTGGATCGTGACCGGGAGGAGATTGCACGGTTTCACGCAGAGAATACGGAAAAGCGTTTACAAACCTTGCTGGAAGTGCTATAATACACCTGTTATGTCAATGAACCGCGGCGCGGCATTGCGAATCTCCGACGCATGACTGGGCCGGCGGGGATCAGTAAAAAGGAGGATTCCCATGGACAAGGCAAAGAAAACCGAAATTATCCAGAAGTACCGCATTCACGAGACCGATACCGGTTCTCCCGAGGTGCAGATCGCGCTCCTGACCGACCGCATCAACCACCTCACCGAGCACCTGAAGGTGCATAAGAAGGACTTCCATTCCCGTCGCGGCCTGCTGCTGATCATTGGTCAGCGTCGTGGCCTGCTGAACTACCTGATGGAGAAGGATATCGAGCGCTATCGTACCATCATCCGGGAGCTGGGCATTCGCAAGTAACAGCCCATCGTCTATAGGACAGAAGCCGACGCTGTACCGTTCCCCAGTGGGAATGGCAGACATCCCAAGCAACGAGGAACGCCCCGCAGGGCCTTATGGCCGCGCGGGGCGTTTTTTTGATAAAAAGTTTTACAGATAGTCACGGTGGTCTCTCCAGGCATCCAAAAGAGCCTGAAGATGATGCGAGGGCACGGTGGCAGGAAGATTGTGAACCCCGGCGAACAGGTATCCGCCGCCGCGCTTGAATATTTCCAGCGTTTGCGAGACTTGGGCATAGACCTCCTCGTAGCTTTGGGATACGGGGATGCGCTGGCAGTCGTATCCACCGCCATAGAAGACCAAGCGATCTCCGAAGCGTTCCTTCAGCGCCGCCGGATCCATGCCGCGGGCCGAGATTTGGACGGGATTGTAGACATCCAGCCCACAGTCAATCAGATCATCCAGTATGCTGGCCATGGCCCCGCAGGCGTGCAGATTGATCCGCATACCGGTGCGTGCGTGCCAGCCGCCGAAAAGCTGCCGGTAATAGGGGAGGTATATTTCACGGAAGAGGGGCTCGCCGATGGTGATGCCTTGGTTATCGCCAAAGTCGTGGGCGATGGAGAGCATGTCCACATAGCGCCCTACCGCCTGCTCCAGGAGGGTGATTTGCCGCAGGGCGGCGTCCACGCTCCGCTGCAGGAAGGCGCGCATGATGTCCGGCTCTTCCAGCATGAGCACCATGGATCCCACGGTCCCACCGGGAGCGTACTGCAGATCGGTGACGGATTCCCCCAGGCAGAGGGAGTACTCGGTTTCCTCATAGAGACAGCGGGCGGTTTCCTCCAGATCCCGGAGGAACTCGTCGGGAAAGCTGTCAGCCGGATGGTAGTCCTCCGGGTCGGGATAGGTAAAGTCCGCCGTCAGATCGGTGGGCTGGGGGGCGTCGAAGAAATATGTGCCGGGCAGGCAGATTTCTTTCCCTCCCGAAGATTCCCAGACCATGGTTCCGTCCTCGCGCAGCGAGAATTCCTCCCGGAGGGCTACGCGGATGGACCGGCCCCAGAGCAGCACCTGTTTCCACTGCCCTTGGCTGGATGCGCCGCGCAGGGGCGCGCCGCACATGCGGGGGGAGGCCAGCAGCAGGATATCCCCGTCCATGGCCCGGAGCACATCTTCTTCGAAGACCGCGTTACACATAAAGGTATCCATGCGGGGCGGATGATGGGGGATATGCAGCAGGCGCTGTAATGTGTCATAGGCCAGTACGTGAAGGCCTGTGGTTTCGCAGCCGCCCAGCCCCATGGGCACTCTGTCGGGAAGCTCGTGCCGGAGTACGGCCTGTACGCGCTGTCGGGCGTTCATGACTGGCTTCCTAAGGCCGCGCCAGGGTGCCGTCAGGCCTCCGGGCGTTGGTCCACTGGGGAAGGCGGGTATCACAGGGGAACTTGGCAGCCAAACTTTCGTCCAGGTCAATGCCCAGACCCGGTTTGTCGTTTGGATAGACGTAGCCCTTGCGCAGCGTGGGGCAGCCGGGGAAGACCTCCAAGCTGTTGGGGCCGAAACCGTTCCATTCCTGGATGCCGAAGTTCCAGCTGGAGACATCCAGATGAATCGAGGCGGCATGTCCTACGGGAGAAACGTCCCCGGGACCGTGCCAGGCTGTGCGCACGCCAAATTGTTCGCAGAAAATAGCCAGCTTCCGGGCGGGAGTGATGCCGCCGATTTGGCTGATGTGGACGCGGATGAAGTCAATCAGGCGCTCGGTGACGAGGCTGCGCCATTCCAGGGGATGGTTGAAGAGCTCCCCTATGGCAATGGGCGTGGTGGTGTGGCTGCGCATGTGGCGGAACCATTCTACCTGTTCGGGCGGCAGGGGATCCTCGTAAAAGAAGAGCTTGAAGGGCTCCAGCTCCCGCGCCAGTTCGATGGCGTGGATCGGCTCGATGCGCTCGTGGACATCGTGGAGAAACTCTACCTCAAAGCCATACTTGCTTCGCACGTGCTCAAAGACCTTCACCACGCCCCTTTGGTATTCCCGGGGATCGTAGTAAGCGCCGGGGCAGGCGCCCTCAGGCTTGTAGCTGTTGACATCGTGGACGCCGCCGTAGGCCCCGGTCTGCACCCGGATATAGCGGGCGCCCTCCTCCAGGAAGTTTTCGATGCGCTGATCCAGCTGGTCATAGGTCAGCCCGTCAGCATGCCGGTAGACGGCGGCAGCTTCCCGCACCTTTCCGCCCAATAGGTCGTAGAGGGGCATGCCGGCCAGCTTTCCCTTGATATCCCAAAGGGCCATATCGACTCCGGAGAGGGCGTTGTTCAGGATGGGCCCGTTGCGCCAGTAGGGACTGACCATGGCCATCTGCCAGATGTCCTCGATCCGGGAGACGTCCTTGCCCACAAGAAGCGGCTTCATGTAGGTTTCCACCGCGTGGGCAACGGTGAGGAAGCGCTGGGTATAGGTGGCGCACCCCAGGCCGTAGAGTTCGGGCTCACTGGTTTCAACTTTAACTACCACCAGGGGAATGCCCTCGGGGGCTGTGCAGATAGCCCGAATATCGCGGATTGTAATCATGAGATCTCCTTTCTGCGTCCTATAAATCACTGTCATCCCAGGTTTTTTCCTGCCGCACATACGCCCAGCGGTCGATGCCGATGCCTTCCGGCATGCCCGGAAGCACCAAGCCGCCATCGATTTTTAGGGTCACGCCGGTAATATAGCCGGCGCGCTCATTGTCCGCCAAAAAGAGGACAGCCTCTCCCATTTCCTCGGGGGTGCCAATGCGGCCCAGTGGAATTTTGGGGCCTAGGTTCTCATAGAAGGCATTGAAGCGGCCGAAATCCCGCACGCGGGTGGCGCCGGGCGCAATACAATTGACCCGGATGCCGTAGGGCGCCAAATCCAGAGCCCAGGATTCCGCCGCGCGATTCAGTGCGGCCTTGACCGCCCCGTACATGCTGTCTCCGGGATACGGCTGCACGCTGTGGGTTGAGGTAATGCAGATGATATTTCCTGGAATGCCATGCTTCACCATGTGACGGGCGGCGTACCGGGTGCACATGACGTAGGCGCGGAAGTCCAGATTGAAGAGTTTCTCCATGTCCTTTTCGTCCATGGACAGGATGCTTCCTGTGAGGGTGACGCCGGCATTATTGACCAGCAGGTTGATATGCCCCAGGGCTTGAACGGCCCAACGGACGGTGCGAAGCGGGACGTCCGGCTCTTCCAACGAAGCCTGGGTAAAAAATACGCGGCGGCCGTAAGCCTGGCGAAGCTCCTGGGCAAGCTTTTCGGCTTCCTCCCGGGCGGTGGCGTAGGTGAAGGCGATGTCGTAGCCGTGCTGTGCCAGGACGCGGGCAATACCGGCGCCTATACCGCGGCTTGCCCCGGTGACCAGGGCGCAGAGGGTGGTTTGCTCCATAGACTTCCTCCTTTCGGCTGAAGCAGATATTGAATCAATACGGGATGGTTCCATCATACCCCAGGTATTTTCGCCGCGCCATGGAGGAAATGCCGTCAGGCATAGAGGATTTTGAACAAATCATGAAGGCCCGTCCCCTGGCTTGCATTTACACGGAAGATCTCCTATAATACGGGTATATGCGGCATAGGACGAGGGCGCAGCCGTGCGTGAACGTCGGCCATGAATGAGAAAGGACGAAAGAAGCAAATGGACGAGAGCGATCGCAAGTATTACCTGAAGTGGGGCTGGACCCGGCAGAAAGGAAAGGGACGCTATATTTTTACGCGGGGCGTGTGCTATGGTTTCTTTCTTCTCTGTATGCGGATTGTTATTGATATTATCCAAATGCCGTCCTACGAGCATTTGCTGGAGGATATTACCAGCCAGGACTATATGATTGTCCTGGGCGGTATGGCCATTTTGATGATCCTGGCCGGTTTCCTGGTGGCGTGGTGCCTCTGGATCGGGAAGGAGAGCCGCTTTAACCAGATCCTGAAGGATACGCCGAAGGAAGATTTACCTTACCTGAACACCTATGTGAAGTAAAGATTGAGAACCCGCCGGGGCGCCATGCCTCGGGCGGGTTCTTTTTTATGGGAGAAGGTGGAGAAATAGAAATCCTTGATGGGACGGACCGCTATTGTCGGCGCCCAAAGAGGGGGAGAGGGCGGTAGCCAAAGAGCAGGTACTTGATCAGGGCACAGCCCTCTCGCAGGATGTCGTAGGGAAGGCTCCAAGCCGGAGAAGGCGCGGCCACCGGACGCAGGGGAAGCTGCAGCGACCGGAGAATCCAGCGGCACCGGGGAATGTGATAGCCGCTGGTCACATAGACGCCTGCCCAACGGCCGGGCCCCAGACGCGCGTCCAGGATGGCGGAGGCGGAGGCAAAGTTGGCGTAGGTGCTGCGCGCGCTGGGATCCAGGAGGACACGATGGACGGGTATGCCGTGCTGGGTTAAGAAATCGGCCATAACCTCTGCTTCGGAGACGGATTCCTTGGGATGCAGGCCGCCGGAAACCAGATAGAGGGCCTCACGCCCTTTTCCGTAGGCAAGGGCGCGCTCCAGGCGCATGACCAGGGTGCGGGATGGGGTGCTGCCCCGAACGCGGCAGCCGAGGATTATAATGACTTCCATGCCTTCCTCCTTGCATTGCTCTCCCTGCCATTGTAGCAGGGATTTCGCGGCTTTGCCAGGCTCCTTTTCACCAAAGCGCCTTTGGGGAAGAGAATGACTTCCGTGCCAGGCCCTGAAACAGGGAGGCCGCTCATAAAGAGCGGAGATTCCCTGTTATCCTATGGTTTTCACGAAGAGACGGGCAATTTTTAGTTGACTTTCGGCGAGGGATGTGGTAAAGTTTATCGCTGGAACCATCTTCGCTCTGCATCGAAGCAGGGCCATAAGTCCGAGGAGGTGAAAGAAGAGTATGAACAAGTACGAAGCCATGTATATCCTGGAGGCCGACCAGACGGATGAGGCGATCGCCGCCCAGGTAGAGAAGTTCAACAACCTGGTGGCCGCCAGCGGCGCCCAGTTGGAGGAGACCAAGCTCTGGGGCAAGCGCCGTCTGGCCTACCCCATCAACTTCAAGAACGATGGGTACTATGTGCTGATGCATTTCGCGTCGGCTCCTGATTTCCCCACCGAGCTGGAGCGTAACTTCAAGATTGATGAGCATGTCGTTCGGTATATGGTCATCCGTTTGGAAGACGAAGAGGCCTAAGAAACATCAAAGCGAAAAGGCGGGTGAAGAGCTGTGAATCGAGCGATTCTTATTGGTAGGCTGACCCGGGATCCGGAGCTGCGCACCACGTCCAATACCGGCGTAAGCGTATGCACCTTCACCGTGGCGGTGGACCGCCGCCGTTCCCGCGACCGGGAAAAGGAGGCCGACTTCATTCCCGTGGTTGTTTGGCGCGAGCAGGCCGAAAACTGCGCCAAGTACCTGCGCAAGGGTTCCCAAGTAGGGGTATGCGGTTCCATCCAGACCCGCAGCTATGACGCGCAGGATGGCTCCAAGCGCTACGTCACCGAAGTCGTTGCCGATGAAGTGCAATTTCTGACCAGCCGCTCGGAGAGCGGCGAAGGCGGGTCTTCTCATTATGCTCCTACTGCCCCCAGGCCCCAGACCCAGCCGCAGCAGCGTGCCAGCGTCCCGGCCATGGACATGGAGGAGATTGACGAGGAACTGCCGTTTTAGATAACCGATCCCAGATGGTTCCGCATCATCGAAAAGGAGGGATAACCTATGAGTGATTTTGAACGTAGAGGCCCCAATCGTGGCGGCCGCCGCCGTCGTAAGGTGTGCTCGTTCTGTGTGGACAAGATCGCCCACATTGATTATAAGGACACGGTGCGTCTCCGCCGTCACATCAGCGAGCGTGGAAAGATTCTTCCTTGCCGCATGACCGGCACCTGCGCCGCGCATCAGCGTCAGCTCTCTGTGGCGATTAAGCGCGCCCGCATGATGGCGCTTTTGCCCTTTACCAACGATTAGTCTGCAGCCTGGAACCCCCGCCTTGGCGGGGGTTCTTTTTTACCGGGCAACAAAAAAGGCCCGCGCGGATTGGCCGCGCGGGCATGCCTTTGCCAAAGGGATTAGGCTTCGGTTTCCTCGTGAGGGTGCTGGAACAGACGTACCAAAAGACCTACGCACCACAGACCGCAGACGCCGACTACGACGTACACGATCCGCGAGAGCAGCGCGGCCTGCCCCCCAAAGAGGAAAGCCACCAAGTCGAATTGAAACAATCCCACCAGCAGCCAGTTGATGGCGCCGATGATAACTACGCTGAGAGCCGCTTTGTCCATGCTGTGATCACTCCTTACTTGCATATTCCATGCTTCTACACTGCAAGTATATCCTTGCGGAGCTGCGGCTATACCCGTTTATCATGGATGGGCTTTGGACTTATCCACCAGAATTTCCAATTCCATGCAATCGAAGTTGACTGGCTCCATAAAGTCCGCCGGGAAAAACCGGGTGTGGTAGAATTGCTCCAGTTCACGCCGGTGCTTTCCCAGCATGACGGGCGAGGCAACGTCCAAAGCCTGACCGATCCTCTCAAAGAGGGCGGTAAAATCTCCATCCTGAACGGGTGGGTCTGTTTCGATCACGGTGTCTCGGATGATTTTATTGTGCTTTTTCAGCATGACCCAGATTCGTATCATGAGCATCTCCTCGGTGGATTTCGCACCCATTATACAGGATTGCCGGAATTCTCGCAAGCACACAGAGCGAAGCGTCGGGGATGCGGCGGAAATTCCGGCATATACTGAAAGCGTGGCGCACTTTGGGGAGCAGGAATGCGGCGGGTTTCCGCACGACTCGATAGGAGGGTAATGTCTAAAGTGCATTATTGGGGGTCGATGGCGTAAAATTGGATCATTTTCCGTCCAATATGTGGAAATGCGGCATTGCTTGCACCATGGAATATATGATATGATAGAAGGGGCCGGGTGCGGCCCATGAAGGAGGAAAGAAATATGCGTCGATATAAAGTCGGTTTGGTAGGGGGCACGGGCATGGTAGGTCAGCGCTTTGCTACCTTGCTGGAAAACCATCCCTGGTTTGAGGTGGTGGCCATTGCTGCCAGCAGCCGCTCGGTAGGGAAGACCTATCAGGAGGCCGTCAGCGGACGGTGGGCCATGAGCCGTCCCATCCCGCCTTCAATGAAGGATATGGTGGTGATGGACGCCCAGGACGTTGCCGCCATGGCCAAGTTGGTGGACTTCGTTTTCTGCGCCGTGGATATGAAGAAAGACGAGATCAAGGCGCTGGAGGAGGCATATGCCCGCGCCGAGGTCCCGGTGGTTTCCAATAACTCCGCCCATCGGGGGACTCCCGACGTGCCGATGGTCATCCCGGAAATCAATGCCGGCCACCTGAAGGTGATCGCCGCCCAGCGCGCCCGCTTGGGCACGACACGCGGTTTCATCGCGGTGAAGCCCAATTGCTCCATCCAGTCCTATGTTCCTGCGCTGCATCCTCTGCGGGAGTTTGGCATCAACCGGGTGATCGCCAGCACGTACCAGGCCATCTCCGGCGCAGGGAAGACCTTTGAAACCTGGCCGGAAATGGTAGATAACGTGATCCCCTACATCGCTGGGGAGGAAGAGAAGAGCGAACAGGAGCCCTTGAAGATTTGGGGCACGCTGGAGAACGGCGTGATTACCCCGGCTGCCTCACCCATCATTTCCACCCAGTGCATCCGTGTGCCAGTTACGGATGGGCATCTTGCTACGGTTTTTGTTTCTTTTGACCGTAAACCCAGCAAGGAAGAAATCATTGAGCGCTGGCGTGCGTTTACAGCACGGCCGCAGACATTGGGCTTGCCCAGCGCCCCCTCCCCCTTTCTCTACTATTTTGATGAACCGGATCGTCCTCAGCATCGTTTGGACCGGGATGCGGAAAATGGCATGGCGGTCAGCATCGGACGTCTGCGGGAGGATGCCATTTTTGACTACCGCTTTGTGTGCTTGTCCCATAACACGCTGCGCGGTGCGGCTGGCGGCGCCGTATTGACGGCAGAGCTGCTCTGTGCGGAGGGCTATATTTAGGGCAGTGTTCTATGTGAGGTGTTGTCCATTGCGAAAAAAGCGAGTTCTATGGGCAATGCGAATGAGAAAATGGGGGCTGGGATTTTTGCGCGCCGGATTGACGGTCGTACTTCTGGCCCTTTTGGCTAACCTTTGGGTGCTGGTTTGGGGCGCTGCGGGGATCTGCCAGGCAGATGCCATTGATGCCCAGGCCGATGCGGTGCTGGTTTTGGGCGCGGGAATCCGTGGTTCGCGCCCCAGTTCGATGCTTCGAGACCGTCTGGATCAGGCGGTTGCCCTTTACCGTGCCGGAAAGGCGGCCAAAATTCTAGTTTCCGGCGCCCACAGCGGCGCATATTACGATGAAGCCGCGGTGATGGGCAGCTATTTGCGGGAACAAGGGGTGCCTGCCGAGGCGGTAGTGGAGGATCGATGGGGGTTGGATACCTATAGCTCCCTCTACCGCGCCCGGCATACCTATGGCTTGCAGTCCTGCATTGTGGTGACCCAACGCTATCATCTCTACCGTGGTGTGTATTACGCCCGCTGTATGGGGATGCGTGCGTGGGGGGTTTCCTGCGACAGATATCTGCCTGTATCGCGGATGCCTTGGTACCATGCGCGGGAGTTCCTGTCCAGGGTCAAGGCGGTTTGGGATGTTATGTATGGACGAACGCCTGTAGAGGGCGAAGATGCTGCGCTGAAGGAGGATCATGATGGATTATCTGCAGAAATACCAGGCCTGGCTTGAGGATCCCGGAATGGATCCGGAAACCCATGGTGAATTGGAGGGGATTCGGGACAACCTTGCGGAAATCGAGGACCGGTTTTATCAGGATTTGGCCTTTGGCACGGCGGGAATGCGCGGGGTAATCGGAGCCGGGACGAATCGGATGAACCGCTATATGGTGCGGAAAGCTACCGAGGGCTTGGCGAATTTCCTCTGTGGGCTCGGAAAGGACGCCATGGCGGCAGGCGTTGCCATTGCATATGACAGCCGAAAGTTTTCGGATATCTTTGCCCAGGATACGGCCCGGGTGCTCTGTGCCCACGGGATCAAGGTTTATCTTTACGCGGTGCTGCATCCGGTGCCTATGCTGAGCTACGCCGTGCGGGAACTGCAGTGCACCGCTGGTGTGGTGATCACCGCCAGCCATAATCCTAAGCAGTACAATGGATACAAGGTTTATGGCAAGAGCGGAGGCCAGATGGAACCCGATGATGCCGATGTCGTCACGGCCGAAATCGCCAAGGTTACCGATCTGACCGGGATTCCCATGATGGAGCTGGAAGAAGCCCAAAAGGCAGGACTTTTGGTCTACCTTGGCAAGGAAATGGATGACTCCTATGTGGCGCGGGTGCTGGAGCTGCCAATCCGGAAGGAGATTTTTGCCCAGGTGGATCCGGATTTTCGACTGGTTTATACGCCGCTCCATGGTACCGGAAGCATCCCCGTACAGCGGGTGCTGCGAGAGGCCGGTATCCCTGGGGTGATCGTGGTCAAGGAGCAGGAGCAGCCAGACCCTGATTTTTCCACCGTGCGCACCCCCAATCCCGAGGAAAAGGACGCCCTGAATATGGCTATTGCGCTGGCCCGGGAGACGGGCGCGGACTTGTGCATTGGCACCGACCCGGACTGCGACCGCATGGGCCTTGCTGTGCGAGACGCTGACGGAGAGTTTGTGCTGCTTACAGGGAATCAAATTGGCTGCATTTTGATGGATTATATCCTCTCCGCGCGCAAAGAAAAGGGGACGCTTCCGGCCAATGCCGCCGTTGTAAAATCTATCGTTTCTACCAATATGGCCGATGCCATTGCCGCCAGCTATGGCGTGACCATGTTTTCCGTGTTGACAGGATTTAAGTTCATTGCCGGGAAAATCGAAGAGTTCGAGCGAACCGGCGCGTACCAGTATATGTTTGGCTTTGAGGAGAGCTTCGGTTACATGGCCGGGCCCTTTGTGCGGGATAAGGACGCAGTCCAGGCCAGCCTTCTGGCGGCTGAGGCCGCAGTTTGGTACCGGATGCAGGGGAAGACCCTTTTGGATGCATTGGATTCGATTTATCATAGGTTTGGCTATTATGCCGAGGGCGTGCTGAATATCGCTTTCCCCGGGCGAGAGGGCGCCGAGAAAATGCAGAATACCATGGCTATGCTTCGCCAGACACCGCCGGTGGAGATTGGCGGGGTGCGGGTAATGTCTGTCAGCGATCACTTGACTCATCAGACAGTGGATCTGGGGAATGGCGTATCAAGCCCATATGCGGAGGATATGCCCGCTTCCAATGTGCTCATCTTTACCCTGGAGGGTGGGAATCGCTTTATCATCCGTCCTTCGGGTACGGAGCCGAAGATTAAGCTCTACTTTAATGTAAAGGACGAGACGATGGAGAAGGCCCAAAAAAAGCTGGCCACGATCTCGCAGGATGCCAAAGAACGGTACTTTCACTAATACCGGGAAAGAACACACGGCCTGGCGGAGAAAGTAGCTGGTTCGTACGCAAACCAAGCGCCGGAGGCTCTTTTGCCTTCGGCGCCTTTGATTTGCCAGGAACCGGCCAAAACCCCGAACGAAATCTGGCGAACATCAGAGAAAACCTGCGAAACTCCGAACGAAAGGGAAGAGTTTACGGGATATTGACCTTGTAAAGGGGAGGGGGGAAGAGGTATACTATAAGTCCCAAGGCGAGGGACGCGGAAGCGGCCCGGGCCGCGGGGTCGCGG
>CALWDW010000040.1 GCA_944376795.1 uncultured Christensenellaceae bacterium
CGTTCCTCTATTCTCATTGCAGCGGACAAGCTTCCCGAAAGCGCTCTCAATCGGCAGAGGGAAACGTAGGGAATGGATGCAGCTCACCGTGCCCCCCGAAGGTTTAGAAAGGAAAGGACCCGGGGGAGGAAAATCTTTCGCAAACGGTTTCCCTCCCCCGCAATTTCCATATCCGTTCGTTCCTTTCCGGGAGAGGGCGCCTGGACGAACGCAGAAAACGGCTGCAAGATCCATGCAGCCGTTCCTCTATTTTCATTGCAGCGGACAAGCTTCCCGAAAGCGCTCTCAGCCTGAGGCTAAAAATCTACCCCTTCGAACCGCCCCATCCTCCCTCTGAAAGTTTTAGAAAGGCGGGGGCCCGGGGGAGGGAAACCTTTCTCAAAAGGTTTCCCTCCCCCGAAAAGCCCCCGTCTTCATCTTTCCAACTTATAGGGGATCCAGCCCTATTGGATCTTCATGCGGAAATCAATGTGGGCCGGCGGGGGCACTTCCTTCTCCACCCGGGCACGCAGAGCCTCGTCGTTGGGGATTCCCTCCTGCCGGGAGATACGCATGCATTGGGCCTTAAACCACAGGTCGGTAAGAGTCACCTCGCCTTCCCGCATATCGTCCACCTCGATGCCCTCTTCCAAGGCGGCAATGACCTCGTCCACGCGCCCCACCTCCAGGTAGGCGCTGGTGAGCAGGAAGCGCACCCGGCCGCGGCCGCGGATCCACGCCGGGGCCTTCTCCATGACCTCTATCAGCTCCTGGGGCCGCCCGGCCTCCAACAGGGCCTTGGCGCATTCCACAGCCAAGCGCTCCACGTCGTTCTTCACCGCCATAGCTTGCACCAGATAGTCCGCCGCGCCTTGGGTGTCCTTCTCCAGGCGGCAAGCCGCCGCCAGGTTCCGCAGGGCCCAGCAGGAAGGTGCCTTCTCCAGGGAGGCCTTCCAGGCCTCTACCGCCCCCTGTACGTCCCCCTCATAGAAACGCATAATGCCCAGGTGCAGATAGCCATACCAGTGGCTGCTGGCCCCGGACGCCACCGATGCCTCCAGCAGCTTCCGCCAGACGGGGCCTACCATGTAGGAAACCGGCGCCTCGTCGGGAGAGGGACAGGGTAGGGCGCCCTCTTCCAGGAGGGCCAGCCACGGCGCCTGCTCGGCGCCCATGCTGCCGCTGTAATCCAAGGCGCCAATGGGCATAGTCTTTCCTTCCTTGGCCAGGCGGCGCTGCTCCAGCTCGGCCCAGCCGCCGCCCCTGGACACAACCTGGGCATCCTTGCCGTCCAGTTCTTGGCGCAGGCGCAGCAGCTCCGACTCCAGGAAAGCATTGGGAAGCATCTCCTCCAGGTGGGCGTCCACGTTCTTCCAGGCGGCATCCCAATCCTCCCCGTGGGTTACGGCAGGATCGGCTTCCATCTTGCCATAGGCCTCCAGCCAGTCCCAGCAGGTAACCGCCGGCATGGGCAGGCACTCCATCTGGGTATGGGCCAGGCCTGACTGAATCTCGATGTAAGCACAGCCTTCCTTGGCCAGGAAGCTCTGCCAGCGCTTTCCGCCGGGGCCCTGTCCCCAGACGAAGAGCTTGCGCCCGATCAGGCGGCTTGTTGAGGTCTGCACAATACCCTTGCCATCGTTTTCCAGGGCGGCAATCCACTTACGCTGGCCCTTGGGCACGTCAAAGAAGTAGTCCACCGAGTTGCGGATCTGGGTGCTGTGGGAGACGTCCTCATCCCCTACATAGGGAACGTCCACCTTGGCGATTTTCCCGCCGTAACCGAAGCGGAAGGCTTTATCCGCCGGCACCAGCACCCGAACGGTCTCCCTCTCATCGGCGGCCATGTTGCTCCACCAATACATGGGGATTTCCCGATCCTGGGTATTGTAGATGCGCATCCGTACCAGCAGGAATCGGCTTCCCTCCGGCAGATAGGCCTCCAGGCAATAGGCCGCCTGGCGCACCCGCTCCCATTCATACATCCGCAGCACGGGGGTCCCATCGGACAGTACGGTCTTGGCGGCGAACAGAGGAGAAACGGTGTAGGGATGGTGCCCGGTCATGCCGATATTCCACTCCACGCCGCCGGAAATCCACGCATTGCGCAGGGCCAGGTTGGCCGGCTGGAAGACCGGATTGCGGTGGAGCAGTTCCCGATTCTCATGCTTATCGATCAAAGACCACAGCCGTCCGCCCAATTCCGGCAGGAAGGTCGCCACCAGGTGCTCATTCTCCAGCACCGCAGCCTGGAAGGTACGGGGCTTCTTCACCCGGTTATACCCGTCCTGCAGCATATAGGGCAGAATCCCAGGGATCCGCCCAAAGCCCATGTACTGGGCCTCTTCGGCGGTAACGCTGGGGTCAATCTGGATATTGGCATGGGCATCGGGCTGCCCGGCAAGATCGGGGAGAGGGTTAAGGGGGCCCAAGTCGGCCGCTGGCATGGTATAGCCTTCAAAGCGGAGTTCGGTCATAACGGATTCCTCCATGGTCGCGATTTTGAGCCGGCATACTCCGGCTCTAGGTTATTGCTAGTATAAAGCAACCTTCTCCTTCCCTGCATGGGCGGGTATGTTCAATTTTTGGAGGTTTTTGACTTTTGACAACGTCAAGAAGGTGATAACACGCCATAGTACAGAGCTTTTGAGTATGGTATACTTTTGCCAATTGATGCATCGGAGGATATACCATGACCGACCGTACGAAAAAACTTCTGGGGACCGGCGCGTTCCTGCTGGCGGTGCTGCTGATCCTGGGATTGGCGGGCTTCAACTATCTTTACAACCTGGGCAATACGCCGCTGCGGGACTGGGACGAGGCCCGCCATGGCGTAAGCGCCTACGAAATGATCCAATCCGGAGACTACTTGGTCAACACCTACTTGGAAGAAAACGATTACTGGAACCTGAAACCGCCCCTGTCCTTCTGGCTGGTGGCTGCCGGCTACCAAGTAGCCGGATATAACGCCTGGGGCCTGCGCCTTTACGCCGCACTGTCGGGCATCGGCGTGGTGCTGGTCTGTATTCTCCTTGGCCGCAAGCTGGGCGGGCGGGCCGGCGCGCTGTTTGCCGGCATTATCGCCGTCACCACCTATCTTTTTACTGAGGTACACGCCATGCGCAACGGGGATGCCGATGCGCTCTTCGTGCTGCTGACTACGCTGAGCATTTACTTCCTGGCCACCTGCTACGGCAAAGGCTGGCGGCTGGCCCTTTCGGTGGGCATGTTCTCCTTGGCCTTCCTGGCCAAGAGCTGGCACGCCCTGTCCATGCTGGCGGTCATCGGGTTGTTCTGGATCCTCAGCCGCTCCTGGCGCTGGATGCGGGTACGGGACTATTTGTACGCGGTAGCCGGCCTGCTGCCCATTGGGATCTGGGCGCTGGCCCGCTGGCAGGCTGACGGCGCCACGTTCTTCACCACCATGTTTGAGGTGGATATGGTCAACCGCACCAAGGAAGCGGTGGAGGATCACGCGGAGCCCCTTCTCTTCTACTTTAAGTTGGTATGGCAGTACTATTCCCTGTGGGTCATCCTGCTGGGCGTTGCGGCGCTGGTCTGTATCGCCATCGCCCTGCTGCAGCGGCGGCGCAAGCTCCCCGCCCTCCTGCAAGCTGCCGAAGCCCCTCAGTATCCTTACGCCCGCCTGGCGCTGTGGCTGGGCGTGCTGGTGCCGCTGGTCGCCTTCACCTTCGTCCCCACCAAACTCTTTTGGTATGTTTTTCCTCTCTATCCCTGTGTGGCGGTGCTCTGCGGAGCCTATTGGGGACGTATCTTCTCCGCTGTGAAGAAGCGCTGGCTGCGCTGGGCCGTCCTGGGCTTGGCCGCAATCTTTGTGCTGGCTGCCGGCGCCCACTACCAGCGCAAATGCACATACAACGCCATGACCGCCTATACCGAGCCCATGGAGGAGGCTCTCCAGGCCCTGGACCGGGAGCTGGTAGAGGGCTGCCGGGCCTTCTCCACCCTCAGCGTCTACGGCAACGAGGGCTGGGACCAGGACCAGGCATTGGGGGCGCAGCTCTTCTGCGGCATGGAGCCGCGCCAGGGCAGCCTGAAGGCCTTTGCCTGGGATTATACCGACCGGGCCGTGATTCTGATGCGCCGGGATGAGCTTCCCGCCCTGATGGAGCTGGTGGAGCCCTTCTCCCTGAACCGACGCGGCGGTTGGACGGCCGACGGCGTAGAATACATCATCATGCAGAAAAAGTAGCCCTTGGCTCCGGCGCTGCCGGAACAGGCCTGGGCGGAAGGAGGTCCCGTCATGCTCACCAATCCCCTGCCCATCACCGGGATCGGCGATCCCTATGTCCTGCGCTGGGACGGCGTCTACTACCTCTATGCCACCAGCGCCCCTGACGGCTTCCGGGTCTGGCATTCCGCCGATCTGTCCCAGTGGAGCGAACCCGTTTACTGCTACCGCCCCGGGCCGGACAGCTTCGGAGAGAGCTGCTTCTGGGCGCCGGAGGTCTATGGCTGGGACGGGAAATTCTACATGTACTACACCGCCCAGTGGAAGGGGCATGCCGAAGAGGCCCTGCGCATCGGGCTGGCCGTGGCAGACAATCCCCTGGGGCCGTTCCGGGATGTCTCTGCCGCGCCTCTCTTCGACCTGGGCTATGGCGTACTGGACGGCCATGTATTCACCGATGACGATGGCCAGCGCTATCTGTACTACTCTCGTGCGGGCGCCAACCAGATCATTGACGGAAAAAAAGAAGCCGACATCTATGTCGCTCGCCTCTCCCGTGACGGCCGGGAGGTGACCGGACCCCACCATCGGGTGCTCTGGGCCAGCCAGCCCTGGGAACGGGATCCCGCCGATGACCAGTATTGGAACGAAGGCCCCTTCGTACTGAAGCATCAGGGGCGCTACCACATGATGTATTCCGCCAACTTCTACCAGAGCCGCCGCTACGGGATCGGCGGCGCTTGGGCCGACAGCCCTTACGGGCCCTTTGTGAAGTATCCGGAGAATCCCATCGTCTCCTACGTGGAGGGGCGGGTTTCTGGTCCCGGGCACAACAGCGTAACCATCGCCCCCGACGGCCAGGGACTCCTCTGCGTCTACCACGTACACACCGACTACCACCATCCCAGCGGAGACCGCCAGGTGTGCATCGATCCCTTGGTCTTTCGGGATGGACATATTGCCGTGCTGGGTCCCACTTTGGGTTCGCGGTGATCCCCATCGCGCCTTCCATTTCCCTGCAAAAAAACCGTCGCGGTATGCAGCATACCGCGACGGTTTTTCCATATTGGCAAAGGTTCCCCGGGGCCGGGCCTAGCGCTCCTCCCGCAGCAGCGCGTAGCAGCACGCGTCGCAGATCCCCTGGTTGTTCCAATCGGCGCTGCGCAGGGTTCCCTCATACCGCATGCCGCATTTCCGCATCACCATGCCGGAATGGGGGTTGCGAGGGTCATGCCGCGCCTCCACCCGCCCTACGCCCACCACGTCGAAGAGGAAATCCATCACGGCCTGCAGCGCCTCCGATGCAATCCCCTGATGCCACCACGCCCTGCCAATGCAATAGCCCACATGGGCGGCGGCGGCATTTTCCCGCAGCTCCACCACGGCAATGCTGCCGATAGGTTCCTCCTGCGCCTTCCGCACAATGACCCAATGATAATACCGGGGATCGGAATACCGCTGCACCCAGTCCGCAATGACCGCCCGGGTGACCTCCGGACTCCCATGCGTGGGCCAGGTCAAAAACCGGGTGACCTCCGGATCGGAGGCCCAATTCCTGTACATCGCCGGGGCGTCCTCGCTCCGGTATCTCCGCAAAACCAAGCGCCCCGTTTCCAGCTCCTGTGTCCCGCAGTGCTGCATGAAAGCAATCCTCCTCGTCTGCTTGTTTCCACCGTATGCCCCAGCGCCTTAGGGCTGCCAATAGCGGTCGATGGTCTCCTTGGCCAGCTGCACATACCGGCGGCCCCGTTCATAGTCCCCGTAGATGGTGCCCACCTCTCGCTGGGCCACCTCAAATAGGCAGCCGCTGGCATGCTGGGCCACCTCCTTGAAGTACGCCCGGATGGCGTCCTCATCCAAAGAACCCCGCCGGGTAACGTATTCGGCCCGGGGCTTGCTGTAAAACGCCACCTGGCTGCCCCGGAGGAACTCCCCTACCTGGGCCTCGTTATTGAAGGGGGACACGGAGAGCTTGCGCAGGTTCTTCCACTTGGACAGGTAATCGGGCCAAATAGCGTCCACCCGCTCGCAGCAGCCATAGGAAAGCAGGCCAAAGCGCCGCGCCAGCCGGTCCTGGTAGGGGAACACGAACTCCCCAAAGGCCTTTGGGGAGACAGCCGTTGTCTCCTGGGACTCCAGGAAGCCCCAGCACTGGGTGGTACGGGTCACGTTCTCCTCGGGAAGCTCATGGTTAAAGGCAAAGCTCTCCTGGGCCACCGGGCTGAGGCCGCAGGTAGGCAGCAGCAATTTCTCGGTTTCCAAGAAATCATAATACTGCTCATACAGGGTACAGGCCATGTCCATGGCCTGATGCACCTGCTCCGGGCAGTCATACATGGCGCAGTAAAAGGCCTCCATGCCCATCAGCATCACCAAATGGTTGGTCATATTCCCGGCGTTGATGCTTCCCATCACCATCCGCGGCGGCAGGATATCCCCCAGCAACTCCCCCACCAGTGCAAAGCGCGCCTGGGTCTTGGTCCGGTCCACGCCAAAGGATCCGCCCTTCAGCTTATCCATCTCGGTCTCCAGGTCCTCAATCACCGGATCGATATGGTATCCCTGGGGATTTTCGATATCGGGCCGGGTGATATGGCTCTCGATGCCAAAGGGATTGGCATAGGTGTCCCAGCTGATATCATAGGTAGGCGCGATGGGAGTGTCGTCGTCAAAGAGCTCCCGTCCCACCAAGCGGCCCAGCAGCGTCGCCTCGATTTCCCGGGCAGCCTGGCCCTCGCAGCGCATCCGCGGCGTGATCACCTCATGGGGAAAGTTGGAAAAGAGCAGACGCACGGTCGGCGTCTCCCGGCGGCCGGCGCCCAGTGCCAGCCATTTCTTCATGATGACGTCATTTTCAGGGGAATGGGCATAGTCCCTCTGCTTACGCGCCAATTCCCGCAGGATTTCCCGATCCTTGGGCTGGATGGTTTCCATGGAAGTTCCCTCCCTTTCTCTTTGTGCGGCGGGCATGGAATGCAGTCCGTTCCCCATGCCGCCGGATGCTTGCTGGTATTATACGGAATCCATTGAAACAGCGCAAGGCTTTTGCCTTCTCTTTTTTTCTGGAAAAGGGTAGGGGTTCTTCGCGGAAAGCGGGCTTTCCGCGACCTTCATTACAAAAGGCGGGAGCCTTTCGCGGCCCCCGCTTTTTCATGCGTTCACGTCCCTTGGGGGAGAGGGCCCTTTTGCAAAAGGGCCCTCTCCCCCAAACCCCCTCTCCCCAAAACCTTGGGGGAAGGGACTGCTGAGAAAATCTAGGGAACGGCTGCATTCGTCTTCCAGCCGTTCCCTTTCATACACTCCCTAACCTTCCCCCTAAAGTTTTAGAAGGGTGGGGGCCCGGGGGAGGGAAACCTTTTGCAAAAGGTTTCCCTCCCCCGCAAACTCCCGCCTCCTCGGAATCCTCGCGGATTCCTGTGGGGGCTTTTCGCGGAAAGCAGGCTTTCCGCGACCTTGATTACAAAAGGCGGGAGCCTTTCGCGGCCCCCGCTTTTTCCTGCGTTCACGTCCCTTGGGGGAGAGGGCCCTTTTGCAAAAGGTTTCCCTCCCCCGCGAAATCCCGCCTCCTCGGAATCCTCGCGGATTCCTGCGGGGGCTTTTCGCGGAAAGCAAGCTTTCCGCGACCTTCATTACAAAAAGCGGGAGCCTTTCGCGGCCCCCGCGCCCCACAGTGGCTGCGCGAAGCGCCGCCACCCCTCATCGGGCAAAACGCGCCGTACACGCCGCCGCGTTTTGTAAATTACAAAAAACAGGGGAACGACTGCACTCTTCTTGCAGCCGTTCCCCTTCTACTCTCTCCCCACCCTTCCCCCAAAAGTTTTAGAAAGGTGGGGGCCCGGGGGAGGGAAACCTTTCTCAAAAGGTTTCCCTCCCCCGCAAAACCCTCCCCTCCCCCGCGATTATCGCGACAGGCGCACGTGCTGGTAGGGAATCTGCTGG